>JBKQSA010000117.1:0-45779 GCA_052143815.1 Steroidobacteraceae bacterium | reverse complement strand
TCGACGAACACATCCTCCTGGAACCATTGATCCGTAGTGGCAATGGGCGCCGTTTCGCGCCTCTCGGGGCCGCGCTCGCGAGTTTTTATTTCAAGAGTGAGGACGTATATACCGCGGCTCTTCGACGAAAGGTTGTGCAGGAAGTCAGTGCCATATTGCGGTTGCGAAAGGATATGGAGTCGATCTTGGCCTTGCGTTCGGAATTCCTCAAAGATTTCGACTGGCGTATCAATGTAAGTGACGTTTCTATCGGCATCGTTTCTGTCGACATTGGTTCCTTTGTTTCAAAGGCCATGGGTCGTATGAGAGCAATCGAGAGAGCGCAAAAACTCATAACGGTAGATCCCGAAATTTTGGGCGGAACCCCAGTGTTCGCAGGCACGCGAGTACCGGTAGATACAGTCGTGGCGTCGCTCAAGAAAGGAATAGATCGCAAGAGAATTCTCGGGGCGTATTCGACACTGACGGACGAACACCTGGAAGCGGCCCGAGTGTACAGCGAGGTTTACCCTCGTCGAGGGCGCCCAACCAAGTCGTCCACTGCGCCACCATCCTGGAAGATCAAAAGCAGCTGTCATGTGACCCGCCATGATACGAAGGCATGATCGGCCGACTGCTTACCGATGAGTGCTTGTCTCCAGAGCTCGTGCAGCTCGCGATCGACGCCGGGCATGTCGAGTCCACTTCCGTTCGAGACTGTGGGCGGTTGGGCCTCACGGACCGGGAGCTGATGAAATACGTCATCCAGGAGGACTTCATACTGGTGACCCGGAATGCCCAGGATTTCCGGGGTGCTGGGAAGGCCAATCCCGGAGGCTTGCACGCTTCGGCCGAGGTGCACGCGGATTTGATTTGCCTGGATTCAGCGCTCGAGTGGATTGTTGGTTCGTATCAATAACCACGTAGTGCAAGCGCTTGCAATTTTATAACGAATGAGTATATTGCTTTCCAAATACACAGTGCGGTCGTGGGCACAAAAGCAACGTTTTTTATTCACTGACTAGTCCCCATAGGCAGAAGTTGCGATGAAGATCGGTTTGTTGACTGACAGCCTGACGAATCTGGCATTTGACGCGATGCTGGAAGCTGCGGCCGGCTTGAAAATCGAATGTCTCGAATTCGCCTGCGGCAATTGGTCGACGGCTCCGCACATCGCGCTCATCGAGCTCCTCGAAAGCGAGAGCTCGCGTCGCAATTTCCTCGCTGCGATTTCCGATCATGGCATGTCTATTTCGGCCTTGAACTGCTCCGGAAATCCGCTTTATCCCGGCGCGGAGGGCGAGCGCCAACATGAGATAACACTAAAAACCTTCAGGCTTGCACGGCTTCTGGGTGTCGATCGGATCGTCATGATGTCGGGATTGCCGGGAGGTCCCGGAGATGCGAATCCAAACTGGATCACGACGACGTGGCCTCCGGAATGCATGGCGATCCTCGACCATCAATGGAACAAGGAACTCATTCCCTATTGGCGCAATCTTGCGAACTTCGGGTGCGAGCAGGGCATACGGCAAATCTGCCTCGAGTTGCACGGCTGTCAGTTGGTCTATAACCCGTTCACCTTGAACCGGTTGCGCGAGGCGATAGGGCCGATCGTCGGGGCCAATTACGATCCCAGTCATCCTCTGTGGATGGGCGCCGATCCCTTGGCGGCCGTGCGGTCCCTTGGCTCGGCCATCTATTATGTGCACGCCAAGGACTGTCGCATCGAGCCGATTCCCACGGGCATCGACGGTGTCCTCGACACGCGTCCGTCGAGCGACGTGGCGCAGAGAAGCTGGAATTATGCAACGCTGGGCTATGGCCACGATGAGACTTGGTGGCGCCAGTTTTGCGCAGCCCTGCGGATGGTGGGCTACGATGGTGTATTGTCCATCGAACACGAAGATTCCCTGCTGCCGCCGCTTGAAGGCGTTCAAAAGTCCGTCGACTTATTGCGCAGGGTGATGTTTGCCTAATGGGAGCCTTCAGCGGGGGAAGAGATGAAATATCGGTACGCCGAGGTATTGGGTGGATGCGTGTTGAATGCGTGTCTCGTCCTGGCGCCGGCACATGCCGAGGACGTGATCAAGATCGCCGTGGTCACGCATAGCCAATCTTCCGACAGTTACTGGGGCGTCGTGAAGAAAGGCGTGGATGATGCCGCGAAGTTGATGCGGGTGAACGTATCGTATGACGCGCCGCAGACCACCGACATGGTCGCGATGTCGAGATTGATCGACGCGGCAGTCACGCAGAAGGTGCAGGGACTGGTGGTTTCGATTCCCGATGCCGCGGCGCTCAGAAAGTCCCTGAAAGCCGCGGTAGACGCCGGCATTCCGGTGATTGCCATCGATAGCGGCAAGGAAGAAGTTGATAAGTTAGGTCTCAAGCTGTATGTCGGTACCACGAGCTATTTCGATCAGGGCGTGCTCGCCGCCAAGCGACTAATGGCCGCGGGCGTCAAGAAGAGCGTATGCGCCAATCATGAGCCGGGCAATTTGGTGAACGAGTCGGCATGCGATGGCCTCAAGAAGGGCATGGACGGCAACGCGGATCGACTGGAGATCTCTTTGGATCCGACCGATACGGCCACGCGCATGAATGCCTACCTCAGCGCGCATCCGGAGGTCACCGGCATTTTGGCCCTCGGCGCGCCTCCGGCCTCGAACATCATCGCGGCGCTGCGTCAACGCGGCGTGGTCGGAAAATATAAGATCGGCAACTTCGATATATCGGGAGACACCCTGACTGCGCTTTCCAAGAACGAATTGCTGTTCTCCTTCGACTCCCAGCAGTACCTGATGGGGTACTTGCCCATTGTGATGCTGACCTTGAACGCGAGATACGGACTGATGCCGATCAGCAATATTTATACCGGCCCAAGTCCCGTCACTTCGCAGGACCACGACAAGATCGCGACGCTTAGCAAGAAGGGAGTGCGATGACTTTCCGCCGACCGATACGGTCGCTACGTTCGTGAGAGAGTCGAGATCGGAGGAGCGATGGGCGTGTTGCAAGAGAGCATAAAAGCCTCGATTGGCCCCAAGGGCGTGGGCAGCGATTCCGCTCGGAGCGAGCGGCTCTCGATCCTTGCGAGATTGCTTAAACGGCCGGAATTGGGAGCCCTGTCGGGTGCAATCCTGGTCTACATCATCTTTTATTTTCTGGCCGGTTCGAGCGGCATGTTCACCCTCAGGGGCATGATCGAGATCTTGCAGGTATCGGCGGAAATAGGGATCCTGGCGACGACGGCATCGCTTCTCATGATCGCCGGCGAGTTCGATCTGTCGATGGGTTCCATGATCGGATTTGCCGGCGTGATCATAGGCTTAGCGTCGACCGTCTACCATCTTCCGCTGTATCTCGCGATCTTGCTGGCATTCTTCATTTGCGCCGCCATCGGCGCGCTCAATGGCTGGCTGACGGTGCGGACCGGCGTGCCTTCTTTCATCGTCACGCTTGCTTCCATGCTGATCTTGCGTGGCGAAGCCATTTCGGAGACTCGCGCTATCAATGGGTATACCCAGATTTCGAAGATCACGGAGGGCGACCCGGACAGTTCCGCCATCTCCCTGTTCGGCGGAAATGCCGCTCAAAGTGTCTTTTCCTGGATGGCGCACCACCATTGGATCGATGCCAATGAGGCTGGCGATCCGAGTGTTGGCGGCATTCCGGCGTCCATTCTCTGGTGGGTCGCTCTGACCGCTCTCGCGACCTGGGTTCTGATGCGCACGCGCTTCGGGAACTGGATATTCGCCGTTGGCGGCGACAAGACCTCGGCAATCAATGTGGGAGTGCCGGTCAACCGGGTCAAGGTCGTGCTCTTCATGCTGACGGCGATGTCGGCGGTGCTTTTCGCGGCGATCCAAATCATGCAGGTAGGTTCAGCCGACACGTTGCGAGGAACACAGAAGGAATTCGACGCGATTATCGCGGTCGTCATCGGTGGAACGCTTCTGACCGGAGGTTACGGTTCGCCGATCGGCGCATTCCTGGGAGCACTGATCTACGGCACCGTGCAGATGGGGATCGTGTACACCCGAAGCGATGCCGATAGATTCAAAGTCTTTCTCGGCGTGATGGTCCTGCTCGCGGTGCTTTTCAACAACTATATTCGTCGTCGCGCGACGCAGGCGCGCTGAGTACATTACCCAATGTCGCCCATCGTCGAACTCAGAAACGTATCCAAATCTTTCGGCTCGGTTCTCGCGCTCAAGGACCTGGACTTCGATGTCGAGCCCGGCGAAGTGCATTGTCTGTTGGGCGACAACGGCGCGGGCAAATCGACGGTGATCAAGGTTCTCGCGGGTGTCCACGTCATCAGCAAAGGCGAATACGTCATCGATGGCACCGCGGTCTGCATCTCGTCGCCCCGCTCGGCACTCGACCACGGCATCGCGACGGTCTACCAGGATTTGGCTATGGTGCCCTTGCTCAGCATCACCCGGAACTTCTTTCTAGGGCGCGAGTTGACCAAGGGCCGGGGATTATTCTCGAGACTTGACGTAGCGAAAGCCAATGAGATCGTGGTGGGACAACTGTCAGGCATGGGCATCGATATTCGTGATCCCAGTCAGACCGTCGGGACCCTTTCCGGCGGTGAGCGACAATGCCTCGCGATCGCCCGGGCCGTGTACTTTGGCGCTCGGGTGCTCATTCTCGATGAGCCCACCTCCGCCCTCGGCGTTCATCAGGCGTCGATCGTGCTGAAATATATAGTCCAGGCCCGCAAACGGGGCCTTGGCGTGATTTTCATCTCGCACAATATCAATCATGCCTTCGCGGTCGGCGATCGCTTTACGTTACTCAATCGCGGAACCAGCAAGGGAACCTATCGACGCGGGGAAATATCCCGCGACCAGGTGTTGCATGTCATGGCGGGCGGCGAGAGTCTTGAAACTGTCGACGAAGATGCTTGAGAAATGAGGGAAACTCGATGACCAAACTGAAAATTGGGGTAATTGGCGCAGGCTTGATCGGTCAGGTCGAGCACATCCCCAATCTCTTGCGGCTCGGTAAGTATTACGAACTGATCGGCGTCGTCGATGCCTCGCCCATGATGCGCGCGGAGCTTCAGGCGCGGGGCTTCGCGACGTATTCGACCTATCAGCAACTGCTGGATGCGGACATGGATGCCATCCTGGTCGCTGCGCCCGATCAGTACCATGCGCAGATTACGCTCGCGGCCCTGCAGCGCGGCAAGCACGTCTTTTGCGAGAAACCCCTGTGCTTCTCGGTCGGAGAAGCAGAGGAAATCGCCGCGGCGCGACAGGCCGCCGGCAAAGCAGTCCAGGTCGGCTACATGAAGCGCTTCGATCCGAGCTATGAATTACTATTGTCCCTGCTGCCGAAGAATGCGAGCGGGCTCAGGCAGATCAGCGTCGAGGTACAGGATCCGGACTCCTGGCCGTTCAACCAGCATCAGGGCGATTTCCTCAAGACGAATGATGTTCCCGCGGAACTGATCGCCGAAGGCAAGCGTCTTCGCGAGCAGCAAGTGCAGCGTGCAACCGGCCATATTTTGACCGGCAGCGAGATGTGGGGCTTCACGAACTCCTATTGTTCGAGTCTCATTCACGACATCAACGCAGTGCATGGCATGCTCGACGTCATGGGCATCGACACCGCCAATGTCGTCGGCGCGGCCTTTTACGCGGATGGCGACGGCGGCCATGGCAGCGTGCGTCTCACGGGTTGCAAGGCATTGTGGCAAATGAGCCATTTATTCGTTCCAAAACTCGCTGACTACGTTGAGCGTATTTCGCTCTACTTCGACGATGCGGTCTACGAGCTGACCTTTCCATCCCCTTACCTGAATCACTTTCCGACGCGCCTTACGGCGGCACGATCCGAGGGCAACGTATGGCAACGGACCGAATACCGAGCAAGTTACGAAGAGCCCTTCATTCGCGAACTCGTCGGCTTCTGGCACAGCGTCGTTGAGGGCAAAGCCGTTCGCAACACGGTTGAGGCGGCCGCGCGCGACTTACGCCTCGCTGCTCAGTTGGCGAGCGTAGCCATTCGCAGTTGAATCCGCGGTAGCACACACCGGCAGAAGTCTTCGCGCCGCGTCCGAGTCGCGCGAAACGGCGCGGGTTAAACCCGTGCACCCGTTCGCGTTCCATGCATCCTGGGCGTCGGTTGGCTGCGCGCGGAATTTTTTGCACATCGGAATTGCAAGCGCTTGCAATCGTATCGATACGTTGATATAAATTTGCTCGGGAGATTCAAGTAAGCGATTGGCTACATCGTCTGCTCGGTGATGGCCCGGAGAAATCCGGGTCCTCATCGGGACTGGGTTTCGCTGTGCTCAAGATAAAGAAGCGACACGAATTCATGTGCCTTGATTCAAACCTGGAGAGAACATGAACAAATGGGGAATATGCTTATCGACGCTGATGCTGACCGTCTCCGTGGCTGCACTGTCGGCACCGCCCTGCGCGCGCGCCGACACCGGTGCCGAACCCGCCCAGGTCACCTCGCTGGAGGAGGTCGTGGTCACCGCGACCCGCCGTGAGGAATCGATCGAACGAGTGCCGATCAGCGTCAATGCCGTCAGCCAGAATGAGCTGACTCAAAGTGGCATCAAGGACATTACCGACCTCGCGGCGGTAACGCCGGGACTGGAGTTCGGCATCTCCGGTAACGGATTCTCGTCGCAGTTCACCTCGATCACGATCCGGGGCCTCAATAGCAATACCGGCTCGCCAGTGGTCGGTGTCTATCTCGACGATACGCCGTTGCAGACGCGCTATTCGGGCAGCGGCGTGGTGTTGACCGGTATTCCCTATCCCGTGGTATTCGACCTAAATCGAATCGAGGTGGAGCGAGGACCTCAGGGCACGCTATTCGGCGCAGATTCCGAAGCGGGCGCGGTGCGCTATATCACCAATCAGCCGAGCGTGACCGACTTCACTGCCTTCACCCATGAGGAGTTGGCGGAAACCGAGAAGGGCGCCTTGAGTTATGAGGTCAGCGCGGCAGCGGGCGGCCCCCTGGTCGATGACAGCATCGGCTATCGCTTCAGCGCTTACGATCGCCAGGATGGAGGCTATGTGGATCTCATCGACCCCATTACCCGAGATGTGGTGACGCCCAACTCGAACACTGACCGGAGGGATGTCTTCCGCGGCGCGCTGGTCTTTCTGGTGGATGGGGTGAAAATTACACCCTCCCTGCACTGGCAGGAATACGTACAAGGCGACAGCGGGCGATTTTATCCCATCTTCTCCAACGTGTCGGAAGGGTACTTCGCAGGCGGGCGATTGTTGCCGGAACGCGCAGACGACAAGCTCGCCGTGGGGTCCATCAAGGTCGACGCGCCGCTGTCCTTCGCCGACCTTACATCCTCGACCGCCTACACCGCCCGGCGCAATTTCGGATCCCTTGATGCCGGCACCGCTTACGGTGCCTACGCCGCGCCGATCGGCTACGGCAGCCCACTGGGACCCGAGTTTCCGGAGAATCCCACCAACGTGTCCTACACCGCCTATGGGCAGCATTTGCACGCGATCACCGAGGAAGTGCGCTTGGTGTCGAACAAACCCGAGGCGTTCATCAACTGGGTCAGCGGGATATTTTTCGATCACCGCGCCCAGCAGGATTTCCAGTATCAGTTTTCACCCTCGGCCGCCTTGTACTCGCCGCTCGGCACGCAGATCTACAATTACGACGAGACCTCCTATGACGAGCAGATTGCCGCATACGCGCAAATCGACGTCCACCCGATCGACAAATGGACACTCACCCTGGGCGAGCGCGTTGCACAGGTCAAGACCAATATGATCGAACGCGTGGCGCCGGGACTTTATTTCGAGGTCGGCATCCCGCCAGTCACGAATGTCACGGTGAAAGAGACGCCATCGACGCCGAAGATGTCGCTCACGTATCAGGCGGACTCACATGATCTGTATTACCTGTCCATCGGCGAAGGGTTCAGGCTCGGTGGCGGTAATGCGGGACTGGCCAGCATCTGCAGCGTCACGAGTGCCGCCGACACGTTCAAATCGGACCACGACTGGAGCTACGAAGTCGGCGCCAAGAACGGCTTGTTCGACGACCATCTGCAAATTGACACTAGTGTATTCCACATTTTGTGGTATCAGATTCAGCAAGCCGAACTGGTGCCGAATTGCGGCGGCGTGTACACGAATAACGTGGGCTACGCGGTGAGCAATGGCTTCGATTTGTCGGCGCACGCCTTGATCACCGAGCACCTTCATGCCAACGTCAGTGTGGGGTACGCCGACGCGCACTTTACCAGCACCGTGCTCGGTCCCGGCGGCAATCCCATCGTGGAAAAAGGCGACGCGATCGGCTTGGTGCCGCAAGTCAATGCGCCGTGGAATGTCAATACCACGGCGATCTACGATGTACCTTTGTCCCACGGAGATGGGCTTCAATTCCGGGCCGATTACCAGTATCAGAGCCGCAATCCCGGCCCGTTCCTCACCGAGATCCCGGGCTCGTCGAATTATTTCCCCGGCCTGCCGCAAAACCCACCGACCCACCTGACCAATGCGCGTGTGACGTATACGCGCGGCAAGGCTGAGGTGGCGGCTTTCGTCAACAATGTTTTCGACACCCATCCGCTCCTCGGTTCGTATCAGGACGCGCCGAACGAGACATTGACCACGTTCAATACCTTCCGTCCGCGTACCGTAGGTGTGTCACTGAACGTCGATTTCTAGAGACAGGAAGCCACGCTCGCGCCGTCGGCAACGATGGCGCGAGCGAGTGCGCCGTGGATGTGGAGTTGAGATTGAATAGAGATGACAAGCATGCGCTCGATGTGATCACCCTGGGTCGATCGAGTATTGATTTGTACGGCCAGCAAATCGGCGGGCGATTAGAGGCGATGGCGTCCTTTTCCAAGTACGTCGGCGGTAGCCCGACTAACACGGCGATCGGCGCGCGGCGCCTCGGGCTGCGATCCGGTCTCATCACCCGAGTCGGCGCCGATCACATGGGACGGTTCATCTTGGATGAACTCAAACGTGAAGGGGTCGATACAACCGGCGTGCGCACGGACGCGGACCGTCTGACCGCATTGGCCATTTTGGGCATCGTCGACAAGGAGACCTTCCCGCTGGTTTTCTACCGGGAAAACTGCGCGGATATGGCGATCGACAGCGCCGACATCGATGCCGCGTGGCTGGTGTCTTCAAAGGCACTGTTGATCGGAGGCACTCATCTGTCACAGCCCAAGATTTGTCGGACGAGTCTCGAGCTGGCAATCAAAATCAAGGACGCCGGGGGAAAGGTGGTGCTTGACGTCGATTACCGGCCGGTTCTGTGGGGACTCACCCCCAAGGACATGGGTGAGCAACGGTATATCAAACACCCTGAAGTCACCGAGCGGCTGCTCAAGGCAGCGGCGCTCTGTGATTTGATCCTGGGCACCGAAGAGGAAATGCGGATCCTGGGGGGCGAAGATGACGTGATGGCCGCCTTGAGAAGGGTTCGCACCGTCTCGAATGCGGTGCTGGTTTGCAAGCGCAGCGAGTTAGGATGTGTCATCTTTGCAGGGACCATCGGTGATCACCTCGACGAGGGGATATCAGTCCCTGCGTTCCCCGTCGAGATCTTGAATGTCTTAGGCGCCGGCGATGCCTTCGGCGCCGGGTTTCTGCGGGGTTGGCTTCGGGGTGAAGCGTGGGAACGATGCGGTCTGTGGGGCAATGCCTGCGGCGCCATCGTCGTGGCGCGCCACGGCTGCGCGCCCGCCATGCCGACCTTCGATGAATTACAGTCCTTTATTGCCATGCACCATCCGTTGTCCGAGCCCGACACGCGCGCCCTCGAGCATCAGCACTGGGCGCAGACTCGCCGCCGCAAACACGAAACACTGATGGTGCTGGCGATGGATCATCGCTTCCAGTTTGAAGAAATCGCCCAAGGGTTGGGCGCGAGCATCTCCCGCATCTCCGATTTCAAGCGTTTGGCGCTCAAAGCGGTTCATCAGGTCGCACGCGGGAGCCCTGATTTCGGCGTTCTGCTGGACGGGCGGTATGGCGCCCATGCGCTGCGCGAGGCCACGCAAACGGACTATTGGGTGGGACGGCCGATCGAAGTCCCGAAGTCTCGCCCGTTGCAGTTCGAAGCGGCCCATGACGTTGGTTTAGAATTGAACACATGGCCTGCCGCTCACGTCGTCAAATGCCTTGTGCTTTATCATCCGGACGACGAGCCTCGGTTGCGCGACGAGCAGGAGCGCCAATTGGTCATCTTGTTCGATGCCTGTCGTAAGTCGGGGCACGAGCTGCTTCTGGAGCTCATTCTGCCCGCGGGCATGGCCTCGGACGCGCGAACCCGCAGTCGCGCTTTGAGCCGCCTGTACGAACTCGGCATCAAGCCCGACTGGTGGAAACTTGAGCCGCTGCTCGATCCGGAGTCGTGGAAACAGGTGGAATCGGTCATCCAAGCCCACGACCCTTTTTGCCGCGGCGTCGTGCTTCTAGGGGCTGCGACAGCGGAGGACGAACTGCTGCAGGCGTTGCGCGTGGCGGCCCCGTTCAAATGCGTCAAGGGCTTCGCGGTCGGGCGCACCATCTTTGCCGATGTGGCGTCCGACTGGCTGCGCGGCGTCATCGACGAGCGCGGCGCTTGCCAGGTCATGGCATCGCGGCTGCAAGCGTTGGCCTCTGCCTGGCTGGCTCTCAAAGCATCCGGGGCAGGCATGCAACAGGATGGGATTGCGTGAGTACCGTCAGGCTGACGATGGCTCAGGCGCTGGTGCGCTATCTCACCCAGCAATTCGTGGAAACCGACGGCGGCAGTCTGCCGTTGTTTGCCGGTGTGTGGGCCATTTTTGGTCACGGCAATGTCGCCGGGCTCGGGGAAGCGTTGCACGGCGTCCGTGATCGGTTGCCGACGTATCGGGCGCATAATGAGCAGGCTATGGCGCACGCGGCCATTGCGTATGCCAAGCAGAAGGCGCGTCGCCAACTATTTGCCTGCACCACGTCGATCGGTCCGGGCGCGACCAACATGATCACGGCGGCAGCGCTGGCCCACGTGAACCGATTGCCGGTGCTCTTTCTGCCGGGCGATGTATACGCCAGCCGACGGCCGGACCCGGTGCTCCAGCAGCTCGAGGATTTTGCAGACGGTACCGTGACCGCCAACGATTGCTTTCGGCCCGTTTCACGTTATTTCGATCGGATCGTGCGCCCAGAGCAGCTACTGAAGGCACTGCCTCGGGCCGTGGCCGTACTCACTGACGCCGCGAACTGCGGGCCGGTGACAATGGCCCTCTGCCAGGATGTCCAGGCGGAGAGTTTTGACTATCCGGAGAATTTCTTCGCCCGACGGGTTTGGCGCATACGCAGGCCGGAGCCTGACGCCGAGGATATGTCGAGGCTCTACGCGGCCATCCAGAGCGCGGCGTCGCCCGTGATCATTGTCGGCGGGGGCGTGAAATATAGCGAGGCCGAGGCGGCGCTCGCCGCCTTCTCGACGCGGCACCGAATTCCTTTCTGCGAGACCCAAGCGGGCAAGGGCGCCGTCGCCTTTGATCATCCCTTCAGCTTGGGTGGGGTGGGGGTCACCGGGACGGAGGCTGCGAATGACGTCGTGCGCCAAGCCGACTTGATCATCGCGATCGGCAGCCGACTGCAGGATTTTACGACCGGATCCGCCGCTCTTTTCAATCCGCACGCCCGATTGGTACAGATCAACGTGTGCACTCTCGATCTTCATAAATTCAACGCGCTCCCCGTGTTGGGGGATGCGAAAATAGTTCTCGAGCGTCTGAACCTCGACTACGTCGCCCCCGACGCCTGGGTCTCCTTCGCCGTCTCCGCCCGCCATCAATGGGACCGGTACGTCGAGCGAGCGCTCGCACCCAGTCATCCGCCGACCGACGCGCAGGTGCTCGGAGCCCTGATGCGCAAGGCCGATCGCACGTGTGTGGTCGTGGCCGCGGCCGGTGGATTGCCGGGGGATCTCCATCGATTCTGGCGCTCAAATCAGTCGGGCGGATATCACGTGGAATATGGGTTCTCTTGCATGGGTTACGAAGTCGCGGGTGGCCTCGGCGTGAAACTCGCCGAACCCAGCCGCGATGTGTATGTGGTGGTGGGCGATGGCAGCTACCTGATGATGAATTCGGAACTTGCCACGGCCGTCATGCTGGGCCTGACGCTGACCGTCATCCTCGTCGACAATGGGGGTTTCGGCTGTATTCACAGGCTTCAGGCGGCGGTGGGAGCCGACGCTTTCAACAATCGTCTGGCGGATGCGTACCCTCAGACTCGGGTCCCAGTGGACTTCGTGGCCCACGCGACGGCGCTCGGGGCGAAGGCCGAATTGGCGAGCACTATCGACGCCTTCGAAGCGGCGCTCGACCGCGCGAGACAGTCGGGCGGCGTCAATGTCATCGTCATAGAAACGGACGCAACGCGCGTCACGGCCGGCGGCGGTGCGTGGTGGGACGTCGCCGTGCCGGAAGTGTCCTCCTCGACGCGAGTCCAAGAAGCGCGCGCCGCCTATCAACAAAAACTGTCGGAGATCAAAGCGACATGGTAATGAGCTCTCTTCGAGTAAGGCCGACCGCCCCGGATGCCGCGGGTAAGGTATTGGACATCACGCCGCAGTCCGCGCGCTGGCGCTACGTCGGGTTCAGTGTCGTCAAGCGGGCGCGGGGCGAAACGTTCTCAGGCTATGATTCGCTACGAGAGATTTGTTTGGTCATCATCAGCGGCGCGGCGCGCGTCACCGTAGACGCGGTGGTCTTTGATCACGTGGGCGGGCGCAGCAGTCCGTTCACGGAAGCAGCGCCGGGCGCCGTGTATGTGCCCATGGCAACGGGGTTCGCCGTTGAGGCACTCAGCGAATTGGAGCTGGCCGTTTGCTCGGCACCGGGAGCTTCAGGCCACGAGCCACGCCTGATTTCGAGTGAGACGATGGCCGTAAAAGTGCGGGGGGAGGGTACCAACCGCCGCTTCGTGCGCAACATCCTGCCGGATGATCAACCCGCCCACAGTCTCATCGTCGTCGAAGTCATCACGCCTAGTGGCCACTGGTCTAGCTATCCGCCCCACAAACATGACTCAGCCCGGCTGGGAGAGGAAACGGCGCTGGAGGAAACTTATTACCATCGCCTCGCGCCGGCGCAAGGCTTTGCCATGCAACGGGTCTACACCGACGACCGAAGCCTCGATGAGGCCGTGGTGGTCGAAGATGGCGATGTCGTGCTCGTGCCGCGGGGCTATCACCCGGTCGTCGCGCCGCACGGTTACGAGCTTTATTACCTCAATGTGATGGCGGGTCCGGAGCGGAAATGGATTTTTCGCAATGACCCCCAACATGAGTGGATACTGCAGAAGAATAATGCCTCGCGCTAGCCGCGCTGGCAGCCAGTAAAGGTCAAACGGCTTGTGCGAATGCAAGCCCTTGCACTATGGTGTGCGATCATTCAAGTTTTCGGTTGAGTGGCTTACGTCTATGGCTAGATCCAGGAAGGTATTGACGCCCGTCCGGCGACGAGCAACTCTGAAAGAGGTCGCCGAGCTGGCGGGGGTGTCGACCTCCGCGGTTTCGCGCACCTTCACGCAGGGGGCCAGCGTCGCACCCGAAACGCGGGCCAAAGTGTTGGCCGCCACCCGTTCGGTCGGTTACCAGCCCAATGCACTTGCCCGCAGTCTCATGACCAAGCGTACCGAGATGATCGGCCTCGTGGCCAACAATTTCGACAACCCGGTCTTCATGGAGATATTCGACCTGTTCACGCGGCGGCTGCAATTGTGCGGACGTCGCCCGCTGCTCGCCAATCTGTCCGGGGGGGCCAGCACCGAGGCCGCTCTTGAAATGCTGCTTCAGTACAGCGTCGATGGCGTCATCGTCGCCTCCTCCACCTTACCGCAGCAATTTGTCCGAGCATGCGCCGAGGCGCATTTGCCCGTGGTCCACGTCTTCGGGCGCCCGGGGAACGGCAAGCTGCCGATTCATATTGTCAGTCCCGACAACGTGCAGGGCGGCCGGCTAGCAGGGGAGGAAATGTGCAAGCGCGGATACCGTAACATCGCATTCTTGGGCGGTCCACAGACCGCGACGTCCACCGAGGACCGTCTGCTCGGTTTCATCGAGAGCTTGGCCGCGCGAAAGCTCAAACCACGCGCGGTCGTTTTTGCCCACGCCTACTCCCACGAGGCGGGACTGATATTGATGCGGCAGCTGCTCAAAGACGACGGGATCGACGGCGTATTCTGCGGCGATGATAATCTCGCCATGGGTGCGATCGACGCGTGCCGCGAAGCCCGCATCAAGGTCCCTGGGGACATGGGGATCATCGGCTTCAACGACATGGCCATCGCCGCGTGGCCAGCTTACAGCTTGACCACCATTCATCAACCGACGGCGGACATCATCACCGCGGCGGTCGAGCTCGTGTTGAGCATCATCGAAAAGCCGGTCAAGAAACCGATCGTGCGTCTCTTTGACTGCCGTGTCGTGATACGGGGAACGCTGAAGGCTGCGTAAGCGCGCGAATCCGAGGATCCACTCCGTGGTGGCTCCCTTGATCTTCGGCGGATCGAAATCGAAGTGTGAATTCTCGGGCTGAGCCAGCGCATCGGCCAAATCATCGGACCGCCCGTGAGCCTCTGGTATTCCTCGATCGTGATCAGCAGATGCGCAGGTCGGTATCGAGGCCAAGTCGCTCTTCAGACTTCTTTGTCGAGATCCGCGTATGGGTCCGGAACTCGGGCGTTTCGAATGGCGTCGACTTGTCGCTCCGATAGCTCACCGGCCGCAATGACTCGCCAGTCGCGAGGTTTCAGGCGCGCATATTCTTGGGCCGACAGCAGCACCGTCCGTTCGCGACCGTTCTTGGTAATCGTCGTCGGCTTCGTGAGGGCAATGTCCTGATACATACCGACATTGCGGTGAAACTCCGCGGCGATGACGGTGACGGCGTCATCGGTACTCATGAAGCTCTCCGCGATCTCTCGGCGTGCCCGCTGGACGGGCGCCTGGCGCCCATATAGTCGTCTTCGCTCAGTCTCATCTTGCATGGGTTTTCCGCTCGGAACGGCTTTGCATAGGGTATAGAATCCGTGGCCGTGCGGACCATCTACCTCGATCCATGTTGCGTAAACCGGCCGTTCGACGACCAGCACCAGGCGCGGGTGCGTCTGGAAGCCGAAGCCGTCCTCGGTCTTATACAGTTGTCGAGAACCGGTATCGTGAAGTGGACTGGCAGTGACGTGCTCGATCTAGAGAGCAGCCGGAACCCAGACACGGACAGGCGTAAGAAGGTTGAAGCGCTACTGGGCGCAGCGACTTCGAAGGTAATGGTAGGATCACGGGAGCGGGAGCGCGGTAAGGTGCTTGAGACCCTGGGCTTTGGCGCGTTCGACGCGTTACATATTGCTTGCGCGGAGAGCGCCGGTGCCGAGGTGTTCTTGACGACGGATGACGGCCTACGGCTGCGTGCCTCGCGCGAAGCGAGCAAGCTGAGCGTCCACGTCGAAAATCCCGCAAAATGGTATGCGGAGGTGATTACGCCATGAACGCAGCAGCAGAGCCGATCGATGGTGGCAAGGCAACACTTGCCGAATTGCGACGTGCCGGAATTGATGCCCTGGCGAAAGCACTTGGTCCGGTGGGGATGGCGCGCTTTCTTCAACAGTTCGACCCCGGCCAGGGTGATTACACGGCCGAGCGCAGCCGTATTCTGGGTAACCCCTCTGTCGACGAAGTCATGGACGAAATAGAGCGCCGAAGTAAGGGTTCACCGCTGAAGTAATCGCTGTATGCGTATGTTCACGGTGACTGTGGAATATTGCTGACAGCTCCGCGCCAGTGTCGCTTCCGGGTTCCATCGGCGGGATGAATTGCACCTCGCAACCGAAGGGCTTGACTTCGTGGATGCGGCTCGGATCGACAATCTTGACCTCGGACTCCCCCGCGAAGAACGTGGTAATGCGGATGTTGGAGAGGGCGGTCCTTATGGCGGCATAGTGAGGACCGAACTTTCGCTCTCCCACAATCGGATCGAGGGAATACGATTGCTGCGCGCTCTCCCAGAACTGCTTGGCGAAACCGGTCGCTTGAATGTCGAGCCCGGCGTCCGCGGTCAGCTTGTCCGCGAGCCACGTCCCGTCGCGCAGGCCTCCGGTCTCACAGCGCTTGATGCGATCGTGAATCGTGTTGAACGACAAGGTGGAGTCCGACAGCATCTCCGCCTGTAAGGCCAAGTACTTTCGCCAAACCTCGCGGTTTGCAGACGAGAGCTCGTCAGGCCGGAACCGCAACTGCCGGAAAACGCTCGCCTGGCCGATGCCTCGATAAAGCATAACCTCGCCAGCCTCGATCAGCGGCTTATCCTCCGATGAGATCCACTGATAGCTCCCGTGCTGAATGAGCACGAAGCCCGCCGTGTTGTAGGGCTTGCGCACGTAGCGATAGGCCGCCAATGGCGTGCGGACTTCCTGCGGCGAAAGGAGCCCGAATTCACAGTATCGTTGCAGCGATGCGCCGCCACCGCTTCGAACGCTGGCCCAAAAGTCGAAAAGGAAACGTGTGCTCGCTTTGAGCGGACTGCCGAAGTAGCGGTGCTGGCGGAGATTGACATTGTGGTCAAAGATCTCAGGAAGAATCCAGGTGTACTGGAAGAAATAGTCCTTCGCAGGCGGCTCGGCAGGGCTGTAAGCGAGCGGCCCCTCCGCCGCCAGCCACGGGACGAGATATTTGGAGTCAATAACCGTGCGGGTGGAGAAGCGTGAACGTACGGCCACAGAAGATCACCCGGCGCCGATCAGCATATGGACGGCGTTGCGTGTCTGATGACTCAGGCTGGAAAATTCCTCTTCCGTTAACACTCCGTCCGAGCGCATATGGGCCAGCATTGTCAGCGCTCGGGAGCGCTTGGGGTCATCGAAGAGGCGGGCAATGTCGCCATCACGCCGCTGCATGAGATTGAAGATTTCCACATAGCGCTCGTGGTGACTGAGGGCGCCGTTGTGCATGATGCGCTCGACTTCGCCGAGCACCCGGCCGCAGAAGCGCTCGAGCGCGTGCGGGTCTACGCGCCTGAGTACCTTCCAGTCAGTTTCGTTCATGTCGGGCCGCATACTAAAGGTCGCCGGCTTGCCGCGCAGTCCGTCCGGCAGGAGTTACGAATGCAGTGGCCTCTTGCGGAGGCAGCGCCGCGATGAGATGAAAGCCTACAGAGTCAGCGGCCAGAACAAATCGGTCCTCCAAGTCAACATGATCGTCGGTCTTGTCGATGAGTCGATAGTTGCAGGTGACGATCAGCAAGCGCTCCTTCGGCCGCAGCTCCACAACCTCCAACGGCATGATGCTTTGAACTGAGGCCCCGTCGTCGTCGAAAGTCGTGAGGAAATCCTCAAAGCGGATATCGAAGTTATAGCGAATCCGGAGTAGCTCGCACAGCTCTTCATGGCGCCGGCGTTCTCTTGCCCGATACGGCGCGAGCAGGTCGTCCTTGCTGACGCACAGTAGCGTTCTGTCGGTGCGAGCGTCGCGGATCATTGTGCGGGCATCATCCGCGCTGACCACGCCGCGCTCGAATTGGCCTTGCGGGAGATTGTCGAGGCACAAGTGCCAGAACGACAGATAAAGATGGGCGGTCATGACTCGTGTCCTGTAACCCAGCTATCAGTCCTCATTCGGCTCCGCTTTCTTCTTGGTGGCCACCGATCGGAAGCCGCCGGAGCCGAATAGCGCTCTCCGTGACCGTCACGACTGCACCGCGCTCGATTGATGCGGAGACCTCGCTCCAAACCCGCACCAGCAAGGATGCGACTTCAGATCCGCGCATCCCTTCGCGACGAATGCGCACTACCGACGGACCCGATGCACCGGATACGGCAAGCAATGCATGGAAGTCGGCGTCGAGCGTGCAGATCACGCGGCCGTTGGCCTGAGCATAATGAAGGATCTGCTCATCGCTCGCGGTGGCGAGTCCACACTGGCACGCATGCACGACGTCCCACCCGGCGCCGTGCGAGAACTCGACTGTCGACCGAGGTAGCCCTTGATCGAGTAGCAGCCGGATCAAGCCGCTTCCAACGGCAGGATTTGATCGTCCAGGTTGCGAGCGGCGAAATCCAGAGCTTGGGCGATGTCCTCGTCTTGGAGCTCGGGATATTCCGCCTTCAGCTCGTTCCGATCAGGATAGAGAGCCGCGGCCTCCACGACACGCCGTACCGTCAGGCGCATCCCTCTAATGCACGGCTGGCCGTTCATGATCGCGGGATTAACAGTAATGCGGTCAAGCTTGCGTGCCATGGGCTACCCCCTAAGCAGGATAAAATTCAACTAGATCATAGCATTGATATAGCAGCCTCAGCGCTCCCCAAAGCGCGCCGGCGGCGACGCCATCTCGCAGTGTTGCGACCCGTCGGATGCCCCTCGGTAAGCAACGAGCTCAGTTACGCTGCAAAATATCATTCGCTCGGTTCTGGGCAATTTAGGACTTTATCTCAGCGTATCTGGTCAATACATTATTCGAGGAACGGCCAGTCGCCTTGTGCCAGGAATGTGTCGAGCTCAGATTGGGTGTGCCACGATTGTGCCTTGGTGTGCCTGGGAAGGGGCTGGCAAGACGCTGCAAGTGGTTGATTGATAAACCCCTGGAACACCCGGTGGCGGACTGAAAATCCGCGTGCCGGGGGTTCAATTCCCTCCCTAGCCACCAATTAACTTATTGATTTTATTATATATTTTACCAGCGCGTTACCAGCGCGCTGCTTGAATTGCAACACGCGCGGCCAGGCACATTTGTCGGTTTCTGACTCGTATTTCGGAGGGATTCGCGCGAGCGCATTCTGGTTGGCGCGCTAGCATCCGGTTTTATCGACCGCGCCGCGATACTGGATTTCGCAATGGCAACAACCGCGCTAAGCCGTCTCTCGAGAAATTTGTAGCTGCCCGGGTTAAACAAGGGTCGTACACCAGTCGCGAGGCCGCAATAATCGCGGCTGTCGTGAACGAGAAACAGCGCACTGAACAGCGAGCGTGGCTTCAGACCGAGATCCAGAAGGGGCTCGCTTCAGGTCCGGCGGTGGAATTCAACATGGAAGAAGTGATCCGGCGCGGTCGCGCGCGGATCGCGTCGCGTAAACGTCGTGCCCGCAGCGGATAGTGCGTAGGATCGAATCGACTCGGACGGCTATTGCTGATTTCGATGCGATATACGACTACATCCGGCGGCGCGCGGTGCGGACCTTTGGGTGCTGAATCCAAAGGCGCTCAGCGCATGGATTGCTCGCGAGCCCGAAATTCTGAATGAATCCGATGCGGCGATGGCTACGCTGCATTTGCAACAATACGTGCGCAACTCGTAGCATGTTGGCCGCGATGACTTGATACTGCCGTTGAATGGGATTGAGTAATGGGGCAACTCGAGGTGCCCACCGGCAGTGACACAAGGGTTGAGCGACGAGGCGACCACCAATCTGGTCTTCCGCTTGACCGGAGTGCGACACAGGGCTGCAACAAGCGCGGATGCGCGCGCGACGCGACGGTGCCGGAGCGTCGTTCCAAGGCGCGACACGAAGTTAAAACTCTCCTCCCGGGCCAGACCGACACACACTGAGAGCATGGATGTCCGGCGAAACGCTCGTCCATAATCACTTTGGCTTGCCGCGAATTCGCGCAAGAACCGAACCAACAAAGTAAAGTTGATGGTCTAGAAGAGGCTCGCATGATCCCAGAATTATTCTGGCAGGAAATTCTGCCGCCCGATGCCAACGGTGCCGGCGGATATCCGGCGCGCTTCGAGGATGGCCGCATCCTGTTGCTGCCGATTCGCCGTCTTTCCGGCGGCAAACACGCTCTCGCGTCGCTCATCATCAACCAGGCGAGTTTCGCCGTGGTTGACGCGCTGGCAAGCTCCCTTGCGCAAAAGCTCGCAGCTTTCGCCCCGGATATCGTCATCGGCATGCCCACACTCGGCCTGACGTTGGCCAGCGCCGTCGCTCAGAAGCTGGGCCATACCCGATACGTTCCGCTCGGCAATTCGGCCAAGTTCTGGTATCGCGCTGAGCTTTCGGTGCCGCTGTCTTCTGTCACGACGCCGGATCAGGAGAAACGCCTGTTCATCGACCCACGGATGCTGCCGCTGCTGGCGGACCGCCGCATCGCGCTGATCGATGACGTCATCAGCAGCGGCGTCTCGATGCGCGCGGGCATCGCCTTGCTGGAACTGTGCGGTGTGAAACCCGTAGTGCTCGGCACCGCCATGCTGCAATCGGAACTCTGGCAAGAACGCCTGGCGGGTTGGGACATCGCGTCGGTGCTGCGCTCACCCGTCCTCAACGTCGATTGACCGGCGCGCGATGAAATCGATCTCCACCCGGGCCCCGCGCGCGAGCGCGGTGACGCCGATACAGGTACGTGCCGGCAGCCGCCCTGCGTCGAAATAGCTACGGTACAGGCTATTGAAAACCTCGTAGTCCTCTTCAAAGTGTGTCAGGTACGCGCCGGCGCGAACGACATCGCGCAAGGTCAGCCCCAATCCCGCCAGCACGCGGCACAGATTGTCGATGACGAGGCGGGTCTGCGCTTCGATGCCGACGGGAATGGCAGCTTCCGGGTTCCCGGGGTATGTCGGCATCTGACCGGTGACGAACACCCAACCTTCGATCTCCGTGGCGTGGGAGAACGGCGCGACCGGTTCCGGCGCACCGACGATCATGTGATATAGGACGGAACTCATCGACTGCCTTGAGCCTTGTCCGCCGGAAAAATCGCGCGCGGAATCCGCACATGGATTCCTTGCCGCTGATCGACCACCTGGGTGACGGCGAAGTCGGCGGCGACGCTCATCAAGGAATACGCGTCATCCTTCGATAGGTGCCGGTGCTCAGTCAGCAGCGTCAGCATGTCGAGCGCGGCGTCACGCATGGCCACATTGAGATCCTCGTTGAAGCCATGGACGATCCAGGAATCGGGCGTTTCGAGCAGCGGCGAGGGGAAGCGGAAATCGGGGCGCACGACGATTTGCAAGAGAACGTCGAGCGAGGATTCGATGGCCGTGCCCGATATTTCACCATCGCCTTGGGAAATATGCGGATCGCCGAGAGAGAACAGGGCGCCGTCCACCTGCACGGGGTAGTACATCGTGGCTCCGGCGCCGATGCGCCAGTTATCGATATTCCCCCCATGCTTCCCCGGCGGAACCGTGCTGATGCGACCGGGTTCATCCGGCGCGACACCGGCCGCACCCAGATGCGGACGTACCGGAATCCGAATTCCCGGCAAGGCAGACTGTCGGTCACATTCCGGACACCGGGTGATCGTGCCCGGTACCGTATATTTCCCTGGAAAGTCGTAGGCGTAAAGGGCTTCCGCGGTAGCGCCGCCCTCGTTGATCCGATAGATCGTCACTCGTTCCTTGCCGCCGAGTTCTTGGTACAGATGTCCCCAATGCGCGGCGAGATTTGATCCGTACCGGCACCGCGGCGTCATGCTGAGGTACCGCACTTCCAGCATGTCACCCGGCCGCGCATTCTCGACATAGATCGGGCCGGTCATGATGTGGGGCCCGGGATACCGATCTTTCTCGGGAATGCCGCGGTACAGGGCTTCGACGGCGGGATCGAACATCAAATCGGGATCATCCCCGGCATGCGGAGAGATGGTCTCCGCTTGAATCAGATCGCCGCTGCGGACGTTAAGGACCGGGGCCAACGACGCGTCGAAGAAGCCCCAATGGACCGTACTCGGAGTCGCTCGCAGCGTATGCAGGGCCGACGGTTTGATGTCGTGTCGAGCCTTAAGAACATCATCGTGGAACGGCATCTCGATCTCCTCGGTGGGTGACGTCGGCGAGTCTCACTCACGTCCGTTCGGCATGGGCGCGGGTTGCCGAGGGACTCTCGCGGAGGGCCGTCAGCAGCCAATAAGTCAGCGCCGAGACCGGAAACCCCAGAATCCAGCTGAGGTCGGCACCGCCAAGTGCGGTGGCGATCGGGCCGTCGTAGAGCGGAGACTTCATCGTCATCGCAGCGACCGCCATACCGGCCGCCACGGCGATGCAGCCGGACGGATTCAGACCCCGCCATCCCCAGTACAGACCGGCCGCTCCCTCCCGACTGTGGATCGCCCGGGCATCATAGCCTCCACGGCGCAGATAGCCATCGCACATCCACACGCCCCCGAAGGGCCCGACCCACATGACCAGCAGCGCGATGAAATCGTTGAGCGCGGTCGAGAAGTCTTGGACGAACAGAATGTAGAGGGTGAACACCGTCGACACGAGGACGTCTACCATCGTCGCCGCATAGCGGTGCAGCTTGAGTCCGATGGCCTGCAGCGAGAGCCCGGAAGAATAATAGGTGGGCACATTGTTGGCCAATGACCCTCCGACCACCGCCAGGATATAGATGATGAACAGCCAGGGTGGCATGAACGGCTTCAATCCCGCGACCGGATCCGCCATGTCGCCGAGAGTGGCGCAGAACGCGCCCATCATGGTGATGGCGAGCGAGGGCAGATAGCTCGCCCAGAACACGTGCCGGAAGATCGGCCGCGCCGGCGTCGTCGACGGCAGATACCGCACCCAGTCGGGACCGTTGAAGAGGAAGGACAGCGGATTCGAGGCAATGACGGCGGCGGCCGTCAGAAAAGCGGCAACGGTGGTCGTCGATGCCAGGTGCGCGTGCGGCGCCGCCGCATTCACCCAATCGACCTTGCCGACGGTGAAGGCGAACACGACCAGCAGCGCAAGGCCGACGAGTGCGGCGAAGATTCTTTGAAACCACACCATGGTGGCGTGCCCGAGAACGGCGATGCCGCCGCACAGGATCAGCTGCACGAGGACGGCAACGAGCTTGCCGGCACCACCCGGATGATTCCAGCCGAATACCTGGAACAGCGCCAGCAGGGCCTCGACGCCGAAGACCGTATTGATGACCTCGAAAGCGACCGACGCAATCCAGGACAGCAGCGCATTCGGTAGATTTCCACGGATGCCGAAGGCCGCGCGCGCCAGCGTACTCACCGGCAATCCGGCCCGCACGGTGATGATCGATCCGAATGCCATATAGGCATAAGTGAGATTACCGACAACGCACGCGGCTAGGGCCAGCCACAGATTCAGACCCAACGTGATGGCGATCGAACCCAGCGCGAACGAAAACAAGTTGACACTGGTCCCCACCCACAAGTGGTCGACATGCCGCAAGGCCATGTTGCGTTCGGGTTCCGGGATGTGATCGAACCCGCGCACTTCGATCGAGAAGGCGTCGTTGCCGTGAAAAATGACGGGTTCGTCGGCGCTCATTGGATCGGATTCGCCCGTGCGCCGCTTAGGGCGCGATGAACTTATAAGCTACCGTGAGTCCGACGGTACGCGGCTGGGACACGATGGATTGAGCGCGATTGCCGAAGAGAGCCGGATCCTGGATGGAGGTGACACCCAGGTTGTTCGTCAGGTTGTTGACGTAGAGCGTCGTGAGCCAATGCGACCGTGCGTAGCTCAACCGAGTATTCAGCATCGTAAAGCCCGGCACCGTCGGCACGGTCGCCGAGAGCGACGGGATCACGACGCTCTGGTAATGAGCATTGATGGCATAGCGCCAGTCACCGCCAGCGAATTCGACATGCCCGTATTCCAGGCCGACGGCGAGACTGTTCTTGGGCGTCCCCGGGAGGGGACCGCCGGCCGGTGCCGGCGCGAAGGAGCTGTTGGGGACCTGGAACAGCGCGCTCAACGAGGTGAGCTTGGTCTGGTCATAGGTGTAGTCGATGTTCGCGCTCAAGTGATCCGTCAGCAGGTCCTCGACCTCCAATTCGAGGCCGCGGCTGTAGCCGTTGCCGATGTTGAGCGCACCCGGCAGCACCAATGGCGTCAAATCGACGCCTTCCTGGATGTTGTGCCACTGAATGTCGAAGATCGCCGTCGAATAGCGCAGCCGATTATCGATGGTTCCCTTGGCGCCGATCTCATAGTTATTAGCCGTGTCCGGGGCCAGTTTGCTCAGCGCCGGGGGCGTCACGAAACTGCCGCCAAGTTCGCTCGGCGGCAGGGCATTGACGCCGCCGCGGCGGAATCCCTGCGACCAGGTCGCATAGACCAAGTTGGTCTTGTCGATCTGATAGGCGGTGTTCACCTTCCACAGGGCTTTGCGCCATTCGTTGCCGAGCGACTCATTCGCGGCGTAGCCCGGTCCGTCGAAGAGCAGCGCGTTCTGCTGCCCCTGCGAAATGGTTTGCTTGAACACGCGCGCGCCGCCGGTGAGGCTCCATGCCGAGGTCAGATGCGCGGTGAGCTCGCCGAAGGCGGCCAAGTCTTGGAACTTGGTCTCGAAGGCATTGATGTAGGCCTCGTCCTTGTTGTAGGAAAGGCCGTCGACGGTATTGAGTACGCCCGGCGTATAGGACTCTCCGAGTCCGCAGACCGCCGGTGTCACGCCATCGCCGGTGCTCTGTCCGTAGATGGGTGCGCAGGCTTTGTAGTAGTCGTAATAGCCCTTGTAGTAATCGTTCTCCTCGATGTCGGTCTTTTCGTACTTGTAGAAGAGGCCCGCCAACCAGTCGAACGTGCCGCCGGTCTTCGAGGTGAGGCGAAACTCCTGCGACAATGGTTTGTCGTCGACGCTTTCAATGCCCGGCGCGAAGGCGCGCGGATTCTGGCCATAGAAACTCTGATAGAAGAAGAAGTTCTGGTACTCGGCGGTTTCGTCGACCACCGACAGGTTGCTGTGGTGGGCCCACGATGTCGCAGAAGTCAACGTGGCGAAGCCCATGTCGTATTCCATGGTCAACGCGACGAGATCGACGCGGTCGTGGGTCGTGTCGGTTCCGTAGTCCGCGTTGGACAGGCGGTCCGTGCCGGCCGGAACGCTGGCTGGATACAACTGCGCCAAGAGCGACGGATTGGTGAACGTCCCGGACGGCTGGGTGATGGGCGAGATGGGCGTCGTGTACGCCGCGGCCGAGGTAGCCACGTACGGAAATCCGCCGGCTGTGTCCAACTGATAGTAGTAGGACAGCTGCGCGTGGAATTCGTCGCTCGGCCTCCAGAGCGCGGAGATGCGCGCGGAGCGATACTGATAGTCGTTGGTGTGATCCCGTCCAGAGATCTCGGGCGGACTGAACAGGTTCCCGGGTTGTGACGCGACCGGCGTGCCGGTCGGGTCGAGCACGTAAAGATTCGGCTGATTGATAAAGCCGGCGTCGTACGTCCACCCGGCGTTCATGCGCACCGCGAGGGTGTCCGTGATGGGGATGTTGAGCATCCCGCTCACGTCTTCATTGGGCGTGCTGGTGTGTGCGGTATCGCTCACTCCCAGTTCCACTTTGGCATCGAATGCCTTCGGATCGGGGGCGTTTTGCACGAAGCGAATGGTGCCGCCGAGCGAGCCCGAGCCGTACAGCGTGCCTTGCGGGCCGCGCAGGATCTCCACGCGGTCGAGGTCCTGCAGGCGCAGATTGACGAACAGCGACGTATCGTCGACGTAGGTCGCGACCGGCGCCACGATGGGCGTGGCCGCCGCCGGCAGCCATCCGGTCGAATCGCTGTTCAAGCCGCGAATGATGAGGTTCGCGCCCGCGACGCCGCTGAACGGCCCCTTGTCGGTGTAATCGACGCCCGCCATGGTGTGCGCGAGTTCGGCGACGTCTTCGATACCCGCCTGTTCGAGGGCGGTACCGGACACGGCGGTGATGCTTATCGGCAGGTCCTGAGCCGAGGCCACGCGGCGCGTCGCTGTCACAATGACTTCTTGCAGGCCGACATCGTCCGCAACGGCCAGCGGTCCATACAGCGCCGTCAGCACGGCGCCGGTCACGGAGGTCGCTCGTCCGAGTCGACGGAAGCGTCGGCTTTGATCGGTGGTTCCACGAAGGTGCGGGCGGCGACGGTTCGACATTGAGATTGGTGATCCCTGTGTTACTGGTTTGGGAGCCTGCTTGCACGCTCCGTGCCGACGGCATGCGCACTCACCGTTGGGAACGACGTAAGCAGGCAAACACTCGGAAAGGCGGGCAAGCGCGGGCTTATTTTCCCGGGCGGCGATGCTCAACGAGAGGGATGAAAAGCACTACGCTGGTGCAAGAAGAAAACCAAATGAAAAAGTTTGCGCCAAAATGGTTCGCGCACAACGGCCACGGCGGTATCGGCTAGCAGCAATCGACGGCGCATTGCCTCGCTTCGAGTGAACGCTGCTTGCGCGCGGACAGGCGCCGCCAAGCCAATCGAGTGTTTCGGTCGCCGAACCGAGCGGCGCCAATCTGGCACCCGACGCGGTCGGCAGCATAAACGCAAAGAGTCCGATGGCATAGCGACGACGAGATATTCGAGCGCATTAGGAACCCGTCGAGGGATGAATTACCATCGACGTTGAAGCCACGCCGCAGGCCGGTAGCGAGCCAGAGCGCGATACGAGCGTCCGGCGTCCCGGGAGCCTTTCATGTCTTTGCAGATTGATGCAACCGCCTACAATTTCCCCCACGACGGGAATCTCACGCCCAACAATACCGCGTTGGTCGTCATCGATATGCAGGTGGATTTTTGTGGCGTCGGCGGGATGTCGACGGTCTCCAACACCGATTTGGCGATGATGCGGGAGCCCATCCAGCCGATCGAGCGGGTCCTTGGGGCGGCACGTTCCTTCGGCATGGCGGTCATCTATACGCGCGAAGGCCATCGGCGCGATGGCTCCGATCTGACGGCCGTCAAGCAATTCCGCAGCCGGCTCGGCGGTGCGGGGGTAGGTGACCCTTCGCCGATCGGTCGGATTCTGATCCGTGGCGATGCGGGTCACGCGATCATTCCAGAACTCACCCCGGAGCCGGGGGACGTCATAATCGACAAGGTCGGCAGCGGCTGCTTCTACGGCACTGAGATGGAACACGTGCTGCGCAATCGCGGCATCCGCAATTTGATTTTCGTCGGCGTCACGACCGAGTGTTGCGTGCATACGTCGATCCGCGAAGCCTCCGACCGTGGCTTCGACAATCTCCTTCTGGAGGACTGCACTGCCGCGGTGACGCGTGAATTGAAGGCGGCGGCGATCAATATCATCCGCAATCCATTCACGCTGTTCGGGACGGTCGGCACGTCGGAGGCGGTCATCGAAGCGTTGACCTAAACTGCGTCGATAGCGCCTTCGATGACATAGGTTTCGAAAGCCGCGCTCCTTTAGGTAGCCTAGTCCTGTGGGGTCTTGCGATTAGCCCCCTCGAACGACGACGGGCACCATGCCGCCGCGTGAAGTCGATCAGCGATGTGCGTGCGTCCGGCGCCGCAAGGCGGCTTCGACAGCCGCGGAAAAGCAGGGTCGCGGTACGTACCGGCCGGCACCCTTGACGGCACGCAGGTCGCCGTCGGTCCACACGACTCGTCCCTGACTCACGGTGTGCCGCGCGACGCCTTTGACCGTCATCCCTTCGAAGACGTTGAAGTCGATGTTCTGATGGTGAGTCTCGCGGGAGATCGTGCGGCGGGCCTCCGGGTCCCACACCACGAGATCGGCATCGGCGCCGGCAGCGATCGCGCCTTTCTGTGGATAGATGTTGAAGATCTGCGCGCTGTTGGTCGAGGTGATTCGCACAAATTCATTCGGCGTCAAACGGCCGGAGACAACGCCGCGGTCCCACAGCACACTCATGCGATCCTCGACGCCGCCGGTCCCGTTGGGAATCCGCGTGAAGTCGTCGCGCCCCGCGGCCTTTTGCGGCGCGCAGAAGCAGCAATGGTCCGTCGCGGTCGTTTGCAGCTGCCCGGAGACGAGGCCGGCCCACAGGGCCGCTTGATGTTCCGGCGCCCGGAACGGCGGACTCATCACATGGGCCGCCGCAGTTGTCCAATCGGGATGACTGTAGACGCTGTCATCGATTACCAAGTGCTGTGCCAGGACCTCGCCGTAGACTCGTTGGCCTGCAGCCCGGGCCCGGGAGATGGCATCCACCGTTTGGGCGGTCGAGACATGCACGATATAGATGGGCGCTCCCAGAAGTCCGGCGAGGGTGATCACGCGATTCGCCGCCTCCGCTTCCACTTCCGGCGGCCGGGACAGGGGGTGAGCGTTGGGTCCCGTCATGCCTTCGGCCAGCAGCTTCTTCTGCAGGAAGTCCACCGCATCGCCGTTCTCGGCGTGAACGTTGCAGATCGCTCCCAATTCAAATGCACGACCGATGCTGCGCAGGAGCACGTCGTCATC
This sequence comes from Steroidobacteraceae bacterium, assembly GCA_052143815.1. GTDB lineage: Bacteria > Pseudomonadota > Gammaproteobacteria > Steroidobacterales > Steroidobacteraceae > Bog-1198. The sequence continues at coordinate 17,661 of JBKQSA010000117.1, read as the reverse complement.
CAGCATGAGGGCGCCCTTGTAGGCCATGAAATGCTTGAAGCTGTTGACGCCATGTCGCTGGGTCAACGTGGCCATGTCTGCGTTCACCGTGTCCGACCACCAAGTAATCGCGACATGGAAACCGTAGTCGGTCGCGCTCGACGCGGCCTTCGCCTGCCAGGCGTGCCAGGCGTCGATCAGCGAGGTTCCCGGTTCGGGAATGACGAAGTCGATGATGCTGGTGGTTCCGCCCGCCGCCGCGGCGGCGGTGCCGGTGTAGAAATCCTCGCTGGTGGTCGTGCCCATGAAGGGCATGTCCATGTGCGTATGCGGGTCGATGCCGCCGGGCATGACCAGCATGCCTCCAGCATCGAGGATCTCCGCGGATGCCTGCGCCGGAAGCGTCTCGCCCACGGCTTGGATCACTCCCCCTTCGCACAGCACGTCCGCCCGCATGCTACGGTCGGCATTGACGACGGTTCCGCCTCGTATCAAGAGCGACATCAGCGCCTCCTCCGGATTCCGCAACCTTTCAAGACGAGCGTGACGATGGTCTCCGTGGCCGTCTCGAAATCCCGGTCCGACAGCGTTTTCTTTTCGAGCACCGCCAAGATCTGAACATCGAAGTCGGCATAGGTCTGCGTCATCGCCCAGATATCGAACAGCAAGTGTTGGGGATGCACGGCATCCATCAGCCCGCGCGCGCTCCAGCCGTCGATCACTGTCGACAGCCGTGCAACGCACCGACGCAATTCCCCGGTGAGATAGCGGCCGATATGCGGCGCACCGCTCAAGAGTTCGGCGGCGAAGATGCGCGATGCGTACGGCCTTTGACGCGTCATGGCCATCTTCGCGCGCACATAGTTGGCCAAGGCGTCGGACGGATGCCGTTCCGGCACGATCCACACCGCGGCATCGTCGAGCCACCGCCCGATGATGCCTTCGAGCACCGACCGAAACAGCTTTTCCTTGGTGCCGAAATAATAGTGAAGATTGGCCTTCGGGATTCCCGCCGCGTGTGCCAGCTTCGTCATCGAGGCCGCGGCGTATCCATGGAGGGCGAAGACGGGTTCCGTCGCCGCCAATATTTTGCCGATAGTAGCCTCACGCACCGACATGCGGCGTCTGCGCGTGGGTCCGGCTGCCGGAAGCCGTGGCAGCGCCTTGTTGCGCGATGCGTGGCGGCGTCGATTGGTTTTGGAAGTGCTCATGAGCACAGGCATCGTGCCTCGAGGAGCGCCGAAGCGCGTGCACTTTTATAGAACGTCCTGACCGATCGGTCAACTTTGGTTGACCCACGCAGGGCTTGCGCATAGCATCTGAAGCCACTTGCCCGACTCATCCGGCGGAGTTCCCCACGAACAATGGCTGATATTGCCGCGTGCCGATTGTCCGCCGAGGAACTGGCGGCCAACTTTGCCGACGCTAATCCGCCGCTGACGGCGGCTCAGGCGGCAGTCGAAGCGCAGCGCTGTTTCTTCTGCCACGATGCACCGTGCATTAAGGCCTGTCCCACCGGCATCGACATTCCCTCGTTCATCGGCAAGATCGCCACCGGCAATCTGCGCGGATCCGCGCTCACGATTCTCGAGGCCAACATCCTGGGCGGTTCCTGCGCCCGCGTCTGTCCCACCGAGGAGCTCTGCGAACAGGCCTGTGTCCGCGATGCCCAGGAGGGCCAGCCGCTCAAGATCGGACTGCTGCAACGGCATTCCACCGATTGGTTGATGGAGCGGGCGACGACGCCGTTTGCGCGCGCGCCGGCCACCGGACATCGCATCGCGGTCGTCGGCGCAGGCCCGGCCGGATTGGCCTGTGCCCACGGGCTCGCCCGTTACGGTCACGAGGTCACGATCTTCGAGGCCAAGCACCGCGCCGGCGGACTCAATGAATTCGGGATTGCCGCCTACAAGCTCACCGATGACTTCGCCCAGCGGGAACTGCAATTCGTTCTGGGGATCGGCGGCATCAGCATCGAGTACGAACAGGCGCTGGGGCGCGATTTCACATTGGATACACTGCGACGCCAATTCGACGCCGTATTCTTGGGACTCGGTCAGGCGGTCGCGCAAGGTCTGGGGCTACGCGGCGAACAAGCGGCTGGGATCCGCAATGCCGTCGATTTCATCGCGGACATCCGCCAACGCCCTCGAGCCGAGGTGGCGGTGGGCCGCCGTGTCGTCGTGATCGGCGGCGGCAATACCGCCATCGACGCGGCGGTGCAGGCGCGGCTGTTGGGCGCCGAGGAGGTCACGATCGTCTATCGGCGCGGACCCGAACACATGTCGGCCACGTTGGAGGAACGGCGCTGGGCGCAGACCAATGATGTCCTCATTCGTTTGTGGGCGACGCCGGTTCGCCTCTCCGTCGCCGAGGGAACGGTTGCCGGCGTGGAGTTCGCGCGCACGCGACTCGACGCGGCAGGTCGATTGATCCACTCGGGTGAGGAATTCCATGTACCGGCGGATATGGTGCTCAAGGCGATCGGTCAGCGCGGCCTGCTCGATCCCTTGGGCGGCGCTCTTGCGTTGAACGGCGACCGCATTGCCGTGGATTCGGACCAAGCCACGTCGTTGCCGGGAGTCTATGCGGGCGGCGATTGCGTGCCGGGAACGGATCTGACGGTTAGCGCGGTCGAGGATGGCAAGCGCGCGGCAGAGGCGATTCATCGGCGGCTAAGCGCTTAAGCTGGCCAGACGAGGATGTATGGCAAACCTGCGCTGTAACTTAGGGGGGATCGTGTCCCCCAATCCCTTTTGGCTGGCCTCGGCTCCGCCGACGGACAAGGCCTATAACGTCGTGCGCGCCTTCGAGGCCGGATGGGGCGGCGTCGTTTGGAAAACCCTCGGCGAGGATCCGCCGGTGGTCAATGTCAGCAGCCGGTACGGCGCCATCAGCTACAAAGGCCAACGGATGGCGGGCTTCAGCAACATCGAATTGATTTCGGACCGACCGCTGCAGGTTAACCTGGAGGAGATCGCGCGCACCAAGCGCGACTGGCCGGATCGCGCGATGGTGGTGAGCCTCATGGTGCCGTGCCAGGAGGAGAACTGGAAGGCGATTCTTCCGCGCGTGGAGGACACGGGCTGCGACGGCATTGAACTGAACTTCGGATGTCCGCACGGCATGTCGGAACGGCAAATGGGTTCGGCGGTGGGTCAGGTACCCGATCTGGTGGAAATGGTCACCGGGTGGTGCAAGCGTTACACACGGCTACCGGTGATCGTCAAGCTGACGCCCAACATCACGGATATTCTCGTCCCCGCTGCCGCGGCGCGGCGCGGCGGAGCCGACGCGGTGTCGTTGATCAATACGATTCAATCGATCACCGGCGTGGATCTCGACCGCATGTGTCCGATGCCGGTGGTGGATGGGCTCGGCACGCACGGTGGATACTGCGGGCCGGCGGTCAAGCCGATTGCACTGCGCATGCTGGGAGACATCGCGCGCGACATGCCGGATCTGGCGCTGTCCGGCATCGGGGGCATCGCCACCTGGCGCGATGCCGCAGAATTCATTGCCTTGGGGGCCACGAACGTGCAGGTGTGCACGGCCGCCATGCACTACGGCTTCAAGATCATCGAGGATCTGGTGGACGGGTTGTCGAATTGGATGGACGAGAAGGGCTACGCGTCATTGGATGCGATGCGGCGCCGCGCGGTGCCCAATTACGTGCATTGGAATGACCTCAACCTGAATTTCCGGACCGTTGCGTCGATCGATCAGCAGTTGTGCATCGGCTGTGGGCTCTGCTATATCGGCTGCGAAGATACGTCGCATCAAGCGATCCGCGTGTCGCGGCAAACGGGCGGGAACCGCTATGAGGTCATCGACCAAGACTGCGTCGGGTGCAACCTGTGCCATTTGGCGTGCCCTGTCGAGGGATGTATCACCATGGTTCCGCAGCGTTCCACGAGCCCGGCGCTCACGTGGGCGGAACACCCCGCGAATCCGCTGCGCCGGGAGTCTCAACAATGACCAATACCGCCAGTGCGCCCAGAGTGAATGCCGACAGGCTGTGGGCGAGCATCATGGAGAGCGCCGCCATCGGCGCGACGCCGCGCGGCGGCCTGTGCCGCCTGACGTTGTCGGACGAGGACCGCCGAGTCCGCGACTGGTTTCGAACGAACTGCGAAGCCGCCGGCTGCAACGTCACGGTAGACTCGATGGGAAATATATTCGGCCGGCGCGGTGGACGTGATCCATCGCTGCCCCCGATTGCGATCGGGAGCCATCTGGACACTCAGCCCACCGGCGGACGATTCGACGGTATTTTGGGGGTGTTGGCCGGGCTCGAAGTCATGCGCACTCTCAACGATCTGAAGTGGCAGACGCACGCGCCGATCGAGGTCGTCGACTGGACCAACGAGGAGGGCTCGCGATTCGCGCCGGCGATGCTGTGCTCCGGCGTGTTCGCGGGCGTGTTCACCAGCGGGTATGCGTATTCACGCGAGGATCGTGCGGGATCGCGATTCGATGCCGAATTGGCGCGGATCGGCTATCGAGGCAGCGTGCCGTGCGGCTCGCATCGGCTCGGTGCGCACTTCGAGCTGCATATCGAACAGGGTCCGGTCCTCGAGGACGAGGCCAAGACCATCGGCGTCGTCACCGGCATCCAGGGCATGAAGTGGTACGAGGTGACGATTCGCGGGGTGGAGGCGCATGCGGGCACCACCCCGATGCGCTTGCGGCATGATGCCCTGCTCGGAGCGAGCCGGTTGGTCCATGCGGTCAATCACGTGGCGCTCGCCCATGCGCCCGATGCGGTAGGCACTGTTGGGCTGCTCGAAAGCCGGCCCAATAGCCGCAACACGGTTCCCGGGTCGATCTTCATGACGATCGACCTGAGAAATCCCGACAACGGGATCATCGAGCAGATGGAGATCGACGTGCGCGCCCATGCGCAACGCATTGCCAAGAAAGCGGGATTGGACATCGACATGCGATGCGTATGGAACTCGCCGGCGGTGCATTTTGACGAGCGTTGCATCGATGCCGTGCGCCGCGCCGCCGTCGGCGCCGGCTACCCGCATCGGGACATCGTGTCAGGTGCCGGACACGACTCCGGCTACATCGCCCGCGTCGCGCCGACTGCGATGGTGTTCGTACCGTGTGCCACCGGACTTAGTCACAACGAAGAGGAGAGCGCGACGTTGCCGGACGTGGCCGCCGGAGCGAACGTGCTGCTGCGGGCGGTGCTGGAGACGGATCGTCGACTGGCGGCAGAATAGGGGATGGCCGAACTCGACGCGACCGTGAATTTCCACGCGATGCCGAATCAGGATCGCGACCTATGGAACGAAGATCTCGCGCCGACCGACCCCGCTCGCCGTCATTGGACCTGGTTGAGCTTCTGCACCCTGTGGATCGGGATGGTTGCGTGCATCCCGACCTACATGCTCGCCAGTGGGTTGATTGCCTCGGGTCTGTCGCCGGTGCAAGCCGTGCTGCTGGTGTTCATCGGCAACGTGATTGTGCTCGTTCCGATGTTGCTGATCGGCGCCGCGGGAGCTCGGTACGGCGTACCGTTCCCGGTGTTGCTGCGCGCGTCTTTCGGTCCGCGCGGCGCGCAGATTGCGGCGTTGGCACGCGCGTTGGTGGCATGCGGCTGGTTCGGTATCAACACCTGGGTCGGCGGTGCAGCGATCTACTCGGTCTTGAATCTGATATCCGGCAATTTGCTCGCGGGCGCACCCATTCCGGTGGTTGGTATCAATGCCGGGCAATTGATCTGTTTCGTCGCTTTCTGGAGCGCGCATTTGTATTTCATTACGCGCGGCACCGAGTCGATTCGCTGGTTGGAGACGCTGGCTGCGCCGTTTCTGCTGGTGATGGCGCTGGTGCTGCTGGGCTGGGCATACATTCGGGCGCATGGCTTCGGCTCCATGCTGTCGGCGCCCTCGGCCTTTGGCCCGGGCAGCGGCAAGGAGAGCGAGTTCTGGCCCACCATTGCCTCGAGTCTCACCGCCATGGTGGGATTCTGGGCGACGCTCGCGCTCAACATCTGCGACTTCACGCGATTTTCCCGCAGTCAGCGGGATCAAATCGTCGGCCAGATCCTGGGTCTTCCGATCCCGATGGCGCTATTCTCCTTCATCGGCGTCGCGGTGACCTCGGCCACCGTCGTGATTTTCGGCCAGGCCATCTGGCAGCCGACGGATCTCGCAGGTCATTTGGGCGTGCCGGGGGCGGTCGTTACATTGATCGTCGTTCTGCTGTGCACGCTGACGGTCAACATGGCAGCGAACGTCGTATCGCCATCTTATGATTTCTCCAATCTCGCGCCGTCGAAAATTTCCTTCACCAGCGGCGGCTACATTACCGCCGGGCTGGGGCTCGCCATGATGCCCTGGAAGTTACTGGCGAGCGCCGGTACCTACATATTCGTGTGGCTGGTGGGTTATTCCGCGCTATTGGGCCCGATCGCCGGCATCATGATTTGCGATTATTACTTCGTCCGGCGACGGCGTCTGGTCGCCTCCGACCTGTTTCGGCACGAAGGCATTTATCGCGGTTGGCACGGCTTCAACCTGAGTGCGCTGATCGCACTCGCTTGCGCGATCGCGCTGAATCTGCCTGGCTTTCTGCACTCGGTCGGTCTGGTGTCATCGGTGGCTCCGGCGTTCGATACGATCTTCACCGGTGCTTGGTTCGTTGGATTTTTTGTGGCGGCCTTGGTGTATGCGGTGCTGGCACGCCGGTCGGTCACTTGAGTAACGCTGCTACGGGCGCATAGTCGGCTGGCGACATTGTGGCGGGCCGGCCGGCCATATGCAGCCGCGCGATCCGCGGCGGCGCCTCGGCCAATACCCGACCGCGCCGCACGACGTAGAGTCTTGCGGCCCTCAATCGAATGGCTTCGATCGGGTCCGCCGCATTGAGCACGACGAAATCAGCATGGCAACCGACGGCGATCCCGTAGTGCTTGAGGCCCATCAAACGCGCGGAATTACCCGTGACAGCATCGAAGCAAAACCGCATCTCCTCACGGTCGGTCATCTGGCCGACATGCAGCCCCATGTGTGCGACATCGAGCATGTCGGCGGTGCCGAGCGAATACCAGGGATCCATCATGCAATCCTGACCGAACCCGACGGTGATGCCGGCCGCGCGCAATTCCGGCACGCGCGTCATACCACGGCGCTTGGGATAATTGTCGTGGCGCCCCTGCAACGTGATGTTGACGAGCGGATTGGCGATCACTGCGAGTTCTGCGTCCGCCATCAGTGCGATGAGCTTGGACGCATAGGTATTGTCCATCGAATGCATCGACGTGAGGTGCGAGCCAGTTACCCGGCCGTGCAAGCCGAGGCGCTGCGTTTCAAAGGCAAGGGTTTCGACGTGGCGCGACCACGGATCGTCGGTCTCATCACAGTGCATGTCGACCATCAGTCCGCGTTCAGCGGCGATTTCGCACAACGCGCGAACCGAGGCGGCGCCTTCGGCCATCGTCCGTTCGAAATGCGGGATGCCGCCGACGATGTCGACGCCTTTGTCGAGCGCACGCTTCAGATTCTTGACCGCGGTGGGTGCACGGTAATACCCGTCTTGCGGGAATGCCACCAATTGCAGGTCCATGTAGGGCGTCACTCTGCGCCGCACCTCGAGCAGTGCATCTACCCCAAGCAGGCGGTCATCGCAAATGTCGACGTGCGCGCGGATCGCGAGCACGCCTTGGGCGATCGCCAGGTCGCAATAGCGCAGCGCCCGTTCGACGATCGCCTCCTGGGTCAATTGAGGCTTCAGCTCGCCCCAGATCGCGATGCCTTCCAGCAGCGTGCCGGACTGGTTCAGCCGCGGCTGGCCCAGCGACAATGTGGCATCCAGGTGGAAATGTGCGTCGACCAACGGTGCTGTTACGAGGCACCCGCCGGCATCGATCTGAGGAGCCGTACTCGCCGGCAGGCTCGGGTCGATCGCACAAATGCGCCCCTCGGCGCAGCCGATGTCGACGCCGCGTTGACCGTCGGGAAGAGTGGCGTTCCGCAGTATCAGATCAAAATTCACCGTTCTACTCCGCAAAAGATCAGGGCGCCGCGAGCCCGTTGCATAGCCTAGCAAATAGCTCCGCTCCGCGGCTGTTTCACCGGCAAATGAAGTTGTTTTCCGGCCCGTACGGAAATTCGGTGATGTCCTGTGCACCGTTGTGTGTGACGACGAAGACATCGTGTTTACGATAGCCACCCGCGCCCGGAATGCCTTCCGGCACCACCAGGAATCCGAACCGGTACGGTCGCGTCTTGACTTGAGCAGGTTAAGGTATTTGCCTTTCGGTGATCGGTTTCATTTGGTATGTTTTCGCGTGAGTACGGTCCGCTCACGTGCCATTCAGCGTTTGAAAAATCGGAGACAGTAAACATGGCAATTCGGGATCGCAATGCCCCAAAGCGGGTCGTGGAGGCCGATAAGGCGTGGAGCATCGAGCAGCATGCGATCGAGCCTATTCCGGCTGCCGACCGGCACGGCACGCCAATCGAGCTGTTTCGCATGTGGATCGGTGCAAACATCAATTACGTGGTGGTGGTGACCGGTTCTTTGACTTACGCAAAAGGCCTGTCATTTGGACAGTGCATGAGCGCCATCCTGGTCGGAAACGTGCTCGGATGCACCGTATTGGGGCTTTGTTCGATCATGGGGCCAAGAACGGGATCGGCCGGCATCGTCGCGACTCGGAGCAGCTTTGGCCAGTTGGGGGCGCTACTTCCAATGGCCATCAGTCTGGTGTCGGCTCTGAGCTGGTTCTCGATCCAATCGGTGGTGGCGACTCAGGGACTCGAGGAACTGTTGAAGATTTGGGGATTCGCGGGTTCGTTGACAATCTGGATTTCGCTTGCGGTCGTGCTTGCGGCGGAAATCCTGTTGGCGCTGTTCGGTCATGCGACCATTATCGCAGCGGAGAAATGGATCGCGGTCATTTTGGCGATCTTGTTTGCCGGCCTAGGATACTTCGTCATACCGTATGTGCCGAGCTTGAGTACATCTGGAGCGACGAATCTCGCGGCGCCGTTCACTACCTGGCTGATTGCCGTCGGAATTGTCCTGTCATATCCGATCGGTTGGGCGAATTTCGCCTCCGACTACAGCCGCTACTTCCCGGAGAGTATGAGTTGGCAAAGGATCGCGTTGTGCGCAGGCGGCGGCCAGTTCGTTGCCTTGGTTTTCTGCCAGGTCATCGGCGTGCTCTTTGCCATCGCTTTGAAAGGTGCGCTCGGCGACGATCCCGTGAGCCAGTTGCGGCTGTTCCTGCCGACGTGGTTCATGGTGCCTCTGTTGTTCGCGATCATTCTAGGCGGCATTGCGGCCAATGTTCCGAACGGGTACACCGCCGCTTTGGGCATGCTGGCACTGCGCATACCGATCAGTCGCGCGAAATCGCTGGCGATCATTGCCGTGTTCACATTGATCGTGAGGGTCATTACCGTGTACTACGGCCAGTTCTACGACGTCTACCAGAAATTTTTGGAGTATCTGGTGTTTTGGACGACGCCGTGGGCGGCGATCGTGATCACCGATTACTTCATGCGAGAAGGCCGCTACAACACTCATGACTTGATGCGTTGGGGCGCTGGAGAATATTGGTTTCAAAAGGGCTGTGCTTGGGCCGGGCTTGTCGCATTCCTGGTCGGAATCGCCGGGTCCGTCGCGTTTTCGAATTCGCCGTCATTTGAAAGTCCCTTGGCCAAGGCGTTTCTCGGTGGTGCCGATCTCTCGTTCGAGATCGGACTGTTGGTGCCGGCGCTGCTCTACTACTCGCTCGCCCGCCGGCACATTGCTGCCGTGGGCGCGGCGGCGGCGCAGCCGAGTTCTTGAATCCTTGTGGTGAGTGTACGTCGGCATTACCGACGAGCAGCACATCGCATCTCAAATTTCTGCGCATTCTCGCGAACTGAGAGATGAGAGGTGGCGACCTTTGTCCAACGCCAGGCTCATCCACATGACCCGTCACTCGATGGCCGCGGGCTATGCTATTGACAAGATCTGCTCAAAGGCCCCAAGGTGCAGACGCTGATCCTGACCTGCGGACTCACCGGCGTGTGCGTTCATTACACCTTCGTCGACGGCCACCAGGGCGATTATTATTGCCGGGTGGCCGAGGATTGCGTGGGCGGATCCAGTATCGAAGCGCATCAGGCATCGCTGCGTGCTATGGAATATCTGTAAAGCGGTGCGCGCCGCATGAGCGGTGAAATTTTTCGCGGCCTTCAATGCGTGGAAAGCGTCCAAGGCCGCGTAATAGCGGAGGTGGGGTGTGACTTTGCGGATTGCCGATCGTTGGTTCGAGTTCGAGCGGCTATCCGACGGCATCACGCGGATCTGGGAGCCGCACGTGATTCGCGTCATGCAATGCAATATCTGGCATGTCCGGGGACGCGACCGCGACCTGTTGATCGATACGGGAATGGGGATTGCGAGCCTGCATGATGCCGCCCGGCATCTATTCGACAACGCGCTGGCGGCCGTCGCCACCCATACCCATCTCGATCACATCGGATCGCTTCATGAATTTGGTGAGCGCATCGTGCACCAGGCCGAGGCGCAGCATTTGGAGCACCCCTCGGAGAATTTCAGCATGCTGCGCGAGGAGCATCCGGTCGAGTTCATCGCATCGCTCGAACGCGCCGGCTACGTGGTCGATTCATGCTTTGTCACGGCTCTGCCGCGCGCCGGTTTCAATCTCTCGCAATTTGCTTGCCCGGCCGCACCTGCGACACGACTGGTGCAAGAAGGCGACATGATCGATCTCGGCGACCGCGTGTTCGAGGTGATGCACTTGCCTGGGCATTCGCCCGGCAGCATCGGCCTGTGGGAAGCGCAGAGCGAAACCCTGTTTTCCGGCGATGCCATCTATGACGGACCGCTGCTGGACGAGATCCCTGGCAGCGACATCCCGGTGTATGTCAACACCATGCGGCGGCTCGAAAGACTCCCCGCGCGAGTGGTCCACGGTGGTCACGACCCGAGTTTCGATGGCGAGCGGCTTCGGCTGTTGGCGCGAGAATATCTCGAGCGGCGCGGTTCCTAAATTCGTCGTTTTGACGACGCATTGCAGAAAGCAATGGTTGGAATCTGTCTAAAAGAGCCGCTACGGACGGGTCGGGACTCGCTCAGCCCCGGTTGAATGATTTCTTACGCTGCAAGATCGACAAGTTTAGTCTTGACGCCTTAATTGATCTCACACTTCATGGTGACAATCGGCATAGAAAGCGATGAACGTGAGACTCTTGTCGGAACCGCCAACGCGCATCTTGACGCCGTGGTGCTCGATCGACACGACGTCGCCGGTGAAACGAGACGGCAGGCTCACGACCAGGGTGCCGATCATGTCGTCCGTCTTTTCGGAGTCCTGATGCGGGGCGAAGAATTGGCCGGGCGCGTAAACCAGCATGTTGTGCAACTGCGCCTCGAGTCGACATCCGTGGGGTAGCCCGAGGCCGCGGCCTATTCGGTCGAGCTGCGGAGCGAGGGTATTCATCCACCGGGACTGGTCGATTGAGATCCTGCTCTTGGCAATTTCCCACGTGTCGCGCACCCGTTGGTCCAGGCGCGTCTCATCCTTGAAGCCATGCCGGGCCGGCCGGGCGACCGCGCACAGGCGGCGCGCCGCGCTCGGTGTGATGGGGAAACGGATCCTGCCCACGCCTTGGACTTCGAGGTGAAGATCTCCGGCGGCGACGGTTAGGCGCGTAGCGAATGATCCCGACGATCCAATCTTGGCAAGCTGACGACTGACCTCTCGCAACGGCGATTTTACCTGCTCGATCTTCCGCGGTATTTGCGTCAGAATATTCATGGCGAATCAGACCGCTGTCGTAAATCCAGATCATTCGGAGAGCCCATGGCAAATGATGCGTATATGATCGGAGCGAACCTCCTCGAGACTGGCACGCTCGTAAGTTTTCGCATCGTCGAGGAGGAAGTGCTAACGGCACACGATGAGGCCGAATTCGGCATGCGACTGTTACTCAAATTTGTCCCCGAAGAGGGCGAGGACGGCCAAGACGAGGACGACGTAGCGGAGGACACTGCCGAGTGGGGCGCTTTCGGATTCATGTTTGTCCTCGGCGTGTTGTCCTTTGACGAGGCGAAACCCCGGAATCTATCCGCCGCAGATTATCACGAGAAGGACGAATTCAACGTCGCGGATTTCATCGAGCGATTGCGATTCGTGCGGGGCGAATTGCACTTCGATGCCGATTACATTCGCGGTCGTCGGATCAAAACCCGCATCGCCGTGCGCGCCAACGGTACGGTGAGGCTGGAGACCATCGGTCGCGGCAAGGCAGTGTTACGCTGGCTCGAGCGGATGCGAGGCAAGAAGCTTCTCCAATTAGTCGGTGAATGAGGGAAGCGAACCTAAGTTACCCAAGTAGTCGCTTCAGCGCGTCCGCCTGTTCTGCAAATTTCTTCGGGCTGGTTTTGGCAAGTTGCTCAAGATTCCTCATCTTCCAACGAACGGCCGGGAGCTGCTCCAGGTGAGCAATGCCGAGTAATTGCCATTCGGGTGCGTTGCTCACAAGAGAAAGAAGAAACTGCCGTTCGTTCGCGTCTAGTGTCTGCGGCAGTTCTACGACCAAGCGGTCGCGTACACTCAAGAGCTCCGCAAGTTCGATGGGCTCAGTTGTCATGCCCACAAATGTTCGCTCGTAATCTTGAGTTATGTCGCGCAGTATCGGCGACAGGACTTCATGCGGCGGACGATTATGACTGGCGATGTAGACCACGAAAGCGCGGCGGATCGCCGGCGTGATGCCTTCGTTCGCGTAGAGTTGCATCACGTCGAAGAGGTCGCGGGGATGCTGTCTATCCAATGCCGCGACGAGCTTGCCGCCATAAATGTCTTCAAGCGATGCCATCGGAACTTCCAGCTCGGCTTGCAGAGTGTCACGCGCCTTGGCGGATAGCGATGCAAGTCGTATCGGATAGACGGTCCCTCGCAATACGAAGTTGACTTCAACTTTGATCTCGATGTTTCCGCGTCGTACCAGAATCTTCGTTTCCCCGGCGCCAGTCGCAGTAACGGTGCGAACCTGAAATCCTCGGGTCTTCAGGCGTGCTGAAGCCTGGCGAACGGCTTCATTGATCTGAGCCAAAGCCTGATCTCGAGGACGCGAGTGATCGGGGAATACAAGATCGAGGTCGACCGATAGGCGCGGCATGTCTCGGACGAAGAGGTTGATGGCCGTGCCGCCCTTGAGCGCGAACGCTCCACTCTCGAAGACGACGGGCGCCACTTGGATAAGTAATCGGGCGGCATCAACATAAAATTGATTCACGGCTTGAGCACCAATAGACCGTCTTTGGACCGCGAGACCCATGGACGATTGCTGCCAGTCGGTAGCCGAGCAGGAGTCAACTTCGAGGCCCACGGGAGCGAGAGCTCGCGGCCGAATCGCAAGCACAGTCTCACCGTTTTAACGCTAGTACACCGTTGCAACAGTTTCTCGAGCACATCGGCACGCAAGGTGTACGCGCTCTCCGCCAATTCTTGCGCTTCCTGCAAGGGCTGCCGTACTCCGACTTCGCTCAGCAATTCTAAGAACGCGCGCTCTGGCGCCGATACGAGTGGTGCATCAACTTGCTTCTCGAAGGGAGTTACATTCATCAACTTGGCCGGCAGTTCATCGAACAGGCGTTTGCGGTGATATTCGGCCGGAAATCGTTCTAGAAACCAACCGGGTAGGCGTGCCGCTGCCCACCCATATAAGTGCAGTGTGCTTTTCTGTGAGACGTAGTGACTTATGCCATACCATGCCAGTGCTGACTTGCCGCCGACGTGCAGTCCGGCGATCCGTCGCTCGAGCAGTCGCAAGCTTGGATTCAGCAAGAGAGTGTCGCCTTTGCGGCAATACACTCCGCGCGCCAAGCGAGTCAGCCAGCCTGACCGGACGTAGTGAACTGCCAAGTCGGCCGATATCCCAAGCGCCGTCAACGCCGCTGATGTTAGTGGCGCACCCGAGGGCAGCTGGGTATAGAGGGTGTTTAGTTTTCGTCTATTAGTCGTAGCCATACTACGATTATTGATTATTTATCAAATAAAAAGCAATTTTGTTTGCTGACTATTATCGTAGTTAAGCTACGATAATAGTGAATAAAACAAATGATCGCACCTTTCTGGACACCCACCACCATGCGAGGAACGTCCATAGACGTCCGCCGACAGCCACGACTTTGACGGGGTAATTTGAGGGTAACCCTGTTTTCAGATGAATAAAACTATAGTTAATTCAATGAGGTATGGAGGAATATAATTCCCTCCCTGGCCACCATGAAATCAAAGACTTAGGCGCGCAGAACCAAGATCAACTGTGGAATATCAGGGGACAGTGCGCTTGACCGCTGCCGGACCCTAATTTCGAGCGCCTGTAATGCACCAGTTCCCCGGCCGCTGATCGACCGTTTGCAGTCTTCATTCGGGGTGGATGCCGCTCCGCGAGTCGCCTACGGTTGATACGATGGGGGCCTACTTACGCTGGTCGCGTTCGATCGGAAAGGCCCTCTGCAACTGGCGTTCTCCTCGCATGACGTACAGCACATAAACGGTGCTGCGGTCGCGCCGATAGAGAATCCGGCAGGGCGGCTCAATGATTTGGCGATAGCGCCAGCCGCGCAGTTCTTCGGGCTTCGAGCCGCTATCGGGATGAGCGATGAGTTGTTCGACGCGCTTGAATACACGCTGCACCAAGTCGCGCGCCGCTGCGGGATTGTCGAGGGCGATGTAATCGGCTATCGCGTCGAGATCGTTGAGTGCGGGCTCAGTCCAGATTACTTCAGCCATCGCGCCATGCGCTTCTTCGCTTTGGCATGAGTTAGTACGCGTCCGTCTTCAACTGCTTTCTCGCCGCGGGCGATCCCTTCGAGGAGGCCTAGGAGTTTCTGCTGGCGTTCGTAGGTTTCTACGTCAACGAGGTAGGCCGCTGGGAGACCGTGCTGGGTGATGAGAATCGGCGCGCGGTCGCTCTTGAGGGCAATCAGTAATTCCGTCGCCTTGCGTTTCAGGGTTGTGACCAGTTCAGTGCGCATGGAGTGATACTATAGTAGCACTTGGTTTCACGCAATCCCCGGAAGGCCACTGCCAGGGAATGACCGTGGCAGCGGCTTTGCGCTGGCGCGGTCGGTGCTGCGATGGAAACATCGGGCGGTAGTGTCTGCAGTCGATGCCGGTGGTGGTGACAGTAGAAAGCGGCCAGTCTGTGCCAATTCACGCGATTGCTTGAGGGCTATTTCTGTTGCAGAGTAGGGGCTGAGCGCGCGGCCAAACGCTGCGGATTTAAAGATTTAGAGGTTGGACTGGTAGTCCTGCTACATGACTATGAACGCACCGGGTATGCAGCCTTTATCCGACGTTGAACTCGATCAGCTCTCTGAGCGGTTGGGCCGCATCAGGAATGCCGATGCACTGACTCTTGAGGGGGTGGACGGTTTGTTTTGTGCGCTCATCGCGAGTCCTGAGAGCATGTCGCCGAGTGAGTACCTCCCGGTGATCTTGGGCGGTGATCCTGGTAGTAGTCAGGTGTTTGCGGACCTTGAGGATGCGAATGCCACGATGTCGCAGTTGATGCGCTATTGGAACTCGATCATTGCGGATTTTGAGCAGGAATCCATTCACTTGCCATTCATCGTCGAGCCAGGAATCGACGGCATACCCGGGCGTGCCTGGGCACGGGGATTCCTGAAGGGAACTCGCTTGGCGCCGGAGGGATGGAGCGATCTGTGGGATAGCGAAGGTGATGGGCAGTTGCTGAGCATTCCGCTGGTTGCCGGTGAGCTGGATCCGACGTGGCCGACGGAGGCGCTGACTAAAGAGAAGGAGGATGAATTACTGCGGTGGATGTTTGCCGGGGCGGCGCGTGCGTATCGCCATTTTGCGGATGCGCGGCGCGAGTTCGCGGATGCTCTATACGACGGCGCGCTCGAGGAAGAAGAAGTCGACGACTTTTACCCCGCGACGTATGTTCGGCCGGAGCCGAAGGTCGGGCGTAACGAGCCGTGCCCGTGTGGAAGCGGCAAAAAATATAAGAAGTGCTGTGGGGCGTCAGAACCCGGGACGGCGCACTGAAATGCAAGCCCAGTCATTGGGAGCTCACATGGAACTCGATACCGACAAAATCGACCAAGCCGCGCTGGCGTTGCTCGCCCTCGGGAGGCACGAGGGATATCGCGCCTGGAAGGCTTTCGACTGGGAGGTCATGGGCCGGCTGCATGTGAAGGGCTATATCACCGATCCGGTGGGTAAAGCGAAATCGGTCCTCTTTACCGAGGACGGCGCACGGGAATCGGAGCGGCTCCTGCAAGCCTTGTTCAGTCGATCGCCCGATCGAGGCTCACCGTGATCACCCGCGACCCGTGCGGTGTCCGATGAAGCGCAAGTCCGCTCGCAAGGCGCCCGGCGATCAACGTGTAGAGCCGATTCGGACCTTGAGCTGCCACACCTGTGGGCGTGCGATCGCTGGGTTCGAAAGCGTCCATTACGGTTCTGTCGAGAGCGGGTACCGCGACCTGTGCAACCGCTGCTTCAATGAGGAGGTCGCTCGCACCGGGGAAATCGATTTCGCCCACGTGCAGTTTGAGTCGATCGAAATTCCAGATGCCGCGGGGGTTGCACATCGTTTTCACTTCGAGGTGCGACTTCTCGGCAACCAAGTGGCTCTGCAAGGCTTCGAACTCGTGGACGGCGCTCCCGGAGGCTATCAGTTTCAGGTGCTAGGACGTGCGAATGCCGATTTATTCGAGCTGATGGGCCAAATGGTCCCACGGATCCGCCGCTTGCTTGCTCAGCAGCACCTGAGGACCGAACCCCACATGCCTGGATTGCACATTGCCGATTTCCTGGTGCGCGGGCGCATCACTTGGGATGACAATGAAGATGGCCGACTCCCCATGCTCGTGATCGACGGACGGGAGATTTCGTGGGAACAATTTGGACGGATGGTGATGGGCTTCGAAGGCTGGCAGTTCCGGTTCGAAATCCGGGATCGAAGCCAAGAAGTTTAATTCACCGCGAGAACCGACGTCACCCGTCTCAATAATAGCGGCCGAGGCTACGCGTGCTAAAAGATCCGTTTCCTGCGGTGTCCCCGTGACGATCGAGACAGAAGTGGACTTCGCTCGCGCACTCGAGCGGTTACGGCGCAGGGATACGGAGTCGTTGGCGGCGTTCATCCTGTCCCTGGCGCAGGATTCCGGGCCGGTCGGGGAGCAGGTGCGGACGTTCATTGTGGGGGATGTGGTGGCCGAGGCGGCCGAGGCATTGCGGGTGCGAATCAAGGGATTGGCGATTCCGAATGAGTACGCGCATCGGCATGCGCGCGGAAAGGAGATAGGCGTCAGCCTCGGTTTCGTTTTGGATGCCATTGACACGCTGGTACTGCCGATCGATCCGAGAGAGGCCTTCGATCTGCTGGTGCTGTTTTTCAAGGCC
Source organism: Steroidobacteraceae bacterium (assembly GCA_052143815.1). GTDB lineage: Bacteria > Pseudomonadota > Gammaproteobacteria > Steroidobacterales > Steroidobacteraceae > Bog-1198. Next base: position 263 of record JBKQSA010000117.1, on the reverse strand, counting down.
GACGGTCAAGCGATGGAGAATTGTGGCGATCATGACTTTGAGGTCACCTGTGCATTCGAGCGAGCGGCGGAGCTGATCGAGAGGGCGGCAACATCGGTGCCGCGTGCGGACGTGGTAGCGGCGTTGGTGCCGCTGATGGCTGACGACGGGTATGGGGTGCGGGGCGTTTTGGCAGACGTGATTGCGAGGCGAAAGGGAATTCCGTGAATCGGATGCTGATCGTGCTGGGCGCCGTGCTCGTCGTTGCCGGGCTGCTGTGGCCG
>JBKQSA010000116.1:0-9194 GCA_052143815.1 Steroidobacteraceae bacterium | reverse complement strand
AATAATGTCGGCGAGGCTGGAGATGAGGAAGTCTCCCGATTAGCGATCACCCAGCACATCGTGGTGACGATTTCGGCGGATACTCCGATCTATGTGGTCCTCGAGCAGACACCCAAATCCAATCAGGGTTCTCAGCAACCAAGTGCGAGGAGCGTTCCAACATCCAACTCCGCCAATGTTGAGCAACTGCGCCAACTGTTGCAGTTGCAGCAAGAGCTAAACCAACCGTCCGCAAGTAACCAACCAGCGCAGTAGACGAGTGGTTCTCAGCTGTGAAGATTCCGGGGATCGTGTGTCGGCTGCGCCTGCCCAGGCGTGCTCCCCGCAATGTAGCTCACGAGTCGACCGTGACTCGCCCGCAGTCGGCGGCCATCGCCAACGTAATTTCCAACTTGCCGGAAGCCGACTTCTGGACCTGAATACTTCTGGTTGACCCGTCACCCGCCCGCAATCCGCCGTTGGGGCCATCCGGAATTCTCACAGATTGCATCGCGGATTTAACACTCAGCGCCGCATGTCTTTCCTGCTGCTATCAGCAAGTGGGTTGCGGCCCAGTTGGTCATCACGTCCAGCAGTTGTGGCGAAGTTGCGAAAGCAGGCAGATAAACCCAACTGCGATTCGGACCGAAAGGGTTCGGCAGCAACTAGTGGCTGACGCCGAGAATGATCCGGACCGTATTCCAGCATTCGACGCTATAGTGTTATGATTCTACTATAGAATCAGTTGTGAGGAGAGGTTACGTGTCGGAAAAAAAGAAGACTCGCGGGATCTTGAGTTTGAGCGAGATTGGCCGCCGTGTGCGGGACGAACGAATTCGGCGAGGATTTTCACTGGAACAATTGAGTCAGCGATCACGGGTGAGCCGCAGCATGATTTCCGCCATCGAACGAGGAGCCAAGGCGCCCACTGTCGTCGTCCTCCACCGCATCGCGACCGGTCTTGACACAAGCCTCTCCCGCCTTGTCGAAGAAGAGACCAGCGCGCGAGTAATTGTTCTGCGCCACAGCCGGCAAAAGGTGGTGAGGGCAGCGGCAGGTTGGGAACGGCGAATCCTGTCCCCGGTCTTACCAGGAGTTGAATTCGAACTCATGCGCATCACGGTTGGCCCGCTGGTAAATGCCCCCATGTTCCTCCCTCACGCCCACGGCTCGCGCGAGTACGTAGCCGTGGAGAAAGGCACGCTGCTGTTCACGCTCGATGGCGAACCACATACTCTAAAGGCTGGTGACAGCATTTACTTTGATGGTGACTGCATGCACGGATTTCGAAACCCCAGTCGCGTTCCCTGCGTGTACTACCTGGCAATGGACGTCTCGGGTGACGTCGCCGGAACCAACCATCGTCCAGCTCCGCCAGAGGTTGAGTCCGCGAGTGAGATGCATCCGAGTAAGCGCGAAGTGGGTTCTGCGAGCACCAAAAAGCCACGCCGTCGCCAAGTGCAGGAGGTGGTCCTGGATGAGTGAATCCCTGGCGGGAGGAAGCGAACGAGACGAATCACGCCCTCTCCGACCGCGATGGGAGTAGCCCGCCGATGAGATCAGGCGTATCGGCTATCGCGCAGTTGACATGATCGCCGAGCATCTCACGACACTCCCGGAAAGGCCGGTGTTTCGCCCGTTCCCACGGGAACTGGTGGCGAAATACCTGGACTCGCAGGCGCCGGAGTCCAGTCAGGAGCCAGACGACATTCTCGCCACTTTTGCTCGGGATATCGAACCGTACCCTTTCGGAAACGGCCATCCGCGGCTTTAAGGGTGGGTAAATTCGCCGCCCGTCGTGTTGGGAATCTTCGCGGAGGCATTGGCGGCCTCCGCGGGCACAAGCCTTTTGCGCCACTTGACTGCGTCAGCCTCCCTTTTTTCGTTGTGTTCCATAATGGAACTATGACACTATAGTGTCAACTCAACAAAAGGTGGTTGAATAAAAGATGAGCGCATCGAGATCGATGCAGCGGAAGGACTTCCGGTCGGTCGCGTAGTCCTGCGAGCGCTGCTACTCGGTCCTGGCGAGTCGCTTGGGCGTGAGATAAAGCGCGCGCATCGGCCCCGCCACAATGTGTTTCCCGGCAGACGTTGATCCTAGGCGGGCCAGGGTCCGCGAGGCCTCAACAATGTGTCGTGGGAATCGGCTAAAGAAGAGCGTCTCTCCCTCTCATAATGCGATTGTGGGTAAACAGGGCGCTGTTTATTTTCGAATGCGGCGGCCAATTGGGGGCCGCGGCCGAAACCCGAAAGAATTCGCCGACCGGCTATAAATTACGTTCCGGTTAGATTCCGTGGCGCAGCCGAAGAGATTCGAACCCCCCTTCTGGTTCGAAGTTTAGGCGGACAATTCTGCCCATGCCCTTCCCAAGGCGCCATACCCGGTTTTTCAAAGCCTAAGCGAAGGGCCCACACACCGTCGATCAAGACCGTAGTAATGGACCTGCTTACGGAGCGGGCGCGCTCCGCTTGTCTAGATGCCGATCGAAGTACACATCCGCCGCATTGAACAACATCATCCACGATGAGTAGCGTGCGAGGTCATGAATTTCGTTCGGAATCATGATTACGTCATGGTCGATGTTGTGCGACCTCAAGCCTTCGATGAGTTCGGCGGCCTGCTGGGAGGGTACAATGCGGTCGTCGTCCGCCTGCACAAGCAGCACGGGTGAGTGCCACTGGTCGATGGTCGCGATGGGGGAGGATTCCACCGCCCGGCGGTTCGCATCGCCTCCGTCGATTGGATCGCCCACCGAGGACAGGTACGTCGACCAGTTATGTATGCCCGCATAGTCGACACCGGCCGCGAGTGCATCTGAGGCGCGCGCGAGACCGAGGGCCGTCATGAGTCCCCCATAGCTTGGCCCCCAGATGCCTAATCTATGGGAGTCGACGTCCTGTCGGCCTCGCAGATAGGTGATGGCGCCGACCAGGTCATTGAGCTCGCTGCCGCCGCCGGGGCCGAAGTTGTCGGCCTCTCTGTAGTCAAGGCCATAGCCGGTACCGCCGCGATAGTTGACTGACAGCACGATGTAGCCCTCGGCGACGAGGTATTGATTAAATGCGTATATCCAGCTATACGCACGCTTGGGATCGAACCCCAGCAGCATCTGTCTTTGAGGGCCGCCGTGGAAGAACAGAATCGCCGGGTGCGGCTTGGAGGTGGTTTCGCGTGGTAGGAACAGTTGCGCGTGCGTTTCCTGGCCATCCTTCGCCGTAAAGGTCACGGCCTGGGGCATGACGAGCTTGGAACTCGGGAAGGAGGACGGGATGGCTTCCGGAGCGAGCCGCCGCCATTGCCCCCCCGCACTCAACGCGACCGGATGCACCGGTTGGTTGCCGTCGCTCTGCAATGCGAATAGAGCGCCGTCGGCGCCGATCTGCGGATAGTCTTCGATGGCGTGGCTCTGGGCGGTGCGCACCGCCGAACCGTGCTCAGCATCGACCGTCCAGATATGCAACCTGTCGGTGTCATCCTGAGTGGACGAATAGACCAGGCGCTTGCGGTCCTGGCTGAAGACGACGTGTGTGACCTCGAACTTTCCCGCCGTGAGTGCGCGGGCCGCCCCGCCCCGCACGGGGACGGCATATAGATGCAGCCAGCCGCTTTTCTCCCAGAGGAACACGAGATCATCATGGTTGGTCCAGAACAGGTTCGTCGCCGAGGGAACGTCGTTCGTCGCCGAGAGCGTCGGATGGAATACACTTCCGGGTCCCGCGTCGGCAATCCAGACACGTCGCCCCTGGCCGGTTTTCACGTCCGCCGTCCAGATCGACCACGGCCGTCCGCTGCGTTGGGAGAAGAATGCGGGGGGAGTTTTCTGGGCCGGCACATGAACGAAGGCGATCCGTGCGCCGTCCGGTGAGAACGCGGGCGAGCTGTCGTAGTCGAGACTCGGACTCAACCAGACGATGGTTTGGTCAACGAAATCGTAGACACCGATCAGCGAGTGGCTGCCTCGATGGCTCACGAACGCCAGGCGCTTGCCGTCCGGCGCCCAGGTCAGCGAGTCCACTGTTCCCTGATCGATGAGCAATGGCTGCGCGTCGCCATCGCCGCTCGCGGCCACGGTCAGAATTCTTTTCTTGTCGACAAACAGCAACCGGCTGCCATCGGGCGAGAAGCTAGGGGAGTCTCCCGCGCCGACCTTATGCGGCACGCCGCCGGCCGTGGCAACCACCCATACTTCCTTGGGCATTGGGCCTTCCGGGGAGTTATTAACGTTGGCCGGAGTCTCGTCCTCAAGACTCTGGCCCCGTGTGAAGGCGATCGACTTCGTATCCGGCGACCAGGCGACTTCGCCGATATCGAAACCGTCGTCCTCTGTGTACGGTGTGATCTGGCGCGCTTTCGCGCCATGGGAGGGGTCTGCTACCCAGATATTACTGCAGCCCTTCGCGTTGAATACCCACGCCACGGCTGCGCCCGTGGGCGCGGCCAGCATGTCCGACGCAAACGGCGCCTGCATCACATCGTTGAGTGTAAAAGCCGCTGGATGGGTTCCCGCAGCCTGCGTCATGAATAGGCCTGCGCAGGCTGCTGCCGCGCTCCAGAGCCGCAACTTTCCCAAACCGAAGTCAATCATGTGTCTTCCCTTGTGACTATTCAGAATTTGGTATCCAATGCAACGATGATGGGTCTGACGCCCTCTCAGAGCACCCCATCCTTCCCTGCGCTCTGCATATCAGCGGCCACATCGACATCGATGGCGGACGAATACTTCGCCGTGTGGAACACGGAATGGGTCTGTTTATCATGATCGTTGACTCAATAGTTCCAGCAACAATCCGCATTTCCTCTTCAAGCACACGACGTCCTAGCTCGCTCAGCCTCAGGGCCTCCGCGGGCACAAGCCTTTTGCGACACTTGACTGCGTCGTCTCCACTCTTATCGTTGTGTTCTATAATAGAAATATGACACTATAGTGTCAACTCAACGAAAGGCGGTTGACTAAAAGATGTCTAGAACAGGAGCCGGAGCGACACGAGCGTTTCGTGATCCAAACCAAAATCAAGATGTGAAAGGAAAATGTCAGATGAACAGAAAGAAAGCGCGCGTAGCATTCATTGTGCTCCTTACGTGTGCCTTGGCTGGTCAAGCATTGGCGCAGGGCCAGGAGATCGAATTCAAATCGAATGCCGATGACCTCACGAAAATTCGCAGCGTGTTGGAGGAGTTCCGTCAGGATATTATTCACAAGGACGGGTACGCCCTAACGAAGCTCGTGCTGAACCCCGATGTGCTCTTTCATCACATCAACAACCAGGAAGAAGTTGATAGCGCCCGCAAATATAACGCTCAGTTCGATGGGATTGGCCCGAGCCAGCTAGATGGATTTGCGAAATTACTCGCTACGTCGAAGGACAAGCTCGAAGAGAAATTTCACAATATCGAGATTCGCCAGGACGGTGATCTAGGGCTGGTGACATTTAATTACGATTTTGTCATCAACGACAAAGTTCACCATTCAGGCCTCGAAGTCTGGCAGTTGTGCAAAATTGATGGGCAGTGGAAGATCTTGTCCGTTACCTGGACGATCTATATTCACAGCTGACAGCCAACAGCGCTCCAGAGAACAAGGCGAGCTTATGCCTGGTGATTGCGCCGGACCGCTGAAGAAGGAAAAGCTGATGGTGATTTGTGCGCCTGCGCGGTTAGATCGCTTACATATTTAAAGAGTGGGGAGCCAATGCCTGTTCTTCAGTACGTCCATCTCGATGTTTTTACGAACCAGCCATTCACGGGCACCCAGTTGGCCGTGTTCCTCGATGCCGCAGGAATTGACGAACAACGGATGCTGCGGATCGCGAAAGAATTGGCTTTGCCCGAGACCACGTTCGTATTGCCTCCCGAGGCTGCCGGGACCGACGTGCGCGTCCGCATTTTCACGCCGTCCCTGGAGCTGCCCATGGCTGGGTCTCCGACAGTCGGAACGACCTTTGCGCTCGCCGGAGCGGGACGGCTGCGTGCAGGCGCCGATAAGACAGTGCTTGGCCTGGGTATCGGACCAACGACTGTGGGGCTCGAGTGGGGTCCGGGCGCGCTGCGCTTTGCCTGGATGACGCAACCGCTTCCCACCTTGGGGCCTGTCATCGCCGACACCGTCGCGGTTGCCGCCGCAATTGGCGTTCGGCCAAGCGACCTTGCCGGGGGGGATTTGCCGGTAGAGATCGCTTCTTCTGGCGTCCCGTTTGTGTACGTTCCGCTAAAGTCGCGCGCGGCGGTCGATGCGGCATCCCTTGATCGTGCGAAGCTGTGCGCATTACTCCGCGCGGTGAACCTCGAAGAACACCCTGTTTTCGTATTCTCGCCCCAGCCGGCCAATGATGATGCCACGGTGTACAGTCGAATGTTCGCGCCCGGCTTCGGCATTCCGGAGGATCCGGCCACTGGCGCCGCAAGTGGACCGCTGGGCGCATATCTGCTCCAGCACAACGCTGTATCAGCAGACACTGCCTCGCGGCTCGTGAGCCTCCAGGGCGTCCGGATGGGCCGCCCGAGCCGTATTTACATTGCGCTCTCGAGCCATGCAGGAATTCTCGAAGAGGTTCGGGTCGGTGGCGAGGCGGTGGTCGTCGGCGATGGAACGATCCGCGCATAGCCGGCTGCTTGCTTTATGCCGTAGCGTCAAATGATAGTGCGTTGAATATACGCCAGCCACCATGGTTCAGCGCTGTATGGAATAAGAACAATGTGGAGGAAGAGTATATGAAGCGCAATTCTGTTGTGGGAGCCGTGGTTGTGGTCGCCGCGATGTTTGCGGGACAGGCAGCGTACGCGAGGCCACTGGCGATTTCGCCGACGGGAGCGCGGGCGATGTTCAAAAGCAAGGTGGTGAACTTCAAGATCACCAATGGCACCGGTGCACAACTGACCGTGAAGGCCGGCAAGAACACGCTGATACTCGAACCCGGTAAGAGCACTGACTTCACGTTGGCGTCCGGCGACGAGGTTGTGGCGAAGACGCGCACCAAGCAATACGACGAGGGCCAGGTGTTAGTGCACGTGAACGAGGATATTGAAGGGCACAACATCACGATCGAGTAGCTGCTTCGCAACCAAAGAGACGATGGTAATGGCTCCTGAGCCGACTTTAAGGAGAAGGCAATGTCAATCTATAAAAAACTCAGTGATCTCAACATTACGCTTCCAGAGTTGACGCCACCGGTGGCTGCGTTTGTGCCCTACCTGCGGACCGGCAATCTCATTTTCCTGTCTGGACATATTGCCAAGATTGACGGGAACCCATGGGTCGGCCAGCTCGGGGTAGATGTAACGACTGCCCAGGGTAAAAAGGCTGCTCGCGCCTTAGCCATCGATTTGTTAGGCACACTGGATGCGGCTGTCGGCGATCTTAACCAGATCAAGCGCATTGTGAAGCTGATGGTTTTGGTGAACAGCGCTCCCACATTCACGGAGCAGCACTTGGTAGCCAATGGTGCTTCCGAACTCCTCGCCGAAGTATTTGACGAAAAAGGAATGCACGCGCGTAGCGCCTTCGGAGTCGCTCAGGTGCCTTTTGGGTCTTGCGTAGAAATTGAACTGATAGCCGAGGTCGATGAGTGATGTCTGAGACAAAGTCTTACCGCTATTCGGTAGTTCGGCCAAAAAATTGACCGCATTGAGTTGGTAGAGGGACCGGCTTACGGCTGTTCCATCACTAACGGCGTCCAGTCGCCGGGTGCAGGGAGCAGTTTCACAAAGCCTTCGGGTGATCTCTGCGTCGGCACTCTCAGAAAATTATTTGTCATCGTCTGCACCGCGTGCCATTCACACCTTGTCCTAAGAGTGGAGGGCAAAGGTCATGAGCGCAACAATCGGCTTTGAACTACCGGCGCATCCATTCTTCATGGCAACACTGTTTGTGCCACAATCCAGATCGCTGCCCGAAAGGCCTCATCCTATTGTCACGGCTTTTCTAAAAGCTGGGCAGAGGAACGTAATCAAGCACGACAGAGTGTGAAGTCGTGGAGGTGTAGTCCGGGATCGTACCTCGCGAATGAGAGCAAGGTTGCAGGAGGGCGCATGAGAACCCTAATCGTGGGTATTGGAGCACTGGGCGGACTGATTGCTGCCCGACTGCGGGCGGCCGGATCGCCCGTTTGGCTGGCGACCCGGAACGCCGAATCGGCAGCGAGGCTGAAGGCATCCGGGCTACGGGTGACTGGTGTGGGAGGCGCAGTGTCGGTCGAGACCGTGGAGGTCGCCCCCTTAGACGAGTATCTTACCGGCAGCAGGTTTGATCTGATCGTGCTGGCTACCAAGGCTCACGACGCCATCGAGGTGGCGTCAAAGTTGTCTGGGCTGCTCGAACCAGGTGGCACCCTGCTGCCGATCCAGAACGGCGGTGTGCCCCAGATGCTCGGGGACCGGCTCGGGGAATGCGTGCTGGGAGGTCTGTCCAATCTTGGCGCGACCATGACTGAACCGGGTATTTACGAGCAGCGCAACGCGGGTCATCTACTGATCGGTGAACTTGCTGGTGGCGAAAGCGAGCGGGCGGAGCGAGTTCGTCAATGGCTTGGCCGCGCGGTGGAGCTAAGGGTCACGCCAAATCTTCGCGGGGCTGTCTGGTCGAAGCTCCTGCTGAACTGCTCGGTTACCACCCTCGGGGCAGTCGCGGGAGGCACGATGCGCGAGTACATCACCTCGTCAGAGGGTCGCGAGGTCTTCGAGCAAGCCTATGACGAGGCCCTGTCGGTGGCCCTGGCAAGCGGCGCACGACCGGAACGGATGATCGTCGAGCCGATTCCGCCAGCCCGGTCTGGGCGCAGCGTCCCGAGCGAAGAGTACGATGCCTGGCTTGATCAGATACTCAAAGGCTACGGTGATGTCAGACCCTCAATGTTGCAGGATATCGAGCGCGGGCGCATTACCGAGATCGACTTCATCAACGGATACGTCGTAAGCATCGCTCCGCAATTCAGCGTTCACACTCCCGTAAACGCCGCGATCGTGGAGACGGTCCATGCGATCACGCGCGGGCAGTTGGCTCCGGACCCGTCGCTGCTGGAACTAATCCTGCAAGCGAGCCAATAAGCAATCGGGGAGACTGTGATCTTGCCGGCCGCTATTCAGGAATGTGAGTTCCGACTAAGAAGCCAAACAAGGCAAACCAAGAAGCTCGATCGATCAATATCTCCTTACGCAAACTCGGACGTGTGTGCTCGCTAAACTAAGACTATGCAAGCGAATGGCTTCGTATTTTCGG
>JBKQSA010000115.1:0-22137 GCA_052143815.1 Steroidobacteraceae bacterium | reverse complement strand
CAAGACGGCCGCTGCCGCGGTTCGGCGCCGGCGCGGATCCGTCCTGGACCTATCCTTCCGTGTCAATTTCAAGATACAACACATGTCTTTCAGGGCTCAAGGGTAGCACGTACGAGGCCATTCCTGGACCGCCGCGATGTGCTGAGGCGATTTTGCTGAGACGCAATCGCTTGACTGCCGCAGCATGATGTTGCAGCTTAATCGCGGTTAAGTTAGTTCAGCTCGTCGGTCGCCGGCAACCGCAGTGCAGACAGCGTGCCGATATAGCGTTCGAGGCCGGCTGGGTGCATCATTGCGCCCCTCCACGGGAAACGGTAGCGCGGCGACGGCCCAGTCGCCAGAGAGTTTTCATGCACGAGTTTCAGACGGAAACCGACATCGAGTTTATTCAGTGTCTTTGTTAAAGCGCCTTCGGGGGCATTTTTCGAATGATCTGTCGATCGATCTGGGCACCGCAAACACATTGATCTACGTCAAGTCGAAGGGAATCGTTCTGAACGAGCCCTCGGTCGTGTCCGTGCAAAACGAGCCGGGGCGCGGCGGCAAAGTCGTGGTCGCGGTGGGCGCCGAGGCGAAGAAGATGTTGGGTCGAACCCCCGGCCACATCACCGCGGTGCGACCGATGAAAGACGGCGTCATCGCCGATTTCACGTACACCGAGAAGATGCTGCAGTACTTCATCAATAAAGTGCACGGCGATCGCTTCTTGCGTCCCAGTCCGCGGGTGCTGGTGTGCGTTCCATTTGGTTCGACCCAGGTCGAGCGCCGGGCAATCAAAGAATCCGCCGAGGGCGCCGGAGCGCGCAGCGTCGACATCGTGCCCGAGCCGATGGCGGCCGCGGTGGGCGCGGGATTGCCGGTGCATGAAGCGCGCGGCTCCATGGTTCTCGACATCGGCGGCGGCACGTCCGAGGTCGCCGTGGTTTCGCTGAACGGCATCGTCTATGCGGCGAGCGTGCGCATGGGCGGGGATAAGTTCGATGAGGCCATCGTGCAATACGTGCGGCGCAACTACGGCATCTTGATCGGCGAAACGACGGCGGAGCGCATCAAGATCGAAATCGGCTCGGCGTATCCGGGCGACCAGGTGCGCGAAATCTCGGTCAGGGGACGAAATCTATCGGAAGGCGTGCCACGCGGATTTACGCTGAATTCGAATGAGATCCTGCAGGCACTCGAAGAACCCTTACAGGGCATTGTCAGCGCGGTGCGACAGGCGCTCGAGCAAACGCCTCCGGATCTCGGCGGCGACGTCGCTGAGCGCGGGATCGTCATCACCGGCGGCGGCGCGCTGCTGCGCGACATCGATAAGTTGATCATGAAGGAAACGGGGCTGCCCGTGGTCATCGCGGACGACCCCTTGACGTGCGTGGCTCGAGGCGGCGGACGCATCCTCGAACTCACCGAGGAGACCGGACGCGGAGCTTTCGGGCTGCAGTAAACGCTAGGAGCCTAGGGCAGGCTCTCACGGGGCACGACGGGCACGATGTTCGCGCGCGATACCCAGCCCGTTTTGCCCGCCGCGGTTCGAATGAGGATGAAGTCTTCGTGCTCCGCGGCGATCTTCACGGTTTCCGCTTCCGGCAGTGTGAACAGCGGATCGCCCATGGGGACGGGCGATACGCGGACGGGCGTGGCGCCCGTGATCACGACCGCAGCATGCAGCGTCGGCCAGAGAGCCACCGCATTACAGACGGTGAAACCGACCAGCGCGACGCCGAGCACCGTGACGGCGTGACGCATCCAGCGAAGCCGCGAAGATACGATGCCCAAGAGCACGCTCGCCCCGAGCACGACAAGGCCGGCGACGCCGAGCCACGACACCACCGTTGGGTCGGCAACGGTGACCGCGCGCGTGAACCTCCCTGTCGATTCGGACGGCAGGTGGGAGGAGGCGCGGACGAAGCGTAGATTGGCGGCGATGTCGGGATCATGCGGCGCGAGCAAGCTCGCGCGTTCGTAGTTGAGCACGGCCAGACCCGGCTTCCCGGCGCGTGCATACGAATTCCCCAAATTGTACAGAGCGGCCGCGGAGTAGCGCGGTTCGTCGGCGGCCGCGCGGAGGTGGCAGCCCATGAGGGCGAGGGCAAGACCCAACATGGCAAGCGGCGTGCGGCCGATCATGCGGGCTTCCCCTTCAGGAGCCGCTGACGCACGATCTCGATCCAGCGCTCGAATTCGGTGGTGGTGGGTTGATCACCGGAATAATTCGCCTCGTCGGCCAGTGCAAAGAGTTGACGGATCTCGTCGCCTTCGGCGTCGAGACGCGCGCCGACCGTTGCCAGCAAGGCGGTGCGCGCCACATTGAAGAACCGCGTCGCATTACCGGCGCGGGCCGCGCTCTCCAATTCCAGGACGGCGCGCTGGGTGGCCTGCGCGACAACGCGATCGCGACCGGAGCGCGAGCCGTTTGAATCCGACGCGCGACGGCGCAGCCCCAGCCACCCGCCGGCGAAGGCCAGCGACAGTAATGAGGGAAGGGCCAGAAAGCGCGGCTGCAAGTACAGCGGGCTTAACGAGTGTTGCCCGGCCTCACGGGTGGCCGCGAGGTGATCAGGGCGCAGGCCGATGGGCGGAGCGGCCGGTGTGCCGGTCGCGGTGGCCGCAGCCGCGGCGGCCGATGCGGGCGGCGCGCTCGAGGACGTGTCCGCCAACGACGGAGAAATCGTCACCGCGAGCGGTGCACTGCGTGCCGTTTCATAGCGGCGGGTAGCGGGGTCGAAATAGCTGAACGTCACGCCGGGGAGCGTTTGAACGCCGGGTTTCGATGCAATTAGAGGCTGCTCAAAGGTCTTCTCCCCCTTATAGCCCACCGGATCGCTGGGCTTGAACGAGGATTTCGGCGGATAAGTCTTCCAGGTATCGAGATGTTCCAGCATGGTGCTGTCGACGCGATCGAAATTGCCCGCGCCGCTCACATGCATGCGCAGCGTGAGGGGATCACCGGCAGCAGCGGTGGCGGATGACAGATCGCTGGCGATCGTGAACGAGCCGACGGCGCCGCTGAATGCCGGCGGCCGGCCTGCCGGCAATGATAAAACGCTCAATTCCGCCGGCGGGCTGGCAACGGTAATTTCCTTCGATACGGTGGCGCCGAAGAAATTTTGCATGAAGGGGTCACCGAGCGAATCTTCGAGCAGGGATTCGCGCTGCGGGCGCGTGCGTATTCGCACGGTGAGAGGCGACTCCACCGACAGCGAGAATTTTCCCGGCTTCACCGCCGCCAGCAGGCTGTGCCAGGTCAACAGCGTGAATTCCTTGCCATCGATGACTTTGGGAACGCGCTCGGGCTGACGCGAAAGATTGTTGAGCGTGAAATCTGCGCCGGTGAGCGTGGGCAGGCCGTTGAGCGAGGTGACGAACCCGTCGCGCATGCCCACCTCGATGTCCACCGGAATGCTTTCTCCGACATAGACTTCCCGTTTGGGCAGGATCAGCCGCACGAACGCGGAGCCGTCCGCCGTCAAGCGAATGCCGTCGGTGCGCGCGCCGCTGGGCGACTTGCCCGAGCCGAGGTTACCGAGCACCGATGAGCTGCCGGAACCGTCGGGATTCACGCGCAGCACCAGCGGTTCAGATTTGGGCGTGATGCCCGGAATCGTGAAGATGCCGACCGCTTGGGGCGTGACGCGCACGATGAGCGCGGTGGTGACGAGCGTTGCACCGTTGATGATCTCGATGCGATGCGACTGACCGATGATGCGGAATTCCAATCCGGCAACTTCCGGCAACGTGACGGGCTGCATGCTGCTGCCCGAACTGGTGATCGTGAGTTCCGCCGACTCTCCCATCGCGATTTGCGACGGTTGGAGGGTTGCGTTGATGAGGGACGCGATGCCCATGGCGGGAGCCGCCGCGAACAGATAAACCATCAGCGCGAGCAATCCGCCGCCGAGAAAATCGCGCCTCATCACCAATTCTTGACCGGCTGTTGCGGTTCGTCGGCCGAGTCGCGGCGCGCGAGCGGCGCCAGCGGAGCGCGACGCTCATCGCCCTTCACCGAATCGAGGAGCTCGCGCGCTTCCTCGCGATTCATCTGTCCGGGGAGATGCGGGTCGGGCGCATCGTCATCGGCTTGCCGGTCCGAGTTGCCGCCGGGCTGATCCTTGCGCGGAGGTTGGCCGTTGGCGGCAGTCGGCGGCTGCTGGCCGGGGCTGTGCGGCGGCGGCTCGCCCTTAGATCCGCCGGGGCTGGGCTGCGGTGGTTGCTGGCCTTGCTGTTGAGCGTTGTTTTTCGCGTCCTGCGGCGCGTTGGGCGGTTGACCCGGCGATTGATTCGGCGACTGGCCCGATCCTTGGTTCTGTTGGTTCTTTTGGTTCTGGCCCTGATTTTGTGGCGGGTTCTGATTTTGCTTGAGGGCGTCGATCTTGCGTTTCACCAGATCGCGATTGAACTTGCTGTCCGCGTCATCGGCGCGCAACTGCAGCGCCGTCTCGTAGGCTTTGACGGCGTCGTTCCACTTCTGCAGTGTTTCCTGCGGCGCGGTTTGTGCGCTCTTCTGTCCCGCGCGATACAGCGCATTGCCGAGGTTGTAGTAGGCATCTTCTTGGTCGGCCAAGCGTTGCGGATCGCTCGACGGCGCTTTGGTGATCGATTGTTGGAATGCCTGCGCGGCTTGCGGGAACTTCCCGGCTCGGTACGCGGCGGTGCCTGCATTGTATTGCAGCGCGGGCTTGGCGGGATCGCGCTCAGCCGCGGCCGCGTAGGCTCGTTCGGCTGCGCTGAAATCGCCTTTCCTATAAGCCTCCGCCGCGCTCAACGTGCCGGCGCGCGCAGGGTGACCGGCGGCGATCATGAGCAGCAAGAGGATGATGGACAGGGGGGCGACTCGAGATGCGACGCCAGGCGCGGCGCGGCGCGAGCCGGCGGGTGGGGCGTTGGGCGAGACGCCGGCGGGGACACGGCCGCGCGCCACGGCGCGCCGCCGCGTGCCGATCAACAAACTGCCCAGCAGCGACCCCAAGGAGGCGGCCAGCGGCCACTGATACCGTTCGGTGTAGATCTTCTGCTGCCGTGAGGCGAGATCGTGTTTCGCCATGGGACCGAGCACGGTCGTGTAGATGGTTTCGAGGCCCTCGCCCTGCGTGCCGAGCGGGACGTAAAATCCGCCCGTGGCGGCGGCGATGGCCTTCAATGCCGGCTCGTCGAGCCGCGATTTCACGAACTCGCCGGTCTCATCTTTCACGAACCCGCCGCCTTGATCCGGCGGAACCGGAATCAGGTCACCGCCCGCGGTGCCCACGCCCACGGTAAAAATGGTGAGCCCATCCTGCTGTTTTGCCCGCTGCGCCGCTGCCAACGCACTACCCTCCAAGTCCTCGCCATCGGTGACCAATACCAAGATCTTATCGCTGCCGGGCCGGCGGCGCAGCGCGGCCGACGCCTCTTGGATGGCGCTGGAAATGTTGGTGCCGCCGCGCGGTATGGTGTTGGTGTCGATCGCGCTCAAGGATTCATGAAAGGCGCCATAGTCGAGGGTGATGGGACACACCAAGAAGGCGCTGCCGGCGAACGCCACGATGCCGACCGCGTCGCCGTCCAATTGATTCGCGAAATCGTCGATCGCCAGTTTCGCCCGCGCCAGCCGATTGGGCTTGATATCGGGTGTCGACATGCTGCGCGAGGTGTCGATCGCAAACACGATTTCGTTGCCGCGCCGGCTGATCTCAACCCAGCGATAGCCCCATTGGGGGCCTGCCAGCGCCGCGCACAGCAGAACCACCGCGGCTAAGAACAGGCCGCGCTGCGCGCGGCGCCTCGCCACCGATATGGATTGAGTCAACTCATCGCGCAGGTGCGCCGCGACGAAGCGGGCGAGCGCGGCTCGCCGGCGCGCGTCGGCGAGGCGCCACAGCCACAGCAGCGCGATACCCGCGAGCAGTCCTGCCAGCAGCCACCAAGGGTGGGTGAATCTCACGGCAATCTCCGATACCGAGTCTGCTGCAGCAGAAAACCCAAGCCAAGCAAGGCCAGCGAGGGCAGCAACGCCCATGGGTACAACTCGTCGTAGTGCTCGAACTTCTGGATGGTTTGCGCCGATTTCTCGAGACGGTTGATTTGCTCGTAGATCTTTTCCAAGGAATCCGTGTCGGTGGCGCGGTAGAACTTTCCGCCGGTTTCGTCGGCGATGGTCTGCAGGGTTTTTTCATCCACATCCACCTTGGCCATGATGATGTGCAGGTTGCCCGCGTCGTCTCTGACCGGAATCGGCGCCTTGCCGCGCACGCCCACGCCGATGGTATAGATTCTAACGCCCAGCGCCTTGGCGGCTTCGGCCGCGGCCAGCGGCGAGATTTTGCCGGTGTTATTGACGCCATCGGTGAGCAGGACGACGACTTTCGACTTCGCCGGCGTGGTGCGCAGGCGGTTGACGCCGGCGGCGATGGCAGAGCCGATGGCGGTGCCGTCGTCGGCGTTGCCGATATTGACGCGCTCGAGGTTCTGCTGCAGCCAATCATGATCGAGCGTGATCGGGCTCACGAGGTAGGGAACGCCGGCAAACGCAATCAAGCCGATGCGATCGTTGGGCCGCTCGTCGATGAACTTCGAGACGACTGATTTGACCACCTCGATGCGATTGACTCGCTGGTTGTCGATGAGGAAATCCAGCGCTTGCATCGAGCCGGAGACGTCCAGTCCCAACACGATATCGATCCCGTTGGCGGTCACCTCGGTGCGGCTGTGGCCACGTTGCGGCCGAGCGAGTCCAACGATCATGAGCGCCGCGGCGACGATCGACAGAAGCCATACCCAGCGTCCGATCCGGCTGCGGCTGCTGCGCGCCACGTCTCGAGCGAGACCGATATCGGAGTATTGGACGGCCGCGATGGGTCCGCTGCGCCCGCGCCAGAGCATCACGACGGGCAGCAACGCCAACGCCCACAGCCACTCAGGTTGAAGGAAGCGAGTCATGCGCCTCCTCGGTGTCGTTGCCGGTGGGGCGCGGGGCAGCGTGCGCCGCCGGCGCCTCGGGCTGTGCCGTTTCGAGCACGAAGGCGCGCGCGCTATGGTGGAGCGACTCCATGGTCTGCGGCGTCAGCGAGATACCCGCGAACTTCACGAGATCGCATTGCTGAAGAAATTCGGACAGCAGCGTGCGGTGCCGCACCAGCGACGCCTTGGATGACTCGAGCAGATCGCGCAGAAACTCTTCCGTGGTCCGATGGGTGGCGATGAGGTCGAATCGAAGTTCGATGTAGCTGCGAACGATGTCGGATACGGCGGTGGAGAACTCGCGGACGCTCTGCGGTTGCATCAGGGGCCGGATGTCCTCGAGCCGCTGCAGCGCGACCTCGAACGGCAGCAGCGCGCGCGGCCGGCGTCGGCGCCGCAGCCAGCGCCAGGCCCCTACACCCAGCAGCGCGAGCATCAGCACGGCGGCCAGCAGCGCCGGCACGAGCCACCAGGGCCAGATGAACTTTGGTCCGCGGATATCGCGGATGTCTTCGGATGGGTCGCCCGCGGCAACGCCGCCGGCGGGCAGCGAGGGCGTCGCAGCGGAGGGAACTGCCGCGGCTGCGGCCGGCTGATCGGCGGCGCCGGGCGCGGCGGCCGCGGCGTCTGCAGGCGCCGCGGTCGCCGTTGCGCCGAGACTTCCTGCGGACAAGATGGCGATCAGGGCGGCGGCCAACGCGCCACGCGCCGCCGGCACTCGGCGGCTCATACGCGGCGGCGCTCGCGAGTCTTGAAGAACCGTTGCAGCGCGGGGATGTAGGGTGCGTCGGTCTGCAGCTGCAAGGTGTCGACGCCCTCCGCGCGAAAGTCGCTCACCAAGCGCCGGCTTTTCTCCACGGATTGTTCCTTGAAGCGCCTGCGGACGGCGGCGCTGGCGGTATCGAGTTCGATGACTTCGCCGGTTTCGGCATCCTCCAGCGCCACAATGCCGAGGTTGGGGAGTTCCTTCTCGTGCGGATCCTCGACGTGGACGGCGACGAGATCGTGACGGCGATTGGTCTGACGCATGGCCCGCCGCAGGGCCTCCCGGGCAGGGGCGGGGTCGCCGGGCGTTTTGAAATCCGAGATGAGAAACACGATCGCGCGCCGGTGCAGGACGTGATTCACCACGTCGAGCGCCTTGACGGTGTCGGTGCCGCGCCCCGCGGGCGTGTGATAGAGGATATCGCGCACCACGCGCAAGACGTGGCGGCGGCCTTTCTTGGGCGGCAAATGGCGTTCGACCCGGTCGGTGTACAGAAGCAGGCCCACCTTGTCGCTGTTGCGAATGGCGGAGAATGCCAACACGCTCGCCAGTTCGGCGGCGAGGTCGCGTTTGCTCATGGCGGCGGAGCCGAAATTGCCCGAGGCGCTGATATCGACGAGCAACAGAATCGTCAGTTCGCGCTCCTCGGTGAATTTCTTGACGAAGGTGCGGCCGGCGCGCGCGGTGACGTTCCAGTCGATGGTTCGCACGTCATCGCCGGGGCTGTATTCGCGTACCTCATCGAAGTCCATGCCGCGGCCTTTGAACACGGAATGGTAGGCGCCGGCGAGGCTGTCGTTGACCATGCGGCGCGTGCGGATCTCCAGTTGCCGCATGCCGCTCATGATGGCCTTGCTGGACTTGGTGGTATCGGCGGGCATCGGCTTCAAGGCACGGGAAGCGCGTCGAGGATTTTTTCGATCACGTTCTCGGAGGTGATGTTCTCTGCCTCGGCCTCGTAGGTCACGGACACGCGATGCCGCAGCACATCGAGGGCAATGGTCTTGACGTCCTGCGGGGTGACGAAATGGCGGCCGTTCAAGAAGGCCATGGCGCGCGCGGCCAGGGTCAGGGCGATGGTCGCGCGCGGCGACGCGCCGTACTGGATATAGCCGTTCAAATTGAACGAGGCTGCGACCGGCGGCCGCGTCGCGACCACCAGGTCGACGATGTAGTTGCGGATCTTGTCGTCGACGTAGAGCGTGTTGACGACGTGCCGGGCGTTCACGATTTGTTCGGCGGACACCATGGGACGCGGAACGGGCAAGGGCTCGGTGGTCGCCATGGCGTCCAGAATGGCGCGTTCTTCGGCGCGGCTGGGGTAAGTGACGATGACCTTCATCATGAATCGATCGATTTGCGCTTCGGGAAGCGGATAGGTTCCTTCCTGCTCCAGAGGGTTCTGGGTGGCGAGGACCAGAAAAGGGCTGGGCAACGCGTAGGTTTCGTCGCCGATGGTCACCTGGCGTTCTTGCATCGCCTCCAACAGCGCGCTTTGCACTTTCGCGGGCGCGCGATTGATCTCGTCGGCGAGAATGAGATTGCTGAAAATCGGTCCATGCTTGGTGCGAAAAGCCCCGTCTTGCGGGTTGTAAATCATGGTGCCGACGATGTCGGCCGGCAGCATGTCGGGCGTGAATTGCAGCCGCTTGAAACGCACCGCGACGCAACTCGCCAAGGTCTTGAGCGCGAGCGTCTTGGCCAACCCGGGCACGCCTTCCAACAGCACGTGGCCATTCGTGAGAAGGGCGATCAAGAGCCGGTCGAGCAACGCTCGCTGACCCACGATGACGCGGCCGATCTCCTGCTGCAACGGCCTCACCCAGGCTGAGTTTTCCAAGACGGTCTCGCGCGCGGCGCGCAGTTCCGCGTGCAACTCGACCGGCACGGGCCGCGCCTCTTGGGTGCCCGCGCTCCGTTGGGCCGGCTGGTACGTCGCGTCGGACTTCGGCTCGCTCTGCGACGGTGCAGTTCTTTGATTCATTAATCTTGGATCCTTTTTACAAAATGCGGCACGCACTCGAGTCGTCGTTGGCAAGTCCGTGCGGGCTCGACGCTTGGAACCCGGCCGGGGGCCATCGGTTCCCCTCAAGGGCGCCGCGATACCGGGTTAGGGGGGTCTTTACCCAGTCGCGCAGCGCCACTATGTTCCCATAGTTTTCGGCCTTTTCCCGATATCGGCGGTCTGCGGTCACCAGCGCTGCGCCCTCATGTTCCAGAGCGATCGCGTGGTACAGGGTGTCAAACAGATGCTGGCCGGTATCGATCGCGAGCGTGGTCGCGCGGCGGTGGGGCGGCCGCGCTAGCCCGCGTCGAGCGTGACGTCGGCGTGTATGTCGCTTTCCGCGGAGAACACCTGCGCGGTGAGGGCCTGGCTGAGACGGTCGAACTCGGGTCCCAAGATGCGGTCCTCGATCAACGGGGGCACGTGGCTGCGGACCAGGTTCAAAAACTCGCGCAGGGCCGGCGGCCCCGGACGATCGGTGACGTACAGCGCCTGCGAGGCGACCACGGCGAGCATCGCGAGGCAGGCATCGAGGCAACGTCCCGCACGCTGCTCCTTGCTCCATGCCAGGAAAGTGGGCGTGGCCACGTCGTCCTGGTTCGACGCCGAATCGCTGCCGGGGATGAAGGTGCGCTGCGCCGCCGATTTCGCCATTTCGATGTAGCCGGCCGTCGCCATCGGCACGTAGCCGATGTTGCCCCGGCCGTCGCTTTCGCCGGGCTGCCGGCCGATCAGCAGCAAATCCGGCATTTGCGATACGCGGCCGTTCAATAGTTTGGAGCTATGCCGGTCGCAGAGCAGACAGAGATCCGCCCAGATGCCGGATAGATCATCGAGCGCCGGTGTCGCCATGGCGTTGTGGTACCCGCCGGTACTGATGCAGCGTCCGAACGGGTGCTGCAAATCCGGCGGCAGAAACACGGGGTTATCGCTGATCGAGGACAGCGACACGGTCGCCGCATGGGTCGCCGCGGCCGCGGCACGGTGCGCGTGACCCAACACGCGGGGCACGATGCGATAGCTGACCGGCGCCTGATAGCTGCGGCGGCCGTCGATGCCGCCGGAACCGCGCAAGTAGGCGCGCAGCGCCTGCAGCGCGGCCGCTTCGTCCTTGTCGCCCCACAGCGCGTCGAGCGCGGCATCGTAATGCTCGAGCGGCGCCCGGAACGCTTCGATGGACAAGGCAAAGGTCTTGAACGCCAGCCGCAGCCGCCGTTGGGCGGCAATCGCGGAATCGGCGATCAACGCCGCGGCACAGGGCGAGCCGTTGATGAGCGAGCCGCGCTCTTTGACTTCGAGTTCGAACGCCGTCGATAACTGGGCAAACAGCGGATACAGGGCGAGGATTTCGCCCGCGCCACCTTGACCGGCCGCGGCCACCGGCGGCATGGGCGCACCATCCAGCATGCTCGCCACGGCCTGGGCAATGCGGGGTGAGGTGGCGGCATGCCCTTCGAGAAAGTTGGTCAGCCGCGCCAGCACGATGCCGCGGACCACCCGATCGGGCAGATAGTCGCCGAACGCGATGGCGGCGGGAAACGGTTTGATGCGGGCGTGGCGATGGCGCTGTTCCAGGGTCAGGCGTTGGCTGGCCTGTTCGCCCATCGAGGTCGTGACGCCGTAGACCACCACGGAGGGATCGCGCTCGATCATCTCGAGAAATGCGGCACGGCTCGATGCAATGCGCTGCATTGCGGTGTCGGAGATTCGTACGGGCTCGCGCTGCCAGGCGATGCGAAAGGCGGCGTCGAGGTTGACGTCCCGCCGGTTATTGAGGATGACAGTCAAGAATTCACCTTAGGACGAGGCTTGCAATCGACTCTCTAGCTACGATATTGACCTTATTCTATTTCGCATCGTCAGACATATGGCGCAGTCGACAAAATTACGGTTGTTCAAGAGTCTTAGAACAAAGTCGGAGAACGCGATCGCATAAAGCGGCGCGTCCGGGCGTCCGCTCGGTTAGAATCCCACCGCCGGAGCGGGAACCATCCCGCTGCACCCTTTAGCGCGCAGGAACGTGATTTAAGGGCAAACGTGCGCGCCAGCCACGTTACGGCAATTCATTAGGTTTATGCGCACGCGTGGCCGGATTGGCCGCCTTTCAGAAGGTGATTGGTAAAAAATGCTTGCTACGTCAAATGTCGCCATCCAGTTCGGCGCGAAACCGCTGTTCGAACAAGTCACGGTCAAGTTCTCCGACGGCAACCGCTATGGTCTGATCGGCGCGAACGGCTGCGGAAAGTCCACCTTGATGAAGGTGTTGGGCGGCGATCTCGAGCCGAGCGCCGGGGACGTGATGCTGCAGACCGGCATGCGGCTCGGCAAATTGAATCAGAACCAATTCGGGTACGAAGACCAGCGCGTGCTCGACGTGGTGATGCAAGGGCATACGCAACTCTGGAATGCGATGACCGAACGCGACCGCATCTACGCCGATCCGAATGCAACCGACGATGATTACATGCGGGCGGCGGAACTCGAGGGCGTGTTTGCGGAATATGGCGGGTACGACGCCGAGGCACGGGCGGGCGCCATCCTCACGGATGCCGGGATCCATGAAGCACGGCACAATGGACCGATGCGCGAAGTGCCGCCGGGCCTGAAACTCCGCGTGTTGCTGGCGCAAGCGTTGTTCTCGCGACCCGACGTCCTGCTGCTGGATGAGCCCACCAACAACTTGGACATCAATTCCATCCGCTGGCTGGAAAGCGCCCTGAACAACTACGACGCCACCATGGTGATCATCAGCCACGATCGGCACTTCTTGAATCAAGTGTGTACCCACGTGGCGGATCTGGATTTCCAGCAGCTGAAGATCTATCCCGGAAACTACGATGACTTCATGCTGGCCTCCGTCCAAGCCCGCGAGCGCGTGGAGGCTGCCAATGCCAAGGCCAAGGACAGGATCTCCGACCTGCAGGAGTTCGTGCGGCGCTTCTCGGCGAACGCGTCCAAGGCGCGGCAGGCGACTTCGCGCAAGAAGCAGCTGGAGAAGATCAAGATCGAAGAGATCAGGCCCTCATCGCGGCAGAATCCGTACATCCGCTTCGAGCAGGGCAGGAAACTGTACCGCTCGGCCGTCTCCGTGGAAAAGATCAGCTTCACCTATCCGGGTTCGGACGAGATCGTGCTCAAGGACGTCACCATCAACATCGAGGCCGGTGAGCGGGTGGCCATCATCGGGCCGAACGGCGCCGGCAAGACGACGTTGATGCGCTGTCTGGCGGGTGAACTGCGGCCGACGTCGGGACGCATCGTGTGGGTGGAAAACGCGCAAGCCGGCTATATGCCGCAAGATCCGCAGGCTGAATTCGAGGACAAGATCGACCTGTTCTCCTGGATGTCGCAGTACACCGGCAAGGCCGACGACGATCAAATCGTGCGCGCGACGTTGGGCCGCCTGTTGTTCTCGGGCGACGAGACCAAGAAGTCGGTGAAGGTGCTGTCCGGCGGCGAGAAGGGCCGCATGATCTACGGCAAGCTCATGCTCACCAAGCCCAATGTGCTGTTGCTGGACGAGCCCACCAACCACATGGACATGGAAACCATCGAGTCGCTGCAAATCGGGCTCGAGAAGTATCCGGGGACGCTGATCTTCGTGTCGCACGATCGCGAGTTCGTGGGCGGTCTCGCGACGCGCGTGATCGAGCTGAAACCGGGCGGCGCCATCGTCGATTTCCGGGGCACCTACGATGAGTACTTGAAGGCGCAGGGCATCGAGGTGTAAGGGCCTTTCGCGATGAATAGGTCAGTTTGACCGCTTGACGCGTCTGCAGCGGATGGGGGATATAGATAGTTACTCGGCCACTGCTCCGGTCCGACATGGGTGAAGCGCTGGATTCGCTCGACTCAGTCGAACGGACGGCCGTGGGGGAAGCGGATTTGGTAAAGGGCGAGCGCTCAGATGACGAGCGGGTGGTTCGGCGGTGGCTGGTGATGATCGCGTGGGAAGCGAGGTTGGCGGCGCGCACCATTGCCAACGTGCCCAGGCGCCAGATCACGCAGCCGCTTGACTCAACTCGTGCCGACGCTGCCCAAGGGCAGCGTGCCCAACAGTTCGGCCAGGCCGTTCCATAAAATCTGGATGCCGATACAGAACAGCAGAAACGCCGAGAGCCGCACGATGATGGTGGTGCCCGTGGAACCGATGAAGTCGGCGAGCCGCGCCGAGTTCCGATACGAGACGTACACCAGCAGCGCGAGCAGCGCAACGGCCGCCAGCGTTTCGAGGAAGAACGCGAGCAGGGACGCGTGGAACCCGTGCGGGCGGCCGGCGCCGATGGAGATGGCCACGGAGATGGTCCCGGGTCCCGTGGTCAGCGGCATGGTCAAGGGGTAGAAGGCAAGCCGGCTGGGCGAAACATCCGCCCAGCGCGGATTGGGCGTTTCACTGCGGCGCTGTTCGGTGGCGTCCGGCTCGGTGAGCATGCGATATCCGGACATGGCCACGATGACGCCGCCCGCCACGCGCAGCACGGGAATCGAGATGCCGAAGAAACTTAAGACGTAGGCGCCCACGTAGAGCGAGGCGGTAACGATGCAGAACGCGTAAATCGCCACCCAGCGCGACACCTGGTTGCGAGTCTTGGGGTCGAGTCCGAGCGTGGCGCCGAAGAAGATGAAGGCCCCGGACAACGGATTGACGATGGAGATCAAGGCTCCAAACGCAAGCAAAAACGTGGCCAAGTCAGATCCTTCGGTGGGTTTCGCCGCCTCAGAGGCGGGGACCTCATTCTAGCGGATCAGCGCACCGATTTGTCGGCACGGGTCGGACGACCGCCAACGACTCGGGGTCGGGCCGCCAACGACTAGAGTTCAAAGCGCGGCGGTTCGATCCTGCTGCACCAGGGTGGCTCTTGCATGATGAACCGTGCTCACTCGGCCGTCGCGCAATACCCGCTCCAGGATCTGCGGAATTTCGAATATGGCGCGGTTATGGATACGCGCAACGCTGGCGCGAAATTCCGGGAGGCGGCCGATGATCTCGTCGATCCCGCTGCGAATCGACTTGAAGGAGTCGAGCACGATGCCGGCACGGGCTTCCTCGACCCAGTCGGCGTTGTAGCGCTCCTGCGGCATGGTCCAGGTGTTCTTGACGACGATCACCGGCAACCCTTGTTGTATGGCTTCGCTGATGCAACCGGGGCCGGGCTTACCGATGAAGAAATCGCTCAAGTGCATGAAGTCGCGAATCTTGGGCGTGAAGCCCACCACCAGCCGCGGCGCACGCGCCGGCATGGCCGCCAACCGTTCGGCCAGCGCCGTGTTGTGGCCGCAGATCAGAATCAGTTGCGTATCCGCCAGCCGCCGCGCAATGCCTTGCATGGCTTTGGATCCGTGGCCACCGAACAGCACGATGCCGGTGGGCCGATTCGGGTCCAAACCCAGCTTGGCGAGCTCTGCACGGCGATCGACCTGCGGCTCTCGGTAGAAGTCGGGCCGAACGATCATGCCCGACGTGGCGTGAACCTGGGCAGGGCCGTAACCCATGGCGTAGGCCTGCGCCACGGCTTTGCGCGTGCCGCAGATGAAGTGTTGCGCCTGACCCGGTTCGATCCAAAAGTGCGGCGGTAAATCGGCAAAGTCCGTCAAGATGGTCACGTAGGGTGCGCCCGGTCGAGCGCCGGCGAGCCCCGCGTACATGGCACGATTGAAGTTGGGAATCAGGGAAACGACCATGTCCGGTTTGGTACGCCGCCAATAGCGCCGCAGCCGGGCGGTCATTGCGGGATGCGCCAGCCGGATGAGTGCTTGCAGAAATTTGAGCTCTTGCGCGAGTCCCAAACTCCAACCGCGCGCCAAGCGCGTGTTGTAAAGATCCTCGGGCTTCATCCCCATGGTCTTGCCGAAGATGTCCTTGGGGTCGAGGACTTCCATCAGGTTGATGCGTCGCACTTGCCACGGCCGCCCTTGTTCGCGAATGACCGTTTCGAGCGCGCTTGCGGCGGAACGGTGTCCGCCGCCCGCGTTGAAATAAACCAGGTCGATTGTCGGCAATTTAGGTTCGAGTTCTCGGACAACCAAAGGCCATGATTTTGAACCGGCAATGTGACGGGTATATGTCTATACTTATGTCATGAATGCCCGCATCCAAGCCGTCGCGACGCAGAGCGATGCCGCCCAAGCCCGCATCGATCTCGCTGCCTGCTACCGGTTGGCCGCGCACTTCGGGTTGAACGAAGGCATCGACAACCATTTGACGCTGTTGGTCCCCGGTTACACGGATCGCTTCTTGTTGGCACCCTTCGGCTTGCATTGGTCGGAGGTGCGGGCGAGCGACTTCATGGTGATCGACTTCGACGGCCGGATCGTGAGCGGTCGCGGGCCGGTCGAGGACACGGCGTTGTTCATTCACTTGCCGGTGCATAAGCTGGCGCCGCAGGCGCGCTGCGCCTTGCACACCCACATGCCGTACGCCACTGCCTTGTGCATGCTCGACAACCCGCGTTTGGAAATGGCGGGTCAGAGCGCGATCGGTTTCCATGACGATATCGCCTACGAATGCGACTACAACGGTCTCGCATTCGATCAAACCGAGGGCGAGCGATTGGCGCGCGCATTGGGATCGAAGTCCGTGCTCATGATGCGTAACCACGGCGTACTGGCGGTGGGTCAGAGCGTGCCGCAGGCCTTCGAGCGATTGTATTTCCTGGAACGCGCGGCGCAGGCGCAGGTGCTGGCGTTGTCCACCGGCCGGGCGCTGCGGCTCGTTCCGGAGCCGGTGGTGAAGGCCACGGCGGCGCAGTTCCAGAAAGGCAGCCAGGTCGGCGGCCGGGATCGTGCGGATCTGCACTTCGATGCCTTGAAACGCCTGTTGGACCGCATTTCACCGGATTACGCGAGCTGAGTTCCACGGAGTCAGAGGCGCAACTGCCGACGCGCACTGCGCGGCCGGTGGTGTTTCTGCTGGCGGCCGTGCTGTTCATCAACTACGTGGATCGCGGCGCACTGCCCACCGCGGCGCACTTGATCCAGGATGATCTGCACTTGAACGAGCAACAGCTCGGGCTGCTCTTCTCGGCGTTCTTCTGGACTTACACGCTGGTGCAAATTCCCATGGGCTGGCTCGCGGAGCGCTACGGTGCGCATCGCGTGCTCGCCTCGGGGCTCGCCATCTGGGCGACGGCGACCCTGTGCATGGGCTTCGCGCAGTCGTTCCCGATGCTGTTGGCGCTGCGCTTGCTGCTCGGCATCGGTGAGAGCGTCGGCTTCCCGTGCGTGGCCAAGCTGGTGGCGGCGGTGGTCCCCGTGAAGCGCTTAGGCGTGGCCAACGGCGTCGTGGCGTGCGGTTATTTGTTCGGACCGGCCGTGGGGACGTACGCCGGCGGCATACTCATGGATGACTACGGGTGGCGTGCCGCATTCGTGCTGTTCGGCGCACTGTCGCTGCTCTGGTTGGTGCCCTGGTCGCGGGTCAAGCTGCCGGCGCGCGCGGTGCGGCGCAGCGATGCGGACAAACCGAATTTGCGCACCGTTCTCAAGCAGCCCTCGCTGTGGGGCACGGCCTTAGGATTATTCTCGAGCAACTACGTGTTTTATTTCATGCTCACGTGGATGCCCTTCTATCTGGTGCGCGAGCGCGGGTTCTCCACCGTCGAAATGGCCAAGATCGCGGGGGTTGCTTATGTCATCAATGCGCTCAGTGCCGTGTCGGCGGGCTGGGTGCTCGACCGACTGATCGTGAACGGGCGCTCGGCCAACTCGGTCTACAAAGCGACGATGGCGATCGCGCACTTAGGCTTCGTGGTCTGCATGGTGTGCATGGCCGTGGGCTCGCGGCCGATCGCGCTTTGCGCGATGTTTGTCTATCAGGTGCTGTGCGGCGCCCAATCGCCGGGGGTTTACGCGGTTCCGCAAATCCTCGCCGGGCCGAGCGCCACGGGCCGATGGGTGGGCATTCAGAATTCCGTCGGCAGTTTTGCCGGCGTGGTGGCGCCCGCGGCCACCGGCTTCATCGTCGGCGCCACCCATCAATTCACCGCGGCGTTCCTGCTGGCGGGTGCGATGAGCGCGCTGGGTCTGATCGGCTGGCTGTGGATGCTGCCCAAGCTCGCGCTGCTGCGCTGGGATGCGGATGAGACGCCATCCGCGGCTGCACCGGTGAGCACCGCATGAGCCGTGCCGGCCGTGCGGCGCCCGCCTGAGGCGCCGTGGTACCCGCGGGGAGCCGCTACCAGTTCGGATTCGGCAGTTCGGCGAATACTTCTTGAAGGGCGTAGCCCCAGCGCGTGCGGATCATTTTGAAGTACTCGTTCTCGAGATCGATGCTGATGTGCGTCGCGAGCTTGAACTCGTCGCGCCGAATGATGGCCAGATCCAGCGGCGGGCCCACCGACAAATTGGAGCGAATGGTGGAGTCCATGGAGACCAAGGCGCATTTCGCGGCCTGGGCCAGGCTGCTGCTGCGGGAAATCACGCGATCGATGATGGGCTTGCCGTACTTGGATTCGCCGATTTGGAAATACGGCGTGTCGACCGATGATTCGATGAAGTTGCCGGCGGAATAAATATGAAACAGGCGCGGTTCTTCACCGTGGATCTGGCCGCCCAAAATGAAGGTCGCGTTGAAGTCGTGCCCATGCTCCTTGAGCATCTCGGCGTCGCGATCGTGGATTTCCCGCAAGGCGTCACCCACCACCCGGGCCGCCTTGAACATGTTCTTGGCGCCGCAGATACGCGGCGGTTGATCGGAATTCGGGGGAACCTCGTGTAGCAGGTTGATCACCGCCTGCGTGATGGCGAGGTTGCCGGCCGACAGCAGTACCAGTACCCGCTCGTTGGGCTGGTGGAACGTCGCCATCTTGCGGAAGGTGTTGATTTGATCGACGCCGGCGTTGGTCCGCGAGTCGGACAACAAGACGAGACCGGTGTCGACCAGCAGGCCGACGCAGTAAGTCATGGCCGGAAATTCTACCTCATTGTTGTTGTTGGGCGGACTCCGCAACCGACACGTTCGCCTCCATTTTTTCGCCGCCGCCGCCCTGGCGAACGCCGCGCACGGGCGCGGCATCCAAGTAATCGCGCCCGACGGCCAGCCGGCAATACGTGCGCACCGCCGGGCACTGGTGGGTCACGTCGATGCTCTGCCAACCGATTTCCGCTCCCAACCAGACGTCGACCCAGGCGTGGCTGGCCGCTTCGGTGGTATCGCCGGTAAACAAATAGCCGCTCACGTACCGGGCCGGCATGCCCACCGACCGCGCCGAGGCGATGTACACGTGAGCCTGGTCCTGGCACACGCCTTCGCCGCTCTTGAAGGCGACGGCGGCGCTGTCCTGGACATCGCTGGTGCCGGATTTGTAGCGGACGGCATTGAAGACGGCTTCGGCGAGGCGTTGCGCGCGCACGCGCGGATCCGCCGCCTTATCCAGGGCCTGCTGCGCAAAGGCCTTCAAGTCATCATTGGGGGCGGTGAGTATCGTGGGCGCCAAATACGCCAGGGGCGATAGCGGGCCGTCGTCTTGACGCGATTCGGTGTCGGCGGTTTCGACCACGCCGTGAACCAGGATCTGAATCTCCCGATGCGGCTCTTCGATGGTGAGCAAGTGCGAAATGTTGCCGTGCGCATCCACTTGTTCCAGGCGCCGCCCGGGTGCGGTGATGTTCCAGGTGAGCGCCCGTTGGGTGCTGTCGCGACGCGGGGTCAGATGCAGGCTCTGCACGCTGTACTTCACCGGACGCTCGTAGCGATATCGCGTTTCATGTCGAATGTGCAGCTGCATGGACTTTACGCCTCCGCCGGTGGGACCAAGAAGTCATACGCGATGCGATCACCCAGGTCACGCACCCTGCCCAAGAATTGCTCGAGAAACTCGGGCAAGCCAGAGCTCAGGATGTCCTCCATCCGCGTGAAATGCAGCATGGCATGCATTTCACCCGCGCGGCGTTCCGTTTCCGCCGAGTGTTCGTTCTTCACGGACCGGAGGTTCGCATACACCTCTTTGCAGCAGCGCAACAACGATCGCGGCATGTCGTCGCGCAAGATCAGGAGCTGTGCCACCTTAACGGGTGTGATGACGTCGCGGTAGACCCGCCGATAGACTTCGAACGCCGACAGCGCGCGCAGCAACACGCTCCACTCGAAGGGATCCGGAACGGCGCCCGCGTCGGCGCCCGGTTGGAGGTCGGTTTGGTGAGCCGTGAGAATGCGCGCGGTGCTGTCGGCGCGCTCGAGAAACGTGCCGATGCGCGAGAAGTGAAAGGCTTCGTCGCGCAGCATGGTACCGATGGTGACGCCGCGCGTGAGGTGCGAGCGTTCCTTCACCCATTCGACGAATTGGCCGATGTCCGCGTGGGGCGAACTGCGCGCGGCGAGGGTCCGCGCGTCGAGCCAGGTGGAGTTCAACGTCTCCCACAATTCGGAGGTCAGCGAGCCACGCACGGCGCGGGCGTTCTCGCGCGCCGCGCGCAGGCAGCTAAAAATACTTCCGCTGAACTCGCGGTCCAGGCTCACGAACTCGAACACGGCGCGCGGCTCGATGGTGTCGTGCCGCGCCCAATACGCCTCTTCCATCTGCAACGCCGTCATGGTGGACCGCAACGACTGCGCGAGGGCGGCATCGTCATGCGGCAACAGCGACATGCGATAGTGCGCGTCCACCAAGCGGGCCAGGCTTTCGGCGCGCTCGATGTAGCGCGACATCCAATACAAGTGATCGGCGGTGCGGCTGAGCATCTTAAGCTTCCAGCACCCAGGTGTCTTTGGTGCCTCCGCCCTGGGAGGAATTGACCACCAACGAGCCCTCGCGCAGCGCGACGCGCGTGAGTCCGCCGGGGACGATGGTCACGTCTCGACCGGACAGCACGAAGGGGCGCAGGTCGATATGCCTGGGCTTAAGTCCTTGGCCCGTGAAGGTGGGACTGGTGGACAACGCCAGCGTGGGCTGCGCGATATAGCGTTCGGGCGTCGCGATGATCTGGTGGCGGAAGGCCTCGATCTCCGCCTTGGTGGAGGCTGGGCCGATAAGCATGCCGTAGCCGCCGGCGCCGTGGACTTCCTTGACCACGAGTTCGGGAAGATGCGCCAGCACGTAGTCCAGATCGTCTGGCTTGCGCAGCATCCAGGTGTGCACGTTGGCGATGATGGGCGACTGCCCCAGATAGAAGCGGATCATCTCCGGCACGTAGGGGTAGATGGATTTGTCGTCCGCCACGCCGGTGCCGATGGCGTTGGCGATGGTGATGTGGCCGGCTCGGTACGCCGTCAGCAATCCGGGCACCCCGAGCATCGAGTCCGGACGGAACGCCAACGGATCGAGGAAATCGTCGTCGATGCGCCGATAGATGACGTCGACGCGTTGCGGTCCCTGCGTGGTGCGCATGAACACTGCTTCATCGCGTACGAAGAGGTCCTGACCCTCCACCAGTTCGATCCCCATCTGCTGCGCGAGAAAGGCATGTTCGAAGTACGCGCTGTTGTGCGCGCCGGCGGTCATCAAGACCACCGTGGGGTCGGCCACGCCGGTGGGCGCCACGCTGCGTAGATTATCGAGCAGCACGTCGGGGTAGTGGTCCACGGGCGCCACGCGATGCGCGGAGAACAGCTCGGGGAACAGGCGCATCATCATCTTGCGGTTTTCGAGCATGTACGAGACGCCCGAGGGCACGCGCAGGTTGTCCTCGAGCACGAGGAATTCTCCGGCATCGTCGCGCACGATATCGATGCCGGCGATGTGGGCGTAAATGCCGCCGGGGACGTCGACCCCCTGCATCTCCGGACGGTACTGCGAGTTGCACAGCACCTGTTCCGGCGGGATGACGCCCGCTTTGAGGATCTGCTGGTCGTGATAAATGTCGTGAATGAAGGCATTCAGGGCGCGAACGCGTTGTTTGAGGCCGCCTTCGAGGCGTATCCATTCTTCCAGCGGCAGCACGCGAGGCACGATGTCGAACGGGATGAGGCGCTCGGCGCCTTCTTCCTGGCCATAGACGGCGAAGGTGATTCCCACGCGATGGAAGAGTGCGTCGGCTTCGGCGCGCTTTTGGCTCAGGCGCTCGGCGGGCTGTTCTTTCAGCCAGTGCTCGTAACTCAAATAGTGCGGCCGCGTGGTGCCGTCACTTAGATACATTTCGTTATACGGTTTATTGCCCAATAAGATCCCCTTGTATTACCTGAAGCGAAATCCATGCCAGGCGGATCGTGTCACCTCAATCATGGACTTACGGTTACTGCGTCGCAATGACGCACCAAGTTGGGGCGTAAGCTGTCTCAGGCGCGCTGCATCATTCCCCCAAATGACGCGCTTGCGGCGGCGGGCGCGATCAGTGGATCTCCCGTCAAGCGTTCGCCGCCATCGCGCAGCAGGATCCGCGCATCAGCAGCCTTTCAACATACTCCTCGGCGAGCCGAGTCGCTGTAACGCGCACCTGGCGAAGTCGCCACTCGCTCACGAGCGACGGATGAGCTTCGGGCTCGTGAGTGCTCGATGCG
>JBKQSA010000114.1:0-10319 GCA_052143815.1 Steroidobacteraceae bacterium | reverse complement strand
GCTGCGGGAGTTGATGCCATCGTAACTACCTACGTCAGCGCGAAAGCTGCGCGCGGGAAATCCGCACACGCAGTTTGGGAGGCGGGCGGAGGCGAGCCCTTCAGTGGGCGCCTCCCCCGACCCGACTGGCCACTCAAGAAGATGTGCCAAATTCGCGGGTCGTCGCCGACATTCAGGGGCAGGCGTCTGACGGTGCCTGCCCATGACCGAATCGGTTAACGCTTCCCCGCGCGAATCTCTTCGGTGATGAGATCAACTTCGGCCTGCGCGACACGCAGCTCTTCTTGCGCGACATCGAGTGCCGATAAGCTTTGCTCGGTGGGTATGCCATTCCCATGCGGGAGCCACTGGTTGTTAAGTTCGAAGTGCGCCTCCTGTACACGGTCAAAGGCCTCTTCCCAGCGCACCATCGCCCGATATTCCTCATTTTCTTTGACGAGACGCTCAATCTCCATGGCTACCGATCGAGGGTCACTCGGCCCCGGACCGTATCCTAGGCCGGTGATACGACCGTCCCGCAACGCTTCGATCGTCGTCTCGTTCGACTCGATCATCCGCCGCAGATTCTCGGTGTGCGTAAGCCTCGGACTCAGTGCGCGGAACACCGATGCAGGCGGCTTGCCCTGGCCCGCACACCACTGCCGCATTGTGCGCTCCTCGACGTTGAGGAGCCTGGCAGCGGCGCGCTGGCTCAAGCCCGCGCGCTCAAGCAGGGCCCGCAAGCGGTCAGCATCACTGAAATCTGGGGAAGAGCGTTTCCGCGCCTGAGACGGCGCCTCGTACTTATCGTTCATCGGTATGCCTCGCAGGGTTGCTGGTTCGACGCCTCGCCGCATTCGGCTGGCATCGCAAATGGTAGACCCATTAGGTACGAAGTTCCACCCACGCCGTTGGGAGCGTGCGGGCGACGGAACGGGCGAACAGCCCGGAGCTTTTCCGAGCCGATGGCTGAAAGCCCATTGCTGCCTCGCCCTGGCCGCCAGCGTGACCTCGTCGTCGTAGTGATTGGATCAGCGGCCGGTCAGCGATGACAGCTGCGACGGGTGAGCGTCCCAAGTGAGCTCAGTCCGTAGTTGCCTCGGGCTTTGCCATCGGGTCCTTCCAGCAGATCAAGTTCTAAGCGCTCCAGAATCTGGCGAAGTCGGGCCGATTCACTGCCGCCTTGGGCGAAGCTGATACGGCCGTGCAGGCTCTCTCCGGATAGCGAGAGCGGGGCGAGATAGTCGGTGTTGATGGCCTTCTGCGCGCCGCCGACGCCGTCATGCTGATCCACCACATGGCGCAGGTAGTCGGACAGGCCCGCCAAGCTCAGCTGTGCCGCCTGCGCGGCGTCCGCCGGCGGCACAGCTTTGTCGAACGGTGTGCCTTTCTTCATGTCGGGAAAATTATTGAGAATCTGCGACAAGCGCGAGCCGCGCCCAGGCGACATCTCGCGCTCGGCGTCACGCAATGGACGCAGGTAGGCGGTGGTCAACAATTGGCGAACGGCAGCATCCAATGGAGGCCCGCTGCCGTCGGGGCCGATACGCACCGCAATGTCTACCCAGCGGCGACTGCCCGACAATTCGCTCAGACGGCGTGCAAACCAATGCACATACAGCGCTACGTCCTGGCCCTCGTAGGTCAGGTACTCAGCAAACGCGCCTTTCTCCGGCGTGGTCAGACCAGACAATTTGCAGCAAATCATGATTTCGGCGACTTGCTGTCCATCTACCTGGATATGGAAGTCTTCGACTTGCAGCCGCATGAATTCCATATCGCGGGTCAGCAAGACATGACGGATTGCGTCGATGACAGCGGTTTTTCCCACATCGTTTTCGCCAACGAGTGCGGTCACGCCTTGGTGGAAGTGAACCGAGAAGACGGGCTCGCCCGCGCCGAACTGGCGGAAATTCTTGATCGTGAGTTTCGATAAATGCATCGCGCGCTCCCGTCTCGGTGTTGTGCGTGGAGCTACGCGACTCGGCCGACCGGTGCGCTTGTGTTTGATGGCCGCAAGCCCGCCATCGAGCGCCACCAATGTCCACGACCTGCTTGCCTGCGGATTGTTGCCGCGAATGTCATTCGCTTAGAGCGGTGAATCGAAATCAACTTTACATGTGAAGACCACGTTGAGTGCTGTTGTCGAATGAGTCCTATCGCGATGCTCATGGCGAGTTGGCTTTCTGCTGAATTGCCCTACATCGCTCCAGCAGTGCGTCGAAAGGTTCGGCATCGTCAAGAAACAGACCATCGTCGACCATGTGCTGATAGTCGGTCGCCAGTTTGGCCAATGCGCCGTCATCAGGTACAAGCTGCAGCGCACCCGCGACGGCGGCGTGATAGTCGATGACTTCGCCATGAGTGTTCTTTCCGGCAAAGAACACGGTCTTGTGATCGGCAACTGCGCGGGCGAGGGCTTTGTCCGCGATGGCTGCATCGGCGAAGCCAGCAGCATCCAGTCTCGTCACGTCATGCCAGTGCCGCGCGAAGCGCTCACCGCCGCGAAACTCGCCTTGTGCGCAGAAAACGTGAATCGCTGTGGCCTTTTCCCAGAACGTGCGCTCGGCGCGCATCACTTGGGGTGTGGCGGTGGGGAATTCCACCCCTTGCAGATGTTCGGCCGCATCACAGCGGATGGCGCGTTGTTCGCTGGGCTCTCCGGTCGAGCGGGCGCCGAACTCCAACATGACGGCAGGCGCGATATAGCCGGTGCCGGCGGTCAGCGGCGCGTAGTCGATGAATACTTTTTCGCCCTCCGCTCGCACAGTCGCCGGTAGGCCATGCTGTTCAAGATCGAGCTTGAGGCGCGGCGCGATCTCGGCGCCGATCCAGTCCGAGAGGCGCGCACGAATCTCTTTGGTCCACTTCTTTTCCTGGCTCTTGCTGGCCGGCAATGGTGCCTCCGCGTCGCCCACCAGATCACCAGCTATAGCGCGGATGTCGTATGTAAGGTCCACATCTTCAGAGAAGCGTCGGATGACTTTGTAGGCCTTCGATAGGGATGTGCCACCCTTGAATACCAAGTGATCGGCGTAAGGACCGGCGAAGAGGTGCTGCAGCGACCAGACCACCCAGATGTCTTTTTCCAGTAGGTGGGGCAGCAGACCCGATGTGTTAGCCGCGGCGTTGAGTGCGTCCAGGCGTTCGGCAGTGGAGAGGCGGAAGAACTCAGCCATGGGTCACCAGGGCGCTGACCTCTTGGGCCATCCACGTCGGCAAGCGTGATCGCGCCGACGCGACTTCCTTCAGCTCAGATGCCGGCAGCTTGGCGCGTAGCTTTTGGATCGCTTCTCCGGCCTTTTCTGGACCCAGCCAAGCCAGTGCCCGCACCACCTCGCCGGCAGCCCGCCCAGGAAATATCAACTGCCAAATCGGTGCGTGCCGAAACTCGACCATCTGTGCGCCCAACTTCAAGCGGCGACTGGGGCCGGACGTCAGATAGACCGCCCGCATCGGCACCTGTGTGGTAAGGCCCAGCGCATTAGCGGCAGCGGCGCCGTGCGACACGATGGTTTCTCCGCGCTGGTTCGCGAGGCCCTCGACCATCTTGACGGCCGAAGGCGCGCGGGTGCCAAAGCGGCTTTCGACAGGCAGGACATAGATACCGCGGCCGGCGCGCAGCAGGGTGCCACGCCGCGCCAGACGGGACAGCACTTGGTCTACGGCTGCACGGCTGCCCAAGTGCAATAGCTCTTTGGCGACCAAAGGCGTGCCTTCCGGCAATCCGACGGCGTGCTCAAGGACTTGTTTGGCGAGGGTTTGCATGGCGATGGCTTCAGTGTGGTAGAAGTTTATGGATATTTCTGACAATACTCAAGTCATGTGAGGCCCCCCGGACGGCGGCTGCGGCTCGATCCAAAGCCAATTGACCGAGAGAGCTTGCGGCCTGCAGGTGGTGTGGTAAGATTATCTTACTGACCGTAATGGTCGATTTGGAGAATCCAATGGACACAAAGACGGTGCGGGCCGCCCTGGTGGAGGTTCTGCAGAACATTCAGACAGCGAGTGGCTTGGAATGCCCAGCAATCGCTGGGACCACCAAACCCATCGAAGAACTACCCAAGTTCGACAGCAAGATTTGGCCGGTTGCGATCGGAATGCTCGGCGTGAAGCTCGGCATCACGATCGCCAACGACGTAAACATCTTTCGGCGCGAGAAGACCACCATCGCGCTCACGGTCGATGAAACTGTGGCAATAGTGGTCGCATTGGCCGAAGCGCAACCATCGGCTCCAGCCCAGAAGGTGACCGCGCAATGACTGAAATACAAGAGTCCTTACGCGGCGCGATTGCGACGCGCCTGCGCGAGGCGAGGAAGGTAGCCGGTCTGTCGCAGGGTCAGGTGGCCAAACTACTAACCATGCATCGGCCGACGATTTCGGAGATCGAGGCCGGCAACCGCCGTATCTCTGCCGAAGAGCTGACGAAGTTCGCAGAGACCTATGATGTGACGGTATCGTGGCTATTGGGTGAGTCGGCCGAACAACTCGAAACGGATGATCCACGGTTGCAACTCGCCGCGCGCGAACTGGGCAAGCTCAAGCCGGATGACCTTGATCGACTCTTGAGGCTGCTGGCGTCCATGCGCAACTCCGATACGGACACGGACGATGACGGAGGCGCGCGCAAATGAGTGCCCGACCCTTGGCATCCTCCCCCTTCGCTTCGCAGAAGGCGCTTGTCATGCAAGGCATGCAAGCGTCGATCACCGCGCGTACTAAGGCCGGGCTCGACCTCCAGAGTCCCGCGTGCATCTACGGTCTATGCGAGGCGCATAACGTCAACGTGCGCTTCAACGACATCAATATGGAAGGCATGTATGACCGCCAGCCGAAACCCCGCATCCATGTCTCGGCTCTAAGGCCACTTGCCAGGCGCACGTTCACCTGCGCACACGAGTTGGGCCATCACGTTTTCGGTCACGGCTCCACGATCGATGAACTTCGTGATGATCATGCTCAGAGCGCAGATCGTCCTCCGAACGAAGTTCTGGCCGATTCGTTCGCGGCCTTCGTACTGATGCCGACACTGGGTTTGCGCGAGGCATTTGTGAAGCGTGGCTTAGATCCGAACAAGGCGTCGGCACTCGACATGTATGCGATCGCCTGCAATTTCGGTGTGGGTCAAGCAACGCTGGTGAACCACTTGGCCTATGGGATCGACATGATTTCTCCAGTCCAGAGGGCTCGGCTTGGACGGATCACACCGAAGATGATCAGGACCGAGTTGCTAGGGCAGGTGGTTTCCGAACCGTTGACGATTGCGGACCGACATTGGAACTCGCCGACCCTCGACATGGAACAGGGCGCCTTGTTGATGCTGCCCTCCGGAGTCGTTGTCGATACTGCGATGTTGATGCCAGAGCGCGATCTCGTGGGTGGTCGGCTCTTTCGAGCCATGAAGGTCGGCATTGCGAGAGTAGTGATTCCGGGCTCGTCGTGGGCGACCTACGTCAGGATTGCTCGCTGCCAGTACGTTGGCCTCGCGCGCTTCCGCCACCTTGAGGAGACCGCGGATGGCTAAGCACGCTCAATCCACCAGTCCTGTTCTCGTGGATGAATCCGATCTATCCCGCGCCTGGGGGAAGGCCGTACTTCATGTGCTCGATCACCCTGGTCCGGAGATTTCACCGCTAATCTTGAGCGTGTCGGGCTTCGATCAAGACGGTGGAGTTATCGAGACGCCAGCCGTGCGTACAGCGCTTGATACGTTGTTGATGGCTAAGCAGATGCGCAGCGTTGAGGACGTTGCGTTCACCATCTTCCCTCAACGCATTTGGCGGGTAGCGCAGGGCGACCGCGCAGCTCTCTTCGAGTACTACCGCGATGCGTTCCCTCGGTATCAAGCGATGAATCCGAAAGACAATCGTCGAGGTCTTTACTTCGAGCGCCTGGTGAGCTACGGCCGCGGACCGTGCGACGGCAATCAGCTTGAATGGATACTGTCGCAGTTCGAAGGGCGCGACGGCGTGAGGCGTTCGATGTTCCAGGCGAGTGTATTCGACCCTGAACGGGATCACGTCGCCAATGCGCAATTGCAGTTCCCGTGCATGCAGCACGTGAGCTTCGAGCCAACCGAGGCGGGGCTTGTGGTCAATGCGTTCTATGCGACGCAGCAATTGTTTGTAAAGGCGTACGGCAACTATCTGGGCATTGCCCAGTTGGGAGCCTTCATGGCACACGAAATGAAATTGAAGATGAGCAGAATGAATGTGATTGTCGGTGTCGCAAAATTTGAACGCATCTCGAAGTCCGATCAAGCTCTGGCGCCGCTGGTGGCGGCCGCCAGGGCTTGCTTGGCTCCGCCAACTACTGCCACGAGCGCGAAGTCTACTCAGTCAATAGCCGAGATGGCAACGTGAAGCGCCGGTCTGCCGACGCATTGCTGCCCGACACGCAGAGTCAATTTGCACGCGAACATTTGATCGAGGAGGGTGTCTCCCGCTCGGACCTGCTACCGATAAGGGTGAGTTCAGTATTTGACACCTACTGGCGTTTCGCTGCTGAGCGTCAAGATGTCTATTTCCGTCGCCTAGCAAAGCAAGGCGAGCCGTGGACTCATGATCCCATCATCTCGGTTCACAAATTTACGAACGCTTATCGGGCCGCTGACCGGGTAAGCCAATATCTGATCCGACGCGTGATCTATCGTGACGACTTGCCTAAGTCCAATGCAGAAGTGTTTTTTCGGACATTGTTGTTCAAGTTGTTCAACAAAATCGAGACATGGGAGTTGTTAGAGCACACCTTCGGCCCGGTCACGTTCAAGGCATATAAGTTCGAGCACTACGATAGGCTGCTAGGGGAGGCCATGCGCGCTGGAGGCCGCATCTACTCCGCCGCGTACATTATGCCGCCAGGCGGATCGGCGTTCGGCCACGTAGCCAAACATCAGAACCACTTGCGGTTGCTCGAAAAGATGATGGCCGATGATCTCGCGGGCAAGCTGTCGAAGATGAGAAAGATGCAGCCTGCCTTCGAACTGCTGCGAAGCTATCCAACCATCGGTGACTTCCTCGCCTATCAGTTCGTGACCGACATCAACTACAGCGAAGTCTCAGACTTCTCGGAGATGGAGTTTGTCATTCCAGGCCCTGGCGCGCGGGATGGCTTGCGAAAGTGCTTTACGGATAGCGCTGGCCTAAATGAGGCGGAGCTGATTCGTCTTGTGGCGGACAACCAGGAGCGCGAGTTCGAAAGGCTGGGCATTCAGTTCCAGCCGCTTTGGGGGCGCCGTTTGCAGTTGATCGACTGCCAGAACCTCTTTTGTGAGGTGGACAAGTATGCGCGGGTCGCGCATCCGGAGGTGTTGGGCATATCGGGCCGCACACGCATCAAACAGAAGTTCTCGCCATCGGGCCCGCTGGAGCGACCGTGGTATCCACCGAAATGGGGCATCAATGAAAAGATAAGCGCGAACCCTTCTCCGACCATAGAGCCGCTTGGTCGTGACGAAGCATCGAATCCTCGTGCGCTGCAAGCGAGCCTGGAACTGAGGGAGTCACAATGAACCTGAACAACTATCAGCGAGAAGCGCAAAAGACCGATCGCGTTCCTGGCCGAAAGAACGCGCAAGCCGGTGTCGATCTCGTTGTGCCATTGCTGGGTCTCGCCGGCGAGACGGGCGAGTTGCTGAGCGAGTACAAGAAGCATCTGCGAGATGGCAGCGCCCATCTGCTTTTCAAAGATCGTGTCGCAGAAGAACTTGGCGATCTGCTTTGGTATGTCGCCAATGTCGCAGCCAAGTTTGAGCTGAAGCTGGAGGACATCGCGCAGGGCAACCTGAAGAAGACCAAGGATCGCTGGGGAAATCAGGACACGTCGTCTGTCACCTTCGACGCTGAGTACAAGGAGGGCGAGCGTTTCCCTCGTCAGTTTGAAGTTCGGTTGAGCGAGGTTCTTGTTAGGGGCAGAAAGAAGATTCGCGCCCACATGAATGGCAAACAGATCGGCGACGACTTGACCGACAACGCGGATGACCCTGATGGATATCGGTTTCACGATGTCTTTCATCTGGGCTACGTCGCTGTGCTGGGCTGGTCGCCCGTGGTTCGAAAGCTCCTCAAACGCAAGCGGCGAAGCGACCCGCAGGTTGACGAGGTTCAAGACGGCGGGCGGGCCCAAGTGATCGACGAAGGTGTCGCTGCACTCGCGTTCGACTACGCGAAAGGGCACAAATGGCTGGAAGGCGTGACCGCTCTAGACTATCAGCTACTCCGGACTATCAAGGGCGTTACTTCGCTTCTCGAAGTCCGCGAGCGATCGATGGGGGAGTGGCAGCGCGCGATTCTCCTTGGATTCGACGTGTGGCGTGCTGTGCTGAAAACTGGTGGAGGTCGTATTCTTGTTGATCTTGATGCAAAGGATCTCAAGTATCTTGGCCCGCCTAACGAGCCAGGCACGAAGTGGGTTCGGTCAGCTTTACCGGCGAGCCACTCCGCTTTGAAACGCAGACGACCGAGCCAAGATCAATGACACCTCCGGGATATATAGTAGGACACGGTGTGGACGTCGTGGATATCGCTGATTGCTCGCGTCTGATGATGTTGGCGGCGCGTAAGCACTTGGATCGATACTTCACTGCGACGGAACTGGTTGACATTGGCCAGGGTGCGCGTCAAGTTGAAAGGCTTGCCGGTCGGCTTGCTATCAAGGAAGCTGTGTTGAAAGCACTGGGTGTTGGCTGGGGCGATGGAATCGCGTTCACGGATGTCGAGACGGTGTCAAAAGACAGTGGCGAGCCTGCTGTAGTACTGCATCGTCGTTTGTCGGTGCTTGAAAAAGAGCGGTCGATTGGCCGATGGCTGGTGAGCATGAGTCACACCAACTCAGTTGCTGTCGCGAGCGTTATCGGCGTGGCTGGGTAGAATCGTCGTGATCTGCGCGCGCGGCCCTGGACGTGTCGATAGCTGGCGAATGATGAGGAGGAGTGATAGCCGCGTAAAGGGCGTGAACGGACATATCGCGGTCCGCCAAGTGTGATATGCCGAATCTGCGGCTTGGGTCATTGCAAGCAATCACGTCGGAGGTAACTTAACTACTCTAAAGATCGAAATGGATTTAATCTTCATGGCGAACGCCCTTAAAGGGATCGGCGATGATCAGGATCTGAGAGCTGCCCTTGGGTGGTTCCACCAAATTGATCCCACGCCTGGTGGCTTGGCTAAAAGGATCATCTCGGCACAAGAGTTCTTTCGCGCGCATGCAGCTCAAGGGGAACTCCAGTGGCCCGAGCCGACCGATTTGCTGATGAAGTCGGACCTGATTGCATCCTACCTCGCGCAGGCGGACGCGTTTCTGCCGGAGCCGCGTAGCTACGACCTCACGCTTGCAGCGCACATCGTGCCATTCATCAAGCACATCGGCACGGGGCTGGGAGCGCTTCGACGGATGCCTGGCGTAGTCGATCGGGCTCGCCGATTGCTCAATCCCAAGCAAGAACACCCCGACGGCGCGCTGTACGAGTTGATAGCGGCGATCCGTTATGCGCACGAAGAGTTTGAAGTCGAGTTCGTCCCGGAATCCGCCTGTCAGTCCGCTGATCTTCGGGTGGGCCCCCCCGATAGCACGAAGGACCTGTACATCGAGTGCAAGCGGCTGAGGCCGAGCGATTACGAACTCCGCGAGAAGGCCAGCATTAAGGCGCTGTTTGCACCCTTGGCCAGACTAATTCATGAGCGCCGCTTGAGCGTTTTTGTCGACGTCCAATTTGTGGCGGAGCTAACAAAGGTTCCGCGAACATACTTAGCAGATCGGGTCGCAAGCGTAGCGCGCT
Organism: Steroidobacteraceae bacterium; assembly: GCA_052143815.1. GTDB lineage: Bacteria > Pseudomonadota > Gammaproteobacteria > Steroidobacterales > Steroidobacteraceae > Bog-1198. The sequence goes on along the minus strand of JBKQSA010000114.1, from coordinate 563 downwards.
CGCCGCTTCAACTCCTTACCGGGTATCGTTGGCAGGATAGCTGCGCAGAGGGGGCCGTGCGACAGGCGCACATCGCGCACGTGCGAGCCGACACGGACGAACACGGTCCTTTGATCGTGGGACCGAAGATGTGGCGACTATTGACCGGTGAAGTACTTCAATCTGGATCGTATCACGTCGCGCTACGAGCCAAGTCCGACGAGCGCGACCCTCGCTACGTCGACGACGTTCTCTACGCTTCAGTGCTCAGTTGGCAATGCCTCGCGCCGGAGTCGATTGACGCACGGGCTCGTCACATCTCCTCTTTGCTGGCGCGCATCGATCGGCAACTTGAAATGGCGCCGATGGGAATTGCGCACATCGGAATGTACGCCGAGCGCGATACGGTATCCGCCGATCTCAGACGCGCAAGGAATATTGCGGCCGTGCGTCGATTGTAAGCGCTCGATCTTCCCCACCCTTGCCAGGCTTCAGGGTTTGATGTTCCAGGGCAGCAACGCCTCGATCTGCTCAACCGTCTGCGCAGCGGGCAATTCGGCGAACAAGCGGCACAAGTAAGCATA
>JBKQSA010000113.1:0-22385 GCA_052143815.1 Steroidobacteraceae bacterium | reverse complement strand
TCGCCGGCACGTTGTTGATGTAGCCGCCGCGGCTGTCGTCGTAGATCACGCCGCGCACGGCGAGCGTGTCGGCGATCAGCGGGAGATTCAACACCGCCGTCACGTCGGAATTCGGATCGCCGTGAGCCGTCACGCCGTAACCGGCTTTGACGTTCCCCTCGGTCACGTCGAGCTTCGGTTCGTTCGTAATGTAGCGGATCGCGCCGGCTTCGGCGCCGGCACCGAACAGCGTTCCCTGCGGACCCTCCAAAACCTCGATGCGATTCAGATCGGCGGCGTAGACGTCGAGGTTGCGATTCGGGAGCTGCCCGGATTGATTATCCAGGTAGATTGCGACGTTCGGCCACAAGCCCGTCGAACCGCTGCCCTGGCTGGGTTGCGAACCGGCGGAGAGGCCGCACATGAAAACCTCGTTCCGGCCCGGCCCGTTGTTCGCCGTCGTAACGTTCGGCAGATACTTGATGTAGTCGTTGAGGGTCTGGACGTTCAACTGCGTCAGGGTTTCCGCGGTCATCGCCTGAATCGAGATCGGCACGTCCTGGACGGTCAGCCTGTACCACAGAAATTTATTGTCCTATCATCAAGACTTTTGTATGGTTGTCAAGAACATTCCGGCCCGCGACTCCTCGCCATGAATCGGCCGAGAGGATCAGACATGAAGACTAGCATCGAGAAAATCCGCCGGCGCGAACTAGTGAAAGCTGCATACCAGACTTTCCTGGAATACGGCTTGAGCGGAACGACGGTTGCGCGCATCGGCGAGCGGGCCGGCATGTCGCACGGCATCGTGAACTACTATTTCAAGAGCAAGAACCACTTGCTGAGCGCCGTCGTCCGCCATGCCTTCCAGCTTATCCTGCAGCATTCCATTCTGTTCTTGCGAGAGGCTAAGACGCCTCGGGAACGCATATCGGCGGTGATCGCCGGCAATTTTCCAGCCGAAATCTTCAATCAAGAAACGGCCGCCGCTTGGATTTCATTTTTTGCCGAGGTGCCCACGAATTCGGAATTCGCGCGCCTGCAAGACACGTTCTATCGTCGCCTGCGTAGCAACCTCGTTTACAACCTGAAGCAGCTTACGAGCCCTTCCCACGCCGAACGGATCGCCCTCGGTATCAGCGTCTGGATCGACGGACTGTGGTTGCGCAGTGGGATGAAGCAATACGGAATCGACTGCCAGGCAGCCATCAAGGCCATCGAGGAATATGCCGGTGTTTTTCACCTGGGTTCCGCACCACCCCCATACCGAGACGGGGCGCTACCGCAACACCCGCTGCTCGGTTTGGCCCGGCGCGAATTGGCTGACCCAAGGCCAGCACATGCACCTAATTCATCACATGATGGTATGGATACGGTACTACCAGTACGAAAAGGTGTTCCACGAGATACGCCCATATCTCGAACAGAACAACGCTATGATTGACGGCTTCTGGCCGCGGGAGACGGCGGCAGCCACGCCTTGAAGACACGCGCCGTGCTTGATGGCGACGCGGTGCCGCTACGCTCCTTCATCAGCATCGCCGCCGGCTTCACGGCTGCGCAGACGAGTGTCACCGCTTCCCCGTATTTTCTGGGCACATTGATTTCGGGCGGGCGCTTATCCGCCTCTAGCGCTGGCGTCCTTTATGCGATTGAAATGTTGGCCTTTGCCGTGGCGATGCTGTTGGTCGCTCCGCGGATCAACCGCTTGTCACTACGATCGGTCGCTGCCGTCGGTATGCTTCTGATCGTGGCGGGGCAACTAGGGTCCGCTTTCGCAACAAGCGAGGCACTGCTCGCCGTTCTGCGCAGCGCGGTCGGGCTCGGATCCGGCCTGGTGAGCGCGAGCGCGACCGCCGCGGGCTCCAGAACCGCCGCACCGGAGCGCGTCTATGGGGTCGCGACCGTTGTGATGACCATAGCTTTCGCTGGTCTGTATCTCGCGCTCGCCGGCGCCAGTCACTTTCGCGGCCCGGTCGGCATGTTTTCGCTACTCGCCGCGTTCAGCGCGGCGCTCATTCCGTTGGTGCTCCTCATTAGGGACATTCCGGGCACCACCGCTGCTCCGGCGCCGATAACGGCCGCCATCGGCGAAACCTGGCGATTCCTCTTGCCGGGCCTCACCGCGCTGGCTGCGGTGCTCGCATTTAACTACGGCGCGCTCGCTGTGTGGCCGTTCACGGAGCAAATTGGCGAGCACATCGGCCTCTCGATGGACCGCATCTCGGTTCTCACGGCGATTGGCAGCGCGCTTGCCTCGCTGGGTGGCGTTGTGGCGACATGGCTTGGTACGCGCTTCGGTCGACTTGCGCCACTTACGGTCGGATTGCTGCTGCAAGGCATTGGCTCTGTGGCGGTGTGCCATGCACATTCGCAGTACGGATTCCTCCTAACCTACGCGTGGTACCTCGGCCTCTGGTACTTCTGTTACGCATATATCCTTTCGGTTGCAGCGGCGGTCGACCCGCCCGGCCGTCTCGCTGTGCTGACCGGCATGGGCTACCCGGTCAGTTCCGCTCTGGGCGGCCTCAGCGCGGGCTTTCTAGTCGAGTCGTACAGTCTGCGCTCCATCGGCTGGCTGGCCGTGGCGGGCTGCGCGATAGCCCTGGCGCTTCTCATTCCGCTATGTCGCTGGCTCGAGCGTCGGCGACCAGAGGCGGCGCGAGCGGCTCCGGCTTGAATGCAAGGCGAACTGACGCGGCGGAATAGGAGTTTCCGCTTGGTCTTGCAGTGATAGGCAAGATTGCCCGGGTGATGCCGGCCGCGGCGGCGACCGCGCGTATCGTAAGTGCGGTGCAGCCGGCCGTCGCCAGAACGCGCCGCTCCAGGAACCGGACGACATTGTCGCGTTGATGCGTGATCTGGAACGATTCATCAATAGGGGACCCCGGCTACGACACCATGGCGCGTCGAGCTGAGCTCGTCGCGCTCAATGTCGAAGACTTTAGTTTCATGGAGGACGGGAGCGGCCGGGCGATGATTCGGCGTTCGAAGACCGATCAGGCGGGGGAGGGGAGTAAAGCCTATCTCTCGCCGGACACGGTCGGGTACTTAAAAACCTGGTTGCGGTCATCAAAAGAAGTCAGCGGCCACTCGATCCGGGTCGAGGCGACGCAGGACATGTTGGCGCTCAACATTGATCTCGTCTCGGTGATGCAGGCGGGGCGCTGGAAAACGACCGCGATGCCGATGCGCTATGGGGAAGATATTCGGGCGGGGCTTGGTGGAATGGCGCGCACCGCAAAAGCGCAGGGTCGCGTGAAGTGATCATTCTTGTCACTGCCTTGGAGTCCCCCATATCGGATGTCCTCGGGCTGGGTAAACGTGAACGGCCGCGTCCCATGGTTGGCCTTTGCGCCCACGCTTAAGTCTGGCGCTCCTTGACCAACAGCAACAGGGCCCCGATTGCCAGCTTCGAAACCTTGGAAATGGGCGCTCCACCTCTCGGGCACGTACCATATATAGGATTCGTCCCCTCACAGATCATCAATAGCAAGTAGACGATTTCCTTTGCTTCGATCGCGCCCAACTCCGGATGCGATTGCCGAAGCACGTTCACCATCCGCATGGCCGACTTCGCGTAAAGGCTTTCGACCGCCTCTTTGATGAATGAGTCGTGCAGTGCCATTGCCCACAGCTCGCGAAAAAGCCGGCTCGTAACCGGCGTTGTCGAATCATGGATTAGCCAAGCAACGAGTTCGACAAAGGCGTCCCGTGACTCGGAGGATGGGGTCTTAAGGAAATCGTCGATCTTTTTGGCGTACTCCGCAATCATGCTCGTAATCACGGCGCGAATGAGTTCCCGCTTCGTCTTGTAGTGGTAGGCAAGATTTCCCGGTGTAATGCCGGCTGCGGCCGCGACGGCGCGAACCGTAAATGCGGCATATCCCGCGGTCGCCAGCACGCGTTCCGCCGCCCAAAGAATCTCCACACGGGTTCTATCGCCAGATTCTACGCTGCCAGAAGTCGGCCGCCACGGGGGTCGGCTGGTTTCCACGCCAGCTGCGTGTCGCAGCGAACTCGCTTTTCGCTTCCTCAATGCCGCTCGCTCCTTAGATCCCAGGCGATTGTGCCCCACCTACCGCGTGCCAAGTTTAATTCGGAACGCTGTTGGCGCGCGAACCTTTTGTCGCAGCCGCGCGGTCTCTGTGTAATGAGTGGGCTGCGCCCGCAGATTGCCGCCAACACCTATCAAACACCTACGCGAGTGCCTCCCGCTCTGCTCACCAAGACCGGCGAGGTGCTGGGCAAGACCGCTGAGCGGCACACCTCCGCCGAGTTCATCGCGTTTATCACCGACATCGTGATCAACCAGCCGCGCGGCAAAGAAATCCATGTGATCGCCGACAATCTCTCGGCCCACAAGAGCCAACAGGTCAAAGACTTCCTGGGCTGCGCATCCGAAGGTTCACCTGCACTTCACTCCGACCTATTCATCCTGGCTCAACCAGGTCGAGCTCTGGTTCGGCAAGGTCGAACGCGATGTCATCGCCCGAGGTGTATTCACTTCCATCTCCGACCTGAAGAGAAAACTCATGCGTTACATCCGTCACTACGACAAGGCACCTCGGACCGTGAAATGGAAATATGCCGATTCATCGCGCCACATCGGTACACAATCAGTTGGTACAGGCCACTAGAGCGAGCGATGGTCGAGTGTGACACGGGTGGAAGCATTGAGATTATGCGGATGGTCGCTGCTGGATTTCTTCGCCTGGCAACGAACCCCAAGGTATTCGTCTCGCCTATGCCCATCAGCGCAGCCATAGCATTCATCGATTCCATTCTGGCGACGCCCGGGGTCGACATGCCGGAGGTCGGCCGTGAGTGGCCGACTTTGAAGCAAATGAGCCAAGATCATGACCTCGCCGCAAACGACATTACTGATGCCTGGATCGCTGCCGCAGTGAGGACGATCGGTAGCCACCTGGTAACGTTTGATCGCGGTTTCGCGCGACTGCTCAGCCGCACAGAATTCACTTTGCTCGAACCTTCGTGAACGGGCGGCGCACAAAGGGAAAAGGTCTGCATGCTTCTATTTCGCGGCGAGGAGATCGTCGGCGTCCAGAACATGGTGGCCGGTCAGAAGTGCGCACTGAAGCGCTGCTCGACCAAGGTGGCGACGCTCGATCTTGGCATTGCCTGTGCCGAGGTTGACCCACAAATATCTTGGCTAAGGGCGTTATGACCTTACTGCGCTCTGCCGACCGATGCGGGAAGACGCCAATCGATCACGACGTCGGTCTCACCCCCGACAGCCGCATTGTTGAGATGTGCTGGGACGAACTGTGAATGGTAGATGGCGTCCTTGCAAGCGGCGTCCGGCGCTGCAAATCCCGTCGATTGCGCGACCTGCAGGTCTGAAATTCGGCCCTCTGAGGAGACGGCGATATGCAGCCTGCACATTCCTTATGCCCGCTCCCGAAGGGCGTCTTCTGGATATTCCGGAAACGGATATAGCGCACTGCGGGAAGCGACAGCAGGAATCGATGGGTCAGGCTCTAGATGCGGCGCAGCCCCACGCCACGGTCCATAGCTCCAGCTGATTGGAAGCTCCGCATGGCCTCCTCCCTCGGATTCCACATCGTGTGCGATGACTTTGCGTCCCATGACCACTTCGAGGCAGGCCGCATCAATGAGAGGTGATGGGGTTCTTCTTACGAGTTGCGCAGCCCGAACGGTGCCATCTGCGGCATACCACAGAGAGACAACGCACCCGGTCATACCGGTCGATTTCAGCGCGCGGCGGACTGCGAACTCGCGTCCCTTACTAAGGATTGCCTCTTTCAATTCCGGACTCGGCTGCACCTTCGACGCTAGAAGTCAGTCGAGCCCTTGATCCACGGTCGCGATGATCCTTCGTTCGGCCTCCAGATCGACCGATCGGCACGCGAGCAGATAGATCGTCGCCGAGACGGGTAACCCCACGAGCATGGCCAAATCCGCGCCGCCCAGCAGCTTCGCCACGGGGCCGGTGAAAAGGCCGGTGCTGAAGAATGGAATCATGGCGGCGAAACCACCAAAGTAGGCGACTAGACCGCGCCAGCACCATCGACCGTACATCCCGTTCGGGTTGAAGATCTCCCGCACGGAGTAATGACCGCGGCGCACCCAGTAGAAATCCACAAGATTGATCGCGGTCCAAGGCGTGAACAGATACAGCAAAATCGCCAGGAAACTTCCGAACTCCTCTGCGAAATGCGGCGATGAGAGAAGTGCAATGATGTAGCACACGGCGAGCACGAACCCGATCGTTGCGAGGCGCTGGCCCACCGTCGGCCGCAGCGGGCGGATCGAATCCGCGATGCTCAGAAGCGTCAACGACGAGCTGTAGATCAGAATGCTGGTGATGGTCGCCAGGCCGAGAAGCGAGACGATGAGAAATGGCGAACCGGAGCCGGCGATCGTCATATCCGCGGTCTCTTTGAGGGCCGCCGTGAGCTCGAGGGTCGGAAAAAGCGCGGCAGCCACGGTGCCGATCAGCATGGGCCAGGCTCCTCCGATGAAAGCGCCGACGTAGGTCCACCAGAATGAAGCCGCGACGCCCACATCGCGCGGCAAGTACCGAGAATAATCGGAGACCGAAATCGACCAGGAGAGCTGGTATGCCGCTGCTGCAAATAATTGGGTCAGGAAAGGAACGGTCTTGAAGCTTGCTAGATCGAGCTGTTCGGGTGCGAAATGAAGGCGCATCGCGGCGAGCGTCATCAGCGCGAGTACCGCAATGAGGACATAGGCGAGCACGCGTTGCGCCACATGAATCAGGTCATAACCCACCACCGCCAATGTGGCTGCAAGCGCACCGAAGGCCAACATCGTCGGTGGCCGGCTCCTTCCCGAGAGCGTCAGGACGGTATCGGCGGCCAGCACGAGATTGAACGAACAGTAGCCTACACCGGAGACCAGCGCGACGCACCAGACCAGAAGCGCGCCGAGATAGCCGAATTGCGGGCGCGACTGGATCATCTGGGGAAGACCGAGCTGAGGGCCCTGAGTGGAGTGAAAGGCCATGAAAAACGTGCCGAATGCGCACCCCAGGACGACGGCGATCGACATCCAGAGGAGGTTTCCCCCGCGCGCCACGCCGACGAATCCGGTCGCAATCGTGGCCAGGTGAGCTCCTCCCGTGAACCAGACCGGCCATAAATGCCAGAGCTTGCCGTGCCGTGCCGAGATGGGCACGTAGTCGATCGATCGCTGCTCGATGAGTAGGTGCTTGGACATCCGGGGCCCTAGTGCCGCGCTCGGCGCGCGGGGTGTCCGCTGCATGGGGCCCCGGGGGGCTGTACTCACCCCCGTGCTCCACGCGATGAGCCTGCAACATGCATCGTCCATGCAGTCCCACACCGCCCCGCGCGCATGAGCGTCGCGTTTCGATCGCTCGTCAAAAATTACTCTTGTACTGAAGGAGCACGGCGAATGGCTGCAAGGTCCCGACCTGCGGCTCCACGATCCCGGCGGAGTTGAACTGCGCGTAGCCGATGTAGCCGATGTCGCCGAGATTGGGCTTCGCATTGGTCAAATTGTGAAAGTTGAGGGAGAGCTCCTGCCTCTCGTGCTTCACACCGAGACGCAGATTGACCAGGGAAAACGGCGGGCGCTCACCGATCAAGCCGCTTCCACCGTTCAGCAACGAGATGCTGTTGCCCGTATAGCTGTAGTCGGTGGAAACGAAACCATCGTATTGCGTGCTGAGCGGTTGCGTGTAGACGACGCCTGCGGTAGCCGTCCAGGCCGGCGTTTCCAGAACGCGGCTCCCGGCGAATATGCCCGCCACGCTCAGAATCGCCGGATCGTTGATGTAGGAATGCTCGAAGCCGAGACCGAAGCGAACCTGAAGCGCCGAGGTCACACGACCGTCGAGCTCGATCTCCCCACCATTGATCTGCGCTTCTCCACCGTTCAGTTGCACATAAAAGCCGCAGGGTAGAGCAACCTGCTGTTGGATGTTCTTCCAGTCGATGTGAAAGGCGGCCGCAGAAAGCACGATGCCCGATTGTGGAAACTGCGTCTTCGTCCCGACCTCATAGCTCCACAGGGTGTCGGACTTCACATGCAGGATGTCATCGAGGGGAAGTCCCGCGAGCTGGCACGCCGGTAGATTCGCTTGTGCGCCCCCCGCCCGGAAGCCTTTCGAGGCCGACGCGTAGACCATCGTTGCGTCGGTCACCTGGTACGACAAGCCCACCTTCGGATCGATTCCCGACTGGGTGCTTTCCTGCGGGCTGCTCGGCGTCGTTCCGTAATTCAGGTAGCCGTTGGCGGTGTAATCGATGGTCTGTTTCAGCCAGTACTGCCGGGCACCCAGCGTGAGGGTGAACCGATCCAGGAACTTGTAGTAGAGCTCTCCGAAGATCGACGTATCCTGTTCCGTAGCCGGGTTTTGTTGCGTCCAGATGAGGTCATTGGCGGCGGGTCCACCGACGGTGTTGCCGACCGTGGCCGCAACCAAGCCGTTGGCGTAGGTATCCGGAATGCTGAACAGGGTACGGGTTCTCGACCAGAAGGCGCCCACCGTGCCGCTGATGTTATAGATAGGATCGAACGAGAGGCGCAGCTCCTCCGTCAGCTGATTGTGGTAATGCTCGCCGTCCCACAGGAAAGGCTGATTCGGCAGGTTCTTCACTCCGTAGTACGGGCCCGCCAGAATGGCTTGCGTTCCGTAGGAAGAGTCCTCGAGATCGTGGTTGTGCCGGTAAAAGTAGCTCGATGAAGACACGATGCTGAATCCGTTGCCATGGTAGTTGAGCTCGAGCGAGGGCAAGGCCCAGCGGTCCATGGCGTCCGGCTGCACATCGAACGCGCGCGCAATGATGTAGTTGGGCTCGAATCCGGGGAGCGGTGCGAAGGCGGTAGGAAAGCCGTGATAATCGGTATCCTGATACATGATGCGCAGTCGCGCTTCGAAGTTCGCGCTGACTTTGAGCAGGGCGGAGATGGATCCGCCGTAGGTGGTGTCGGCACCCTGATTGCCGACGCTCGTGCGCGGCACGATCAGGTCGGGATTTCCGGTGGCAGGGCTCGAGGGGTCGGTGGGAAAGGTGCGCGTCAGATAGCCGGCATCGTGATTGCCGAAGAGCACCACGCGCACGGCGAGCAGATCCGGGCTCAACACGATGTTTTCGATGACCCCGGCTCCGCCATCGGGGCTGCCGCCGCCTGAGGTGGCACCGGCCTGCAACATATAGCCGATGCTGTTCTCGGTAAGGTTCGGCCTTTTGGTAATCAGGCGGACGTTACCGCCGAGCGAGCTCTCGCCGAAGAGCGTGCCCTGAGGACCCTTCAACACTTCGATGTTGTCGATATCGAGCACTCGCGGATCGACCGAGCCGGGTATCGGTGTATCGTCGATGTAGAAACCCGTCGCGCCCGCGGTGCCAAAGAGGTTTTGGCCCGTGATACCGCGAATTGCCACGCTTCTCGCATCTGAAATTCCGGTCGGGCCCCCGCCGTAGGCGAACGAGATGTTGGGTGTCTTGGTCGCATAGTCATCGAAGGACTGGATGTTGTAGGCCTCCAATGACTGTGCGGTGAAGGCAGTGATACTGATGGGCACCTGGGCGAGCGATTCCTCGCGCTTGCGCGCCGTCACCACCACGGTTTCGAGCGTGTCGGTATCGGTGGCGGTGCTGGTCGCACTTGCATCCACGGCATCGGCGGCTCCGGCGCAAAGTAGAGCGATCGCGGCAGTGGCAATCCGCAGGAATCCCGGCAAGGCAGTACGGTCACTCACCAGTCATATCCCTTTCAATATCTTATTTTAAATACTCGAAAAGCCCGTTACCGGGCGCTCACGTCACGTAACGACCCTAGGTGCGCGCCAGTTCGGACGCGATCCACTGATGGAACTGGTGCACGAGGTGCTCCTCGGGCATGAGCACACCGCTCACATGCGGCGCCGCGCGAAGTCCACGCTGATTGAGCTCACACACCGCAACGTCTTCGGACATGACCTTATCGGCGAAGTCCACGATCTTGTGAAGATCGAATCGCGGGCTCGCGAGGGTTTCGGCGGAGAACAGGTATTCCACGTGGAGCTCGGTCAGCTCAGGGCCGAGCGGGCGGACTCTGACTACGCGGACGTAGTCGGGATGTGCGACGATGAAGACGGATGGCAGGTTGATGACATAGACCGCGCCGCGGCGACGATCCTCATCGGAGAGCCCCGAGAAGGGCACACCGACCAATTCGCCGTCCAACGACCAGGTACTCGCGCCACGACGCAGACCGCCTTTGTATTTCGGATCGGGATCGTTCGCGGTCAGACTCCAGTTGGGGTCATCTCCCTCCAGGATGAGTCCACGCCCAAAAATCGGGACGAGCTGGGAAAGGCCCGGATGCACCACGGGGCAATGCAAGCATTCAGTGAAATTTTCCCAGAAGATCTTCCAGTTGCACTGGATTGTCTTAACCGATGCATGGCCTACGATGAGATCCTGGAGCGGCCAGGCATCCAACCGGCTCAAGGGCGGGTCGAACGTAGTTTCGAACGAGGGAACCGCATCCGTGAGCGCGATGAAAATGAATCCGCCCCGCTCCTGGACATTGATCCGGTAGAGAGAATGGTCGGCTAGATCGAAACCCTCGGGAAGCCGCTTGGATGAGGTTCGCTGAAGATCGCCCTGCAGATTATAGGTCCAGGCATGATAAGGACAGATGATCGCGAGCGAAGGCAGCACCCCGGTACTTTCTCGACAGAGCGCCGCGCCCCGATGACGACAGGTATTGTAAAAGCCTCGAAGGGTGCGGCCCTCATCCCTCACCAGCAGAATCGGTTGGTCGCCGAGCTCAAAGGTGCGAAACGAACGTGGTGTCGCTACGCTGCTGGACCTCCCGACGTAGACCCAGTTCCTGAGCCAGATCCTCTGCACGTCCCTTTCATACAGCGCGGGGTCGAAATAGGCCTCAGCCGGCAACCCGACTGTGCGCTGGGTGAGGCCGTTATACCGATTTGGAATCGGCACTAGTGTCAATCGCATGGCGCTCCTTGCAGGATTTCTCGTTTTGAGCTCGGGTGATTTCGGTCGTCTGATATCTAGACTCTAGGTCGACTGATCTAGACTGTCAAGTGGATCGACAAGTGCCGTGGTGCACGCCAAGAAGTCCCTTCCTGGCTCGCGGCCAACGTGCTCGGTCGCTGTGCCTTGTTCCCGACATCGCTTGCGGCTCTTGACAGTCTAGATCAGACGACCTACAGTCCAGAACAGATGACCTAGACCGCCTCATGCGCAGTGAACGCATTGGACTTAGACAGACTACATGGGGTTAGTTGGGTGGAGCTCGAATAGAGCACAGTTCGGTAAGTTGGTGGGGGGTTGTATGTCCAATCGCGAAGACCCGGGCCGCGCACCGCCGAGCAAACTCGTCGCGGACACCAATCGGTCGGGAGTTCTAGGAAACGTCGCGCGTACTCGAGGACTAGCGTGTATGGCCATCGTGATCATGGCCGCGATGCACTGCTTTTCACGGCCTGCCGTGGCTCAGGAGGGCGCCGAAGGCGGCACGGAACAACTCGCGGAAGTGGTCGTCACCGCGCAAAAGCGAGAGCAGAATCTTCAGGACGTGGGCACGTCGATCACGGCTTTCGACAGCAACTCCCTAGCACGGCTAGGGGTCACTGACCTGACCGATATCGTGCGCCAGGTGCCCGGCCTGCAATACAATCAGTTCGCGCCGTCGATTACGGTGTTCAATCTGCGCGGTGTGTCGCAGAACGATTACAGCGATCACCAGGAAGCTCCTGTCGCCGTTTATTCCGACGAAGTTTATGTGGCATCGATGGGAGCCGTAGCGGGTTCTCTTTTCGACATCGAACGCGTGGAGGTGCTCCGCGGTCCTCAAGGCACGCTGTTCGGTCGAAACGCGACAGGTGGTTTGATTCAATATATCAGCAAGAAGCCAACCGACGACTCGGACGGTTACGTCGAGGCTACGGGAGGCCGGTTTTCCGAAATCGACACTGAGGGCGCTCTCGGCGGTCGCCTTTGGGACGGCGTGGATGGACGCCTGTCTTTTGCGACAAACCACCACGACGGTTACGTTACAGATCGCATTGGTCCCGACGGAGGCAGCCAAAATCAGTACGCCGCACGAGGCCAATTGCTCTTCAAATTGGATGACAACGGCGAGTTCCTGCTCAAGTTATATGGGATTCGCAACATCCACGAGGTACCTACTGCCTATTCCTGGGCGGCGGCATACCCCAACTCACAAGGCCTGGGTGTCCTACTACCATCGAATGTGAATTATTGGGGCACCTGTCCCGGTTGCGACATTGACGGCTATCGCAACCCGAGCACCAATCCCTACAATCAGGCGTACGGTCGGCCGGGAGCCGGGATCTTCGATCGAAGCTTGTATGGCGCAACGGGTCACCTGACGTGGAATGTCGGGGACATTACGCTTACGTCGATCACGGACTTTCAGCGCATGCACAAGCGCTATGGAGAGGACACCGACGCGTCGCCCATTTTACTGGTGTATTACGACACGTGGCAGCAATATCAGCAGTTCTCTGAGGAGTTGCGCGTAAACGGGCAGGCCGGCCAACTGCGTTGGATCACCGGGCTGTACTATCTAGATATCTATACTCAGGATCAGGCACAAGACACACTGGGTGCAATCCTTGGCGGACCAGCGGGCGATATCTACAATATCACGACACGCTCCTATGCTGGATTTGCACAGGGGGAATGGCAGATCTCGGATCACTGGACGGCCATTCTGGGCGGAAGACTCACGGAAGATGAAAAGACCGACAACTACTTGCTATATGCGCCCACACCGCTAACGGTGGTGTCGCTTTTCAATACCTCGCTCTATCCGGATCTAGCACATCGCTCATGGCTGCTACCGTCCGGCAAGGCCGAAATTGATTACAAGTTTGATCGCGACAACATGCTCTACGGGAGCATCAATCGCGGCGTTAAGGGAGGGGGATTTGCCCAACCTTCAGGGCTGCCGGCGGCAAATCCGAATGAACTGGGGTTTGCTCCTGAAAAGCTGACGAGCTACGAGGTGGGTTCCAAGAGCACGTTCCTCGACGGGCGAGCGCGGTTTAACGCCGATGTCTTCTACTACGACTATAAGGACTATCAAGCGTACGAGGAGGTAGGATTCGTCGAAACTATTGCGAACCTACAGTCGCGGATAAAGGGCGGTGAGGCGGAGTTAGCTGTTGTTCCGGCAAAAGGGCTGGAATTACAACTCGGCGTGGCCGGTCTTAGTACGATCCTAAAGAACGTGATTTTACCGGGTGGTCAGGTGGCGGACCGTGTGATGCCACAAGCACCCAAGTGGAGCGTCAATGCACAGGCGCGTTATCAATGGTCCGCGCTCGATTCCACATGGTGGATCGAGGCCGATGCGAAGTCGGATACGCCGTATTATTTCTCATCGTTCAACTCGCCCGCAGACCTCGAGCCCGGACACACCGTTGGGAACGTACGTGCCGGATACATCAATCGAAAAGGGAACATTGACGTCGCGGTATTCTGCAGGAATGTGACCAATAAGCTCTACCGCGTCTACGATCTGGACTTGTCGGCGGCGAGCATCATAACACCGGTCTACGCTCCACCACGCTGGTGGGGGGCGACCGTCACGTATCACTTGAAATAGGTCAACGGCGGAAGATGATCGACACTAAGCGTATATCGACAAGCTTTTATGCTTCGAGGAGGTCTGTCGGTTGGAGGCGGAGGCCGCCGAGGAGCCGATCGCGTGATTGAATTTAGGCGTCGGCGCGCGTGCATAACCGCGCATCTCTTACTGGGCATGATTCTCGTGAGCACTATCATGAGTGCCAATGCGTCTAACTGTGATGCCGTACTCGGCGAGCAGGTGTTTGCGAAATGCACGGCTTGTCATTCGCTACAGGCCGGACAGCACATGACGGGGCCTAGCCTGCACGGACTTAATGGACGCCGCGCTGGAACGGTCGAAGGATTTAGTTTCTCACCTGCGTTGCGCGACAGCGGCATCGTGTGGAGCGACATTGCCCTAGATTCGTTTCTCAGAAGCCCACAGACCTTCGTTCCCGGTACGGTCATGCCGTTTGGCGGGATAAAAAGCGCCACCGAGCGCGCGGCGCTGGTCTGCTACCTATTGGGCGGGTGAAAGTGTGGGGTGTGTAGGGAGACATTCCGTGCGTGTTTGGCCACCAGTAATTCGGAAATGGAGCAAGATCGATGACAGATGAAACACGGACAGAGAGGTGGAGCGGGCCTGTAACCAGACGGCAATTTATCGGTACTGCGGGGACCGCCGCAGCGTTAGCAGGCGTCGCGCCGCTCGGCACGCTAGCGTCCGATGCACCGCCGACCACCGAGTCGCGCGACTACGACGTGATCGTAATTGGTGGGGGGTTCTGTGGCGTAACCGCCGCACGTGAGTGCCGCAAGGCGGGCTATCGGACACTGCTACTCGAGGCTCGCAACCGGCTGGGCGGCCGCACGTTTACTGCAGACTTCAACGGCCACCCGGCCGATATGGGTGGGACGTGGGTGCACTGGTCGCAGCCGCATGTATGGTCGGAGATCAGGCGAAGCGGCCTGACATTGCGGGAAACGATTGGTGCGGCCGCGGACAAGCTCATCGTGCACACGAGCAAGGGCGACATCGTCACGCTATCGAACGCGAAGGTCGGCGCGGACATTGAGCGGGCCATGGCCGAGTACATGGGCGATTCTCGCAGAATCCTGCCTTTACCACACAATCCCTTTGGGTCCGACGAGTATAAAAAGGTGGACGGCATCTCCAGCTTGGAGCGTCTCTCCTCATTAAAGGGCATGAGCAGCCTGCATCGCGACTTGCTCGACGGCTACTTCGCGACATGCGGCCACAACTACACTGACAAGTTCGCATGGATTGAGATGGTGCGCTGGTATGCCATACCGGGCCACAACCTCACGGACATGCAGGACTCTATCTCGCGTTATCACTTTACGGACGGGACCGTCTCACTGATCAACGCGCTGATGGCTGAGGGTAAGCCGGAGCTGCGCCTCAACACGCCCGTGCGCAGGGTCATTCAGGACGACAGCCACGTTACCGTCGTGACGAATTCTGGCGAAGAGCTGCACGCACGGACGGTGGTGTCGGCGGTACCGTTGAACGTGCTCAAAGATATCGATTGGCAGCCGGCCCTTGCGGAGGGGAAGCTCCTGGCTTCAAGGGAGACGCACGCGGGTTTTGGGACAAAATTGCATGTGCTTCTTGAGGGTGACTACGGCAATGTCGCTTGCCTTGCGCCAAGCCACAATCCGCTCAACTGGCTGTTCACCGATGGCATCCAAGACGGGCACACGCACCTCATCGGCTTTGGCCCCGATCCTGAACTCTTGGACGTTAATGATAATGAGTCAGTCCAAAATGCGGTGCGCTTGTTCATTCCAGACGCGAAGGTGATTCGCACATTCGGCTATCAGTGGACTCTAGACCCTTACTCCAAGGGTACATGGTGCACGTTGCGGCCGGGTATGTGGTCCAAGTACCTCCGCGATCTTCAGGCGTCGAGTGGTCGGCTGATCTTCGCTAGCGCGGACTGGGCGAATGGGTGGCGGGGATTTATCGACGGAGCCATTGAACAGGGACTTGAGGCGGGACGGCGCGTTAAGGCGCTTTTGGCGTAGGGGTCATGAGCCCGCCTTCGAGCAACAATCGTGTTGGTACATGCCCGGCTGTCTGTCGTCTCGTCAGAATTTAACTGGAACCTTGAGGCCTCCCTCGGACATCTAACGGAGTGACGTTTATGAATGCAGTTTCGAAGGTTTTCCCTCTTGGCCAGAAGACTCGCGAGTTCTTATCCTCCCCTCGGCAGCTCCTGATTGATGGGCGTTGGGTCGCAGCTGCATCAGGAAAGATTTTTCCTGTATACGACCCGGCTCGCGGCGAAGTCATCGCGCAGGTTGCCGAAGCCGATGCGGAAGACGTTGATCGCGCCGTGGGCGCCGCGCGGCGCGCGTTCGAGACTGGTCCTTGGTCGACGATGTCACCCTCCGAGCGTGGGCGCCTGGTGTGGCGCCTCGCCGATCTGCTCGAGCGGGATGCCGAGGCGTTTGCCGAACTCGAGTGCATCGACAACGGAAAGCCATATTCTCTAGCCAAGGCTGCTGACGTCCCGCTGGCGATCGACATGTTTCGCTACATGGCGGGATGGGCGACGAAGATCCGTGGCACCACGATAGACCTGCCCGGTTCCTATCTCTCTTACACGCTAAAAGAGCCGGTGGGCGTCGTCGCGCAGATCATTCCGTGGAATTTCCCGCTGCTTATGGCCGCCTGGAAGCTTGCGCCAGCTCTAGCAACGGGCTGCACCATCGTGCTGAAGCCCGCCGAACAGACGCCACTCTCTGCATTGCGTCTCGGGGAGCTAGTGCTGGAGGCGGGCTTTCCACCCGGCGTTGTAAACATTATCCCCGGGTATGGCGAAAGAGCCGGTGCCGCGCTTGCTGCCCATCCTGACGTCGACAAAATCGCCTTTACTGGATCCGGAGAGGTGGGAAAGCTCATCGTTTGCGCTGCTGCCGGTAATCTGAAGAAAGTGACGCTCGAACTGGGTGGCAAATCACCGGTTGTCGTGTTCCCCGATGCGGACATGAAAGCAACGATCCCAGGTGTTTCATTTGGGATCTTCTTTAATCAAGGTGAGACTTGCTGTGCGGGCTCTAGATTGTACGCGCACGAAAAGGTGTTCGACCAGCTGGTTGAAGGCATCGCAGCGGAGGCCAAAAAGATCAAGGTCGGACCTGGAATGGACCCATCTTCTCAAATGGGACCGCTCGTGTCGGAGGAGCACTTTGCACGCGTAACCGGCTACATTCGCTCTGGCCTTGCGCAGGGGGCGCAGGCCGCAGCCGGCGGCGACACAACGCGAAAAGGGGCCGGCTACTTCGTCGAACCGACGGTTCTTACTAACGTAAAGCCTGGGATGAATGTTGTGCGAGAGGAAATCTTCGGTCCAGTTCTGGTAGCCTCTCGCTTTTGCGATGACGATTTGATCGCAATCGCTCGCGAGGCAAACGACTCCGTTTACGGGCTAGCTGCGAGCGTTTGGACGCGAGATATTAGCGTCGCCAACAAAATGGCGAAGCGATTAAAGGCCGGAAGCGTCTGGATCAATTGCCACAACGTTATCGATGCGGCCCTGCCGTTTGGTGGCTACAAGCAGTCTGGATGGGGGCGTGAAATGGGCGAGTTCGCTTTAGATAATTACTTGGAGGTAAAAGCGGTGACGACCGCACTATAAAACACATACCCGACGCTTAGACGTAACACGATACCACTTTCAAAAGGAGATCACGCAATGCACCTTCGCAAATTGCTTCAAGTATTCATCGTTGGCATCGGCCTGGCCGGAATTACAATCTCGGTCGCGGCCGATGGGTCATCGGGCTCGCTTGAAAAGGAGCTTCAGGCACGACTTGATTACGCATACGGCCCCGTTTGGGCGAGCGGTGACGCAACGCGTTTCGTCAATGAGTTTCTGACTGACGATGCGGTCGTTACAGCATCCGACGCTCCGACTGTATGGAAGGGTAGAGCACGCAGCATTGAGTTGATCAAGGACCTCATGAAATCAATCTCCTCATTGCGGGCGAAGGCGGTTTATACGCGCTCTTTGGACCCTCACGCTGCGTTCCAGTTCGTCGTCTTCGATCTAACGGCTCGAGATCCATCGCAGCAGAAATCCCTGTCCGCGGCGAAGTCCTTATACGTCTGGGTAAAGACCAAGCACGGTTGGCGGGTTGCCGCAGACCATTATAGTTTCGCTGGCATGGATATGCCGCCCTGAACTCGCGATGGGAGTAAAGGCGATTGATCGGTGGGTTGGTACCCCCCCGAAGGAAAGGAGCGCACATGGTGAATGATCACAATGACGGCGTTAACGATCCTCCCTGTATGCCGGAACAACAGCCGTGAAGTCGCGAGCAGAAGTTATGCATACACGGGATGGGCGATTCGCTCAGCTTCCTGGCTACCTTTTTGAGCCGCGTTATATTGATCGACTGTCGGGATATGTCGATCACGCATCGATTAGTTAATCGGAGTGAGATGCTGAATGGAAATGCCGCTCTCCCCGCTCGAATTCGCCCGTCGTGCGCGGCGCCTGTATGCGGGCCGCGAGGCTGTGGTCGACGGCGATCACCGAGTGACGTACGCCGGGTTCTTCGACCGATGCGACCGATGGTCGTCAGCGCTCCAGGCCATGGGGATCAAAAAGGGCGACCGCGTCGCCTACATTGCTCCGAATACACACGCGCACCTGGAAGCCTACTACGCAGTACCCCAGATTGGCGCCGTGCTCGTGCCAATCAACTACCGGTTGACGGCGGATGATTTCGCTTATGTCATCAACCACAGTGGCGCGCGGATCGTTTGCGCTCACGCGGACCACCTGGATGGGCTGGACCGCGTCCGTAGACACTTGAGTGCGGTCGAGCATTTCGTTGCGCTCGAGGGCGGCGCAGATCGTAAGGGTTGGGTGGACTACGAATCGACCCTCGCTGGCACAAATCCCACTTTCACCCCGCCCGAAATTGCAGAAAGCGACCTACTCACCATCAATTACACAAGTGGTACGACGGCCAGGCCGAAGGGAGTCATGATTACGCACCGCAATGCGTACATCAACTCCGTTGGGACATTGATTCATCACCCGATGAGCTGTGCAGATCGCTACATCTGGACCTTGCCAATGTTTCACGTAAATGGATGGACGTTCGTCTGGACCGTGACAGCCGTCGGCGGCGTTCATGTTTGCCTCCGGAGGGTGGATGCAGCGCAGATCTTTGACATACTTCGACGCGAGCACGGGACAATGCTGTGCGCGGCGCCCACGGTCCTGATCGGAATTGCCAACACGAGCGACGAACTGCGAAAGGGAGTTCCGCGCGGCGTACGCGTGCTGACGGCGGGCGCCCCGCCAGCTGCCGCGACGATCGAGCGATTGGAAGCCGAATTGGCTTGGGAATTGACCCACGTCTACGGGCTCACGGAGACGGCACCGCTCATCACGGTGTGCGAGCCGCGGCCGGAACACGCGGCCCTTCCCCCGCACGAGCGCGCCCAATTGAAGGCCCGTCAGGGAGTCGAACTAATCACGTCGGGAGAACTGCGCGTCGTGGACGAGTCCGGGACCGAGGTACCTCGCGACGGCTTAACAACAGGTGAAATTGTCGTCCGCGGCAACGTCGTCATGCGCGGTTACTTCAACGATCCGGAGGCGACGGCCCGGAGCATTCGTAACGGATGGTTTCATTCTGGAGATGCGGCAGTCGTACACCCGGATGGGTACGTGGAAATTCGAGATCGACTGAAAGACGTAATCATCAGCGGCGGGGAAAACATTTCGAGTGTCGAAGTCGAAGGAACGTTGCTGCGGCACGCCGCCGTGCAGGAGGTCGCGATTGTCGGCATGCCGGATGAAAAGTGGGGCGAAGCGCCACACGCCTTTGTCGTCCTGCGCGAAGGAAGGGTGACCACAGAAGCAGAGCTTCGCGAGTTTGTGCGGGAACGTATGGCCCACTTCAAATGCCCCAAGAGCTTTCAATTTGTATCGGAGTTGCCGAAGACCGCAACTGGAAAGATCCAAAAGTACGTCCTGCGGGGAATGCGGTCAGGAATTGGGCCATTGTAGGCCGGCGTTCGCGAGAACTTGGCCGATGCCGGAGCCGTCGAGGGTTGTCTTGAACCAAGTGCACCTTAGGTAGTCGAGCCGAAAATGCTGCCCGCATTCATTGAAAAGGAGTGAGCGGCTGTTGCATGCACCAATATTGCGCTCGCATCATTTCAATCTTTCGTGAGCCTCCGCAGCTGGGGTTCGATTGAAGCGGCACGAACGGCCGCGGTATCTATCTCGTCATTGAGACAGGCGGAACCGGGGCTTTTCCGATGCCGATGGTGGCGCTGGGAACCGTGTTGTCGGCCTCGCCGTACAAATGCTGCCAAAAGTGTACTTTTGATCGTGCGATGCGGCAGAGAAATTCGCCTAAACGGCCTGGGCGTGCATTCGACGTCAAAAGTGATGGGATGGACCCTCCCGCTTTCCTCTCGGTAGAGGTAGCGGGACGATCGCTACTACCGAGGATGGCCCTCGACGAGTATGAGCGATGAACAGCCAACGGACAATTGGGATTGACGCGGTGAGGCGGGTGTTCTTTCTGAACGGCGAAGATGCAAGCGGCAAGGTGGTGCTGCGCGAGAAGCTAAGCCGGGAGCGGCTGCTGCCATTTCTGGCGAACCAGCCCGTTAGCACGATTGCGATTGAGGCCGGTTGCGGCGCCCATCATTGGGCACGGGCTTTCGCCAAGCTGGGGCATGATGTCCGGCTGACCATTTTTGGAACCGTGAGGTCGAAATATCTGGAACCGCAGCGGAAAGGCGTCTAAAAAACTCTAAGGATGAGCTACCTGACAGGATTTGAACCTGCGACTTCTACGTCCCGAACGTATCGGCCGCGCGACCAAGATCTGAGCAGCGATAGTGGCGCCGAACGGCTCACGCAGCGGCTGTTACCGGCGGAGGACCCTGCTTATTCGCAGGGAGTGTTGTCGGAATCCTCGCTAACTTATCTACTGCTTCACGCTTTTGGTCGGGAGCCAAATGAGCATATCGAATTGTCATTGCCATGCTGCCGTGCGCGAGAAGTTCGCGAACTGTACTTAGTGGCACGCCGGCTTGCACAAGGCGAGATGCGAAATGGTGGCGCAAATCATGCCAGCGAAAGCGTGTCGCTATTCTTGCCTCTTCCAACAGAGCAGCCCATCCTGTCTTGAAACTCGTCGTGATCGGGAATACACGTTCATGGTGCAGGTTCTGCTTACGCCATCGCTGCAACGTTTCAAGAGCTTCGTCATTCAACGGGACATGACGAGTGTCACCGGTCTTCGCTGAGTGACTGCGGACGGTGAGAATTCTCTCGTGCACGTTCACGTCTGCCCACGTCAATGCCAGTAGCTCACCGCGGCGAAGACCTGTGTTCATTGAAATGAGAACTGCGGGAGTTAGATGATCTGCAAAGTAGGTCAAGGTCGCTAATACTTCTTTGCGTCGCTTGCGTCGCCAAAGATTTGCTGACTTCCGCATTTTCTGGGCCTTCTGATCGCGATGAATCAGGGCTCGACGTAATCGCGTTTCTTCATCAGTATCCAAGTAGCGAACCTGGGGCCGGCGATCGATCTTCGGCTTGTCTACTCTTCGGACCGGATTGTCGTCGAGTTTACCCATCTTCACTGCTCGCGTAAGGACGGCTGAGAGCGTCGCGATGTCCCGTAAAACTGTGGACGGTGTGCAACCTTCGCGGAATCGGTCGATTTTCCAATCCTCGACAAGTTCGGTCGTGACCTCACTCAATTTCCGGATATACCAGCGACCAAAGCAGCGCTTCAATCGTCCTAAGGTATATGCGGACGTCCGAGGCCGATTGGCCCCGAGCCAGGGCTTATATTTTGTCTCTATGAATTCCTTCAGCGACAACTTCTCGTCGGAATCAATGCCGGCGAGAGGTGGAAGGCCATGAGCCAGGTTGCCCAATACTTTTTCCGCGCGTTCACGCGCTTCAGTCGGTGTCAGGTGGCCGACCGGTCCTATAGTGATGCGACGTCCGCGACCAATTTGAACAACGTAGGAACGTGCACCCGAAGGTTGGACGCGTAAAATAAATCCGCGCAAGGCGCGGTCGCCGATCTCGAACGGTCGACTGCTCGCTTGGGCATGCGTACTTCCCAGAAGACGGGCACTGATAACGGCTTTCATGGGCGGGCCTCAGACTGCGGCATCAAGCGAATATGTCCGCTAAATGGTATGCACTTATAAGTGCAAGTGCAATGAAACTCAGGCGCACCTCGGCGTACTGAAACGGGCTTGGTCAAAGCGGCGTTAATGCAGTAAAAATAGGGATTTCAATGCAATTTGAATGCAAGATATTGATGACCAAGAGGTAACTAAATCCGGGTCAAATCCTCATAATGCCGAGGTCGAGGGTTCGAGTCCCTCTCTCACCACCAGTAAAATCAATGGGACAGAAATGCGCTGTGGGATCGTGATTCCCCTGTAAGCGCATTGTAAGCGCAAGGATTGGCTTCTCGTTGAGCTTGGCGACCGCCTCGGGCCTTTGATCGGGCGCCAAGTGGGCGTATCGCAGTGACATCGCTACCGAGCTGTGGCCGAGGAGGTCTCGCACGGTGTTCAGCGGTACACCGACCTCCTCCAGGCGCGAGGCACAGGGATGGCGTAGGTCGTGCCAGCGAAACTTCGGGATCTTGGCGCGGTGTAGGAGGTAAGCGCTCGATCTTCCCCACCCTTGCCAGGCTTCAGGGTTTGATGTTCCAGGGCAGCAACGCCTCGATCTGCTCAACCGTCTGCGCAGCGGGCAATTCGGCGAACAAGCGGCACAAGTAAGCATA
>JBKQSA010000112.1:0-4907 GCA_052143815.1 Steroidobacteraceae bacterium | reverse complement strand
TTCGGACGAGACGTACGCGATAGCCAATCTGCTATTCATTGCGGCAGAGGCAAAGGGCGGCAGATCAGTGACAAGACGTTATTCGTCGTGGCGCACTCGATCATGTCCCGCATGGGCAGGGCCACGAAGGCCGCTGAAAGGCTGGGCTTGTGAGACTAACGGCCGGTCGGCTGGCCGCCCCCCGGTCGGCGGCCGGCTCGTTAATCCGACCCGCTGCCTCAGGCCTTCCAGAAATGCCGTTCGGGGGGACCCACTACACCGGCATTCTTGACCATATGTGCGGCCAAGGCGGGCGAATCGAAGAACGCTGTTGCACGGGCGACATCACTAACCGCCCACAGGATCAGCAGGTTGTTCGGATCATCGTCCAGCTGGAGCACCGCGAGGTCTGTCAGGCCTGCGCGCTTCCTGTCCGCCGCATCCATCGCATAAGCCTTGAGAGAGGTCTCATAGTCACGAACAGTCAGTGTCATTGTGGCGTAATTGGCAGCGGACTCGCGATTGTATTCACCGTGTCGAAACCTCACTCTTGGGGTTCCGATGATGCCCGCCGCTTTCATAGTGGCAGCTAGATTCGGCGACGTGGCAAATGCCTTGGCGCGACCGACATCGCTTACCCCGAACATAAGTGCCACCAGATTGGCATTGTCGTGCTCGCGCAAAACATGGATGTCGGTGAGGCCGGCCGCTGCGCGATTCGGCGCATCCGCGTCATATGCCTTTTTCCAGTTCGGGTAATCCTTGCATTCATGAATGACCGTCAGATAGTTCGTCACTTTAGTTCTCCGGCTTTTAGTTAGTGTGAGAGCGTCCCGACCGCAGGGTAGATGAAATATTCAACCAGCGCATCAACAGTCCTGAAAGAAACCTAGATTCGGCTTTTTGCTCCGCCGATGACCCACGTGCCTAAGCATGCACACAGCATCCCGAAGGCACTAAGAGGCGGTCCCCACCACCCTTGGTAATAATTCACCGCAAAGAACCAAGCTCCAGCGCTACCGAGTTCCACTGCTCCCGCGCCGCCCTCGGAGAAGCCCGGCCGCGCCGCAGATCAGCGCGCCGGTACACACGGAAAATACGCACCGTGCTCCAGCGGCTTGCTGGCGAATCCAGGCGAGAACTGCTTCGTCCTCCATTAATGCCTCTTGCCCATAGCCGCCCGGTATGTGTAAGACGTCGAGTTGTGGCGCGTCATTCAAGGATGCGTCTGCCGACAACTGAAGTCCACGAATGTCACGAACGGGATCGAGTGTCTTTCCGTAAATGCGATACGTCGCATTTGGGATTCGCGACAACACTTCGAAAGGGCCGGTCAGATCAATCTGGTCCAATTCGTCAAATAGGAGCGAACCAACTTCAAGATGAACATTAACTGGAATCATGCGACCTCTCCTCGGTGACGGAGCGCGTCAGGGGGCGCGGGGCGCGCCGGATGCGGCGAGCGCCCGGGTTTGCAGCAGGTAGACGCCGGCGCTCACGCCCAACAGGACGACCAATCCGAGGATTTCCGCGCGCGAGGCCATCGCAATCACCAACAGCATGCTCGTGATGCCGATGAACATCGCCGCGCCGAGCCAGCGGAAACGCAGCGGCTCGCCGGCGAGCGCCACGCCGCGGCGCGTGAGCCGCCACGCGGCCGCGCACCCGAGGACGTAAAGTGCCGCGGTGGTGAGCGCCGACAGCACGGCGAGCTCGGCAAACGTGCCGGTCAAGGCGAGGACGATGGCGAGGGTTGCGTAGACCCCGATGGCGATGTGGGGCGCGCGCGTGCGCGGATGCAGCCGTCCCAGCACCCGCGGCAGCAGACCGTCGCGCGCAATGGCGAACAGCAGGCGCGGACTGCCGAGGATATCGCTGCCGAGGTAGCCGAACATGGACATCCCCGCGCCGGCCACCATGATAAATTTGAGCACCGGACTGATCGGTGTCATCGCGTCCGCCAGCGGCACCGTCGAGGCGGCGAGTGCGGGCCCGAGCATGCCCTGCGCAACCGTCTGGATCCCCACGTACATCAGGGTCGTGGCGAGCATGGCGATGGCGAGCGCCCGCGGAATGGTCCAGTTCGGGCGGACCACTTCGCCGCTCGCGCACAGCGATGTCTCCATCCCCATGAATGCGAATACACCGAGAATCATGGCGCGGCCCACCCCCGCGATGCCCGGCGCTCCCGGCTGCGCGAAATTCGCGCCCTTCACGAAGAAGGCGCCCACCACGACGAAGATCACCAGGGGCAGCAGCTTCAGCGCGGTCGCCGCATTCACCAGGCGCGCGCCGTGCGCCACGCCGCCGATGTTGACCAGGGCGATGCCGCCGATGGCGCCGACGATGGTGGCGGCATGCACGGCCGCTGCCAGCGATGCAGGCACCACGCTACTAGCCACTTCGGCGAGGGCCGCGGCGATGCCGCCGCAGGCCAGCAGATCGCCCACCCAGAACAGGGTGCCGGCCACGTAGCCCGTGAGCGGCCCGAAGGTGGCCGCGATGTACCCGTAGATTCCGCCGCTGGTGGGCATGCGGCTGCCTCCCACGGCGAAGCAGATGGCCACCGAACCGACCGCGAGCGCGCAGCCGAAAAAAGCGATCGGTGCATACGGGCCGATCGCCGCGGCCAGGGCCGCCGGCACCACGAAAATGCTGGCGCCCACTACCATGCTCATGATGCTGGCCGCCAGCGCCCACGGTCCTACTTCGCGGACCAGCCCCTTGTCACGTTGATTTTCATCCACTGCCGCCACGGTAGCATGCCGGCGGCCCTTTGCCTGTGCTAGCGGATCAAGTCGCGATAGGCATGCCAGGAGGCGTGCACGTGCAGGGGGCGATCAGCAGCAGCCCGCCGAAGCAGCGGCGCATAGCCGATGACGGTCATCACCAGGATCAGAGCGCTCCACAGAAGCATCGCCGGAAAGTGGGGATAGGAAACATGAACGCCCTCAATGAAGGTATTTCTCGATCGGATTTCCGATCTTCTCGAACTACCGGACCTTCTTCCCGAAGGTCATAGGTGGATATTTGCCAGCTGTGCACGATTTGGAGGCGTTGAAATTTGCAGCCCTTGTGAGGGAGGCGGTTCCCGTACAGGTTAATTCGCGGACCTAACGTTCAGTCAGCACGATTTTAGGTCGAATGACACTACCAAATCTCGTATATGTTGAGAAGTGAAGTGCAATTCATATTGATTTGTCGAAGGAGCCCTCGACGATCGCGCTGACCCAAAGGGTGGTGCTCAGGAAGGGCCAGCGACAATTCGTCGAATGACATTCTCATTGCCGGGCCGAGTCGACTCATCACGGCGCGCATCCAGGCGTACACGTTGCTACACCGTTGGGGCGTTCGCGGCCTCGATGATTTCGGATGCGCGAGTGGTTCACTTCGTTAATGCGGACTTAATCGCCATCGGTTTGTCGCCCCTTCAGCCCGATCTCGCCGCAATCTCCGCGGGTCGCTTGGTCTTGAAAGAGATCGATCGACTTGCGGAATCGTGCGCGGATTTTGCGTTCGAGACGACGCTCAGCGGACTGACGTATGTCAGAAGGCTGCAGCGTTGGAAGCAGGCTGGGTATCGCGTTGAAATCGTGTATCTTAGGCTTCGGTCGCCACAGCCACCAATCCCTATTCGGTGAGTTGTCCACATCGCTGACCAGTTTGTTTGCGTTGGTAACGAAGGCTCGGCGAATGTTTCGGAATTCACGTTGAATGCCACCACAGGTGTGTTGACGGGCGTCGTCGGATCACCAGTAGCCGCAGGGGCCAAACCCGATTTTGTCGAAATACAGTAACATCGCTGTCCCGATGATATTGACTATCAAGATAACTAACAGGGGGGTGTTGCCATGAGATTATTTACGTTGTTCGGAGCGGTCGTTGTGCTTGGCATGTCTGCAGCGGCTGGCGCAGCGACACCGACTGCGGAGGCCATGGTGCCGGTGCGCGCATTCATCGATAGTTTCAACAAAGGCGACATGAAGGCAGCCGCGGCGCAAACCTCGCCCGAGGGCATGTTGATCATCGATGAAATTACGCCGTTTATCTGGTCCGGGCCGAAGGCCTTTGATACCTGGGGCAAGGCGCTCGACGATTCCGACAAGGCAGCGGGCAACACCGACGCTCTGATAACGGACGGCAAGCCGATCCGTGTCGTCGTGAATGCCGATGGCGCTTACGTCGTAGTGCCTGCGGTGTACACGTTCAAGCAAAAGGACGTCACCATGCGGGAGACTGCGCAAATGGCTCTCACGCTGCAGAAGGGCAAGACCGGCTGGTTGATCACCAGCTTCGCCTGGTTGGGGGCCAAGCCGAAGCCGGTGGTTGCTGCCGCGAAGTAGCGATCTGCCGTCGCCGATAATCACCGGGCGGGTGGTCGGGTTTTACTGTCCACCTGCTCGGGAGCCGGCCAGATCGGCACGGATCGCCCTGATCGCCGCCAGGGCCGTTTTCGCACGCACGACGCCGTGGAATTCGGGCCATGAGAACAGCGTGACCGCCGCGAACTGTGCCTCCGGATCAACGTAGATGATTTGCCCGAAGACGCCGCGCGCCATGAACGGACCGTCGGCGGGTCTCTGCAGACAGACCTTGTTGTGATACGCCCGGTCGGGCAATACCTCGCGCGGGAGGCCAGATATGTTCCGACCCTCTATTGGGCGATCATGTTCGCCATTCATGGCGTGTTTGTACTTCACGCCTGGTGACTGAAGACGATGCACTGGGTCCTTTTCTGCCGCCTCGGTAGCCATTTCGCTCGATGCGCTATGCTTAGACGTTTTAGCGGTCGTTCGTGACCTTCGGACGAGACGTACGCGATAGCCAATCTGCTATTCATTGCGGCAGAGGCAAAGGGCGGCAGATCAGTGACAAGACGTTATTCGTCGTGGCGCACTCGATCATGTCCCGCATGGGCAGGGCCACGA
>JBKQSA010000111.1:0-2837 GCA_052143815.1 Steroidobacteraceae bacterium | reverse complement strand
GTTGCACATGTGCTTCACCGGTCGACCCGGCACCGGCAAGACCACCGTGGCGATCCGGATGGGGAAAATCCTGCATCACCTCCACTACGTCCGCAAGGGCCATCTGGTGGTGGCGACGCGCGACGACCTGGTCGGCCAGTATGTCGGCCACACCGCGCCGAAGACCAAGGAGATCGTGAAAAAGGCGATGGGCGGCGTGCTCTTCATTGACGAGGCTTACTACCTCTACCGCCCCGACAACGAGCGCGACTACGGCCAGGAGGCGATCGAGATGCTGCTTCAGGTGATGGAGAACCAGCGCGACGACCTGGTGGTGATCCTGGCCGGCTACAAAGAGCGCATGGACATCTTCTTCCAGTCGAATCCGGGTTTTCGCTCGCGGATTGCGCACCATATCGAGTTTCCGGATTACACGCTCGACGAGCTGATGGTGATCGCCGAGCTGATGCTGCGCCGGCAGATGTACTCGTTCGACGCAGAATCACGGAATGCGTTCGCCGAGTACTTAACGCTGCGGGTCCAGCAGCCGCACTTCGCCAACGCGCGCAGCGTCCGCAACGCCATCGACCGCGTCAAGCTGCGCCAGGCTGGCCGACTGATCCGCCAGGGCGGCGTGGTCGCGCGCGCGGAGCTGGCACGAATCGACGCTGACGATATCCGGCAGAGCAGGGTGTTTCAGGGCGGAATCGATGCATAGTCGTCAGTTGCCAGTCGTCACCAGAAACTGACGACTGATGACTGGCGGGGTATGGGATGAGACGACGACCGATCCTCCTGCGCATCTTTGGTGACACCTAGTGATCCGTCGAACTTCGATTGACAGGTAGCGTTCTCCGGAATCCCTTGGATATCCAGGACTTGCAGTTCCAAGAACCTGTCAATCGAAGGTTGAACGAAGACTAGGGCTCCATCAAATCCAGACGTGCAGATTCCCCGCGTGGTACGGCCAGGCCGGCTCCAGCCGCGTCACGTTCTCACGGTTGATCTGATCGAGTCTCGCATACCGCATGCAACCGGGGTCATTCCCCACCCCCGGCCAGTCGCCGATTCGCTGGGACTGTCCAGCAGCTTGGCCGCCGAATGCGAGCAGACAAGCGACTACGATCAGATCTGAACGCATTGTGTATTTCCCGAGCTGGACTGCGATGGATGGACTCCTAGCATACACCCGAAGAGCTCGGGAAAGGAGCAGCGACCGCAGTGGGCTACTCAGACAAACAAAGCGACGCGTTCCCGCGAAGCTACGAGCGCTCCTGGCAGAAGGCGGGACAGCAGCCGGACGAAAAGAGGGGCGGTTGACGCCTGGCCTCGCGCAGGGGAGGATCCGGCGCGTCTCCGATCAACACGAGTTTCGGGCTTGGCCAACCGCCTTCTCGCTGACGGCAAATGAGTTAGAGTTGTTCAGGGATTGCTAGGCCACAAGGACGTTCGCACGATGATCGACACGCACGTACTGAACCGCAACGGCAGAGTCGTTTGCAGTCCCGCAGATGTCCAGGTTCGTTCGCCTGATAAGCGCTACGGCGAAACGACCGATCACGCCGAAACCGGAGTGACAATCCGGCAACCAACGACTATTATGAGACTTATGGAAAACGCCTGCCTGCGAGCCAAACCGCAGTTCTGGGGTCTACAGGGATAGGCTGAAACTTCCTGTAAACACGTTAGGCGACAACATACACGATACACGCATTCACATTTGAGGCAACTCAATGCCAGCAACACAGTTTGATCGAGACACAATGGCTCGTTGGTACGCCACAGAGCATCTCAGGACCGACCCCGGAATTGTCGCCGTTTACTACCTACCCACAAACGCTGGTGAGCGAGAAATACGCTTGATCGAACTCAATCGTCTCATCGGCAATCGTAACGATGATGCTCTTGAGCCAATTGACTTTGGTGTCGACACTGGGATGGACAGTGCCCACAAGTTGTTCGTCTTGGATGTCACACCCGAACAATGGGAGCGGATCCGGACGGAAGAACTCTGCCTTCCCACGAATTGGTCGCTTCGTGACGCGATTCACTACGGCCATGAATAACTATCAGAAGCTCTGGTGGCAACAGGCCAAATCCGACCACAATGCTTTCATCCTGCTTCGCGGCCAAGGCATCGCGCAATGCCACTCGCTGCATTACCTGCAGATGGTCACCGAGAAGCTTGCCAAGGCGTACTTCTGGCGTTCCGGTGTTACTCCGCCGAGGAGTCATGCCGGCTTTGTTCAATTCCTGAGGTTCTTGGGTCACGTTCGAGAGAACGACCGGGAACGAATTGCGAACCTCTTTTCGTTCAATAGGTTCGTAGATTTCCAAAACTGGATTCGTACCGTCCTTCCGATCGCTTACGATCTGGAACGCCTCGCACCGGCCCTTGCCAACGAGGGCCCAAATCCAGAGTATCCGTGGCCGCACGCGCAACCTGCATACGCACCCGTGAACCACAACTTTGCGGTATGGACCGTGCTGACATCCGGTCAAGGTCGTGATCTGATGAGGATCATTCGTGTCGCGGTAGATCGATTCGAGGATTACGCCGATACGTGAATGTCGCACAACTGGCGTGAATTATACCCCGAAGCGCCTGACGGGAGAACCCCTTGCGGTCAAGGACCGTCCAGGCCGTGGAAGACGGTTACGCGGCCACAGCGACGGTCCGCATTGTCGGTCCTGGCTAGCTCTCGAAAGGAAAAGGCGAGAATCTCCGCTCTCACCCTCATGTCCTGAGCATACGTCCGGTCTCGGTAACAATCCGCAGCAACTCGCTGAAGCGAACTGGCTTGGCCAGGTGCTCATCGACGCCGATCTCCCGGGAGCGCCGCCGGTCTTCCTCGCAG
>JBKQSA010000110.1:0-68629 GCA_052143815.1 Steroidobacteraceae bacterium | reverse complement strand
GGGCCACCAACTGCCCCGAGTACAAGGTCACCGCCGTCCAGGCCACCCGCGTCAGCCAGCCCTCCGAATGGCAAAAACGCTTCCGCGAGTTCTCCGACGTCCAGGAAGATCTCCTCAAGCACGCCGCTGTCGCACCGGCCAAGTAGCTTGGCCCTCCACGCGGGCGTTCTCCTACACCAACCACTGGCGGATGCGAAGGCGTCGCACCCTCCAACATCGATATACTGGCGGGAATAAACATTATTCGAATCGCGGCCGCCCGAGACCGGGGCGGTTTTGACGCGAGATCTATTCTACGGAGCGCAAAATCATGTTGGGATCTTGGAATCGTTCGCTGCTGCCGCTCGTGCTGGCAGTATTTTTGCCCGCGATGGCGATGGCTCAGATTTCAGTGGAAATCTCCGCCAACGTTCCCCCGCCCGAACTTCCGGTCTACGACCAACCCCAGATACCCGCGGACGGCTATCTGTGGACTCCGGGATACTGGGCTTGGAGCGATGACTACCAGGACTACTATTGGGTGCCGGGAACGTGGGTGCTGGCGCCTCAGCCCGATTATCTGTGGACACCGGGGTACTGGGAGATGCAGGGCGCTGTGTTTTATTGGCATCCCGGCTATTGGGGCCCGCAGGTGGGATTTTACGGCGGCGTGAACTACGGCTATGGGTACGCCGGCAACGGTTACCAGGGCGGCTACTGGCAGGGCGGCCATCTCTACTACAACCGTACCGTCAACAACATCAGCAACGTGAACATTACCAATGTGTACAACAAAACCGTCATCAATAACGTCACCGTCAATCGCGTGAGCTACAACGGCGGCAACGGCGTTCATGCGCAACCCACGGCGGCGCAATTGGCCGCGGCCCGTGGACCGCACATCGAAGCGACGCCGGCACAACGGCAGCACATGGCGATGGCGGTCAACCAACCGGCGCTGCGTGCCGGCCAAAATCAAGGACACCCGCCCATTGCCGCGACCGCGAAGCCCGGCGCGTTCAGCGGCGCGGGAGTGGTTCGCGCGAAACAACCCGGAACCATGAGCGTCGTCCATCAAAATACCGTGCCGCGCAGCGACGTGCCCGCGCGATCGACCGCGCCCCTTACGGTGGCGCCACGCATCGAGACACCGCGCCCTGAAGCCGTGCCGCGTCAGCCGCAACCGTCCTTGGAACCGCCGCGCATACCCGAAGAAACCCGGCGTGTGCCCGAACAGGTTCAGCCACACCCGAACGCGGTGCAGCCCCCGCGTCCCAGCGCGCCTGAGGTTCATGCGCCGCAGCCGCGGCCCGCCGAACACGAACCGGAGCATGAGAACCATGATCATTGATCACGATACCAAGGCGCAGCGATTCACCACCGACGCCGACGGCCATCGCGCCGTCCTGGATTACAGTCTTTCAGATCATGTGATGACGATTAGCCACATCGGCGTGCCGCCGGCAATCCGTGGCCGAGGCATCTCTGCCGAACTGATGCGCGGCGCGCTGAGCGCCGCCCGCGGCGCCGGCTGGACGGTCAATCCCGTCTGTTCCTACGCAGTAGCCTACCTGCGTCGGCAGTCTGACAACGCCGAGCGACAGCATGAAGAGGACTTGCTGGACGAAGCGCTCGACGAATCCTTCCCCGCCAGCGATCCACCCTCGGTGGGCCGGAGCACTTAGCGGCCGCCGCCGGCGCTCAACGCGCGATCCAGTCCTTCCACGAGCGGGCCCAATTTTGGCGGACTGGCCTCGAACGACGGCGTGATACCGTGCGCCATCAGCGCTCGCGAGCACACGGGTCCGATCGACGCGATGACGAGACCGTTCAAACGACCGGCCAGCGAGTCCGCGCGGCCGTCGGCTGCCGCGACCGCGTATAAATTCTGAATCTGTACGGCGCTGGTGAAGACCACCGCATCGACCCGCGACGCGTCGAGCGCATCGAGCAGATCCTTCAACGGCTGAATGTTCGCCGGCAGCGCCCATCGATACGTCGCAATCTCTCGCACGATGGCGCCGCGCGCTTGCAGCGCATCGCGAAGCGGTTGATTGGTCGCACCATAGCGCTGCACCAAGACCGGAGCGTGATCCAGCGCTATACCGGCAATGGCCTCCAAAACGGTTTCAGTGGTAAACGGCGACGGCGCTCGCACATCGATGCGCACCCGGCGCGCGTTCAATTCTCCGGTCGGCTTGGGGCCGCGGACGACCACGACCGCGCTCGCCAACAAGCGCAGCATCTCATCGGTCGAACCCAACGAATCCGTCGCCTGGAATAGCGCGCGGGTGCCGACGCCCGTCTGAAAAATCACCATGCGGTACGGATTCGCGCGCCATGAGTCCAAGAGGGAAACCACCGTCTGCGGCTCGACATCCGGGATTTCCTCCAGCGCCGGCGCCAACATGGCGATGCCCCCGCGGCGTTCGATCAATTCCCCCAAATGTTCGCCGGTTCGCGTTTCCAGGATTGCTACGGTCTTTGATTTCATTGCAGATGTACCGCTCACCGAAGGCAAGCCATAATAACGTTTTACACACGGACCGCGATGGTGAATCGACCGCCCCAACGACCGCACGGTGCCGCCACCCGACCGCGCCGCGCCGCAAGCGTCGCTGGATTGATGATGTTGGCGTGTCCCGTCGCCGGATTTTCCTGGGGCGACCAAGGACACGAGATCACCGCACTCATCGCCGAACATTATTTGACCCCGGCGGTTCGGGCCGAGGTCGCATCGCTGTTGGCGGGCGACTCCAGCGGCCTTACTCGCACCACCGGCCTTGCCGCTGAAGCGACCTGGGCGGATAAATTTCGCGATTCGGACCGCGATACCGATCAGCTACATTACCGCCAAACCCGCGCGTGGCATTACATCGACATCGAACTCGATCGACCCGACCTCGATGCGGCATGCTTTCAACACCCCGCCTTGGCGCCGGGCAGCCAGGCGTCGGAAGGCCCTGCGGACGACTGCATATTGGATAAAATCGAGCAATTCCGCAGCGAACTTCACAGCGTTGCAACGCCATTCGACGAACGGCGGCGGGCTCTGCAATTCCTGCTTCACTTGGTCGGCGATTTACACCAGCCTTTGCACGCAGCGGATAACCACGACCACGGCGGCAACGACCTCCTCGTCAAAACGGCCACCAACCGAGCCGGCAATTTGCATCACTACTGGGACACCGTATTCGTCGAAAGACTCGGTGCCCGCGCCGATGCGGTGGCCGCTCGGCTCATCGCCGGAATTTCGGCAAAGCAACGCCGCACGTGGAGTTCGGGCTCACCGACGGACTGGGCGAGGCAATCATTCGACATTGCCAGGGTCCACACCTACGGCAAATTGCCCCGATCGGACGGCGGTGATTCCTCCCGCCATCCGCGTGACGTACTCATGCTCGACGCAGATTACGAGGCCGAGGCCGAAATCACCGTCGCAATTCAACTGCAACGTGCCGGATTGCGTCTCGCGCGACTACTCAACGACGCATTGCGCTGAACGGACGCCTAGCCGTTGAGGATCAACCACCGATCAACCCGGCCGTGACATTGATCGCGAATCCGAGAACGGACACATTGAAAAAGAACGACACCACGGTCTGCGCGATCACGACCTTGCGGACGGCCAGAGTCGTCGTGGAAACATCGGAGGTTTGGCACGCAGCCGCGATGGTGAAGGAAAAATAAGCGAAGTCCCAGAACGCCGGCATGGGGGTGCTAGGAAAGGTGAGCGGCCGATCGTCCTCGGCGGCGCTGTAGAACATGTCGGCGTAATGGGTCGTGAACATGGTGGCCACCAGGAACCACGAATTCAACAATGTCAGCGCCGCGAGCGCGATGTGCGCGATTCGCTCGATGCCCGATACTTGTTTCAGCGTGGCCAACGGCTGAACGATGGCGAGTACGCTGAGCAGCGCCGCGCAGACGATGATGATGAGAATGAACTGCGCAGATTGGTCTTCTTCGATGTACCGCGAGCGGATGGCCTCCGCACTCAACCCCGTCATCCACGAGTAGATCAAGGCCAAGAACAAGTCAACCCCGCAGTCCCAGCTCGCCAGAACACGGCTGATGCTCGACCAGTCTGCCGGAAGACAGAAATAAATCGCCGTAGCGCTGATGACGGCAATCCAAAGTCTCGGGTGTAGCGAAACAAATTGTGCATAACGAATCATAGCCGCCAGAAATAGGGAACCGCCGTGAGGACGATTCCAATCACGACCAGGGCAAACACGTTTGCAATGAAATAGGGGTAAATCATCAGCACGAGGCCGCATACCAACGGAACGACGGCGCGCTGCTTCTTTCCATAAAGAAAAAATCCAAGTCCGATCGAGCTGAACAGCAACCCCCAAAGCAGTATGGCTGGATTCATTGTAAGTATGGCGATATTAGCCGAATCCTAAGACGACAGCAGCGCCCCGCGCTGCGACATCTTCAAGTCGCCGAGCGATCCGACGGTGGCGAGAATGACTGTGGGCTTCAAGGTCTTGACGTTTCCTCACACTCATTGGAACACATTCACGCTGATTTGCCCGCTCCGTAGTGCCTGCCCGTGGAAGACCATTAACTTCCGAAATTCTGCTTTATGATAGGAAGTTATCGTCGAACGCGAGCCCGTGGTGAACATGTGATGAACGAAAGCGAAGGTATTACGTCCGCGGCAACGGCGATCGCGCGCGGCCAGGAGGGGTTCATCAAGAGACATCGGGGCGCTTTGCTCGTGGTCGTGGTTGTCCTGGTGCTTCTCGCGGGCATCGTGTGGATCGTCCAACACCGCCCGAAGGCGGCTGCGAACGGGCCCGGCGGTGCTCGCGGCGGACAGAACGGACCGGTGGCCGTGTCCGTGGCGACGGTGACGCCCGGTGATATCCAGATCCGCATCCCTGCACTCGGCACCGTCACGACATTGGCCAACGTGACGGTGCGCACTCAGATCAGCGGAACTTTGCAGAAAATTCTCTTCACGGAGGGGCAACTCGTTCACGAGGGCGATGTCATTGCCCAGATAGATCCGCGCCCCTATGAGGCGGCACTGCAAACCATGCAGGGCAATCTGCGTCGCGATCAGGCGTTGCTGGCGGACGCGCAACTGGATCTCAAGCGCTACGAAGGGCTGGTCAAGGAGGACTCCATCGCGGTACAACAGCTCGATACCCAGCGTGCCCTCGTGGACCAATACGTAGGAACGATCGAATCGGATGAAGGTCAGGTCAAGACGGCTCAAGTGAATCTGACGTATACCCGCATCGTATCGCCGGTCACCGGCCGCGTCGGTATACGGCAAGTAGATCAGGGCAACTACGTGACGCCCGGCGACGCCAATGGGATCGTGGTCATCAATCAATTGGAGCCCATCAGCGTCCTGTTTTCCATTCCTGAGGACAATGTATCCTCGCTGATGAAAAAGGTGCACGAAGGTGCCGTCTTGAAAGTCGAAGCCTATGATCGCGCCAACGCCGTGAAGCTGGCCGAAGGTCAACTGTCGACGGTGGACAACGAAATCGACACGACGACCGGCACGGTGAAATTGCGTGCGCAATTCGACAACGCCGACGGCGCGTTATTTCCCAATCAGTTCGTCAACGTTTCACTGCTGCTGGATCTGTTGCAGAATCAACTCATCATGCCGAACTCGGCAGTGCGGCGCGGCGCACCCAACGGGGTCGTGAGCACTTTCGTGTATCTCGTGAATGCCGACCACACCGTATCCGTCCGTCCGGTGACGCTGGGAGTCGTCGACGGCGAGCGCGTCGCCGTCGCTTCGGGTGTCGCGGCCGGCGATGTCGTGGTCACGGAAGGCGGCGATCGACTGCGCGACGGCGCGACTGTGCTGCTGCCGGGCGCGGCGCGCGGATCGCCGGCCGCCGCATCGCCCGGCGGCGCATCGCCCGGCGGCGCGACTCCCGGCGGCGCGACTCCCGGCGGCGGCAGGCCTCCCGGTGCGCGGCCACCGGGCGCGCACCATCGGTCCAAGCCCAACGCGCCGCAGTGAATCCGTCACGCCTATTCATTCTGCGCCCGGTGGCAACCACGTTGTTGATGGTTGCCATCTTGATCGTGGGCGCCATCGCCTACACACAGCTGCCTTTGTCGGCGCTGCCCGAAGTGGCGTATCCGACCATCGAGGTGCAGACGTTCTATCCCGGCGCGAGTCCCGAAGTCATCACGTCCGCCATCACCGCGCCCCTGGAAAAGCAGTTCGGCCAGATGCCGGGACTCAGCCAGATGTCCTCGACGAGTTCGGGCGGCGCCTCGGTCATCACGCTGCAATTCAATTTGGCGCTCGCCATCGACGTCGCCGAACAGGAAGTTCAAGCCGCGATCAGCGGCGCCCAGAATCTCCTGCCTCAGGATCTGCCGGCACCGCCGATATATGCCAAAGTCAACCCCGCCGATGCGCCGGTTCTGATCTTGGGCATCACATCCAAAGTGATGCCGCTCACCGAAGTGGAAGACTTTGCCGACACACGCATCGCACAGAAGATTTCGCAACTCAAAGGCGTGGGCGTCGTCAGCATCAGCGGCGGACAGCGCCCCGCGGTACGCGTCGTGGTCAATCCCCGAGCACTGGCGGCGTACGGATTGAACATCGACGACCTGCGCACCACCATCAACAACTCCAATCAGAACGGCCCCAAAGGAACCCTCGACGGCCCCAGCAGCGCATATACGGTCAATACCAACGACCAGATCAGGAATGCCGAGGATTACGGCAACGTCGTGGTCGCCTACAAGAACGGGGCGCCGGTTCGACTCAAGGATGTCGCCACCTTGGTTTCCGGCGCGGAAAACGCCAAGCTCGGCGGCTGGATGAACTCGACGCCCGCATTGATCGTCAACGTTCAGCGTCAGCCGGGAGCCAATGTCGTCGACGTGGTCGACCGAATCCATGACCTGCTGCCATCGTTGCAGGCCGCCATGCCCACCGGTGTGGACGTCGCCATTCTGACGGACCGCACGACCACCATCAGAGCATCCGTCGCCGACGTCGAGTTCGAACTGGCGCTGGCCGTGGTGCTGGTCGTGCTGGTGATCTATTTGTTCCTGCGTAACGTGCCCGCCACCATCATCCCGAGCCTTTCCGTGCCGCTGTCGCTCATCGGCACCTTCGCCGTGATGTATCTGGCCGGCTTCAGCCTCAATAATTTGTCGCTCATGGCCTTGACCATTGCCACGGGTTTTGTCGTCGACGATGCCATCGTCATGATCGAAAACATCTCGCGCTACATCGAACGGGGGGATTCGCCGCTCGAGGCCGCGCTCAAAGGCTCCGGGCAAATCGGCTTCACCATCATTTCTCTCACGGTGTCGCTGATCGCCGTGCTGATCCCTCTGCTTTTCATGCAGGATGTGGTGGGCCGGCTGTTTCGGGAATTTGCGATCACGCTCGCAGTAACCATCCTGATCTCAGCGGTCGTGTCGCTGACGCTCGTGCCCATGATGTGCGCGAAACTCCTCAAATCCCCGACGAAACACTCGAATACCCGGGAATCGGGGCGCTGGTTTGCGGCCGTGGTCGAATGGTACGGACGCAAGCTCACGTGGGTGCTCGATCATCAGAGACTCACGTTGGCGGTGGCGACCGCCACGCTGGCCGTCACCGCGCTCTTGTACATTCTGATTCCAAAGGGGTTTTTCCCCGATCAAGACACCGGCCTGATTCAAGGCGTTTCCGAAGCCAGCCAGTCGATTTCCTACGCCGGCATGGCGGATCGTCAACAAGCGCTCGCAGCCGCCGTTCTCACCGACCCCGACGTGCAGAGCCTATCCTCGTTCATCGGGGTCGACGGCAACAACGTCACGATGAACAGCGGCCGATTTCTCATCAATTTGAAGCCGCGCAACCAGCGTACAGCGAACGTTGCGGACGTCATCCGCCGGCTCCGATCCGAAACGGCCGATGTTGCGGGCGTCGCCTTGTACATGCAGCCGGTCCAGGATCTGACGCTGGATAACACGGTCAGCCGTACTCAGTATCAATTCACCTTGGAAAGCGCGGATGCGGCGGCGTTGTCCACCTGGACACCCAAGCTGTTGTCGGCGCTGCGCCAACAACCGGAACTTGCCGACGTCGTCAGTAACCAAGAAGACAATGGGTTGGCGGCCTATGTCACCATCGACCGCGACAGCGCGGCGCGACTCGGCATCAGCGTGGGCACCGTGGACAACGCATTGTACGATGCCTTCGGGCAACGCATCGTGTCGACCATATTCACCCAGTCGAATCAGTACCGGGTGATTTTGGAAGCGGATCCGCAATCGTATCGAACGGTGGACTCGCTGGCCTCGATCTATGTGCCCTCATCCGCCGGCGGCCAAGTACCCCTGTCGGCCATCGTGAAAGTGGACGTGGAAACGCGACCGCTGCTCATCAATCATCTGGCGCAATTTCCGGCGACCACCGTGTCGTTCAATCTGGCGCCCGATGCGTCGCTTGGCGCAGCCGTCGATACCATCGAAAACGCCGAGCGCTCCATCGGAATTCCAAACAGCATCCGCACCACCTTCCAAGGCGCCGCACTCGCGTTCCGCAGCAACCTCAACAACGAACTTCTCTTGTTGGTGGCCGCAGTCCTGGTGATGTACATCGTGCTGGGCATGCTCTACGAGAGTTTCATCCACCCCATCACGATTCTGTCGACATTGCCGTCGGCGGGCATCGGTGCGCTGCTCGCGCTAATGCTGGCCGGGGACGACCTCACCATCATCGCGCTGATCGGGATCATTTTGTTGATCGGCATCGTGAAGAAAAACGCCATTTTGATGATCGATTTTGCCGTCGTCGCGCAACGGGATGATGGTCTCTCGCCTCGCGAAGCCATCTACCAAGCGTGTCTGTTGCGGTTCCGCCCCATTTTGATGACGACCGTGGCCGCCATTTTCGGCGCTCTGCCCCTGATGTTCGGCACGGGGACGGGCTCGGAACTGCGCCATCCCTTGGGCGTCAGCATCGTGGGTGGTCTCTTGGTGAGCCAAGTGCTGACGCTGTTCACGACGCCGGTGATCTATTTGGCGTTCGACCGCATCGCCACGCGGTTCCGCGGACGCAGTCATCAAGAAGACGCCACGCTCGCGGATAATCCCACATGAACCTGTCGGCGCCGTTCATCCGTAGGCCGGTGGCGACGACGCTGTTGACGGTCGGCGTGGCGCTCTGCGGCGCCGTGGCATTCATGCTTTTGCCAGTCGCGCCGCTCCCCCGCATCGACGTACCGGCCATCTTCGTCTCGGCGCAGCTTCCCGGGGCGAGCCCGGAAGTCATGGCGAGCACGGTCGCAACCCCGTTGGAGCGTCACCTCGGGGCCATCGCGGATGTGGACGACATGACGTCGAGCAGCAGCGTCGGCACGTCGAACATCCAGCTGACCTTCGGGGTGGACCGCAATATCGACGGTGCCGCGCGGGACGTGCAGGCGGCCATCGTCGCAGCGCATGCCGACCTCCCGTCCTCGCTGACGCACAATCCCTCCTACCGCAAGATCAACAGCGCTCTGTTCCCGGTGATGGCCATCGCGATGACCTCCGATGTGCTCACGCAAGGTCAAATCTACGACGCTGCCGATGCGGTGATTTCGCAGCGCCTGTCGCAGATCCAAGGCGTCGGCGGCGTCAACGTGAACGGCAGCGCACTGCCGGCGGTTCGCGTGGAGATCAATCCTCAATCGCTTTCCCAGTACGGTATTGGGCTGCAGGACGTGCGCGCCGCCATCTCCAACGCCAACGCCAACGCACCGAAGGGCTCGATCGAATCCTCTGATCTGCACTATCAGATCTACACCAACGACAACGCACGCGATGCGGCACCGTACCGCAACCTCATCATCGCCAATCGCAACGGCGCGATCGTGCGGCTCGGCGATGTCGCCCAAGTCCTGGACATGCAGGATGGTGCCACGGAGGACATCCGCACCTACGGTCTGTACAATGGCAGACCGGCCGTATTCGTGACGGTCTATCAGCAACCGGGCGCCAACGTCATTGAAATGATCGATGCGGTGAAAGCCGCGCTTCCTGAGCTGAAGAACTCCATCGATCCCAAGATCGATCTGGTGGTCACGTTCGACCGCTCGGTCACCATACGCGCCTCGCTGCGGCAGGTTGAACAGACACTGATGTTGGCGGTAGCGATGGTCATTCTGGTCGTTTACATCTTCCTCAACAGCTACCGCGCGGCATTGATCCCCGCGTTGGTCGTTCCCGTGTCGCTGATCGGCACGTTCGGCGCCATGTATCTGTTGAACTACACCCTCGATAATTTCTCGTTGATGGCGCTCACGGTAGCCACCGGCTTCGTCGTGGATGACGCCATCGTCGTCATGGAGAACACCACCCGGCACATCGAGGCCGGCATGGGGAGAATGAGCGCCGCGCTGCTGGGCGCACGCGAAGTCGGCTTTACCGTGGTCTCCATGAGCCTGTCGTTGATCGCGGTATTCATTCCGTTCATGTTTGCCGGGGGCCTGGTGGGACGGATTTTCCGCGAGTTCACCGTCACCTTGTCGGTGTCGATTTTGATCTCGTTGGTAATCTCGTTGACGACCACGCCGATGATGTGTTCACTGCTGCTCCAGCGAGAACGCGACCGCAAACCTTCGCGCTTCGCGCAAGCCTTCGACCGGAGATTCGAACGGCTGCGCCGCGGCTACGAGCGAACGCTGGACTGGGCCTTGCATCACCGGCATATCATGATGTTCGTGCTATTCGCGACGATCGGGCTCAACGTTTACCTCTATATCGCCATTCCCAAGGGATTTTTCCCGCAGCAGGACACCGGTCAGTTGCAGGGAGGCATTCGCGGCGATGCGTCGAGTTCCTTCCAATTGATGAAGCGTAAGCTCCAGGAAGTCGCGCAGATCATCCAGCAGGACCCCGCGGTTGCCACCGTCACGGGCTCGGTCGGCGCCGGCGGCTTCGGACCGAGCAGCGGCGGCCCGCGCGCCAATGTCACCATCGCGCTGAAGCCGCTGGCGAAGCGGCACATATCGGCGGACCAGATCATCGCTCGACTGCGGCCGAAGCTCGCGCGAGTCCAGGGCGTTTCGACGTTTCTGCAAGCGGTGCAGGACATCGGCGGCGGCGGCCGATCGGCCAATTCGCAATATCAATACACGCTTCTGGGAGACGACCTCACCGAACTGCGTACGTGGTCTCAGAAGCTGCGCACCGCGATGCAGGACATGCCCGAACTGACGGACGTGGACACCGATCTGCAGCCCGGCGGCCTCGAAGCCGATTTGATCGTGGACCGGGACACCGCATCGCGGCTCGGACTCACGGAGGTGCAGATCGACAATGCGTTGGGAGATGCGTTCGCCCAGGCTCAGGTCTCGAATATCTACAACCCGTTCAGTCCGCAGCAATACCACGTGGTCATGGAAGTGGCGCCGCAGTACTGGCAAAGCCCGGAGGTATTGAAGGAACTCTACATCAGCACCTCCGGCGGCGCCGTCAGCGGAACGCAAGCCACACAGGCCGTGGCGGGTACCACGCAACTCACGTCGGCTTCGGGCAGCGGAACCGGCTCAACGTCGAATGCCACCGCGGTGGCCGAGGATGCCGCGCGAAATCTGGCGTCGAATTCGCTGGCCAACGCGGGCCGCGGCAACACGTCGACGGGCTCCGCCGTCAGCATCGCATCGGAAACCGTCGTGCCGTTCGCGGCGTTCAGTCATTTCGCCACCAGTACGACGCCGGTCAGCGTCAATCACACCGGGACATCGGTGTCGACCTCCATCGCCTTCAACTTGCCGGAGGGAGAATCGCTCGGCACGGCCCTCAAGGCGATCGAGCGCAAAATGAGCGAGATCCACGTCCCCGTCACCATTCAAGGCGGCACCTACGGGACCGCGAAGCTGTTCCAACAGAGCAACAGCAATACACCCTTGATGTTGGTGGCGGCGTTGCTGGCCATTTATGTGGTGCTGGGTGTTCTGTACGAAAGCTACAGTCAGCCCTTGACCATTCTGTCGACGCTGCCGTCCGCAGGTGTCGGCGCGCTGCTCGCACTGCTGGCAACCGGCACCGAGTTCAGCCTGATAGCGTTCCTCGGTATTTTGCTGCTGATCGGCATCGTGAAAAAGAACGCGATCATGATGGTGGATTTCGCGCTCGAGGCGGAGCGCACCTTGGGGATGGACCCGATGGCGGCAATTGCGCATGCCTGTTCACTGCGCTTCAGGCCCATCATGATGACCACGTGCGCCGCGATCGCCGGCGCGCTGCCGCTGGCACTCGCCTATGGTGACGGCACGGAAATGCGCAGGCCATTGGGCATTTCCATCGTCGGCGGTCTGATCGTCAGCCAACTGCTCACGGTGTACACCACGCCGGTGGTGTATTTGTATGTGCATCGCTATTGGAAGCGGCAAAAACATCCGCGGCAAACCCCGGATACCCCCTCCGGCGGCCCGTTGGGCGGCTCGTACGGTCCTGCGGAGCCGGCCACGTGACCGGCCTATCCCGTTGGTTCCTGGGTGCGGGCTGCATCGCGCTGCTGGCGAGTTGCGCCGTGGGACCCGACTATCAGCGGCCCAATTTCCAGACCACGGAGAACTACAAGGAACAGAGCGACTGGAAGCCTACCGAGCCGAACGATGCGATGAGTCGAGGACCGTGGTGGAGCATCTTCAAAGACGACCAATTGACGGCGCTCGAGGCCAAAATCCAGATCTCGAACGAAAACGTCAAGGCGGCCGCAGCGGCGGTGGATCAAGCCCGCGCGCTGGTTGCACAGGCCCGGGCCGGCTTTTGGCCGACCATCGCTGCCAGCGTCGGGACGCAGCGCGGCGCGATCGGCACCGCACCGGCGCAGACCTCGGCTGCTGCAACAGCCTCAGGCAACTGGACACTGGATATCTGGGGCCAGATTCGCCGCACCGTCGAGAGCGACCGCGCATCTGCGCAAGCCAGTGTCGCCGCGCTGGCGGCGGCGACATTGGCGGCCCAAGGCGAGCTTGCCACCGACTACTTTGAACTGCGCGCGCAGGATGAGCTGCAACGCCTCTTGGATGACATCGTCGTTGCCGAACAGCTCTCGCTCCAGATCACCGAGAGTCGCTACAAATTCGGCGTGGCGGCCAAAGCCGATGTCGTCAGCGCCGAGACGCAGCTGCTCAACAGCCAAGCGCAACAGATCAATGCGAAGATTCAACGCGGCATACTCGAGCACGCGATCGCGGTACTGGTCGGCGAGCAACCGGCCGCCTTTTCGCTGGCAACCGCTGCGATGCGGACCGACGTGCCCACGGTACCCGCAGGAATTCCCTCGACGCTCTTGGAGAGACGCCCCGACGTGGCGGAGGCAGAGCGCAAAATGGCCGCATCGAATGCACAAATCGGCGTAGCCACGGCGGCATTTTTTCCGAGCCTGATTTTGTCCGGATCGGATCAGTACACCAGCGGTACCTTCAGCCGATTGCTGAGCGCGTCGAATCGCGTGTGGGCCGTGGGTCCGCAACTGGCGGAGACGATCATCGACGGGGGACTGCGTCGTGCCGAAGTCGCCCAAGCGCGCGCCGCCTACGAGGCGAACATCGCAAACTATCGGCAGACGGTGCTGTCCGGGTTCGAACAGGTCGAGGACCAGATCGTCACGTTACGCGTCCTGGAACGGCAGGCGGTGGTCGAGGACGCCGCGGTGGCAGCCGCCAAAGAGGCTGAAAAGCTCACGCTCAATCAATACAAGGCCGGAACCGTGCCCTACAGCAGCGTCATCACCGCGCAGACCACGCGGCTCTCCAGCGAGGAGACTGCATTATCCGTGCTTTCGAGCCGTCTCCAAGCCAGCATCGCGCTCATCGAAGCATTGGGCGGCGGGTGGACCGAAGCGCAGCTCAATTAGCTGCGACTCGACCCAGGCT
Source organism: Steroidobacteraceae bacterium (assembly GCA_052143815.1). GTDB lineage: Bacteria > Pseudomonadota > Gammaproteobacteria > Steroidobacterales > Steroidobacteraceae > Bog-1198. The sequence goes on along the minus strand of JBKQSA010000110.1, from coordinate 54,785 downwards.
CCTAGGTAAGGCTGTCCCAGCCAATCAAAGCGTCCGGCACCTGTCGACGCAGAAGGGCGTTTTGAGCCAGCCACTGCTCCTTCGGATCGAGGGACTCCATAAAAGTGATTGCGCCGGCGGCGTACGTGGCTACGGGCAGTCCATCGAGATACAGCACCCGATTGGCGGTCAAAGACGGCAGCCTCGCGCCCGGCGTTACGATGCCGAGCAGATTCAGAGGATCCGCGCCCGACAGCGACACGTACTGTCCCGCAAGGGGACGTCGGCGCACGTCGCGCAATAGCCCTACGGCATCGGGGCTCGCATACTGCTCGCCCGCGAAGCCGGCAATGAACCGACCGCCTCGTATCTCGCCTCGCGCTTCGAGGCGCCGGCAGCACATCAAGATATCGCGCCAGCTCGGCAGCCACTCGGCCTCGCGCGCCAGGAGCTTCCAGAAGATCACGCCCCAGCGCCGCAACAACGTCTGCACCACATGTTCAACGGCATCTTCGTCGGGGCGCGGCGCCGGCGCCGACGCGTCTCGGCGCACGATGGCCCATCGGCCCGCATCGGCCATTCCGAACATCGCCAGCCGCCGTCGCCGCCCCCCCGCGCCGGAACCCAACCGTCCCCGTTGGCTGATCGGCACGAGCAGCGCTCGTAAGCCACCAAAGCTATCGGAATTCACGAGACCGAGCGCCACGAGTTCCGCGAGCGCCTCTTCCACTTCGACCGGCAGCAGGTGCACGCCGTCGGCAATGTCGTCGAAGAAAGATGCTCCATGCCCTTGAATGAAGTCGAACACGGCACGCGGCTTATGCTTAAGCTGCCCCGCCTCGTGCGGTTGGGTAAGTGCGGCCCAGGCCTTCGCATTCCGTCTCGCGAGCAGGGTGATGGGCGTCGAACGGATCGGCCCCGCACCTTTTTCCCGAGCCCCTGTGCGTGCCTCCAAGCGTGCCCAGACGAACCGGCCGGCGCGGCAATGTTCATCCAACCAGTGCGGGTCGTATTCCGAAATTCGCGCGGGAATGATGTCGCTTTCCCATGCGCCCGCCGGCGCCTCGAAACCTTCGAGCTGGGCAAGCACCGCCGCCACTGCATCCGAGCCTTGCATCCGCGCATCCGGCAGGACACGCTGCCAATCGAACAGGAAGCGCAGAAATTCCCTCGCTTGCACCGGTTCAATTTCGGCGCGCAGTCGCTTGACCGTGTAGCGATGCACGCGCGCGAGCAAGCGGCGCTCGCACCATTCCTCGTGGGCGGCAGCGGCTGTAAATCGACCACGCATGGCAAAACCCTCCGCTTCGAGCGCGGCGAGCGCCACGCTCACCGACGAGGATGGCAGGCCCAGCGACTGGCCTACGGCAGCCGCGCTCACCGGCCCCAGGCCCTCGAGCCGCCCGCGAACGATTTCCACCAGCGACTCGTTCGACGACGGCACGTCAGGCTCGAACAGGCCTCGTCTGTCGACAGGCACCCACAAAACAGGATGCCCGCTCACCTCGATGCGGACGACCCGACCTTGCGATAGGAGGTCGTCGATCAATCTCGGCCAGCCGGCATGCTCGCGAACCTCCTGATCGGTCAGGAATGTCAGCCACGACAGCGCATCGCACAGTTCGTCGGCCGTGGCGGCATCGGGCCAGGCCTCTTCGCGAACCCGAGCGATCGCTTCGGCGTCCAGCCGTCCGATATCGGCCGCCGACGCAGCATCGATCCAACGGCGGCCCATCACGGCCTGCGTGCGCCGCTCTTCGAGCGGAGCGTCATCGAGATACGCATAGGGACGCGCGTTGAGGGCTTCGAGTGCCAGCGGCGAAGGCATTGTGAGATCGCGCGCGATGATCCTGATCCGGCCGGTTTCCACGCCGCGCAGAACCTCCTCGAGGGTGTCGATATCCATCGCGTCTTCCAGACAGTCGCGAATCGTTTGCCGAACCAGCGGGTGGTCGGGAATCTCGATCTCACCGGACAAATTTTCGGCGCAGGCCGTTTGGTCGGGAAACACGGCGGCCAGCAGATCTTCCGCATTCATTCTTGCGATCTGCGGCGGAATCTTTTTGCCGCCGCGAAACCGCGGCAGCGCCAGCGCGATACCGGCGTCCCAGCGCCACCGCACTTCGAACATCGGTGCGGCGCACAGCGCCTGGACCAGCACGCGTCGAACGGTATTCGAATGCAGATAACGCGCGGCGTCGGACAACTCGAAACTATGCGCGTGGGTCAGCGACAACACGATATGATCCTCGGTCGCGGCCGCCTGCAGCTCAAAGTTGAATGTACGGCAGAAACGCTTGCGCAGCGCCAAACCCCAGGCACGGTTCACGCGGCTGCCGAACGAGGAATGAATGACGAGCTGCATGCCGCCGGACTCGTCGAAGAACCGCTCAAAGATGAGGGTGTCGTGCGTCGGCAGGCCCTGCAAGGCCGCACGGCCGGCACTGAGATAGTCGGCGAGCTGCTCCGCGGCGACCTCATCGAGCCCCACCGCCTCCACCAGCCAACGCGACGCAGCGCCCGCATCGATGTCGAGCCGTTGCGAGATCTCACTTCGAAGGCGAGAGACTGCCGCCGACAACTCATTGCTGCGGCCGGGCGCCTCGCCCAGCCAGAAGGGGATGGACGGCGGTTGTCCATGAGCGTCCTCGACGCGCACGGTGCCGCGCTCGACGCGCAATATTCGATACGATGTATTGCCCAGTTGGAACACATCGCCCTGTAAGCTCTCGACGGCGAAATCTTCATTGACCGAGCCCACCGAAAAGCCTTCGGGTTCGAGCATTACTTTGTAATCGGCGTTATCCGGAATGACGCCGCCGGACGTAATGGACGTGAGTCGGGCGCCCTTGCGGGGACGCAGCGTTTTATTGACGGTATCGCGATGGATGAGCGCGCCGCGGCGCCCGCGGCGGGTGCTGAATCCTTGAGCCAGCATGCGGATGCAATCGTCGAAATCTTCTCGCCGCAGGTTGCGATAGGCATAGGCGCCGCGAAAGAGCTCGAACAGTGCATCTTCGGACCACTCCCGCGCGGCGACTTCGGCGGTGATTTGCTGGGCCAAGACATCCAATGCGTCGCACGGAACGATGAGGCGATCCAACTCGCTGCGCCGCACCGCATCGAGCAACGCCGCGCACTCGACCAGGTCATCACGCGAGAGCGGAAACAATCTGCCCTTGGACGTGCCGCCGACCGCGTGTCCCGCGCGTCCGACGCGTTGCAGAAACGCGTTGATCGAGCGCGTCGATCCGATCTGGCAGACAAGATCAACGCCACCGATGTCGAGGCCAAGCTCCAAGGATGCCGTGGCCACCAACGCTTTCAGCTCGCCCCGCTTCAGCCGCTGTTCGGCTTGGAAGCGGCGCTCCTTGGCCAAGCTGCCGTGATGCGCAGCCACATTGTCCTCGCCGAGGCGTTCCGAAAGATGGCGCGCGACCCGCTCGGCGAGCCGCCGCGTATTGACGAACACGAGGGTGGTGCGGTGCTCCCGCGCAAGTTCGGCAAGACGGTCGTAAACTTGCGTCCAGACCTCGCCGGACATCACCGGTTCGAGGGGGCCAGCCGGCAATTCCAGGGCCAAATCACGTCTGCGTTGGTGGCCGCCGTCGATGATGACGCAATCGCCGAAGCGCGAGTTTGAACCGATCAAGAGTCGCGCTACCTCTTCGATGGGCGTTTGCGTCGCGGACAACCCGATGCGCACCAATCTGCGTCCCGCGATTGCCTGCAAGCGCTCGAGCGAAAGCGCTAAATGGGCACCGCGCTTGTTGGCGGCAATGGCATGGATTTCATCGACGATGACCGTACGGCAGGTGGAGAGCATGACGCGGCCCGATTCCGAGCCCAAGAGCACGTAGAACGATTCCGGTGTCGTCACGACGATATGCGGTGCTTTACGGCGCATCCGCGCGCGCTCGGACTGAGAGGTGTCGCCGGTTCGCACCACCGTGCGTATCTCCACATCCGCTAGCTCAAGCGCTGCAAGCTGACCGCGAATTCCCGCCAAGGGCGCATCAAGATTTCGGTGGATGTCGTTCGATAATGCCTTCAACGGTGAGATATAGAGCACTCGCGTCTCATCCGGCAGGACGCCGCCGGCGCCCTCCTTGATGATCTGGTCGATGGCCGCCAGAAAAGCGGCCAGTGTTTTACCCGAGCCGGTCGGCGCGGCAACCAACACATCTCGTCCCGCCTGGATGGCGGGCCACGCCCCGGCCTGCGCCTCCGTGGGCGCATCGAAAGTCCGCGTGAACCACGCGGCCACGGCGGGATGGAACGATTCGCGAGCGCTCATGACAGGGAAAGGCCCGAAGTGAGATGAAATTATAGGCGATCTGAGGCAAAGCAATGCGTCGCCGCCCCGCTGCCCCCCCACGTCACTCGGTTTCGACCAGCCAACCGCGCACCTGTGCGGCGTCGAGGAACTCGAGAACGTCGGCGACACGCATACAGCCGGCGGACCGGAGTATCGCGTCGACGACCACTCGGTCGCGGCTGCGGGATCCGTCACACAGCTCCAAGATGGTGAGGGCGTGCTGATTGAGAGGGACTTTCCCGGCGCTCAATACCCACAGCATCGCCTTAGCCGGCTCGGTATCGCAGCTCAGGCGGATCCCGGGCGCGAGCTTGATGACACGACGGACATGAACCATGGCCTGCAACCCCAAGCAGGTTGCATGCCATCGACGGTTTACAGCCCTCTATGGGGGATTCGCAGGCGCCTGCAGCGGCGGTAGAGAGTGCTGCGGCTGACTTGCAGAAGCGTGGCCGCACGCGCCATGTTGCCCTCGGTGTTGCGAATGGCCTTGACCAGCGCCTGCCGTTCAGCCGCTTCGATGGGAGACAACGCAGGTCCCATGTCCGAGACGCCCGGGCCGGCGCCGTCGAGCGCCGGCGACTCCGTCGCATTCACGCCCGAAGCGCCCTGTCGGACTTCGCTTGGCAGATCTCGCAGACGCACCACTCCGCCGTCGCAGATGGCGAGAGCGGTGCGGATCACGTTGCGTAATTCGCGAATGTTGCCGGGCCAGCGGTAATCCAGCAAACGTTGAAACGCGTCGGTTTCGATGGCTACCGGCCGACCGTCGCTGGTTTCAGCGCCGAGCAATGTACGAATCAACTGTTCCTTGTCCGTACGATCGATCAATCGCGGCAATTCGAGCGTAATGCCGTTGAGTCGATAGTACAGATCCTCGCGAAACAGACCGCGCGCGATCATGGAGCGCAGATTTTGGTGCGATGCGCATACCACCCGCAAATCCACCTTCATCGGCTTATCCGCACCCAGCGGAACCACTTCACGCTCCTCAAGCACGCGCAGAAGACGCGTTTGCAGCCCCAGCGGCATATCCCCGATCTCGTCCAGGAAGAGCGTGCCGCCCGACGACTGCAAGATGGTGCCTTTCATGCCTTCGCGGCGCGCGCCGGTGAACGCTCCCGATTTGTAGCCGAATAACTCGCTTTCGATGAGAGATTCCGGGATCGCCGCACAATTGAGCGCGACGAAAGGCGACCTGCCGCTCGCGGCATGCAGCCCACGAGCGAACAATTCCTTGCCCGTTCCGGTGGCGCCTTGGATCATGACCGATACGGTCGACGTGGCGACACGGCGCGCGCTGCGCACGATACGCAACATTTGCGGGTCTTCTCCCGCCAGGTCCTCGAGCGTCAGGATGTCCTTCGTGCTCGGCGGCGGCTTCAGCTGCATGACATCCGGACCGCGCGTATTGCGCACGCGGTACCGCGCAAATCCAATATCGGCCGCTTCATGGCTGAGACTCGCGAAATACCGTCTACCCATAGCCGCGTCGCGAACCGGCCACAGCCCGACGGCGCTCGGAGAGATCGGATCGATGATCTCCTCAGCGCGAATGTCGAATATTTCGTCGATGCGGCGGCCGATCAGCTCGCGACGCTGCCCGACTCCGAGCAACCGCATGGCCATTTCGTCGGCCGCAATCACGGTCGCGTCGCTGGCCAAGGCCAAGGCACCGTCATGCTGCAAATTGACGAACTCGGGACGCGCATGGAACCGTAGCACGCTGCCGCGCTGGAAATGCCGTAGAAACAGGCATTTTTCGATCAGCTTCGCCGACAGATGGACCAGCGCCATGACGTGTGTTTGAGCCTCGCGCGTCCCTTGCGCGTTCATGGTCGAGGCATCCAAAACGGCAACCAGCGAGCCGTCCGGATCGTGAATCGGGGCGGCGGTGCACGAGAGTCCGATGTGGCAGGCGCGAAAGTGTTCATCGCGGTGCACGAGGATCGGCCGATCCTCGGCGATGCACGTTCCCATCCCATTGGTTCCCTGCCGCAATTCGCTCCAATCGGCGCCAAGCTGCAATCCCGCCCGCTCAAACATCTCCATGACGGTGGGATCCGCCTTTTCATACAGAACGATGCCGCCCGCATCGGTCAGGAGCAACGCGCATCCCGACATCGCAATATGATCGTAAAGCCAGTCGATCTCCGCAGATGCGACCTGAATGAGGTGTTCGTGCCGGTTGCGGTGCTCTTTCAGCGTGTGGCCATCGAGAACGAACGGTTCCTGGTTCCGGGCCGGATCCAGCGCGTAGTCGATCATGCAGCGACGCCAGGAGGCGCCGATCGCCGACTGTTGCACCATGCCGGCAGCGCCGCGCACGAAGCCGACAACGGTCGCGGCGTGCTGCGACTCTATTTGTTGATTGGACATCGGGAACTCCCCCCACCGGCCAGCCGCTAATCCTTGGCAAAATAGGCGAAATATTTTTTTGGCCCGACGGCAGCATCGCGATACGAGTGCTAAAAGTCAAATGAAGCAACGCTGGCAACCGTAGCGCGACATGTCGCACTACTGATACAGGCGATTCGGCCCGCGCGCGAGTTTACGGAAGCGCACGCGAGCGAGCATAATGCCGCGTAGGGGACATGCATAATTTCCAGGCTGGAATCGTAGCTCTCGCCGCGATCATTGGTGTGCTGCACATCGGTGGTTCGCTGCGCGCGGATTTACCGAAGGCGCCGTCAGGACGTAATACCACAGCTGCGCAGCGAATCCGCTTCCAACTGGCGAAGACTCTTGGCCAATTGCCGCCCACGGTCAGAATCCCGAAAGATGCTGCCGGCCTGACCCGGCAAAGTGGCGTATTTCGCGAAAGTCGATGCCTCCACGAAATCATCGTAGGTCAATGTGTCGGCAATCCGGTCGATCGCGCACGAACACTGATACATGGCAGCGAGCTTGCCGCCGTTTTTACCGATGCATTCATTGACGTACTCGACGCGCGCGACCGTAGGGTAGTCATGCGCGGGCGCGGCGGTGTGCACGGCGTCGTCGGCGACGCAGGTCGCCGTGAATCCGAACAGTACGGGCAGTAAGAATGAGAATCGTAAGTGGCATAAGTATTGCAGTTTCATGGGCTCGCGCTCCCGGTCTTTTGCGGAGTTGAAGTTTAAGGGGATTGATGAATTGGTTGGTTAACTGTCGAAACTCAAGAAAACTCAAGATGAGGGAATCATTATGAAAATGTTTTACGCCCTTCCCATTCTGGGCGCTGTAGCTGTATCGACGTCATTATGCCTAAGTGGGATCGCTGCGGCGACGGACCTCGAAACAGACATGAGCAGTCCGTCCAACTGGGCGTCTCAGGCGGGTGACTATTCGAACCACCGCCACAGCACCCTGGATCAGATCAATGCCAGCAACGTCGGCAACCTGCAGGTGGCTTGGACGATGTCGACCGGCGTCCTGCGAGGACATGAAGGATCGCCGCTGGTCATCGGCAACACGATGTACATCCATACGCCGTTTCCCAACAACGTGTATGCGATCAACCTTTCGGATCAGACATACAAGTGGAAGTACGAGCCGAAACAGGATGCCACTGTCGTGCCCGTGATGTGTTGCGACACGGTCAATCGCGGTCTCGCCTTCGGCGATGGCAAGATATTTCTGCAGCAGGCCGATACCACGTTGGTCGCGCTCGACGCCATGACGGGCAAGGTGATTTGGACCGTCAAGAACGGCAATCCGAAGATCGGCGAGACCAATACCAATGCGCCGCACGTGTTCGGCAACATGGTTCTCACCGGCATTTCCGGAGGCGAGTTCGGTGTTCGTGGTCGTATGCATGCCTATGACATCAAGACCGGGAAACTGGTCTGGAAGGCGTTCAGCACGGGCCCGGACGACGAAATGTTGATAGATCCGGCCAAGACGATGACCTGGACCAACGGCAAAATGGCCCCAGTTGGCAAAGACTCATCGCTCAAGACCTGGAAGGGCGATCAGTGGAAGATCGGCGGCGGCACCACCTGGGGCTGGTATGCCTATGATCCGAAACTCAACCTCGTGTACTACGGCTCGGGCAATCCGAGCACGTGGAACCCGAACCAGCGCCCGGGCGACAACAAGTGGTCCATGACCATTTTCGCGCGTGATCTGAATACCGGCATGGCGAAATGGGTGTACCAGATGACACCGCACGATGAGTGGGACTACGACGGCGTCAACGAAATGATCGTCGCCGACGTCAAGATGAACGGCAAGGACGTTCCTGCGCTGCTCCACTTCGATCGTAATGGGTTCGGTTACACCATGAACCGGGTCACGGGTGAGTTGCTGGTAGCCCAGAAATACGATCCGAACGTCAATTGGGCCACCAAGGTCGATATGAAGACGGGCCGTCCGGAGGTCGACAAGAGGTACTCTCCCGGCACGACGGGACCGGACGTCGACGTGAAGGACATCTGCCCGGCCGCGCTCGGCTCCAAGGACGAGCAACCGTCGAGCTACGATCCGAAATCGGGTCTGGTGTTCGTCCCCACCAATCACGTCTGCATGACCTACGAGCCGTTCCAAATCGAGTACACCGCGGGCCAGCCCTATGTGGGCGCGACCTTGACGATGTTCCCGACGCCGAACAGCCACGGTGGCATGGGCAACTTCATTGCGTGGGATCCGGCGCAGGGCAAGATCGTGTGGTCGAAGCCGGAGCGCTTCTCGGTGTGGTCCGGTGCGTTGACCACTGACGGTGGTGTCGCGTTCTACGGTACGCTCGAGGGATACCTCAAGGCGGTGAGCATGAAGGACGGCAAGGAACTGTGGAAGTTCAAGACCCCGTCGGGAATCATCGGCAATGTGTTCACCTACACGTACAACGGCAAGCAGTACGTCGGCGTGTATTCGGGCATCGGCGGCTGGGCCGGCATCGGCATGGCGGCTGGACTTACCGAAAGCCATGAAGGCCTGGGCGCAGTCGGTGGCTATAAGGACTTGGCCAAGTACACGACTTTGGGCGGGTCGCTGTTCGTTTTTGCGCTGCCCGACATGGCTGGACGCAGCGCAAGCAATTAATAAGCAATTTTAGAGCGAAGGCAACCGAGGCCGTGGGTCGTGGACGTAAAAAAAATACGTTCACCGCTCACGGCCTCGACCTGGAGATGTTAATGAGACGATTTGTATACTCGATGATGTCGATTGCCGTGTTGTTCGCTGCCGCACTGCTCGCAACCCGGACCGCGGATACCGCCCGAGCGGCGGACCAACCAGACTCAGATTCAACGCCCCCCTACACCGTTCAGGATGGCGACAAGGTCGACCCGAAGACGTTGGAGGGCTGGAAAACATGGCGAGCACTGGCATGCGAACGCTGCCATGGCGCCGAGCAAGAAGGCTTGGTGGGACCCTCACTCGTGAACTCGCTCAAGACTTTGACCAAAGAGCAGTTTCACACCACGGTCATCAACGGCCGTCCCGAAAAAGGCATGCCGCCCTGGGGCGGCAGCGACTTGATGCAAAAGAACTGGGAAGGCCTGTATGCCTATCTCAAGGGCCGGTCTGATGGCGCCATCAAGCCCGGTCACCTGCACCCCATCGGTCAATGATGCGCTCCATGAACGCCGACGCACGCGGCTGCACGTTTTTGATGACCGCCTGCATGACCCTATGCGTACACCAGGCCGTGGCCGAGCAAAGCGCAGGCATACTCAAGGTGTGTGCCGACCCCGCCAACCTGCCTCTGTCGAATGACAGAGGCGAGGGCTACGAGAACAAGATTGCGGAGGCACTGGCGCACGACCTCAAACTCCAAGTGGAGTACACGTTTTTTCCCCAGCGCATCGGTTTCATTCGCAACACCCTGCGCCTGAAGGACCCGGTATCACAACAATACAAATGCGACCTCATCATTGGCGTCCCGAAGGACTACGACCTGACGGCGACCACGCTGCCGTACATGCATTCGACGTACGCACTGATTTTTTCATCGCGTAGCGAGTTCAATGGCTTGCGCACCGCAGAGGACCTGCTGAAATTGCCGCGGGAGAAACTCGACGCTCTGCACATCGGCGTCTTTACCAAATCGCCGGGTGCGGATTGGCTCCTGAAAAATGCATTGGTTGACCACGCGGTCAGCTACAGCCATCAGAACGGCGACGTGTACGAGTCGCCGGCGCGAACCATCGAGCGTGATCTTGCGAATGGGAAAATCGATGCCGCCATCCTGTGGGGTCCGATCGCAAGCATGTTGGTCGATCAGCGTGCCAAAGAGCCGAAGTGGCGCGCCGTCCCGTTCGAACCCGATCCGAAGATAAAGTTCGACTATGAAATTTCCATGGGCCTCCGCCAAGGCGAGAAGCAGTGGAAAGACACCCTCGATGCGTGGATCTCCGGACACCGACCACAGATCGACTCGATTTTGCTAAGTTACAAAGTCCCGCTGGTCGATGCGGCCGGTCATGTCAGTTCTAACGCTACGGATGGAAACCTATGAAAACCAAAGCTGCAATTGCCTACGCTGCCGGCAAGCCGCTCGAGATCGCGATAGTGGATCTGGACGGACCGCGTGCCGGCGAAGTACTGGTCGAAATCAAAGCCACCGGTATTTGCCATACGGATGAATTTACTCGCTCGGGCGAAGACCCCGAGGGGTTGTTCCCCGTGATTCTTGGGCATGAAGGTGCAGGCATCGTCGTCGACGTCGGCGCCGGCGTAACATCGGTGAAGAAGGGCGACCATGTGATACCCCTGTATACCCCGGAATGCCGCCAGTGCAAATCCTGCACTTCACAGAAGACCAATCTCTGCACGGCGATTCGCGCCACGCAGGGCAAGGGCGTCATGCCTGACGGGACCAGTCGATTTTCCATCGGCAAGGAGATGATTCATCACTACATGGGCTGTTCGACCTTTTCGAATTTCACCGTCCTTCCGGAAATTGCGGTCGCCAAGATTCGAGAAGATGCGCCTTTTGATAAGGTGTGCTACATCGGCTGCGGCGTGACCACTGGGATCGGCGCCGTCATTAATACTGCCAAGGTGGAACCCGGCGCCAACGTCGTGGTGTTCGGTTTGGGCGGCATTGGCCTCAATGTCATTCAAGGCGCGAAACTGGTCGGCGCGAACAAGATCGTCGGCGTCGACATCAACCCAAAGCGCAAAGCGCTCGCCGAAAAATTCGGCATGACCCATTTCGTCAATCCCAAGGAAGTTGCGGGCGATCTCGTGGCGCACCTCGTCGACATCACCGGCGGCGGTGCGGATTACAGCTTCGAGTGCATCGGCAACGTCGACATCATGCGGCAGGCACTGGAATGCTGCCATCGCGGGTGGGGCGTTTCGGTGGTCATCGGAGTCGCCGGCGCCGGCAAGGAAATTCACACTCGGCCGTTTCAACTCGTCACCGGGCGCGTTTGGAAGGGATCGGCATTCGGTGGCGTACGCGGGCGCACCGGCGTTCCCAAGATTGTGGACTGGTACATGGACGGCAAGATCAATATTGACGACCTCATTACCCATACGATGCCGCTCGAAAAAATCAACGACGCGTTCGAGCTCATGCACTCGGGTGAGTCGATCAGAAGCGTCGCGATTTATTAACCAATAGAGGATGCAATTATGACTGTAAAAATTCACCCTGCCGTGGATAACGGCGTTAAAGCGGGTACGCCCGGATTTGCCGGTGGTACGCTGGTCTGCAAGTGCACCACCGATCCCGTGAAGGTATCGATTGCAAGCGATGTTCTGTTCAACCACGTCTGTGGCTGCTCACAGTGCTGGAGACCGGCGGGCGCGCTTTTCTCGATGATCGCGGTTGTGCCAACCGACAAGGTCAAGGTGCTTGCCAACGGCCAGAAACTTAAGGTAGTTGATCCGACGAAGACCATTCAACGCAACGCCTGTACGGTTTGCGGCGTGCACATGCATGGACCGATCGTCAACCCGAAGCATGCCTTCAACGGGCTGACCTTCGTGCATGCGGAACGTCTCGACAAGAGCGGTTGGGCCCCGCCGGCGTTTGCCGCGTTCGTGTCATCGGTCATCGAGACCGGCACCAAGCCGGAAGACATGGGCGGGATTCGCGCACGCCTCAAGGAATTGAAGCTCGAGCCTTACGATTGTCTGTCGCCGCAGCTGATGGATCTGATCGCGGCCAACACCGTGAAAGTAAACGGCGTCGCAAAACCTGCCATGTCGTAAAGTCGAAATCAGGTAACCAAAAAGGGCGGGGGTCTCACGACGCCCGCCCTTTTTTTTATCTCCGCAACATGCCCGGAAATCAGCCCGTGCAAATCGACGCTGCCTTTAGAAGGACAAGAATGCACCCAGGTTGCCGTTGACGCTCTTGTTTTCCCCGCCGTCATGAGCTTTGCTCCAGACATCGCTCGCTTCGGCGAGCAGGGTCAGGTTCTTGGTCAGCGAGTAGTAAGCTCCTAAGGTCACCTTGTTGTTGCTGTCGAGCAGCGCCGGCGTCGCAATCGAATCGGCGTAGTTCGCGAACTGCAGCTTGCTCACGCCCCAGTTGGCCCCTAACTTCAGCGCGCCAATCTTGTAAGTTCCTTGGAGCAGATAACCGTCGGATTTGCGCGCATTGCCGAGTCCATCGTCCGCATAGAAGAACAACCCCGTCGTGCCCATCCCCTTGCCATAATAGTACGACGCGTCGATCTCGAAGCCCGCGACATCGAATTTGAGGAACACATCGCCGCCCGAGCTGGTGTATTGATAAGACCCAAACTCGCCGCTGGCATTCTGTTTCTGACTGATGCCGGTAACCGATCCGTAGAATTTCATGTCGTCAGAGAACTTGAGCGTGTAGGTTGCCTTGGCGTGGACTCCCGGCGCCTTTTTTGCCGTGTTATCCGTGTCCGTCAGGGAATTCAGCGGATCGAAGATACCGAAGGTGAAATTGAAGCCCGCAATGTCCGGCGTGGTGTAATCGATCTGAGCCAGCGTATCGACGTAGATGTATCCGAAGCCGATCGAGCCCAGGGTCGTATTCGACGGGGCTGAGGTCGAGGCCGAGCCGGCGACGCCGACGCCGGGAAGCGTCATGTCGTTGATGATGGCATCGAACCCAAACAACCCGAAGTTACGGCCGAGGGTGAATGTTCCGATATCGTTGTTGCCGAAGGTCATGTACACCTGGCGAACGTCCAGTCCGGTGGTTCCCAGACCGACGTTGGTATTCGCTCCACCATTGGACTGCAAATTGGGGCTTCCGCCGTCGTTCGTAGCGATTCCTGGGTACAACCCGACATGAGCGGCAAGATCGTAGCCGTCCTGTGTGGTACTGACGCCGAACACTATCGCGGCCGGCAATAGACCGTTACCGACATTCGATACGTCCTTGCTTGTGCTCGTGGAGCTCTCCTCACAGGCGAGCCCAGCCGTAACCGCCACGGCCTGCGCCGACGACTGGCAGCTCGAATAGATGTAATCGACGTTGATATTGCCGTTGACCGAAAACTTCCAGTCACCCGAAGTAATATCGAACGCGCCCGCTGCCGACGCCGCCAATATTCCGGTAATCGCCATACCCAGCCTGAATGCCATATTGTTGCTGCTTTGCATCTTGCCCCCTCATGCTAATGATTTTGCTGTTGATTCGTCGGAAATCCGTGTGGGCATTTCCCAAACACGAATTCGCTCAACTAGATGAGCAAACTACGTGCCATCGGGCTCTTTATTGTCGATTCGCGGCATGTTGATGTGCCGGCGTTGACGCAGGCTCGGCGATTGGGCGGGATAGGAGCCCAGCGGCGGCGTGCCCGCCATCGAAGCCAGCCCCAGCGTTGCTTAAATGCCACGACCGAGAGGCACGAGATGCGCCAGTGTCGCCCGACTGGCGCAGCGGCTGATGCACCGTGTCATAGCTGTGACACATGTGACTCGGTGAATGACACAGACTCGGCACACATCGCTCTCGCCGAGCTTCGCTGACAATCAACACCGCAGTGCATCGCATTGTAAACTGCAGTCACGAGGATCTTACCTTCCGCGAGTTCCAAGGACATCGAATGAACCTAAAAGACGTACGATTTGTGATCGCTTGCTCTGCTCTGGCCTTCGCCATACCCGCCCTCTCGGCTGAGTCTGGCTACCGTGTATTCGTTACCAACGAAAGCTCCGGAGACCTGACCGTCATCGATGGCAGCACCAATCGGGTTACGGCAACGTGGCCTTTGGGCAAGCGGCCTCGCGGGCTGATAGCCGCTGCCGATCAAAAACGTCTCTTCGTGGCGCTCAGCGGCTCGCCGCTGGCGGGTCCGGGCGTGGATGAGAAATCGCTGCCGCCGGCAGACAAGGCAGCTGACGGAATCGGCATCGTCGACCTGGCAAGCGGGCACATCGAGCGGGTGCTGTCTGGGGTCTCAGATCCTGAACAAGTGGCGCTGAGCCCCGATGGCGCTCGCCTCTTTGTCGCCAGCGAAGATACCGGGGTTGCCGTGGTCATACGCATCAAAGACGGTAAGATCCTGAACAGCGTCAACGTCGGCGGCGAACCGGAGGGACTCGCCGTCAGTGCCACTGCCGGCCTGTTGGGCGTCACCTCCGAAGAGGCCAATTCGGTTGCGCTTCTTGGGTTGAAAGATTCGAAATTGGTCGCCCGCGTGTCCGTCGGCCAGCGACCTCGCGATCTAGGGTTTTCTCCCGACGGCAAAACCCTCTTCGTATCCGGCGAAAACGACGCATCCCTCACCGTGATCGATGTTGAGACTCGTAAGGTAAAGGAAACTCTTCATGTGGCCAGTCAGGGCGCCCGCCCGAAGGGCATCGCGATATCGCCGGACGGCACGCAGGTATTCGTGACCACGGGCCGTGGTAGCCATGTCGATGTGCTGGATGCCAAAAGTCTCAAATTCATTGCCTCCGTCCCGGTCGGCACGCGCCCCTGGGGCATCGGCCTGAGCCCGGATGGTCGCTACCTGTACACGGCCAACGGTCCGTCGAACGACGTCTCCGTCATCGATACGCGGGAACTGCGCGTCATTGCGACCGTGAAGGCGGGCGATAAACCTTGGGGGCTGACCGTAGTTCCGAACGCAAAATGACGGCCAACGCGCTCATGTAGCGTGCTTGCAACAGCGATCCGGGCCCTGATGTGCGATACTTCTGCCGGATTATCAACGGGAGCGTGACACGGGATTATGAGTAAACTGTATGTAGCATTGGTCTTAGCCGCGGGCATGGGTTTGTTGAT
Source organism: Steroidobacteraceae bacterium (assembly GCA_052143815.1). GTDB lineage: Bacteria > Pseudomonadota > Gammaproteobacteria > Steroidobacterales > Steroidobacteraceae > Bog-1198. The sequence continues at coordinate 39,339 of JBKQSA010000110.1, read as the reverse complement.
GGCAAACACGTCTTTTGCGCAGACTGCGCACAAGCACCATCATCATCATCACCACCATCACCACAAGCATCACGTAGCGAAGCATTGAACTTCGGCGCAGGGTGAGGCGATGATTGTTTCATCGCCCGCCCTCGCGCAGCCCCTTACGGACAGGTAACTTTCGAAGCTAGAAAGTCCACGTGACGCTCACCATGAACGCATTCGGATCGCCGTAGGTCGAGCTGATGCGTTCATATTCGCCGCGGAAGGCGAAATCCTGGAACTTCGCCTGCACGCCGGTCCCATAGGCGAATTTTGTATCCTGCTGATCGAAGCGGGATTGGGTTGGCGTGCATGTCCCGCCGGGTTCGATGGCCGTACAGACGCCCTGGGTAAAAAAGCTGTTGTTCGTCTGCAGGTGTGCGACGCCCAATTTACCGTAGACATCGAGAAACGGCAGCGGAATGGGCAGATACCCGAGTCCATACAATACCGTCGCCTTGGGATGCGCACTGACGCCGTAATCGTAGTAGCCGTTGAAATAGCCGTTGTTACCACCGGCGTTCCCGAAGTCGATGTACTCGAGTTCGGCGCCGACGATGGAGATGGGCCGCAGGCCCGCAATCACTTTCCATGCGGCATCGTGATCGTGAAAGCCGCCGCCATAGCCGTACGGGTTATAGTAATTGTTGTTGTTGTCGATCTGGGATTCGCCGACGCCGGCACCGATGTAAAACCCGAGTGGATTGTCGGCCAAAGCGGCACTCGATGCGCCCAGCGCCGCTACTCCGATCAAGCCGAGCAAATTGCTAGAAATGCGGTCCATCAAATACTCCAATGGTGTGACTGATAGTGAGACAGGCCTGCCCCGTGGTAAGTTCCAGACATGGTTAATGTGCCGCGCTAGTCGGCGCGCCGTGCACGCTGCACGATTACGTCGGTGCAGAGGAGCTGCACGGTTCGCAAATTCAACAGCCGTACAATTGCCGTCATCGCGGAAGCTTGCACGGCAGCGTCCCCACTGGACATGGCCCATGGAGGGCGGTTAGTGTAATTCACCGCCGCGGCGGCAGCTCGGGTGAGCGCGGTGGAGGGCTCTGCTCACCACATGCACAACAATCAGTAACCGGACCATCTCAATTTAAGGAATATGTGTGGAAGCTCTCAACGCCTTCAATAAGCTCAGCCGCCATCATTTGATTGATGGCCGTCTTGTCGCCGCGTCCGGCGCGATGATTTCCGCGATCATCGATCCAGCCACGGAATTAAAAATCGGCGAATTGGTGGAGGCGACCACGGCGGAGATCGACATGGCCATCGAGGTGGCAAACCTCGCCCAGAAGCGATGGCGCAAGACCAATTATCACAAGCGTGCGGAACTACTGCACGAAGCGGCACGGAAGATGCGTGAAACCAAATCGTTGGTGGGCGAAATGCTCACTCGCGAAATGGGCAAGCCTTTCAAGGAGTCGGTCGACGAAGCCGTCTGGTCATCGACCGCGACCGACTACTACGCCGAAGTGGGCCGGCACGAGGCGGGACGAGTTTTGGGGCCGGTAGTCGATGGACAATTCAACTTCACGACCAAGGATCCGCTCGGTGTGGTCGTCATCATTCTGCCGTTCAACTACCCGCTGTGTCTGTTGTGTTGGCAAGCAGCCGCGGCCCTGGCCACCGGTAACGCCGTCATCATCAAGCCCTCGGAATTGACCACACTCACGACACTGCAATTCGTCGACGCGTTCTCCGCATTTCCCAGCGGCCTGATTCAGGTGCTCGCCGGCGGCGGCAAGGTGGGTCAACGGCTCGTCGAACATGAAAACACCCATATGGTTGCGTTCACCGGCGGGATCGACACGGGGCGCATCGTGGCCGAGGCCTGTGCGCGACGTTACAAGCGCAGCTTGATCGAAACATCGGGCAATGACCCCTTCATCGTGATGCCCTCCGCGCCTATCGATACGGCCGCTCGCGGTGCTGCGTTCAGCGCATACCTCAACTGCGGCCAAGTATGCGCCGCGGCTGAACGGTTTTACGTGCACGAAAAAGTGTACGCGGAGTTTGTCGATAAGCTCATCGGATACACCCGTAAGGTGCGGGTGGGCAACGGGCTGGAAAAAGTGGATATGGGCCCGCTCGCCTCGGAGCGCGAATTGAATCGCTATCTTGGTATTCTCAGACGGGCGAACGAGCAAGGCATCAAGTGTGCTACCGGCGGTGGCCGGCCGGCGGGCCTGAAGCGGGGTTGGTTCGTCGAGCCGACGGTGTTGGTGGACGTGCCGGCGGACGCCGCCATCATGAACCAGGAATCGTTTGGCCCGGTTGCGCCGGTATGCCGGGTCGGCAGCTTCGATGAGGCGATAACCTTGGCCAACCGCTCGCGTTACGCGCTGGGTTCGACGATCTACACCACTGACCTGACTGAGTCGATGCGTGCAATTGAAGAAATTGAAGCGGGAATGGTATGGGTCAACGCGCCGCTGCTCGACAACGATGCGGGGCCGTTCGGAGGGCGCAAGGAGTCCGGTATGGGTCGGCAATTAGGCGCGGAGGGTCTCGACACCTTCCGCCACACCAAGTTTTCGATGATCGACCCGGCAGCAAACCCGCACGATTTCTGGTGGTTTCCTTACTCGGATTCGGAAAGCTTCGCGGATAGAAAAAAATAAATGCAGCGCCCACAACGCGACGCTGCCTTGCCCGAGTCTCTCCCCCGCGAACTCGACGAGCGAATCGCCGCGCTCGAATCCCAAGGTGAGTGCGGCGACGACTTTGACGTGACCAGCCTGTGTTGGCTGTTTTTCTTGGGAGTGTTGATTCCTATCATTCTACTGTCGATTGGTTGGTGGGCATGAGATCGGCGCACGCCGAGTCGACCGCGGATGAAAGCGCGTGGCCCCTGCTGCGATCCGAAAGAACGTGGGGACCGTTTCGATTGGCCATCGCGCTCGCCACGGCCGCAGCGGCGACCTGGTGCTACCTCATCGGCGAATACGCGGGATACTACCTCAATTTCTTTCAAGGAAGCCTTGCCCTCACGGCGGGAAGCATGATCGGCATGTTGCTCGTGCTGCTCGCCGCCGGCCCGACCTGCATCCGCTTCGGTATCGACTCGGTGGCTTCGACGAAGCCGCAATTCGGCGCAAGAGGGTGGGTGATCCCTGCACTGATGCAATTCGTGTCCATCATCGGATGGAACTCGCTGCTGCTGATATTCTTTGCCAAATCACTGACCCAGCTGTTGATCGTCTTAGGTTGGTTCACTCCGGGCGTCGGCAGCCGACTTGTCATTCCGATGACCACACTGATCGCCTGCACCTTCGTCTACTTGGTTCTATTGCGGGGAGCGAGCGGAATTACGCGCATCTCGGGTTTCCTCGTACTCCACGTATTCGTCGGATTGTGGATGCTATGGCTGCTCGTTTCCCGGCAATGGTCGGCTCTGGCAGCGGCGGTGCCGAGCATGGCGCGTCCCGACGCTCTGTGGAACTACACCACCGGCGTGGAAATTGGCATTTCGTCGCTGCTGTCATGGTGGGCGTACATCGGGGCAATGATCCGGATGGCGCCCAACGGCAGGACGGCCGCCGTGCCCGTCATGCTGGGGATGGGGGCTCCAGTTCCGTTGCTGAGCATGATCGGAATCGCGGGCGTACTCGTCCTGAAATCTTCGGATCCGTCGAATTGGCTGCGGACCGTGGGCGGTCCCGTCTATGCGGTTATCGCCCTCAGCTTTGTCGCTGCAGCCAACCTGGGTACTGCCATCGCGGGGATCTACGCATCGGCGGTCGGCCTGCGAAACTTTCGAGTGATTGAAAAATTGCCGTGGCGCATCGTCCTGTTGATGACATTGGCGCCGGTGGCACTCGTCGGGATATTGATTCCCGAGTTGTTCTTCGCTAGTTTCGGCGCATTTCTCGCGTTTATCGGCGTGGGCTTCGCACCTCTTTGCGGCATTCAGATCGCCGACTACTACCTCTTGCGCCGGCGCCATATCGACATTCGCGCCATTTTCGACGCCTCCGCTACCGGAGCCTACGCATTCTGGGCCGGTTTCAACCCCGCGGCGATCATCGCACTGGGGATCGGTTGCGCCGTGTATATCTATTTGCTCAATCCCCTCACTTATGTATCCCACGGACCGTTTCGGCTGATGACCGCTTCCCTGCCGACGGCGTTCGCTTCCGGCTTCGTCTACGTAATTTTTTCACGATGGTTCGTGTTGCCCACGGGCAGAGGCGGTTACGGGCGCACTGAAGTAGATTGACGTTAGTGCATCACATCGAGATAAGTCGTTATATCCGCCGCGTAACAAGTGGTTTTGGCCGACGGGCAAGAATATCTCCCATGCTGACCCCGCAAGCGTACGGCCGAGATCGTCACTACCGTCTGGCAGCGCACATAGCGCTGCGCGTATCGCGCTGCGGACGAGAATTGCGTTCCATTGCGCACAACCATTACTATGCCGTTGGCGGCACTGAGCATTAGAATCGAATATGCGCGCTGCCGCTTACTCGCCAGCCCCACATGGAGAAGCAATTGACTGAACAAGCCGGCGTCTGGATTGATCATCGTAAAGCCGTGATCGTCACCCTCGAGCCCGGTGGTGAGCGCATCACGGTCATCGTCTCGCATGTGGAGAAGCATCTTGAACGGGGCGGCGATTCCCCATTGAGAGGCGCTTACGAAGCAGCTCAAGTTCCCGCGGATGACAAACGGCAGCGCGCCCTCACGGGCGAGCTCAACGGATACTACGACGCGGTGATTGCGGCCCTTCGCGATACCGGCAGCGTGATCTTATTCGGGCCGGGGGAAGCTAAAGGCGAGCTGCAAAAGCGGATCCTGAAAATGGAGCCCAAGGTACAGATCTTGGCAGTGGAGACGGAAGATAAGATGACTGATCCGCAGATTGCAGCAAAGGTGCATGGATATTTTGACGCCCATGCGCCCCATGGCCAGCATGCGGAGTAACGATCACTAAGCGGCGAACCCCGGCGGCAGCAGTCGGTCGTACTCGCGTTTGACTACCGCGTAGCACTCGCACGTGCGCGCCTCGAGTCCCTTGCGGTCCAGTACGGTGATATGTCCGCGCGCATACCGAATGAGGCCCGATTTCTGTAGCTTCAGAGCGCCCTCGGTCACGCCTTCGCGGCGAACTCCCAGCATGTTGGCAATGAGTTCCTGGGTCATCACCAGTTCGTCGCCTTGCAAGCGGTCTAAACTCAACAAAAGCCAACGGCAAAGCTGTTGGTCGAGCGAGTGATGCCGATTGCAAACTGCTGTTTGGGCCATCTGCGTGAGCAACGCTTGCGTGTAGCGCAGCAGCAAATGGAGTACCGGACCGGCCCTATCGAATTCTGCCTTCATCGTCTGCGCTTTGAGTCGGCATCCCAAGCCTGCGCTCTGCACCACCGCACGGCTCGGCGTAGATTCGCCGCCCATGAAAAGCGAAACTCCAACAAGACCCTCGTTGCCGACGACCGCGATCTCCGCTGACGCTCCATTCTCCATGACGTACAACAGCGAGATGATCGCGGTGATAGGGAAATACACGTAGCCGAGCGTAACGCCTGATTCGTAGAGAACCTGGCCTAGCGGCATTTGAACGCGCTCGAGCAGCGGCGACCAGCGCTGCCATTCAGCGTCCGGCAAGCAGCCTAAGAGGTGATTTTTCCTGAGATCTAAGGATCGCGCCATTATGCAGCGTGAATGCCAATGAAACGCATGCCGATGACCACGTGGGCCCGTCCTGCACTACCGTTCGGCATAGCGAATGGCCCTTCCATTCCATTGATTGTTCGATAGCGCACAGATCGTAGCACTATAGCCCCGCATCGCGGTGAGAATTTGACCACACGACCGACCAGCCGCCAAGTAGGGCTACCGGCGCCGACCGCAGTGCAGCTGTTCCTGTCGAACTAAAGAGCCGTATCATGCATGGAGGGGATACCAACGTGAGCAACACACTCTACCTCCTGGGGAAATGACATGAAAAAACTGACTGAACGTAAAGCGAAGGAGCTTCAACATCGGCGGGAGGCCGCACTATTGACGCCCACGGACCTGAAGTCCGAGGCCACGCGGGACATCGCCGGGGCCATGAATGCCATCCTCGCGGACATCTATGCGCTTTACTTGAAGACGAAGAATTTTCACTGGCACATGAGCGGGCCGCACTTCCGCGATTATCATCTACTGCTCGACGAGCAGAGCGACCAGCTGTTTGCGATGACAGATCCCATCGCTGAACGCATCCGTAAGATAGGCGGATCCACGTTGAGATCCGTCGGCCATATAGGTCGGTTGCAACGCGTGCTGGACAACGACGCGGACTACGTCGAGCCACAGGATATGCTCGCCGAGCTGGCCGGGGACAATCAATCGCTCGCCGCGAGTCTGCGCGAGGCCCATAACGTCTGCGATACGCACCGCGACATTGCAACCGCCAGCCTGATCGAGGTATGGATCGATGAAACCGAGCGGCGCACGTGGTTCCTATTTGAGTCAACTCGCAGCGGGCACCGCGGCGCAGGTTGAACCTCCCGCCCCACCGTTGCAGAGGCAGGACGCGACGCAGGTAGCCCACTCGCCGTGGAGTCCGTTCCGGCATACGGTATTCACGGTCATCTGGATCGCGACACTTGTCTCGAACATCGGTTCCTGGATGTACAGCTCGGCATCCGCGTGGCTGATGACGAGCCTCGACGCCGATCCGCTGATGGTGTCACTGGTCCAGGTGGCCGCGACGCTGCCCATGGTCGTATTGGCGCTGCCGGCAGGCGCACTCGCCGACATCGTTGACAAACGTCGCTTCCTCATCGGTGCCGAGGTCTTCATTGCCGTCGTTTCGACGGTATTCGCCGCGTTTGTGTGGTTCCGTATCATCAGTCCGAGCTCGTTGCTGATCTTCACCTTACTGATCGAGTCGGGATCGGCAGCGAGTGCGCCGGCGTGGCAGTCAGTCGTGCCGCAGCTGGTACCGCGGCAGGAGGTGCCCGCAGCGGTCGCAATGAACAGCATGGGCATCAATGTCAGCCGGGCCCTCGGACCCGCTCTCGGCGGCGTCATCACAGCGGCCTTCGGGATCGCGGCACCTTTCTGGGTGAATAGTGTCAGCAACCTGGGCGTGATCGGAGCGCTAGTGCGTTGGCGTTCGGCGCCAACTCGAGACTCCCAGCTGCCGGCGGAGCGCTTCCTCAGTGCCTTGCGCACCGGTGTACGCCATTCGCGGAATAATCGACATCTACGGGCGACCTTGCTGCGCGCCGTCGGATTCTTTTTCTTCGCAAGTTGCTATTGGGCCTTGCTACCATTGGTTGCGCGCAATCAAGTCGGCGGCAGCGCGACCTTCTACGGCATCGTACTCGGCGCGATTGGCGCAAGCGCAATCGGGGGTGTCTTTGCACTGCCGTGGCTCAAAGCGACCCTTGGGCCAAACCGGCTCGTAGCCGTGGGATCGATCGGAACTGCGGTCGCGCTTTTTCTGTATGGCGTCGCCCGCGTCCCCGCGACCACGTTGGGGGCCAGCATCATCGCCGGCGTGTGCTGGATTGCCGTGCTGTCCACATTGAATGTCTCAGCACAGCTGGCATTGCCCGAATGGGTTCGGGGCCGGGGCCTCGCCGCCTACGTGACGGTGTCTTTTGGGGCCTTGACGCTCGGTAGCATGCTGTGGGGTCAGGTAGCGCGCATTGGCGGCGTACCCATGGCGCATTGCATCGCGGCAGCGGGTGTGCTGCTCGCCATACCGCTGACGTGGCGCTGGAAGTTACAGACCGGGGCCGCGCTCGACCTCACGCCATCCATGCATTGGCCCAACCCGGTTCTCGGCCAACAGGTCGAGAGCGATGCGGGACCCGTCCTGGTGACGGTCGAATACCGGATCGACGAAACCAACCGCGAGGCATTTCTCCGCGGCCTCGACCTGCTGTCACATGAACGCGGCCGGGACGGCGCCTACGCGTGGGGCCTGTTCGAGGATGTCGCCGAACCAGGGAGATTTCTGGAGACGTTTCTCGTTGAGTCGTGGCTCGAGCACCTGCGGCAGCACAAGCGGGTGACCAACGCCGATCGCGTGCTCCAGCAGCACGTTCACCGTCTCCTCAAAGGCCCGCCGTCGGTTACACATCTGATTGCGGCGCATCCGCCGCCTAAGATATAGGAGAGCCGAGTAATCCGATGAATGCACTGGAGAGCAATCGTTACACCCAGGCATGGGAGCGGTTTGGCAAAAGCGCGCCTCGACCAAATCGCATACTCTGCATCTGCGCCCACTGGTTCACACTGGGGACTAAAATCATCGATGATGCCTCTGAGTGGGGGCTCGACCACGGTACGTGGTCGGTGCGCAAGCACGTGTACCCCGACGCGGATATCCCCGTCGTGCAGCTCAGCTCTAGCGGCATGACGTCCTTCCCACATTGAGCGTCAAGCGGAGAACCATGCTGAATCAGAAGAAATCGGTCCACGCAACGGTAACGATTGCCAAGGATGGTCCGTACATGGTCGCGGGCGACTTGCCGCTGACCAAGCAAACCATTGGCACGAACGCAACCGGGGAGTCGGTTCGATGGGTACCGGGACAGGCCTATCCTCCCCAGGCGCGATATGCGTTGTGCCGTTGCGGCCATAGTGCGAGAAAACCGTTCTGCGACGGGTCGCATACGAAAGTCGGATTTGACGGCACCGAAACGGCCAGCCGCGAAACGTACAAGGATCAAGCCAAAGTCTTTCAAGGTCCGGCGATGTCATTGACGGACGTGGAGAGCTTGTGTGCGTTCGCCCGCTTCTGCGATCCGCACGGTCAGGTATGGAATCTTGTAAACCAGACCGACGACCCGTCGGCGAGCAAACATTTTGTGAAGCAGGCGGGCGACTGCCCGTCGGGGCGGCTGGTCGCGTGGGATAACACGTCGGGTCATGCGATCGAACCGAACTATGAGCCATCGATTGCGCTCATCGAAGACCCCGCCAAAGGATGCTCGGGACCTGTCTGGTTAAGAGGCGGGGTTCAGGTCATCGGATCAGATGGTTTCAGATATGAAGTGCGCAACCGCGCAACCTTGTGCCGCTGCGGCGCCTCGCAGAACAAGCCGTTCTGCGATGGAACCCATGCAGCAATCAAGTTCAGCGACGAGCGGTAATGAGTTTGTAGGCATCTCACGCGAGATCGCCCGCCAAGGAACGGCTTGCGGCAGCGCTGATTACGATTCGGTGACGATACGCCTCGTGATCGACTCCGAGTTCGACCAGAGCGCCGCCCTTCAACGCGGCGCATGCCGTCGAACTCAATTCAAAACGCAGGAAATGCACCGCCGATGTCTTGGTTTCGTTCTCGCGTTCGAGGTCCTCGTCGGCGATCGCATAAAAACGCTCATCGCCGACACCCAACCAGCAGCGCGTCTCGATGCCCTTCAAGCGCTCGAGCGCGATCCGGCGCTGTTCCGGGTCGGTGTATTCGATGAGCAGCGTGGCCTTGAGATTCGTCCCGTCAGGGATCAGCGGATTGTAGGAATCGAGTTCTTGTTGGATGCCATCCGGTTCGAAGATCCGCTCGGTGCGCAGCATCTCCTGAATCTGGTACTGGACCGTGAGCCGGTCTTCGAAACACCAGGTGGTGTGCGGACCGACCGCGATGTTGCGCACTTTCTTGTGTTCCAGCACGCGCGCCCGAAACGCCGCGCGCATGCGCGCGTAATGCTCAAGGGTGAAGAGGTCCGCCGGCGTCAGCGTGCGGCCATTGTTGGCACTCATGAATACCAGCTCCTAAAGTCCGTAAGCCAAGCGCAGCAGCGACAGGGGGTGAGTCGGTGGCTTCTCGGAAGCGATACCGTTCTCGATCTGGTGCCCAGCCATCGGGCAGTCGCTCGAATACCAGGCGGATTCCGCCTTTTCGACTCGCTCGATCACGTTTTTCCCGATCTTCATCGAAATATCGTGGAATTCCTTCTTCACGGCGTAGGTGCCGTCATGGCCAGAGCAGCGCTCGATGACGTCGAGCGTCGTGCCGGGCACCAACTGCAGCACATCGCGCGTTTTGAGTCCGATGTTCTGCACGCGCAGATGACAGGGGACGTGGTAGGACACTTTGCCGAGCTCGCGCGTGAAATCGGTGCGCAGCGCGCCCGCCTTGTGGCGCAGCATCAGATACTCGAACGGATCGAACATGTGTTCCTGCACTTTGCGCACGAACGCATCGTCCGGAAACAGCAGCGGCAGCTCTTGCTTGAACATCAGCACGCAGGATGGAATCGCCGCGACCAAGTCGTAGCCGGCATCGATCAGACGCACGAACTCCGGGATGTTGACGTTTTTTAAGTGCTCGACGGCCTTCAGATCGCCCAGTTCGAGCTTCGGCATCCCGCAGCACTTCTCCTGATGCGTCAACGTCACGGGGATGCCGTTGTGCTCGAACACGGCCACCAAGTCCGCATCGATATCGGGTTCGTTGCGATTGCAATAACAGGTTGTAAACAGCGCCACCTGCCCGCGGGTCGCCTCGGTCGGCACCGGAGTCAGCACGGGTTTGGCACGGCGTCCCTCACGGTGGCGAAAGGTATCGGCGTGATATTCGGGCACCGGCGCATCGCGATGCACGCCGAGCGTCTTCTCGAGGAGCACACGGCCAGGGACGGAGCGATTCGCGGCATTCACGATGGTGGCGACGACGGGGATCCCCGCCAGCGAGCCTACCAAGTCGGTGGAGGACAGTACCTTATCGCGCAGCGTGGTTTCGCCGCGCTCGAACTTGACGGCCTTGGCGCGCAGCATCAAGTGTGGAAAATCCACGTTCCAAGGGTGCGGCGGCACGTACGGGCATTTGGTCATGTAGCACATGTCGCACAAGTAGCAATGGTCCACGACGTCCCAATAAGATTTCTTCGGGACGCCGTCCACCTCGCCCGTGGACGAGGCATCGACCAAATCAAATAGCGTAGGAAACGAGTTGCATAGGCTGAAGCAGCGCCGGCACCCGTGGCAGATTTCGAAGACCCGCTCGAGCTCCTTGAAGAGGGCCGATTCGTCGTAGAACTCAGCGCTCTTCCACTCGACCGGATGGCGAGTAGGCGCCTCGAGGCTGCCCTCCCGCGACCTCATGCTGGTTTTGTCGTCATTCATCGTGCGGCTACCTCAATACGAGCGGATGTCGGCCGGGACGCGCTGTACATCCCGGCCGACGGTCCGGCATTTCATGTCTCTGGAACGAACGTCTTGCGACGCACCCCAGCGCGCGCCACATCGATCAGAGCGTGTCGAGCGCTTTGGTAAAGCGGTTCGCGTGCGAGCGCTCGGCTTTGGCGAGAGTCTCGAACCAGTCGGCGATTTCCGAGAAGCCTTCCTCGCGGGCCGCTTTGGCCATGCCGGGATACATGTCGGTGTACTCGTGCGTTTCCCCCGCAATGGCGGCTTTCAGGTTGTCCTTGGTCGGCCCGATCGGCAGGCCCGTCGCCGGGTCACCCACAGCCTCGAGGTACTCTAGGTGTCCGTGCGCGTGGCCCGTCTCACCTTCGGCGGTGGAGCGAAACACCGCCGACACGTCGTTGTAGCCTTCGACGTCAGCCTTGGCGGCGAAATACAGGTACCGGCGGTTCGCCTGGGACTCGCCGGCGAAGGCGTCCTTCAAATTCTTTTCGGTTTTGCTGCCCTTTAATTGCATTTTAATCTCCTGTTGAAAAAGCGTTGATCCGGAGTCACTTCCCGGGTTGGAAAGGGTACGCCGATCGGGCGGCAGACAGAAGTGGCATGCCTATCGGTGCCGCTGGTATGCAAAGCGAAATTAGTGTATCGCCAGCTCCAGACGCAGCGGACTACGAAAGGTTGAGGACGGCATCCATTGCAGCGATTCCTCCGCCCTCGTGTAGTTGGGTATGACCTTGTGCAATTCTTCGAACGCAATTTTAACTGAAAGGCGTGCGATTGCTGTGCCGAGACACGCGTGTACGCCACCGCCAAACCCGAGATGGCCGCGCGGTTTACGCGTGATGTCGTACACGTCGGGATTGGGAAATTGCCGTTCGTCGCGGTTAGCAGAACCATAGGCAAGGCACAAAAAGTCGCCCGCGCGCATGGCCTGGCCGTGCAACGTAACATCCTTTTGTAGACAGCGCCGGAAGCGCTGCGCCGAGGTATTGAATCGCAGGGACTCCTCGATCGCGTCTGAAAGAAGCGCCGGATTGGCCGCGACGCTGGCGCGTGCGTCTGGGTGCTCGGCCATATTCACGGCAAACATGGCCATAAACCCGCCGAGCGACTCTATGCCCGCCATAATCAAGGTGGTCGTAGTAAGCAGCACTTCGCGCTCATCGAGTCGGTCGCCCTCGATTTCAGCAGCACTGAAGTGAGAAATCAAATCGTTCTGCGGATGTTTGCGTCGTTCCGCTATCACACGCGCGGCGTAATCTTGCATCCAATTATATGCCGCAATGTGTTGCGGCCCTTTGGCGCGCGTCAGCGGGTCGCTCTGCACCATGAGGACCGCATTGTCGCGCACCGCCTGCTCATCGCCCAGCGGCAAGCCAAGTGCCGCGAAAAGCACGCGTACCGTAAACTTGGACGAAAACTCCGTGATGAAATCGAACTGCTGGTTGCCACGTAGCGCATTGGCGGCATTTCTTGCGATCTCGCGGATCGGTTCGCTCAAGCCCTCCAGATTGCGTTTCATGAACGCATGCTGGATCAATCCGCGTAGCCGATCGTGCCGCGGCGGATCGGTCGTACCGAGCGTTGCGCCGGCTCGGTTCGGCAGCTCGGTCATCAGGTTGCCCCGCGCCGATGAGTATGTCTTCCAATCGAGGCCAGCGCCAAGAATATCCGCGTATCGCGACAAGACCCACATTTCCGCCTCGGGGCTCCAGAAGCATGGATACTCGTCGCGCAGTTGCGCGTACAGAGGAAAGGGGTCCGCGTCGACCACCGACGAATAGGGATCAAAAATGAACATTGCGCAGTCCTCGCTCAATCTTTGGGGTGTAGCGAACTCTCCAACACTAATACTAGACGCGTATCAGCCGCTCAGCATGTCAAAACCCTTGAAGAACTTGCACTTTTTCTACAAATTGCACATCGTTGCGCCATGGGTCGACGAGCGCGCAAACTATCGACACCTACATTCGCACTTTACGGCGAGGCAGCTCGGAGCCCGGCTTCGGACTTACTGCACATCGAAGCGATCCAGTCGCGCAGCCGGCTGCATAACTGGGAAATAGCGGCCCATACGCATCGCGGGCTGCATCAAATCCTCTGGGTCGCCGCCGGGCCGGTCGCGATCGCATTGGACGACAGGAAATAGACCTGTCGCGGGGCCGGTTGCCATCATCGTTCCCCCCTGGCACGGTACATGCGTTCAGATTTTCTTCGGATACCGCCGGGCAGGTACTAACCATCGATCCGCGTGCAATCGTGGAAGGCGACGGGCCTGCCGTAGGAGCCGCGCTCCGCGCCTTGTTCCGCGCTCCTTGCGTTTTGCGCTGGGCGTGGCGCGTTAGAATCGCTGTCCGATCGCGATTCGGTTATCGTCGCCGAAGCCGTAGGGCTTGGCAAACCTGGACCGGCGTCTTTCGCAATGAATACATCCGTTTGATCGCTTGACGCGCGTGGCGCGGATGGGCGATATATAAAGCAGTTCAGGCCCCTGCTCCAGCCCGGCATAGATGGCCGCACAAAGGCAGACTTCGCTGGACCGAGTCGAACTGAGCGACGAGTTCCTCCAAGGCCTGGTAAATGAGGGTCGCCGACCAGTGAGCCGCGTCCCTGGGCTGTGGCAGATGTATTCTTGTCCCCATCGTTAACGTCAGGGCGGATGTCCCGCTGCATGCGCCACTGATCGCGGCTGCGTCTGGGGCGAGTTCTGATGGGATTGCTGATTCTCCTGCGGCGCGGATTGTTGTTCCGCCGGCCCTTGAGCAACGTGTGCCTGCAGTTGAGGCGTGCGCGGCTGGTTTTGCGCGTGAGCGGCCGGGGATGCCGAGGCTGCGGGCGCGGCCCCGTTTGGCACGGCAGTGCCGACCCCTCGTGCAGGATGCGGCGGCGGTATGGCACGTATGGCGCTTAGAGTTCCCGCATGTTGAGCCGGAGGCATGGAAGCACTCAAAAACTCCCCGGGCCGTGAATTCGCGCCGATCGACGGATGGCCGTTGTTCAACGTGGCGCGCATCGCGGGATTGTTGTGAGCTGCATGAAGCTGCAGAAGTTGCGCCGCGGTTGGTGGAATGTGATATTCAGTCGCTGCTGCGCGCTCCGCGGCGTTGGGTTGGGCGCTGGTGCCGCCACCACCGCCGCTATAGCTCGCCCGCGTGATCGATGCATTGTTAACCACGGGCTGGTTGTAGGCGTTAGTCGATTGGAAATTGCCGACGTTGGTTACGGCGCTGTTGTACATCATGCGGCCATCTCGCCATGAGCCGCCGACAAATCCCCGGCCGAAATAGCCATAGCCGTAATTGATGCCCCCATAGAAGCCGATATGCGGACCCCAATATCCCGCGTACCAAGCGAACGCCCCGCGCTGTACGGCCCAATAGCCCGGAGTCCACAGATACCCGACGATCGGTGCGGCGACCCAGGTACCCGGCACCCAATAATAATCGTTGATGTCCTCGTTCCAAGCCCAGTAACCGGGGGTCCAAATGAGGTTTTCTTCAGGCGGAGGCGGTTGCCCGTACTCGGGAATTGGCGGAGGTGCGATGGTCACTGATACATCGCCGACGATTGACTGGGGGGCCGTTTTGAATATCCCAATGCACTGTTCTGTCAACGTCGTGACAAGCCAGTTGTGGCCGATAAATGTCTGCTGCGTATGGCGACCGCCCGGTGGAAGGTACTTGTTGTACAGTACTCGTTGCCCCTGAAAGTTCAGCCAATAGACTTTGACCGGCTTGTCGCTGCGATTAACAAGCGCGATGCCCGTGGATTCAGTTGACGGTTGGGACGCATAGTCAGCCTCCGCATCGCAGGAGCGCGTCGACGGCAGTTCGTCACAGGCTCGCAATCCCGATGAACCCTGAATCGAGCATGCGACGTCATATCCCGCCGGGCCGTCCACGAGTGCGGTGGGATCTGCTTGCAAGCGCGTAACCGGGAGGGCGAGCGCGACGGCCGCCACCACGATTTGGATGGAAGTTTTCGAAAGCATCTGCAGCGTCTCCAGCATGGGGCGCGGGGCCCCACGAGCCGGCTTGCTCGTCCAACCGGTACCCTACTTCAGTCTTCACGGGACTCGTATCGATTCGCTGCGAATTTGCCAATCAGAGCACAGATTTACCGGTCCGAGTCGATGGCCGCAGAACAACTTTGAATTTGCGTCGCCGGCGGGCTGCTTTTCGCACTTCCCGAATGCCGCTAGATTGGCTACGTCTTCGTGCGCAGCTTGCCCATGAAATCGCGCTTCCCAATCGGAACCCCCTTCCAGCGCAGGATGTCGTAGGTCGTGGTTGCATGAAAGTAAAAATTGGGTTGCGAGAAGGAAAGCAGGAAATTCTCAGCGGTGAAGTCGATATGGCGGTCGCCGAACGCAAAACGCATGTCGCGGCCGCAGAAGGCGTCGATCTCGGTCGCCTCGATCGCCTCAATCGCGGCGAGCGTTCCCGCGATTCGCACCTTGAGCGCCGCGAAATTCTCGGGCGGTGGTGTCATATCGGGGGAGAAGACACCCTTGCGCACGCCCTCGATGGCGCCGAGCGAGTGAACGGCCGTCGACTTCACCTGATACGCGAAGGGCAACATGTCGTCGGCGAGGCGGGCCTGAATGATGTCATTTGGTGCGATCCCTTTCTCGCTGCAGAAGGTCTCCGCTCTAACGAGTAGGCCAGCAACGGACCCCAAGATCTGTCGGTAGGACGGGATAGTGGCGGCGTAGAGCGAAAAAGCCATGGCATTCCCCTCGATGGATCATCGGCAAAGCTTAATCGTACTTAAATGAAAGCAAAAGCCCGAATCTCAAAAAGCGTCAATTCGTCGAACGCGAACCGTCGAGGCCGCGCAGGCGGCATGTTCACTGGGGAAGTCGCCGTTCACGGTGACCCCGAAGGCGACGCCCCTGCGCCGGCTGGAAGCGTCAGCGTGCTGAAAAACTATGGAGGCAGGAAGTTTGCTGTTATATTATAACTATAACAATAAAACGAATATGTACTGCATGCCTAGCAAGGGGGTTGTGATGACTTATGATGGCATTGTGTCCTGTGCCGTTTGCGCTAATGATACCAAGATCACTACGAGGTCCCGTTGCGGGGTCGCAACAGAACCATTCCCGGCCACCGCAAAACTGTCTGGGGATATGCTTCGTCGAAACCTGCTTGCGCGATCGCTGATTTTGTCTGCGGCCTGCGGCATTGCACTGAATGCCGCAGGAGCGCGTGCAGAGGATGCCGCTGCGTCAGCGTCGGCCGATACCGAGTTGTTGGAGACCATTACCGTCACTGCGCGAAAGCGCGATGAATCGCTGGCCACCGTGCCGGTCAGCATCACCGTGTTCACGGGCGAGGCTCTGGAGAGCTACAACATCCAGTCCTTTACCGACTACGCGACGAAGACACCCAACGTGTCCTTCAGCTATGGCGGTGGTCCCACCGGCATCGCAGACGCCCGGTCGGTTGCCATCCGCGGGATTACCGGCCAGAACCTGTTCGGGACGGCCGGAGCGACGGGATTTTATATAGACGACACACCGGTGCCGGGTTCGGTCGATCCACGGGTGCTGGACATCGACAATATCGAGGTACTGAAGGGCCCCCAGGGCACGCTGTTCGGGGAAAGCTCCCTCGGCGGCAATGTCCGCCTCATTACCAAGAAACCCAATCTCGAGAAGGACGAATTCAGCTTCACGACCCAGGCCGGTGTCACATCCGGGGGTGGCAGCGCCGATGGCGGTGGCAGCATCGTCGGCAACCTCGCGCTGGTGCCGGACAAGCTGGCAGTTCGAACAGTGCTGTTTTTCAATCATGACGCGGGTTATCTCACGCGCACGTTCCCCGATCCGACCAGTCCCGCCGTTGCCGATCCCTTGCTCTCGGTGCCCCGCACCAGCGTCGGAAATCAAGGAGCCGTGAGCACTTTTGGTGGCTCCCTTGCGGCGCTTCTGAAATTGACGGACAAATTCGACGCCACGCTGCGCGTCATGTTCCAAAATACGGCCGATCATGGGTTTCCGGCGACCTTCGCGCCTTTGCCTTCGTTCACGCCGGTGTACACGCTGAATCGAGCCTTCGACGTTCAGCCGCACGCCTCCGACGTCTGGGCATTGCCGTCGCTCGACCTGAAATACACCGGACAAGGTTGGTCGTTCGTCTCCTCCAGCAGCTTCTTTTATCGACACACTCAGGACGTCGAGGACTCCACCTATGGCACCCAGCAGGTCCTGACGAACTACTACCAGGTCAGTGGCCTACCCAACCAACCCTATCTGTGGGACGGCGAACACTTCCACGACCAGCTCACCGAGGAAATGCGCGTGTCGTTCGATCCGGTGCACAACCTCAGCGGCACGGTCGGCGCTTTCTACTCGCAGACGCATACCAAGTTCTACATTCCGCCGACCTACGCCACGGGTCTGGTGGCGGCCACGGTCAATAACACCGTGGTGGGCCCTTGGCCCGACGATGAAATCTGGACGCAGACGAACCCGGCGATACAGAAGGACAAATCGATATTCGGCGAGCTCTACTACAAATTTCTTGAGCAGTTCACGTTGACTCTCGGGGCCCGGCAATATTGGCTCTCGCAGGAAGCCGACTACACGGCCAATGGCTTCATGAACTTCGGGTCGACGCCCAGCAATCCGCAACACAATAGCCAATCCGGCACCGACCCGAAGGTGGGAATCTCCTACCAGGCCACGGACGAGACCATGGTGTATGCGTCCGCATCCAAGGGATTCCGAGCCGGTGGCGCCCAAGCCTACGCGCCTTTCTGCTCTCTGGCGGGTCTGCCCGTGACGGATATCACCCAGTTGAAGTCGGACACTCTGTGGAGCTACGAAGTGGGCACCAAAGTGCAGCTGCCCCACCCGGGTCTCCTGGTTTCAGCGGCAGCATTCCACATCGACTGGAAGAATCTACAGCAGCAGGTCGCGCTCCCCTGTGGCTACTATTTCGACATCAACGGCGGCGCCGCAACCATCAACGGCGCCGAAGTCGAGATCGACGGCCATCTGTCGAGGTCGTTGCAAGTGCGGTTCGGCGCAGGCTATGAAAAGACCAAGATCACCGATCCGGGTGCCCTTGGCATTCAGGGCATCGGCCTCGAAGAGGGTTCGCGCATTTTGGGAACTCCGGCCTGGAACGTCTCACTCGGCGGCGTGTATACGCAAACACTCACCAGCACCATCGACGGGTTCGTATCGGCCGACTATAGCTATACCGGCGACAGCGTAGCGCTGCTCAACGGTGGCTACGGTGCGGAGTCCACGCGGCCGGCTTATTCGTTAGCTAATCTGCGGTTCGGCATTAATCACAAGGAATCGGAAGTCTCGCTCAACGTGCATAACCTGACCAACGCCAAACCCAATCTCGGCGACATCGGCTACGTGGGCTACGCGCAGTACCAAAACTATGCGGCGGGCACGATCATTCCTCAAGTTGCGACCCTCCAGCCGCTCACGGTGATATTGCAATACAAGCAGAGTTTCTGATTCGGAGGCCCTGCAGGGGCCGGGTGGAGCCCGGGCTGGAACGAAGCTCTCATCGTTGCTCAGTCCGAGGTTTCGCCCTCGCTCTCCGTAATATGGCGATCCTTCGGATACTGGATCGAGTAGTACTGACGAATCGAAACGGTCTTCTGGGGTTGCGCATCGAAGCGCCACAGCAGCACGCCCGCCCTGCCGTCAGCATCCTTGACCGTGGGCTCGGTCGCTCCTTTGAGGACTTCGACGCGCACGTCCGCATGCTTGCTCACCGGAATCCGGTCCATCACTTCAACGACGATCGGTGACGGATGATAGCTCGTGACGTCAAAACGCCGACGTGTTTCCTTCACGGCTTGCTTGCTGAGGATACCGTGTTCGGCGGATTGCGATGGCTCGTCCTGGACAACGACACGGATGCGTTCGTCCGTACCGAAGGGCATGCGAACCGGCGCGCCAGGCAGAAACGCCTTGGTCATTGCTTCGCCGACGTAGGCTCCATCGCGGTACAGCTGCAACTGTCCGCTTTCGAGTGGTACGTCGCGTTGATACTTGAACGTGGCCTCTAAATGGGCTGCGCGGCCGGCGCTGGGAACCACGCGCGCCACCAAGTCCACGTCGAACGCATCATCGGCGATCGGATAAAGACGCGGCTCCCGATCCGCGAGCAGCGTGGCCCGGTCCGGTATTTTGTAGTCAGCTAGATAATCCGTCGCTTCGACTCGGGCCGATTTTCGATTCGTCGGGAGGGCCTCTTCTGACGGCGGCGCGGCCGAGGGTGCCGACATTGCTGCGGCACGTAGTTGCCCTTGCTGGGCAAAAACATCCCGCTGCAGACGCGGCTCCTCTAGATTCACGAATAGTGACCCGACGAGCGGAGTGGCTACATCATCCGACGGGAGCGTCGTCGTCAGCGTCAATTCGACGTTTTTCCAGTCTTCGCCGCTGCCTTGCTGGACCTGGCCCTGCCGCTCGAGAGTAATGCGCTTTTTAGTGGTATCGAGTCGCGCCGCGTAGATCCATTGCCAACTGGCGTTGGTAATCTTGTATGTCACTGTGACGGTAGTGGTCGATGCCGCTTTGGCTTCGAGCGCGGCGTGAATATCGGTGCTCTGCTTGCTCTGCGTCGCGACCTTCGCCAAATCCGATTTCAATTTCTCGATTTCTCGATCGAGCTCTCGCATTTGCACGTTCGAGTCGCGGATGCGTTTGCGGTCGAATGCCGAATTGGTCGCCATGGTCGCGAGCACGGCACTGAGATTCGCACTATCGACGGTGGCCTTGGTTGGACTGCCCGTTGGGTTCGCGGCGAGTGAATCGAGCAACTTCAATTGCAACTGGGCCGTTGCGACATCATCTTGAACGGCTGCGCGCTGATCGGTCTTCTGTTCTAACTTCCGCCTCAGGTCGCGTTCGGCTGCGGAGACGAATTTGCCTTCGTTGATCTGCTCAACCTCAACCCCGCCCAAACGTACGGCAGCATTCTCGACGGCAACGTGCAGGCTCTTGGGCTCGATCGCCGCGGGCAATCCCTCGATGAGAAGCCGATTCGTTCCCGCAGGGACGTCAATCGTCCCCGCGCGCGTGACGATGGCTCCCTTTTGGTAGACAGTCACCCGATCGACGTGCAGGTCGGCCGAGATGTCGGCGCCTGCCGCTACGGCAGAGCACAGGGAGACCGCCAAGCCTCCCATCAGGACTTTAGCGCCGGTTGCGGGGGTCAGGGTCATAGCGCCTCTCAATGCAAAAACAACGGCAATTGTTTGTCTGGTATGTAACGGCGCCGCTGACTAAATGGGGTTAGTGATCTTACATGAATAAGATAAGTGTTAAACCGATCCGTGAGTGTAACTTGCCCCAAAGCGCGGGTTTATCTCCAGGTCCTCAAGCAAAATGTGTCAGCAACATATGGCGCATCGCCGGTGGAATATCCGATGGCAGGGTATCCTCGGCAATTTCCATGTTTAGCTTGGCTGTCGTGCGCCAGTCCGGATTGAGCAATAGCGTGGTGCCCATGGCGACGTGGTCGAATCCCAACGAGAACGCCCGCGCAACATCATCCGGGGTTTTTATCTTTCCGACTCCGATCAGCGGTTTGCGCTGCTTAATGCGCTCGCGTAAAGCTTGCACGATAAGGGTGTCGTCAAAATAGGACGTGCGGTCATAACGTTCCAAGGAGACATGCACGTAATCGATATCGCGGGAACAAAGAACATCCAGCAACCCGAAGGTATGTTGGAGTCGCAAGCCGCCGTCTTCTCGTTCTTCAGGCGAGAAGCGATAACCGACAATGAAGGCGGGCTTGCGGGCAGCAAGCCTCCCGTTCAGTACGGCGTCAACCAGTTCGCGAACATACAAAAGGCCATCTCCGCCGTATTCATCGTCGCGCCGGTTGGTAAGCGGGGAAACGAACTGCTGCGGCAAGTAGGTATTGGCTCCGTGAATTTCGATACCATCAAAGCCTGCCTTGACGGCGCGAATGGTAACGTCGTAGTAGGAATGCGTAATGGCTTTGATTTCAGGGCCGGTCAGCACACGCGGCGTCTTATAACCGGCACGCTCGGGACGAACCGCGCTGGCTGAGACGACGTCAATCGCCGGGTCTACCTGCAGATCGGGACTGACCATGCAACCCGGGGAGTGCACTTGCAGGATCGCTTGCGCGCCGCCGGCATGGATGGCGCGGGCCAAGGCGGCGAGCGAATCCAAGTAATCATCGGATCCCGCGTAGAATTGGCGTGGAAAGCCTTGCTGCCTGCGTAGCGTAAACGTACAGCCCGTGATGACGTAGTCTACGTTTTTCGCCCTTCTTTCGTAGTAACGCAATTCATCAGCGGAAACAGTCAGGTCCGGATTGCTGCTCCAGGTCGTCATGGGCGCCATGAATAAGGCCTTCTGCTTCACGTCAGCGTCCTCCACCGCGCAAGTCGTACTCTTGCTTGTAATAGCGATACCATTCTTGCGTTTGCCGATCGGCGGGCAGATGCTCCGACAGATATTTAAGCTCTTCCAGCATTTTGTCGGCCTGCGACATGTTCAGATAGAGATCCATGAGTCGCCAGCGATACGCCAGATCGCCCGGGGCCAGGGCGGACGCCTTTTCGTACGACGAAATCGCCTTCGAAAGCCAGTTCGCCTCAAACAGGTAAAGGTCACCAAGCGCCGCATAGTTTGCGGCGTCGTGGGGGGCTTCGCGAATTTTGTCTTCCCGCGCCTGGATGAGTGCGGTGAATGAATATGGGTATGCGGGCAACACAGGCGTACCCACGTGCGTGCCGTAAATAGCACCACCCATATTGGGCAGGTTCAGTGCGCGTAATTCGCCAAGAAACGGATTGTCAGAGTACTTGACGAGGAAATTGACGTTGTCCTCGAAGCGGTGAAAGTACGTCCACGCCTTCGCTTCATCCACGTACCATAGATTGTCGGTTCCACGGCGAAGCACGATCGGCAGATTCGAGTGATCGGGCTGCGGAACCGCGAGCGCAAGATTGCTGGCGAATATCAATCGATAGGGGGTGGCAGTCCGAAAGTACTCGCTGATCCTTTCCTGCTGTGCCTCATCACGGGGAACGATGGCACGAAAGAGCCGGCTACCCTCCGTTAGGAGTGGCAGTCGCGGATCGCCAATCCCCGCGGCGAGCGACGCGAGGTAGCGTTCTACCGACGCGGCGGCATCCGGTGCCGGTTGGAACTCGTTCAATTCCACCTCCGGTAGACGCCGGATGGCGCCCTCGTAGTCGGCCACCGACTTACTGTAGCCACTCACGAGCGCTCCACCTCCGCCCGATAGGAATTCGCTGCTGACCCACTTGGGGCGTGACCAATCGCCGGCGTCGCTCGACGCGCCTGCGCCGCGCAGGTTAGTAGTAATGATGAGCTCGGAAATGAAATCCTGCGGCACCTCCGAGAGCATGTACGTCTTTGCCGCTTCTTCGAGGCGGCGGCAGTATATGTCGGGAATGTCACCTTCGAGCGCGTACGACACCTCGATCTTCAGCAGATTTTCTTTGGCGCTATACAAATAGAGGATGCCCCGCCCATTGCGTCGCGCTCCGACCTGCAGTTGCGTAAACAGCTCGGTCGCCGTTTGCTCTATGGTCTTCGATGGCGGTAACGACGCAAGCAGAACCAGCGCGTTTTCGATGCCGGACTTTTTTTCGGCGAGCTTAAGGCTCATGGTAAAGGCCAGATCGTACTCGTGCTGTCCCGTCTCGTTGATAAGCACGTACTGGGGACGATGCGGCATTTCATAGTACCGCCAGAGGAGCCAGCCGCCCGGCAACGCGAGCACAGCAATACACGCCAGAATCAGTCTGCGTGACACTTTAGTAGTTGCCGAATACATCGCTTTTCTTTCCGTCGCCGGTGTAATTCGCAAGAAAGGGATCCGTTGTCGTCGGGCTAAGGCCGTAGACGGAGCGGTCCTGGCCCTGGCTTTTCAGCACGACTACCGGAGTGTCGCGGGCACCAAACAGGCGAACTATCGCGGCCGCGCGCTGTTGCGTATCGTTTAGGACCACGGACGGAGCTTCGCCTTCGGCGGGCGAATATAGCCCCAACACCATGCGGTTTCTTCCCGCGGTATCGAAAAAAAAGAGCGCGGGCCCCCCGTCCCCGGACATCGCCAGCTGCGCGCGCACCTTGCCGTCCGCGGCTATGAGCTGAATCCTGCGCGCGGAGACCACGTCCTGCGCGCGGGGCGTAGCGGCGATTTCGGGCATCAGCATGGTGGGGCCGCGTTCAAGATGGATGAGCAGATAAGCGCCAAGGATTCCGCCGATCAATCCCCCCATGATTCCCACGAAGAATGTCTTCGTCATGATCGATAACTCTCCCCAGGAAATGCTAAGGATTATAGAGCGCGATCGCAGGGCGCATGCAGCGTGCGCTTCGCAAACGGGTGGTTTATCCTTCTTATCCCTTCGTTACCCGTCGCCCCTGCCTACTGGCCACTCCATGTCCAACGTTGATGCCCTTCCCGCGATCCCCTGCCCGAACTGTCGACAGCCGATGCAGACCCAGGATCTCGAACAAAACTACCATGGCGCCGTGCGGGTGGATCTCTGCTTTACCTGCGCCGGAATCTGGTTCGACCACCTGGGAAGCGTCCAGCTCGCGCCCGCTGCTGTTATCGAATTGTTCAAGGAAATTCGTTCCCACCTGGGTGACGCCCGTCAGCCTGTGGCAAACCATCTGGGTTGCCCGCGCTGCGGCGATGCACTTGCGCTCGGCTTCGACCTGTGCAAGTCTGGGCGGTTCTCCTATTTCCGGTGCCTGCGGGGCGACGGGCGCTTCACGCCCTTCTTTCAGTTCCTGCGGGAGAAGCAATTTGTTCGCAGCCTGACTTCGTCGGAACTCCAGCGGGTCCGGTCGCAGGTCCGCCAGATACGCTGCTCCGAGTGCGGAGCGCCGATTGATCTGGAACACTCCAGCCAATGCCAATACTGCCACGCGCCGGTCTCCTTCTTGGACCCGGACGCCGTTGAGAAGGCGATGCGTATGTGGTCCGACGCGGAGAATCGCCGCCAACTCGGCCCCACTCCGGAGGCATTAGGGGACGCGCTGCTGCGAATCCAACTCCCTCACGCGGAGCAACACGCATCTCCGGGAGTGCATCTCGGAGGTCACCTGCTGACCGGCGCAAGCGCGCACGGCGCGGCCGACGCGGGTCTGGGGCTGGACCTCGTTGCCATCGGAATCCATGCCATCAGCCGCCTTTTCGAAGGCGGCGACTGATATCCAATAAACAATTGAAAATCAATTAGTTGGACGTTTTTTTGACGCTTGCATTGAACAATATTGTAAATGCCAATAATTATCATTACCCCTTGTGCTCGGCAATTTTAGAGCGTATTTTTCTAGCGTGTTCTTCAGCGTGGCGCTTTGAAATTCTAGGCCTGCGAGCTATCTGGGGCGTTGCGCTCGATCCCCAAAATCCTTCGCGTAAGGAGAAGCAAATGAAGACTGGAATCATGGCCGCTTTGAGGTGGGGCGTCGTACTCGCCAGCGTTTTTGCGCCCTTTGTTGTGGTGCTGAGTGCGCTGCTCCTTCTTCCGAGTGGAGTTTATATAGGCAAGGGCGCAGATGCCCTGGATTGGATGTGGCTCATGCTACTGGCCGCGATGATGCTCGGCATCTACTATATGACGGTGTACGTGGCTTTTCATGGGTTCGGACACGCAAGGCAAGTTCGCTAGCAGAGATTGCTGCTAGCGGTTTCGCGTCTGGGGCAGGCGTATGCCCGACCCAGACGCGATGTCGCTCCGTTATTGCCAGTCTTGAGATCCATTCCGCTCTAAAGTTGCGCTGGGCACTCGCTCGTAATCGAAACGGGCCCCACGGCAACTATCGATGAACGGTGGACTCATGCGAATAGATCACGCGCCAACCTTCCGGACGCTTTTGCCAGAGTGCCGATACCGCGAAGTCGCCTTCACTCAATTCGCCGCTGGGCAGTGTGCGGCGCGAGTGCATGAAGCTCGTGGTCAAGACAAGCTCTCGTGTGAGTACGCGAAAAGCGGGTTCCCCCTTCATCGTGTAGACAACGTCGGTCTTCCCGTTCTTCCACCACTCGCGCTGCTTATCGCGGATTGCTTCCCAACCGGTGATCTGTTCGCCGTTGAAGATCAGGATGACAGCCGGATCGTGCGCATAGAATGCGACATGCCGGTCCGTATCATGTGAATTGGCCGCTGCCGCCATCTCCGCGACCAACGGCGCAACCTCAGCGCTCGCAGAGGCGGTCGCCGCGTGATCCGCTGCTAACGCCGGTACAGCGGTGGTTATTGATAGCCAAAGAATAAATGCCAAATTTTTTACTCGCACCGCGCCTCCGGCGAACGCCAACAAACTGAAACTGCCTCAATTGCCTTGGGGCATCTTACGCCACTAATTCAGCCGGTATCACCGGAGCCGCCGGCGAATAAGCATTAAGCCGCTCACCAGCCTGTGGCGACCGGCTGCTAACGGGTTGACCATCGCGCGCAAAGGACGAAACTGGTCGTGATCATATGCTGCTATTTTTCGCCTTATTTTCGAAGGAGACTGCGATGGGAAAGGAAACTGCGATTGAAGGATTTCGAACTGTCCCGGCGCATCGCACAGTTATTGATGCAGCGATGGGCATTGAGGCATTGGCGCGGGCCCGAGGCCTCACCGTATTCGCGCGAATTGATTTCAGTGGCGACGCGAGCCGAGCTGGACTCACTCTGCAGCCGATGCAACTCGTCATTTTCGGCAACCCGAGGGCCGGGACACCGCTGTTGGCGGCGGCACCGACCGTCGGTATCGACCTGCCGCTCAAAGTGCTCATATGGGAGGACACTGAAGGGCGCACTTGGTTCGGCTACAACGACGCTGGCTACTTGCAGCGTCGCCATCATTTTCCGGCGGAACTCATAAAGAATATCGATGCACTCGGTGCGCTGGTCGAGGCGGCGGCAGCCGCCACGGGAATATGAACAGTTGAACAACCGGAACGAGCACGTGCAGCACGATCATTAGCACCTGCAACGAACAAAAGAGCAGGCGGCCCTGCACTAAATCGGCAGATAGACACTCAGCGCCGGCGGCGCGCAACCTCACACCTCGCCGAGCATGGAGTACAGATCGATCTGCCGGCTATCGCCGATCACGCGCTCGAAGTCGAGGCCCAACGTTTCCAGAACGGGCTCCGCCACCGGCTTCACCTGCTTCAGCACATAGTGTTCGCGATCGAGCGGATGCTGAATGTTGTCCATCGGCTCGGGCCCCGCGGTGGTGATGACGTAGCTTACGAGCCGACCCACCGGCTGCGATGATTTACGGGCGGCGACGACATGAGGCGGAGTCGTGGCAGTGTAGTCTTCGACACCTTTGCGAAGGTTCTTGCGATACACCAGCGCTTCATCAAGGTCGCCTTGCCTGACCCGTCTCACGACGTCAGCAAGGTATACATCGACGGCTTGGTCGGTAAACAGGCGTTGATAGAGTTCGCGTTGCACCTGCTTGGCCAGCGCGGTCCAGTCCCGACGCACGACCTCCATGCCGATGAACTCGATGTTGTCCATCTCGCCGCCATGGCGAAGGCCGACGTAGCGCTTGCTGGCGCCGCGCGTGCTGTGGCGTGAGCGCGGCAGGAACAATTTCAGGTACAGCTTTTCGAACTTGAGTTCCAGGCGGCTCGTTACCCTCCACCGCTCGCCGATGTAGCGCGCAAGCTCGCCATTCAATGCCTTGGCCAGCTGCCGACCTTGTTCGCGCGTTTGATCCGGATCGCTGCCGTGCGAATGAACGAACAAACTGTCCGTGTCGCCATAGAGCACTTTGAAACCCGCGGCTTCGAACCACCGTTTCGACCACAGGAGGATTTCTCGGCCCGTACCGGTGATCGAGTTGGCAAGTGCCGGGTTGTAGAAACGGCAGGCGGATGTGCCAAGGACGCCGTAGAACGAGTTCATCAGGATCTTGATCGCGTTCGACGCCACGTCATCGCCGATCTTCTTCGCCGCCTCGCGTCGCGGAAAAAGTTCATCGAGCATTCGAGGCAGGATCGCGGGTTCACGGCGAAAGGCACCGGCCGGCGTTTGGATCAGGTCGGCGTCCGGGGGCGGATCTACCACATACGACAGCGGATCGATGTTGAACGTGCGGATGATGCTCGGATACAGGCTCTTGAAGTCGAACACCCAGACGTTGCGGTGCAGGCCCGCCACGGGCTCCAGGACATGGCCGCCCTGCTGAGCGGCGTGCACACTGGCATCATCGGAACTCACGGTGGGCGCGACGATACCCAGTCTCTCGAGTTCGCTCAGATAGAGAAAGTCGAACGATGCGATGCTGGCCGCCACGCGATCGGGCGTCATTCCCGCAAGCTGACTCCGCGCGAAAGCGAGTCGCACGACATTCAGTTTCTGCACGATCTCGAACGCGAGTCTTGCATCCGTGCGCGCATAGAGCGCGAACGCCGCGAGGTCATGGCGGTAATTATGGGTGATCTCAGCGATGCGATCACGCACGTCGCCGGAGAGGGCCTTGCCTTCGCCGAGAACTTCGCGCGCCACGGCATCGAGCGAGTAATCGTCCATGCGTATGAACGCGCTGCGCAGCAGATCGATGCCGTCGAGAACCAGACGGCCCGGAACGTTCGCTTGACCGCTGCCGAAATAGCCGTCGGCTTTGCGGATACGAATCGCGCCCGAGTCCCGGCCCAACGAGAAAGGATGGCGCACACGCACGGCGATGCGTTGCAGTACCGTGAGATCGAAATCGATGATGTTCCAGCCGGTCAAGACGTCGGGATCGAAGAGCCGAATGCGATCGCAAAATGCATCCAATGCCGAGAACTCATCAACGCAGCGAGTGGCGCTATCGGGCATTAAGCGATCGCTGCCGTCCACGATGAGCACTTCATCGATGCCGGGCGCATACATTGAAATCGCCAGCAGCCGCGTAGGTATACCGTGGGTTTCGATATCGAACGACAGCACACGCGGCTCGACCTTCACGTCAGCGGACCGGAGCGACGGGTTGTCGAACACCCAGGTGACGCCGACTCCGGCGACGGCCTCACCTTCGATCTCACAGCCTCCTTTGATGCCGCGTTCGACCAGATAGCGCACCGCGAAGCGGACGTCCGCCTCGAACGTATCGATACCAGCTGCATGGAGGCGATCCCTGACACCGGGGACCTCGGCAGGAGCGTCGAATTCAAGCAGGCATACCGGCGCACCGTCAAACGTGCGCTTGTCGACGACCTTCGGATCCGGTACCCGCAGCGCCCGCGCCCGCTCTGCATCGGCAGCGCGGACAAAGAAATGTGGCCGCTGCCGGTCATCGCGCACGAGGAACGTACCGCCCGCCTCCAGTCGTCCATAGATATGGACGACTGGAACGCGCTGCCCGTTAGGTCGGGAGACGACGCGATAGCTGGCCTGAAGGACGAATCCGCGGACTTTGGTCACCCAGCTATTTTGCGCCATTGATGCGAGTTGTGGCACGCTTGGAAAGAAGTTGCACGGGAGACGCATGGCGCGTTCTAGTAAGGCATTCTCTGAAATCTTCCTGCCGCTCAGCGTTAAGAGATCGCGGTCGCGACGTCCGCTGCGCGTCGAGGACAATCCCGCGATCCAGGCGATCTGGGACGTGGTTTGCACGATCCCGCGCGGGCAGGTATCGACTTATGGAGCAGTCGCACGAGCCGCTGGCCTACCCGGCCGCGCACGGCTGACCGGATTCGCGTTGAGAATAGCGCCGGAGGCTATCAACCTCCCGTGGCATCGGGTTGTCGGCGCCGGTGGGCGCATAGTGTTCCCGAAGTTATCACTACAACACAGGGAACAAGCAAAACGCTTGCGGGCCGAGGGAGTGGTTCTGCAGGACGGTCGCGTGGGCCGTTCTTCCATTGCGAATCTCGAAGGGATCTAGCGGGTTATCCGGAGAAAATAGCATCAATAAACCAATTCTCGAGTATCCATTCCCGACTGCGCCTATGCCCGGTCAGTCGCTGGAGGTAGCGCCCGGCATCATATGGATTCGCATGCCACTGCCTATGCGGCTCGATCACATCAATATTTGGGCGCTCGAGGACGGGGACGGCTGGACCATTGTCGACACCGGCATGCGGTACCCAAAGACAGTCGATGTCTGGGCCAGCCTGCTCGCCGACCGGCTTGAGCGCAAACCCGTCAAGCGGGTGTTGGTGACTCACATGCATCCGGATCATATCGGTATGGCCGGATGGTTGACGCGACGCTTTGCTTGTCGATTATGGATTACCCGATTGGAATATTTGTCGGTACGCATGCTGGCAGCCGACAGCGGCCGTGAAGCACCGGATGATGCTGTTCAATTTTATCGAGCCGCGGGCTGGGACGAGCCGCAGATCGAAAGCTATCGAGCGCGCTTTGGAAGCTTCGGTAGTTCGATTTATACGCTTCCGGACAGTTATCGACGAATTGCCGATGGCGATGAAATCGTGATCGGCAGGAATAGCTGGCGGGTGGTTGTCGGTACTGGTCATTCGCCGGAGCATGCGTGTCTGTACTGTGAGCGCCTGGGCATCTTTGTTTCCGGCGATCAAGTGCTGCCGCGGATTACATCCAACATTTCCGTTTTTCCCACGGAACCTGACGCCGACCCTCTAGGTGATTGGTTGGATTCCTTGGCGAAACTGCGCCGTGAAGTGCCGCCGAACGTTCTCGTGCTGCCATCTCACAATGAATGCTTTCGCGGCCTGCATGAACGGCTCGCATACCTCGAAGCGCATCACCTAGAGTCGCTCGATAGGCTACGCGATATGCTTTCGAGCCCAATACGCGTCGTTGATGCGATTGAGGCGCTTTTTCAGCAAAAAATAAGCGATGCCTTTCATCGCTCGCTTGCGACGGGCGAGAGCTTGGCACACCTGAATTACCTGGTTCGTCGCGGCGAGATAGCGGCAACCATGGCGGCGAACGGAGTGAATTGGTATCGGCGTCCATAGCGATTACCGTCGCGGGCATCACTTGCGGTCGAAGCGAGCAACGGTTTCGACGTGCCCCGTAAATGGCAAGAGATTGAATGCGGTGAGCGAACCGAGGCGTAGCTTGCCGTGTGAATTCAGGCGCGCGGCGTCGTTGAGGAACGACACGAGCCCACAGCTCACGTACACGAAGCGCTCGGGTGGGGACTCGCCCAGATACTCGGTCAGCTCGGGGTCGAGGCCCTTGCGCGGCGGGTCGGCGATCACCACCTGCGCGCCGGACGCCGCCAAGCGCGCTGCGCCCGCCGGGCCGGGGACGACGGAAATTTTGGCGCGATTCGCCGCGTCGAGCTGAGCGAGCCCGAGTTCGAGGCCGTGCAGCGAATGCGGGCTGACTTCGTTCATTCGAAGCTCGCTGGCCTCCGCCAACACTGACAAGCCGATGGCGCCGACACCTGCGTAAAATTCGGCGACCCGCGCGCCATCCGTAATTTGCGCGCGCACGTGCTCGATGATTGCCTGCGCGATGTCGAGATTGCTCTGCCCGAATGCGCCCGGCGGGTAGTGCACCGCAGCCCCGCCAAAACGCTCGACCACGCTGGCCGGCCCGCACCAGTTTTGGAAGTTCGGACCGAGGATGGTATTCGAGCGCTCGATATTGGCGCTGAACCACAAGCTGTGCAGCTCTGCCCCAAGCCGCTCACGGATCAAATCGAAGCACGTTGCAAAAGGCTCGACCGTCGGGCAGTTACCGACCATCACCACCTGCGCGGTTTGCGAGCTGCGCTCCACCACCACTTGCAGGTAGCGCGCAAGACCCAAATGGGCTTTGTCCGAGTAGCTGGTCACTCGAGCATCAACAAGAGCGCGCCGCACGACGGCAGCGACGCGGTTGATCAAAGGGTGCTGAACACTGCAGTTGGGGATGTGAACCACGCGGTGGGTACCGAGCTCAAACAGCCCCAGCTTGGGCGAGCCCAGCCGGCCCCGGATGGCCAGCCGCGCACGGAGGCGAAACCCGGCAGTGCGACCGGAAATCACAGAAACCTCGGGCAAACCGTGGGCGCGCGCCAGCTCATCGAGCGCGCCGCGCGCGGCAGGGGCGATGCCGCGCTCACCGAACCGCGGGCAGGCCGGGCAAGGTGGGCGGTGCGGGCATGACGTCAATCCGCCCGTTTGCCTTAAGTTTCGCGACTCCACTCGGCGTGTGTCCGCTCTACTCACACCGTGGCCCTCACAGCCTCGATCGGCAGGTGCATGACTCGATCGCCAAGGGGACAGCGAAGAAATCCATGGTGCTGAGAAAAGCGAACCGCATCGTCATCGGTTGATGTCGCGTGGTAACCAACTACGCGCTGCGGCGCGTCGCGCGCGCAAACAACATAGGTCCTGGCAGACATTCCCTCGCTCTGCAAATCGACCCCGTCATCGGAGAGCCCGGCGTCGGCAAGACCGCCTCACTTGGACGCCGGCAGTAATATCGCCGCACGCGAAACACCGCTTGCGGAAGTGGCATGTCTCGGATTATTCATTGCGACGTAAAAGACCTCGGAACGGCTGCGCAAAACATTCGGAATAAGCTTGACGAATAAACTCGCGTTTCGTTCGCCCTTCGAGAACACTCGGATCGCCCGGTCTTGCGAGACATAATCAACGCCAGGTTTTGCCGACGAAGACTCGGTCCACCAGATGAAACGAGCGTCGGCATTTGAACCAGATGGGCGGCGCACACGGATTTCAGCAAAGCTCTGGCCCGCGCGAACCTCGTAACGACCAGCAGAGAGGCTAATTTGCCCCGATTTTGCGCTTTTTAACATTGGGCGCGGGGCTGAGGGCTGCGCAGGCGGCCGCAGAACTGGCTCGAGATCAACAGTCGGCAAAGAGACTGGCGTGAGCGGTATTTCTAACGTCAATCGCGGCGGCTCGTTGTCTGCCGATATCGAGATGTCATCCTTCGGCGTTGCATCGGCGCTGCCGGATGTTTTAGCCGGAATGCTCGGAACTGGATCATTGGCACTGTTTATCCTGTCGAACGAGGGGCGATTTAACGAGATCAACGTGGCAGTGCAAATTAATAGCATCATAAATAGCGTAACGGTCAGTAACCGCACCATCCGCCGGCGTGGCGGCGCCGTACTGAGGTCATCGGGGCACGGCAATCGCCCTTCCGGTTCCGGCCCTACACCCAGTTGGACAAGCCAATCGCGTACGGAAATCGACCGCCCCTCTCGAGACCACGAAAGACCCTGGCCAAGTGTTTGCCACTGTCGTCGAGTCAGTCCCGGCGGCCGTGCCGGCACCATACCAAGGTCCCGTGCCTCGGTCGATGTTCGGCCTTGAAACGGATGTTCCCCCGCAAGCAGTTCATAAGAAAGGCACGCCAAGGCGTAGAGGTCATCACGCGGATCGGCTTGTTGTCCATCCAACAGTTCGCAGCATGCATAGGCAGGCGTCGCTGCGGCAAAACGATTTTTCCGATTTCGGTCGGCGCTCCAACGCTCTAGAGTCACTACACTAGAGACACCAAAGTCGAGTATGCGAACTTCCCCTGAGGTCGTGATCATTATATTTTGGGGCTTTATATCTGCATGAACGACGTTGCGCGAATGCGCATGCGCGAGACCGGCGCCCACGTCCCTTATGATTGCCCAAGCGTACGATCGGGGGATCGAAGGCAGACGCATGCGCTCAATCACGCAGCTCAATGGCTCTCCCGCTAACAACTCCATTGTGAAGAAAGCAACGTCATCTTCCTGGTTCAGTTCGTATACTTTGACAATGTTTCGGTGCGACAGCGTCTGCGCACAATAAAATTCGCGGCGCAGATTTGCCATCACCTCAGGGCGGCTTCGTATATTCTCATACAGAACTTTTATCGCCACCTGGCGATCGGCTTCCAGTAAATCACACCGGTATCGATCCACTGCGTTGAACACGGCGCCCATGCCGCCGCTGCCTAATCGCGCCCCAAGCATGTACCGATCGCGTAACACGCGCCCGCTCTCAAAACGAGGCGGCAGCCGTTGTTCACCCAAACGAACCGCGGCATGCGGCAACGGCGTCGCTTGAGGTTCAAAAGCGATGGTCGAGGTACGCTTTTCCGACACAAGTGCCTGCGGAACACAGGTGCCTCCGGTCGGTACCCTAGTCTGGGTGACCACACGAAACGACACGGGAGCGGCGTGCAGATTGGCTGTTGTTCCGTAGTCGCGCGGCGTCAATTCCCGCTGCGCAATCTTCGACTGAAGTGAACGAAATAGCGCTACCGGGATTTTCCCGCGCCTATACCTCTGATCAAGCAATGCGACGATGTTCCACACCGAATCCGGAGTCACTTCCCTATGATTCCAAACTTCGTCAAGAAAATCCGCTTCGGTGCATTCGCCGCGTACAAGGTCGTCCAGGCGCCGCTGCCACTTGGAATCAAAGTGGGATGGGGATTCGCTGGTTGCGCACTCAAGAGTTTCATTCATAAACCTAGGCGCCCACAAAGAGGTTCGTCCAGCCGCTCGACAAGTCGGTTCGCGGAACGTCGAATGTCGAGTCGTGCGAATTGATCGTCGATCAGGATATCGAAACGACTGCTGATCGTCAGTATCCTTGGACCGCTGACTATGAATCCACGAAACATTTACGTCTGCCAACCAACCGCGCTTGGGATCCCTTACTGGCGTACCAGCGCAACCGCTTCTGCACTACCGTCGGCCATCACGCGCAAAATATGAAATTACCGATGTCGCGCCCTGGGGCATCGGGATGGCATAAGGAGGCATCTTTAACATAAGACCCTCGGGGGAGCGAAGCGGCTATCACGATAGTTCTCGGCATTATGCTGCATTCATGGATATGCGTATCGATTATGTACCGTACCGCACAGAGGTCGGCTACGCGGCGCGTCCGCCCTCCGGCATGAAAGGGTACTCAAACGACCGAATGGACTCCATCGAGGCTGCTGGTTGTCCCACCGACCGCCGGCGTTGCGTGAGATCACTTACCGTCATTGTCCGTCCGGAATATAGAAGTCGGTGACTACGCGTCTCACGCCGGCAATTCTCCTGGCAATTCGAACCGCATCAAATACATCCGAGTCGTCAAAAACCACTCCCTCCAACCTTACGACGCCATTTTTTACCGTCACGGTCACGTGTTCGTCATAGAAATAGGGGTCTGAGTGCAGGGCGGAGGCCACCTGCTGCGTCAGCTTTTCGTCCGCCACTGGGTCCGGGCGCCTTTTGGCCGTGACCACGATGGCGTCCAGGGTTCTCGCTGACGGCACGGGTGCATTGTCCGCGCTGGCCGCAACAGCCCAACACAGCCACGCGGCGAGCATTGCCCCAGGAGGCGCTCTGACCAAAAAGGTGCGGTTTGCGAATTGAAACACCGTTGCAAGCTCCTCGTTGCGTCTTCGTGCCATTTGCCAATAGAAACTATGTTAGCTCGATTTTGCGTGAACCGGACGTAGGCGGCGACGAGTTGCTCACTCCCCCGGCGGGAAGTCCGTGGAAGCGGCGAGCTCGGTCTGCGCTTCGAAGCCGGCGATCCGCTTGCGCAGCGTCGTCAGGGTACTCGCCAGCGCCTGTGAGCCGAGCATCATGCGCATCGGCGCAGGCTCCACCTCGACGCTCTCGATGATGCGCGCGGCCATTCGGGCCGGGTCACCGGGCGCGAGGCCGTTTTGGGGGTCGAGCATCCGCAGGAAGCCGTGCGCCGGGGTATCGTCGTAGATAGGCATGAGCTTTGCCACCTGCGCGCTGCCGTAGCGGAACTCCGTGCGTGCGCCGCCGGGCTCAACGATCGTCATGCCGATGCCGAAGGATGCTACCTCCTGGGCGACGGACTCCACGAAGCCTTCGATGCCCCACTTCGTGGCGTGGTACATCGAGTTCCCTGGGAAGGCGACCTGCCCGCCGTAGGAAGAGATCTGGATGATGCGTCCGCTGCCCTGAGCGCGAAGGTGCGGTAGCACGGCGCGGATCAGCTGGATTGACCCGACTAGATTGGTCCCGATCATGTGATCGATCTGCTTGTCGGTGAGTTCCTCCGCCGCGCCAAACAGGCCGTAGCCGGCGTTGCTGATGACGACGTCGATGCGCGCGAGCCGGGCGAACGAGCGTTCGACAACCTCACGGATCGCCGTGGTGTCGGTCACGTCGAGAACTTCAGCGCGAAAGGTGTCGTGATAACGGTCGAGCAGGTCGGCGACCTTGCCGGTGTCACGCACGGTTCCGACGACGTGGTCGCCGCGCTTAAGGAGCTGATCGGTGAGTTGACGACCGAAGCCGCTGCTGACGCCAGTGATGAACCATGTACGTTGTGCCATCGTAAATGCTCCGCTAATAGTTGTAACCATTTAGCCTTTTCGGGAGGTTGCCGAAGATTGGTGCGCACCCACTGCGTTCAGATCGTCCCGCACCCGTTGGGGCTCGTCATCGAGTGGCATGTTTGCCGTGTCCCGCACTCCATCGATCGCGCCTTCCGGGTCCGGATCGAGTGAAGCGAACAGCGGGTCGAAGTCATCGGGTGCGGGGCCGGTCTCGGCGACAAGCTCGAACGTCTTGCGCAATGCCTGCTCCGAGCCGAGGCTGTACACGAGCACGTGGGCGATCTGGCGCCGCGCTACGACGCCATCGCTGGGATCGCCGGCGTGCCGCCTATCACCTTGGAGAAGGACGAGCCGGTGCTGGCCGGGAGCGTTGTAGTCGAACCAGCCGGGACGCACGATCGTGTACGGTAGGCCGCTTGCGCGCACGAGTCTCTCGGACCGCGCTTCCAGTCATGGGCCTCGGTGGTGCGGTTGTACATGCCGGTGCGGTCGGTGACTCCGATGGCAGTCATCAGAGCGATACGAATGTTTTGCGAGCTTCGTGCGGCTAGAACGTTGCGTACACCGCCGTAATCGATAGTTTCCGCGCCGACTTTGCCCAATCCATCCGAACCCAGGGTAAATACGATGGCGCCAACGCCGCTCACGGCGCCGCGAAGCGTATCGGGACGAGTGACATCGCCAATGATCACCTGCGCTCGCGCGGAGATCTGCCGAGACTTGTCCTGGGTGCGTACCAGGGCTCGCACGACGTGGCCCTGACGGAGAGCCTCATCGACGACCAGGCGTCCAATGCTTCCGGTCGCGCCGACGACCAGAACGGTCATGGGGGTAACCGTCAAAGTAGCCTCTTTACTGTCCGGGCTCGCCGCGCTGGGCTGTTCACGACGCAGTGACCTCGTCGACGACCCGCAACGCGTTGAGCGTGCGGGGATATCCGATGAATGGCAGTAGCTGCGTCAAGACATCGATGAGCCGCGCGCGGTCGTTGCCCACATTGAGGTTCGCAGCGACGTGCCCCTTAACCTGCGCCTCGCAGCCACCGAGCGCGACGAGCATGCAAAGGGTGAGAAGCTCGCGCGTGGGCACGTCGATGCCGGTGCGTGTGTAGTAGTCGCCGAAGCAGTTGGCCGACAGGTAATGCTGGATGTGCACTTGATCGTGGGGCGCTAACCCCGACGTTAAGCGCCGCCGCGAGCATGACGCGGTATTCGCACAGCGCCTGAGAGGCAATTATCGAGGCGAGCTGAACCATCAGCCGGGTTCGGGTGTCCAGATTGCCATGCCGCAGCACTTTCGTCGAAGGCGAAGTTCTCGAAGCTCTCGATGAGCTCGGGGTCGGTCACGGCAAGCGTGGAGACATGACCCGGAAAGAGTTCGTCGTGGTTCTTACGCGCTCGCTCATTGGGAGCCATTAACAATCTCCTTGTAGCGCGCTTGCTGTGCGGCTGGCCGTTCTCACTGCGTTCGTGGTCCCCACCGTCTACAGGCCGGTCATCTTTAGAGCAGCTTCAGGTAGCCGCTCCCCCTTTACCGCAATCTTGGAAGCGGCTGCGTTGATTTCCCGGACGTCGTCGGAGGTCAGTTCGACGATAACCGCGCCGAGGTTCTCTTCCAGGCGCGCGAGCTTCGTGGTGCCTGGGATGGGGACGATCCACGGCTTCTGGACCAAGAGCCAGGCAAGAGCGATCTGGGCTGGGGTGGCACGCTTGCGTTTCGCCACCTCGCGCAGCAGATCCACCAAGACTACGTTTGCGTTCAGCGCCTCGGGAGCGAAGCGGGGCACGCTCGCCCGAAAGTCGGAACTGTCGAACCTTGTGGTCCTATCTATGGCGCCGGTGAGGAAGCCGGCACCTACCAGATCGGTCGCATCCATGATCAATTCGGGAGGAAACCTGCTGTCGATCGACACTCCGAACCGGTTGAAAAACTCCGTTCGGGTGGCGCCCGGCAAAACAACCTGCAGCCTGACCCCCTTCGGTCCTGCTTCGGTATGGAGCGACTAGGCTCGGTATTGCTCGTCGCTGACTTTTTCCATCCAGTCGACGGACTTACCGTCGAGCTTT
Source organism: Steroidobacteraceae bacterium (assembly GCA_052143815.1). Classification (GTDB taxonomy): domain Bacteria; phylum Pseudomonadota; class Gammaproteobacteria; order Steroidobacterales; family Steroidobacteraceae; genus Bog-1198. The sequence continues at coordinate 1,915 of JBKQSA010000110.1, read as the reverse complement.
TCCACAATCGCGATATGCGTCATTGCCGTTGTCAGCGTTGCGCCATGCCAGTGCTTCTTGCCAGGCGGGCACGAGATCACGTCGCCTGGGCGGATTTCCTCTTTGGGTTCACCCCAACACTGGTGCCAGCCAACGCCCGATGTAACGATCAAGGTTTGGCCGAGCGGATGCGTGTGCCATGCAGTGCGCGCGCCGGGCTCAAATGTCACGCTTGCGCCGAAAACACGGGCAGGATCGGGAGGCTCAAACAAGGGGTCGACGCGAACCTCGCCGGTGAAATGCTCCAGCGGTCCTTTACTGGAGGGCTGTGAACCGCTGCGTTGGATATGCAAGTGTGTAACGTCCTTCAATCAGTTGGGTCATCAGTCATATTTCCACGATGAGAAGTTAACAGGTGCGACCCCCATTGATTAGATGGCAGAATACGCATGGGCCTATGAGAGGGGCTCATGAATGCGACCCCATAACGTAAACGACCTGCTCGCCTTCGTCGCTGTGGCGCGCGAACGAAGCTTCACCAAAGCGGCCGCGAAGCTCGGCGTATCTCAATCGGCGCTGAGTCACGTCATTCGTGGGCTTGAGGAACGGATTGGCATTCGGCTCCTGACCCGCAGCACGCGCAGCGTCTCCCCAACGGAGGCGGGCGATCGTCTGCTGCGGACCGCAGGTCCACGGTTTGCGGAGATCGAGGCCGAATTGGCCGCCTTAAGCGACCTGCGAGAGAAGCCTGCAGGCACCATCCGCATCACGGCAGGCGAGCACCCGGCTGTTGTGATTCTTTGGCCCGCCCTGGAAAAGGTGTTGCCGGACTATCCAGACATCAAGGTCGAGGTCAGCGTCGACTATGGGCTGACTGACATCGTCGCGGAACGCTATGACGCCGGTGTTCGTCTTGGCGAACAGATCGCGAAAGACATGATTGCGGTGCGCATTGGGCCGGACATGCGCATGGCGGTCGTCGGGTCGCGTTCCTATTTTGCAAAACGAAAACGGCCGCAGACGCCGAGGGACCTCACAGCCCACAGTTGCATCAACCTGCGCCTTCCAACCTACGGGGGACTGTACACATGGGAATTCGAGAAGAACGGTCGTGAGCTGAAAGCGCACGTCGAAGGACAGCTTGTGTTCAACAACATTGCTCTGCGAGTGAACGCGGCTTTAGCTGGCCTTGGCCTGGCGTATCTGCCTGAGGATCAGGTGGAAGCTCACATCGCGGCGGGGCGGCTCGTCCGTGTGTTGGCTGATTGGTGCCCGCCGTTCTCCGGTTACCACCTCTACTACCCGAGCCGCCGTCAATCCTCACCGGCCTTTGCCCTACTCGTCGATGCACTGCGCTATCGAAAGTAAAGAGCCCGCTTGATCGTTTCCCAAACTGCCTCATCGGAGCGCTTTACTCAGAGTGCCGAAATCAAGCGGCGCACCGATGTCGTCGGTATCTTCCCGAACGAGCCGGCGATCACGCGCCTGGTCGGCGCACTGCTGCTCGAGCAAAACGACGAACGGCAATTACAACGTCGCTACATGCAGCTTGAAGGAATTCAGACTCTCAGTGACAATCAACCCGTTCGATTGTCCGCTGTGGTCAACTGAGCATGAGTTCAACCGAGCTAAGACTCACGACTCATACACCACGCCGCGGAACACGATCAGGCCAGGATTGTAGTTCATTCAGAAACTTCATTGTCAGTCGCGCAGCATTGCATCGGGAGGCGAACCCCGAGACATTCTTTCATGAGACAAGTAGGCCAGTTATATGTCGCGCTAGGGGTCATCGGCATCATCTTGCTTGGTGCAGTCGCCGAGGGACGCGTTCCAGGGATCTGGCGCACGTACCGGCCCTTGGAGAATGATAGTCGAGTCGTTAAAGATCGATTGCATTCAAGTAAGAACCTGAACAGCGAAGATGACTCATTTT
>JBKQSA010000109.1:0-3524 GCA_052143815.1 Steroidobacteraceae bacterium | reverse complement strand
CAAAAGAGCGTGGATAACCGCTCATCGCGCAACCTCATATCCCGCGGCGATCCAGGCGTCGAGCCCTCCGGTTAAGGGCCGCACCTTTTTCAAGCCGTGATTCATGAGTATTTTGGCGACCTGGGCTGCTGAGGCCTCGTTTGGGCAAGTGCAATAGACGATGATGTCCCGATCGAGTGGCAGCTCTCGAATGTGGCGAGCGGCATCTTGCAGCGGAACATGAATGGCGGTTGGTATCCACCGAGGTTCGAGTGCGCGCGCGGTAGGCGACCGTGCATCGATAATGACTGGAGCAGCGCCGGCCTGCATGAGATCGTACAAATCCGCGACGTTGATACGCGCCATCCGCAAATTTTTGAAAAAGCGCGCTCGCTCCCACGCTTTGAATGCGATGTATGCCGCCAGTAGCCCCGCAACCATCAACACCGCAATCCGGCCAATGTGATCTAGCTCATGCAGCAAGGCGTCGATTTGTGATTTGAAGAGCTCTCCAACCGCGAGGCCACTACCCACCCAAAGCATCGCTCCCAAACTGCTGAGGGCAATGAATCTTGGCCAACGGATACGCAGGGCCCCTGCGAGCGGCGGCGCAATAGTCGCGAGACCAGGTACGAATTTGGCGAACACCAGCGAGTTGACGCCCCAGGTCTCGAATCGCGTCTGTGTTTGGCTAACGCAAGAATCGGGTTCCAGGGAAACGCGGCAGAGCGTCTTCAACACCCTAATGCCATACACCCTTCCTACCAGGAACCAGCCGCTATCGGCAATCAGGCAGGCGCTCACAGACAACACGAACAGCGGCACAATGCCCAAATCGCCGTTTGCGGCGATCGCACCCGCCACGATGAGCGTCGGGAAGGCAGGCACCGGCAAACCGACTTGATTGAGGAGCACGTTGGTGCCCACGATCAGCAGACCGTAGTGTGTAATGAGCAGGATGAGTTCCTGGGTCACAGGATGCTATCCATGCAATGCGCGGCTTGCCCGCGCATTTCCCGGCGGTAGACGCAACGTTTCGCATGAAATCGGAATGAACTCATCATGTTCATCATGTTCTCCGGCCGCTACGGACAAATCGATTTTGCCCATGTTTCAATTGAAACGAACCCGCGGTTGGCTGACATTACCGCGCGAGGTGCTGGCGGGAGTATAGCCTTGAACATCTCGCAATCCGACGTCATGCAGGGCTGGTCATGCTGTCCGTACGTCCCAAACAGAGGAGGCAACAGTGCCTTCTGAAGGAAGGCAGAGAATGCAATTCGACCTCTCACGGGTGAGCGGCGCCTCGACGATTGTGGCGACGTATCGACAGAGCGCAGCGATGCGGTGAAGCTTCTGCTTGCCGCCGGCGGCCGCATTGATCCGGCTTCGATTGGAGGTTAGCGGCCTAGCGCTCATGTTTAGCGTGATAGCAGAACCGGGTACTTCGGCGAGTGCATTTCAGTCGTAACGAATCCCGGTCGCGGGGTTTCAACGGTAACTGCAAAGACATTGAATCGCAGGCCGGCATTGGTATTTTCTTGGCCTGGCAGATCTTTTTCCATTGGCACATCGTTGTTGCTCGTCATTCTTCGGAGGCTGAGCCATGAGTTTATCCCGCCGGTGCAGAAATCTTTGGTCGCTGATCGGCATGCTCGGCGCATGGTGCGCAGCCAGTTCCTCGGCATCAGCGCAATCCACGAGCGCTGCATGTCCCGAAAATGACAGCGGGCTGAAGTTGCCGGCAGGCTTTTGCGCCACCATCTTCGCTGACGGTATCGGGCATGCTCGGCACTTGGTTGTCGCACCGAGCGGGGTGGTTTACGTCAACACCTGGTCCGGCCGCTATTACGGCAACGACACGCCGCATGCGGGGGGCTTCCTGGTCGCGCTGCAAGACACCACCGGTACGGGGAAGGCCGACGTGAATCAACGTTTCGGCGAGACCGTACAGAACGGCGGTGCGGGCGGTACCGGCATTGGGCTGTATCACGGTGCATTGTTCGCCGAGATCAACGATAAAATCGTGCGCTATACGCTGCCGGCCGATTCGATCGTCCCGCAGAGTCCCGCGGTGCCCGTCGTGACCGGATTGCCGCTGGGAGGCGATCATCCCATGCATCCCTTCGCGATCGATACCGACGGCTCGCTGTATATTGACGTGGCCACGGCGACCAATGCCTGCCAGGTGCAAAATCGCACGCCGAAATCGCCAGGCGTCGACCCCTGTATGGAACTCGAGACGCGCGGCGGCATCTGGCGCTATGACGCGCACAAGACGAATCAAACATTCTCCCCCGCCGAGCGCTTTGCCACCGGCATACGCAACGCGGAGGGCTTCGCCATCGATGTCACGGGACATCACCTGTTCGTCACGCAACACGGACGCGACCAGTTGCATGCAAATTGGCCGGATCTGTACAAACCCGACGAGGAGGCCACGCTTCCGGCTGAAGAGTTGCTGCTCTTGAAAAGGGGCGGCGACTACGGTTGGCCGGAATGCTACTACGACGAAGTGCGGGGCAAATTAGTGCTCGCTCCCGAATACGGCGGCGACGGCGGCAACAAGGTCGGTCCCTGCGCGACCAAGGGTCCTCCGATCGCGGCGTTTCCCGCGCATTGGGCACCCAACGCGATGGCTCTGTACGACAAGCAGCAATTCCCGGCTCATTACCGTCACGGCGTGTTCATCGCCTTTCACGGATCATGGGATCGAGCACCCTACCCCCAAGCCGGCTACAACGTCGTCTTCCAAGCCTTGGCAGGCGATCACGCTTCGGGTCGCTGCGAGATCTTTGCCGATGGATTTGCTGGAGCGGTGAAGTCGCCGGGCCAAGCTGCGCATCGTCCGTCCGGCGTAGCGGTCGGCCCCGACGGCTCGCTGTACGTCTCCGATGATGTGCGCGGAAGGATCTACCGCATCGTCTACCGTGGAGGATCAGGCGCTGCAGGCGGCCCTGCCGAGTTCACTCCCTGTCCAAGCGCATCGGCATCCGCCGGCAAGATCAGCGTCGATGACGCCAAACCTCCGGAAGGCACTCATCCCGATGCCGGCGCCACGACCGCGAGCCTTCCCGTGCCCGCGGGCGCGACGAAGGAAATGGTTGCGCTGGGCGATCGCATCTACCACGGTCAAGTCGGCGGAGCGACCTGCACGGGCTGCCATGGCGCGGACGCGGCGGGCACGGCTCTGGGTCCCGATCTCACCGACACGCAGTGGCTGTGGAGTGATGGTAGCTACCCTGCGATCGCGAAAACAATCGCTGCCGGCGTGCCGCAACCCAAACAATATCGCTCCCCCATGCCACCCATGGGCGGGACGCAGCTCACCGCTGCGCAGGTGTCGGCGGTTGCCGCGTACATCTGGGGCTTGAGCCACCGTACGTCCGCCACAGCGAGCACTGGCGCGACGGTTCCGGCCGAACTCGCCATACCCGGCGAGAAGATTTATCCCGAGAGTCTCACCTCGACGGCGGACGGCACAGTCATCATCGGCAGCATTGGCACGCGCACGATCTTTCGCGTGAAGCCGGGTTCGGCGACTG
>JBKQSA010000108.1:0-3316 GCA_052143815.1 Steroidobacteraceae bacterium | reverse complement strand
TTTAAGGGATTCTCGGTAACCAAGCCGTTGCCCGCAATCCCGGAACTGATCAAAGTCAAATGCGATGCGCACGAATGGATGCACGCGTGGATTTGGGAGCTCGACAATCCCTACTTCGCGACGACCGGGGATGACGGGCACTTCACGATCAAAGACGTGCCGCCAGGCACCTACACACTCGTCGCTTGGCACGAGGCTGCCGGTGAGAAACCGACCTCGGTCACGGTGTCTGCTGGCAAAACGGCGACCGTAGACATCCAACTCGCGGCCACAAAGACCCCCTGAACGATTCGAGGTGCAATGATGTCCAGACGACTGTTTAGGGTAGTAGTGCGCTTTGGCCCGTGCGCGTTGGTCTGAGTCTCGCCTTGTCGGGACCCCGGCGATACCTGCTTTTTCGCGCACAAATGCGGCTTGCATTGCACAACTTGGCATGAATCCTAACTCGAGCTCAACGAGTTTGGCGGGACCTTACGCCCTGATGGTTATTGGTTGCCGCTCGGCATGATTGCAATGTCGACTCGTATCGCGACGCTGCTCCCGGCCCTGATCACGCTGTTGATCATAGCGCGCGTGGTTTTGGCACAGGACGACGTGGGAGACGTGCATCAGGGGAAGGTCGTCTATGAGCAGTATTGCGCCCTCTGCCATGGAGAACAGGGCGACGGCAAGGGTCACTATGGCGAAGATACCACCCCAGTGCCGCGCGATTTCCGACAGGGCACATTTAAGTGGCGCAGCACGCCGTCGGGCTCGTTGCCGACCGACGCCGACCTTGAAAAAGTCTTGGTCAATGGTCTGTTTGGCACGTCCATGTCGAGCTTCTCTACTTCGTTGACCCACCGGCAAAGGCTCGATGTCATCGCCTACATCAAGACGTTCTCGCCACGCTTTGCGACCGAGAAGCCCGAGGCGCCGATTACCATTTCGCCTGAGCCTGCGTACACGGCCGAATCCGTAACCCGCGGCAAGGCCGCATACCAAAAGTTCAACTGCGCCCAATGCCATGGTGACGGGGGTCAAGGTGATGGTCCGTCTGCAGATGATCTCAAGGATGATTGGGGCAACGAGATCGTGCCGTATGACTTCACCGAAGGCCACCTCAAATGCGGCAACAACGGATCCGACATTTACCGAGTGTTCGTTGCCGGCCTGAACGGCACACCGATGCCTTCATTCGCCGACTCAATAAGCCCCGCCGAGGCTTGGGATCTGGTGCATTTCATACAGAGCCTGAGTCCGGACTACCCGAAGAACGTGACCGGGACGCTACCTACACCCATCGGCAAAGGCGCACCGTGAAACAGGAAGACCAGCACGAAGACGGCTCAGGCGCTGCGAATTCTTCGGCCATAGTATAGAGGCCCGGTTGGTTCGCTAAAGACCCGACAGACCGAATCAGGTCGTGGATGGCTCACGCTTGAACACCAGCCTTATAGCGCTTGCTTACGCCGTCCGGAAGCGGAAATGGGATCTGCGTCACAGCTCATTCTATCTAATGTAATCCGGGTTCGCAGTCCACATAATGATCCAAACCATAACATGGCGCATGCCAACTGCAGCCTTATTGATCTTGTGGTCGAGGTAGGTATCAGTGCGGACTCCGGTATTACGAAGAAGCAGGAGGAAGCGGTGAGCGCTGAGCCGTTGTCTCAGCATAGCGCCGCACCAAGCCCTATCTCCGCGCCGGCTGCGGGCGTTCACGCGCCCATCACGGTCTTGAACCCGCTCGTGGAGAGCGCTTCGCGATCAAGACATGGTGCGCTTCGAGCCGCTGAAGGAAAGCCGGACAAGCTTCACGTGAGTCGCTCAGGGAGCGAGCGTCGCGGCCAGCTGGTCACGGCCGCCATCGGTCTCGCGCTAACTCTCGCGATGGGCCTGGTGCTGCTCTTCGGCTATCGGCTCGTCACGCACATCCGTGCGAGCATCAATGCACTGCAGGCCGCGAGCGCCCTGCAAAGCTACCCCGAGGAGATCTCCGGTCAGCTAAGTGCACTGTGCGACCGTCTCGAGGCTCGCGCCTATTCCGGCCAAGCGCTCGCGGATCTGCAGAACACGGTCAGGCGTTTCGAACTGGATATTGGGCAGCTTTCCGACTCCGGAAACGAATCGCCGCAGCTCGCCCGGACGCTCTGGCTGTGGCACCAATATCGCTCGGTGATCGATCCGGTCGTCTCTTTCACGGGCCAGCCCTACGTGGAGTCCGCTACCGCAGACACCACGTTCTCGCCCGAAGGCCGTGAGCACTATGCCGCGGCGGAGCGCGCGCATCTGTTCGCGGCGGACAACGCCAAGGCATTGCAGACGCAGCTAGTGAATCTCGCCGCGACGCTCCAGCACACCTCCTCAGATGCTGCACTGCGCTTGCGCACCCTACTGTTTGGAGGTGTGATTGCAATACTGATGCTGGCCGCGGCCGCGGCTTGGTTCCAGCTCATGCGTTCGCGGCTTCTAAGGGCACAGGCCGAGTTGCAGGAGACTCATCAAGCCCTGATGCGTGCCTCCCGTCAGGCGGGAATGGCTGAAGTTGCCAGCAATGTGCTCCACAACGTCGGCAACGTACTCAACAGCGTGAACGTCTCGGCAAGCCTGATCGCAGAGGGCATCAAGAAATCGAAGTGCGCCGGGCTCGCGCGTGCCGCTGCGCTGCTGAGCGAGCACGCGCACGACCTGGCGACCTTCCTGGCGGGTGCTCAGGGTAAACACCTGCTGCCCTATCTGCAGGAGCTTGCCGCGGAACTCGTCCGCGAGCGTGATACAGCTACCGCGGAATTGTCGGCGCTGCGCAGCAACGTTGAGCACATCAATGAAATCGTCGCGATGCAGCAAAGCTACGCCGGACGCGGTGGCGTAATCGAGACGCTCGACATTCGCGTGCTGGTCGAGGACAGCTTGCGGCTGAATGAGGGGGCCTTCAGCCGTCATGGGGTGGTGCTCAGCCGCGACTTCGAGGACGTACCGCCGATCCAGGTCGACAAGCACAAGGTGCTACAGATCCTGGTGAACGTGATTCGCAACGCCAAATACGCCTGCGACGAAGCGGAGGCCGGCGAAAAGCGCGTGACCGTCCGGGTTCGCGCAGCGAACGATTCGGCGCTGATCTCCGTCATTGATACGGGGGTCGGAATCCCCAAGGAAAACCTGACCCGAATCTTCAATCATGGCTTCACGACTCGCCCGGACGGCCACGGTTTCGGGCTGCACAGCAGCGCCCTCGCGGCCCAGGCACTGGGCGGCTCGTTGCACGCAGAAAGCGCCGGTCCCGGCCAGGGCGCCACGTTCACCCTAACGCTGCCGTTCGCGTCGCCGGAGTCGC
>JBKQSA010000107.1:0-36550 GCA_052143815.1 Steroidobacteraceae bacterium | reverse complement strand
TATCGATGTGCCCATGCGCGTTGCGGTGCGGTTTGCCGAGTGCCGTGTAATGCAGCCGCAACTCCGGCAGCATCTCGCCGGAAGCGAAACGGAAATTTTCGGCGACGTAGTCGCCCTCGCTCAACTTCGTGGGCTCGGGCGACGGGGCGGCGCGCAGCGGCCGCAGCACCAGTGCCGCCAAGAGCACGAATGCGCAATAGGTGAACGGGTTCGATGCCCGCACGGCGTTGCTTCCCTCGGTTCCTTATTGAGCGTCCAAATATTTGCCGTCGATTCCCCGGCCCCGTGCACTCAGCAAATACAGAAACGACCCTGTGACGGATTCGGGCGTCGGCAGCGTATTGGGGTCCTCTGCCGGATAGGCGGCGGCGCGCATGCGAGTGCGCATGCGGCCGGGATTTACACTGTTCACGCGAATGTTCGGCTCGACCTCTAGCTCCTGCGACAACATGCTGCGCACCGATTCCAGGCCTGTCTTGGCGACGGCATAGGCGCCCCAGAAGGGCCGTGGGTCGTGCACCACCGCGCTGCTGACGAAAATGATGGATGCATCCGGGGACTTGCGCAGGTGAGGCAGCAACACCTGGGTGAGAATGAACGGCGCAGTGAGGTTGACGTGCAGCACTTTGCACCAGGTCGGCACGTCGTACTGTTCGAGCGGCGTCCGATCGCCGAGCAATGCGGCTGAATGTACGAGTCCATCGAGCTTGCCGAATTCGGCGCCGATGGTGTCCGCGAGAGCGTCGTAGTCGATCGCGGTGGCCTTCTCGAGATCCAACATCGCAATCGCCGGTTGCGGTGCCCCCAACGATTCGATTTCATCATAGGCGCGCTCGAGCTTGGCGCCGTTACGTCCCGACAAGATCACCGTGGCACCGGCACGCGCGCACTCGATGGCGAGGGCGCGACCGAGACCGCTGCTCGCACCGGTGACTAGAATCACCCGGCCGGCCAGCAAACCGGCCGGCGGCGTGAAGTGTTTGGGAATCGGCATGAAGGCTCCAAGTTGTTAGCGAGCGATGGCTGCGCGCCGGGCGGCGTTCCACGCGTTATACAGGTCGCCCAGCCGAAAGTCCGCGCCCGAACGGCGCTGCCGGTCATTCAAATGCTTTGCGCCCAGCGCTGCAAGCACGGGTAAATGGCGCAATGCCGGCCGCTCCTCGGGGCCCAGCGCAGCGGCAGCATTGGCAAAATATCCGGCGGCCCGCCCCTGCAATTGAATCAGATAGGCTTGCAGGCGTGGGGGCGGTTCGCCGGCGACCAGATCATCATTGTCGATTCCGGCGGCGAGCAACTCATCGACCGCAAAGGGTATGCGTCCGATGCGGGCTTCGCGCCGGTATTCTCGAATGACCCTGGCGAGGTACTCCCCAGCCGCCAAGGCCGCGATGCAGGCTTGCGGGCGGTTTAGCTCGCCGCGAGCGCCGGCGAGCCGGGCCGCCACCAGAAGAGGCGCTCCGTATAACGCATCGGCATGGGATTCCAATTCGATGCCCTGTTCCAGAGGCGCGCCGGCGACTTGGACGGCAGCGGCGTCGACTGATTGAGTCAACGGGGCAAAGTCGGCGGCTGCCGCATGCGGCAGCTCCGCCAAGTAGCGGGTAATGGGGTGCAGCGGAGAACCCGCAGCCGTGCGGTCCAGTTCCTCGCGCCACCAAACGAGTTTCAGCCGCGCGACATCGAGCTCCGTGCCGGGATCCAGCAACGCCCGCCACTCGGCCGTCAGCGCATAGATGCCGAGCAACGAGTCGCGCGCGGCGTGCGCGGCGAACAACCAGCTCCAATAGCGCGTGGTGCCCGGCGGTACAGCGCGGCTGCGATAGGGTTCCTCAAGTGTTCTCAGAGCGCGCCTCGTCCGAGTCGGGTCCCGCCGGCGAAGCGTCGCCGCCCCGTGGCGTGCGGGTCAGGGCGCCGATGGGATCGATGGGCGTGAGCTCGCGGTCGACGCGCAATCCCAAGTCGGGAAACCGCCGCGCCGCGGGCAACACTTGTTGTTCCAGCGACCCGACAGCCTTGTTGAAGGAGTCGACGCTGCTCCCCAGCGATCTACCGAGCTTGCCGAGATGTTCGCCAAAGACCGCCAGACGCTTGTACACGTCCTCGCCGAGCCGGCGAATCTCGGCCGCGTTGTCCGCCAGCAGCGTCTGCTTCCACCCATAGGCGACTGCTTTCAACAGAGCGATCAGACTGGTGGGTGTCGCGAGCATGACGTTCTGCCGCAGGGATTCGTCCATGAGGCCGGGATTTTCCTGCAGCGCCGCCGCCAGAAATTGGTCGCCGGGCAAAAAGAGCACGACGAAATCGGGACTGTGCTCGAACTGCGACCAATATTGCTTCGACGATAATTCTCGAACCCGCACGCCGACGATGTGCGCGTGGCGCCGCAGTTGCGCCGCGCGTTCCTCGTCGTCGGGCGCTTCGACCGCCGCAAGATAGGCCTCCAGCGGAGTCTTGACGTCGACGACGATGTCGCGCTGCTCGGGCATGTGCACGATCATGTCGGGTCGAATCACGCCGGATTCCGTCATGTGATGATGTTGCTCGGTGAAGTCGACATGAGCCGTCATGCCCGATAGTTCGACCAGACGCTTCAACGTGATCTCGCCCCACTGGCCGCGGACCTCGGGCCGGCGCAGCGCCGTCACCAGATTACGGGTCTCGCGGGACAGGAGGCTTTGCCCGCTCGCGAGCACCTCCATTTGCGATTTGAGCGTGGCGAAGGCATCGATGCGCTCGCGTTCGATGCTCAGGATCTGCGTTTCGGTTTTTGCCAGTGCCTCGCGAATCGGCTGCACCAAGGATTCGATCGCGATTTCCCGCTCCTTCAAAGCCGAGGAGGCGTCGAGTTGCTGACGCGTCAAGCGTTCGCGTGCCAACTGCAGGAATACTTCGCTATTGCTTTGCAGGCTGTCCCGCGCAAGCTCGCCGAACACACCCTGGAGTTGTTCGCGCGCCCGGGTGAGCGCCTGTTCGCGCTCCGCGCTCACGGTGTCGTCGGTCTTGATGCGCGCTCGCAGGATTTCCAGCTCGACGCGCAGCGCCTGCTCCCGTTTGGCGCGCAGTAAGAGCGTCACCAGTGAGCCGAGCAGGGCGCCGACGCCCGCGCCCGCGCCGACGCTCGCCGCAAGGGTCCATAATATGTCGTCGCTGGTCACAGGCGTCCGCTGTGCTCGAGCCAGGGAAGCAAGTCGACGGGACTTTGAATCACGCCATCCCCGCCCCAAGCCTGCCAATCTTCATCGGGCTGCAGGTAACCATAGGTGGCGACCAACCCGGGCATTCCCGCGGCGTGGGCGGCCTGTATGTCGCGCTCCGCATCGCCCACGTACACGCACTCATCGGCGGCAACACGGGCCAGTTTCGCGGCATACAGCATCGGCGTGGCGTGCGGCTTGCGCTCGCCGAGCAGTGTGCCGTCCAGATCGAACAGGATCGCGCGCAGCGGCAATAACATGTCAGTTGGCACTGCTGCCTGTGCCGGCCGCGCCTATAGCAGCTCTGCCTGTGCCGGCCGCGCGAAAATGCGCGAGATAGTTCACGCGGGTGTCCGGCGACAGTCGAAATGCTCGGGTCAAGGGGTTGTATGCGATGCCGGTCAGGTCCTTCAGGTCGAGGCCAGCGTCGCGTCCCCAGCGCGCCAGTTCCGATGGCCGGATGAATTTGAGATAGTCGTGAGTTCCTCGCGGCAGCAAGCGTGCGACATATTCGGCGCCCAAGATGGCGACAGCGAAGGCCCGCGGAGTGCGATTCAACGTAGAGACGATGATGTCGCCGTCGGGCTTCACCAGTTTTGCGAGCGCGGTCAAGGTCGCGGCGGGGTCCGGCACGTGCTCGAGCATTTCCATGCAGGTAACCACGTCGAACGCGGCGGGTCGCTCCAAGGCCAGATCCTCGGCCGCAACTGCTCGATACGTGACTTCGATTTTCGCCTCCAATGCATGCAAGTCTGCGACATCGAGAACAGCCTGCGTCAGATCGATGCCCAACACCTGCGCGCCGGCGCGCGCCATCGACTCCGATAGAATGCCGCCGCCGCACCCCACGTCGAGCACTTGTTTTTGGGCGCGGCCGGCAGAGGCGCGGCCGGCAGAGGCGCGGCCGGCAGAGGCGAGGCCCGCGACTCGCTCGACGTACTGGAGACGCAATGGATTCAAGTCGTGCAATGCTTTGGACGGACCGTTCGGATCCCACCAGCTCTGCGCGAGCGCGGCGAATTTGGCGAGTTCTGCGGGATCAACGTTTCTAGCCGTAGTATTCACAAGTCATCCTCCAGTATCGATGGCTCGTCCAGTATCGATGGTTCGTCAGGTATCGATGGCTCGCGCCAGGAGCTCACGCGGACCGCGAGTTCCGGCCAATCGAGGCGGGTGAATGCGCCGCCATCGAGTAGATGCCGACCGGACACCCAGACGTCGCTGACGATATCGCGGCCGCCGTTGAACGCCAGTTGGGTCACCGCGGCGTGTCCCGCAGCCCGCTGCATTGCCGGGTTGCGGAGATCGACGCAACAAAGATCCGCCCATTTTCCCCTCTCCAGCGTGCCGATTTGCGCATCGAGGCCGAGTACGGCCGCGCCGCCGCGCGTGGCGACGGCGAGCGCATCCCAAGCGCTCAGCGCTGCCCCTGGGGTGCCCGGCGCGCGCGACAACAGGGCCAGCAATCTAAGCTCGCTCCATAAGTCCAGAGTGCCGGCAGGTTCAGTGGCACCGGTACCCACACCCAGGCGCAATCGCGTCGCGGCCCACGATGCCACGGGCGCAGCTCCGTTGCCGGAAAGGAAATTCGCCTCGGGACACAAGGTGATGGCAATGCCGGTGCGCTGTGCGAGGGCGATGTCCGCCGCAGTCACCTGCACCATTTGCACGGCGGTCAACGCCGGTGTCAGCAGCCCCAATGCATGCATGCGCTCGATGGGACGAGCGCCGTGCCGCGTTACGGACTCCGCGACTTCCGCGAGCGATTCGTGGAGTGCAATCAGAATGCCGGCGTCGAGTTCATCGGCCAGCGTGGCAATGCGGCGAAAGGTCGCGTCGGCAATGGTGGACGGTGAGTGGGGCGCGAAGGCCGTCGCAATGGTCGGATGTCCGCGGTACTCATCGCGGAAGCTCAAGGCGCGAGTCAGGTACTCACCGGGACTGTTTGCCCAGGGACTGGCAGCCTCCGCAATGGGTATGCCGACGAGTGCGCGCATTCCCTGTTCCGCCGCCGTCCGAGCCGACTCGTCGGGGGAAAAGCCCATGCCGCAAAAACACGTCGTCCCGGCCTTCAGCATTTCGGCGACGCACAACTGCGCCGCGTCGTGCAGGCGCTCCGGGCGGGCCGCACCACCGGGCACCGGCGCAATCTTCGTATACGCGTTCACCAGGCCCGGCAGCACGAGATGCGCTGAACGATCCACGTTCACCGGCGCGGCATAGCGCTCCGCCGCTTCGGTCCGGGGCAGCACGTCGAGAATGCGCCCGTCGCGCACTAGCAAGGTGTGATTTTCGAGCACCTCTCCGGGCGAGGTCATAGGTAAAATCCAGCGGGAGCTGAGGGCTAAATCGGCGCGGACGACGGACATCCTTTAAGTATATCGGCTATTCAATCTCGGAGGCTTAAGACCGGCATGGATGTGTGCTAGAATGGCTGGATGTCGAGACCATGTCTCCCCTTCTTTAAACCCGCTTAAATTGAGCCTCGAAGGCTAATCCGGACTCTCGCAAATGGCCGAGATCGCTCGCGAAATATTGCCCGTAAATCTCGAAGACGAGATGCGGAAGTCGTACTTGGATTACGCCATGAGCGTAATCGTGGGACGCGCCTTGCCCGATGTCCGCGACGGCCTGAAGCCGGTGCACCGGCGGGTCCTGTATGCGATGCGCGAATTGGGCAACGATTGGAACCGTGCCTATAAAAAATCTGCGCGTGTCGTCGGCGATGTGATCGGTAAATACCATCCGCACGGCGATGCGTCGGTGTACGACGCCATCGTGCGCATGGCGCAGCCGTTTTCGATGCGTTATTTGCTGGTCGACGGCCAGGGTAACTTCGGATCCGTCGATGGCGACCCGCCGGCGGCCATGCGCTACACCGAAGTGCGCATGTCGAAGCTCGCCGGGGAACTGCTCGCGGATATCGACAAAGAGACGGTCGATTTCATCCCGAATTACGACGAGTCGGAGAGCGAGCCGGCGGTGTTGCCGACCCGCATTCCCAATCTTCTCATCAATGGATCGTCCGGCATCGCCGTCGGCATGGCGACCAATATACCGCCGCACAATCTGACGGAAATCGTGACCGCCTGCATCGCGCTCATCGAGAATCCCGAGATCACGCTCGCGGAGTTGATGCAGATCGTGCCCGGCCCTGACTTCCCGACGGCGGGCTTCATCAATGGCGCCCAGGAAATCGTTGCCGCGTACAAGACCGGCCGCGGGCGACTGCACGTGCGTGCGCGCACTCATTTCGAGGATGTGGGGAAAGGCGACCGGCAAGCCATCATCATCACCGAATTGCCGTACCAGGTGAACAAGGCGAAGCTGATCGAGCGCATCGCCGATCTGGTCCGCGACAAGCTCATCGACGGCATCGCCGCGGACGGCTTGCGCGACGAATCCGACAAGGACGGCATGCGCGTCGTCATCGAACTGAAGCGCGGTGAAGTACCCGAGATCCTGCTCAACAATCTGTTTGCGCAGACGACGATGGAAACCGTGTTCGGCATCAACATGGTTGCGCTGGTCGACGGGCAGCCGCGGCTGCTGTCGCTCAAGGAAATGCTCGACGCATTCCTGCGGCATCGCCGGGAAATCGTCACGCGCCGCACCGTCTATGAATTGCGCAAGGCGCGCGAACGCGGCCACATCTTGGAGGGGCTCGCGATCGCGCTCGCCAATATCGATGAGATCATTGCGGCGATCAAGGCCTCGCCCTCGCCGGCGGAAGCGAAAGTTGCGTTGATGTCGAGGCCGTGGGCTTCCGGCGCGGTCCCGGAAATGCTGGTGCGCGCCGGCGCCATCAGCACGCGGCCCGAAGGCGAAACCGCCGAGTTGGGCATCGTCGAAGGCGGCTATCGGCTCACCGAGACCCAGGCGCAGGCCATCTTGGACATGCGCCTGAATCGGTTGACCGGCCTCGAGCAGGAAAAAATCCTCGCCGAGTTCCAGGATCTCCTGGTGCAGATTCGCGACCTCTCCGACATTCTCGCGCGGCCGGAGCGCTTGCTCGACGTGATCCGCAAAGAGCTCGAATACATTCGCGACACGTTTGCCGACAAGCGGCGCACCGAGATCATCACCAATCACGAAGATCTCAGCATTGAAGACTTGATTACGCCGGAGGATGTGGTGGTGACGCTGTCCCACGGCGGCTACGCGAAGGCCCAGCCGGTTTCCGATTACCAGGCGCAGCGCCGCGGCGGGCGCGGCAAAGCAGCTACGAGCGTCAAGGACGAGGATTTTGTCGATAAGCTGTTCGTGGCCAATACCCATGACACGCTGTTGTGCTTTTCGGATCACGGCAAGCTGTATTGGCTCAAGGTGTATCAGTTGCCGCAGGCGAGCAGGGGTGCGCGCGGTAAGCCGATCGTGAACCTGCTGCCGCTCCAAGAAGGCGAACGGATCAGCGCGATGCTGGCCATCAAGGACTTCGATGAAGGCAAGTTCGTGTTCATGGCTACCAGCTTGGGTACGGTGAAGAAGACCCCGCTGGGCCTGTTTTCGAGGCCGCGCGCGAGCGGCATCATCGCCGTCGCGCTCGATGACGGCGATAAGCTGGTGGGTGTCGCCATCACCGACGGCACCAAGGACATCCTGCTGTTCACGACGGGCGGCAAGGCGATCCGTTTCGCCGAGGACGAAGTACGTGCCATGGGCCGCGAGGCGGCGGGCGTGCGCGGCGTCAAACTCAGCGACGAACATCGGGTGAATGCCTTGATCGTGGCCGAGCAGGGCTACATATTGACGGCGTCCGAGAACGGATTCGGCAAGCTCACGCCGCTGGAAGATTTCCCCAGGCACGGGCGCGGCGGACAAGGCGTCATTGCATTGCAAGTCACCGATCGCAATGGACGCATGATCGGCGCGCTGCAGGTCGGCTTGGACGACGAGATCATGCTCATGAGTCAGGCCGGCGTATTGGTGCGAACCCCGGTCAAGGACATTTCGGTCGTCGGCCGAAATACTCAAGGCGTGCGGTTGATCCGGCTGGAAGAGGGCGATCAATTGTCGGGCTTGGAACGTATCGACGGAATCGTAGAGGGCGTTCCCGCCACCGGTGTCGACACGCCGGACGACGGCGCAGCCAGCGGCGATGTGCCGGGCGCCGACGAACCAGCCTCAAACGACGTGCCGGGCGCGGGTGAACCGAGCGATGCCGTACCGGGGGCGGATGAGTCGGCCGGCGAGCCGGGGGCTGGCCATCCGGCGGCCACTGACGGCCCGTCGGACCCTTAAGCTCCTGATGCGTGTGTTCAATTTCTCTCCCGGACCGGCCGTGCTGCCGCTCGAAGTTTTGGAGCAGGCGCAGGGCGAAATGCTCGATTGGAACCGGAGCGGAATGTCCGTCATGGAAGTGAGTCACCGCGGCAAGGCATTCATGGAAGTGGCCGCCCAGGCCGAGGCGGACTTGCGCGAATTGATGGCCATACCGCGAAACTACGAAGTGCTGTTCCTGCAAGGCGGGGCCACGGCGCAGTTCGCCATCGTCCCGATGAATCTGACGACCGCCGACTCGACCACCGATTACGTCAATACCGGGCATTGGTCCAACAAGGCGATCACCGAGGCGCGCCGCTATTGCAGGGTGCACGTGGCCGCCGATGCCGGTGAGCCGTATCTGCGCGCGCCGCCTCAGAGTGAACTCAATCTCAGCGGCGATGCTGCTTACGTGCATTACACGCCGAACGAGACCATCAGCGGCGTCGAATTCGGCTACGTCCCCCAGACCCGCGGGATACCGCTGGTCGCCGACATGTCATCCAGCATCTTGTCGCGGCCAATCGATGTGTCGAAGTTCGGCCTCATCTATGCGGGTGCGCAAAAGAACATCGGTCCGTCGGGACTCACGGTCGTGATCGTCAGAGAGGATCTCATAGGCCGAGCGCGTACCGATACGCCGTTGGTGTTCGACTACAAAGCAGTGGCCCACGATCATTCGATGTTAAATACTCCGCCGACTTTCGCCTGGTACATGGCGGGGCTGGTATTCAAGTGGCTGAAGAGAAATGGTGGCGTCGCCGCCATGGGCGAGCGCAACCGAATCAAGGCGCAGACGCTGTACGCCGCAATCGACGGCTCGCAGTTTTATCGCAATTCGGTGGCCGCGCATTCGCGCTCGTGGATGAACGTCACATTCACCTTGGCCAAGCCGGAACTCGACGGGCTGTTCCTCGAGCAGGCGTCCGCAGCGGGCCTCCAGAACCTGAAAGGCCATCGTGTCTTCGGCGGCATGCGAGCCAGCCTGTATAACGCCATGCCGCTCGCGGGAATCGATGCACTGGTTGCTTTCATGCGCGAGTTCGAGCGCAGCCACGCGTGAGGAAATTGAATGGCTCGGCGTAAAGTCAAAGCAAAGAAGCGCACGACCGTGCGAGCGCGCCCGGCCACGCTTGGGTCGCCCGCCATCGCCGGATCCGCTCCCGCCGCCGCAAGGCCCGGTGCCGCGGACGTTACCGCGGCATCGGCTCCGGCAGGACCGGCGGTCGACCTTGCGCATATTCGAGAGAACATCGATGCCGTCGATGCCCGAATTCATGCTCTGCTCAACGAGCGCGCGCAGCTTGCGCAGCTCGTGGGTATTTCCAAGACCAAGTCCGGCAAGGCGGTCGACTTCTATCGGCCGGAACGCGAAGCGGACGTGTTGCGCAAGGCGCTCAAACGCAACAAGGGACCGCTGCGCAACGAAGAAATCGCGCGGCTGTTTCGCGAAATCATGTCCGCATGCTTGGCCCAGCAGGAACCGCTCAAAGTCGCTTTTTTGGGTCCCGAAGGGACTTTCACGCAAGCAGCCGTACTGAAGCATTTCGGATCGTCCGTACGCGCTTTGCCAATGGCCGCAATCGACGAAGTATTTCATGAAGTCGAGGGCGGGATCGCCGATTTCGGCGTGGTGCCCATCGAGAACTCGAGCGAAGGCACGGTCAATCATACGCTCGACATGTTCTTCAGTTCGGCGCTCAAGATCTGCGGCGAAGTGGAATTGCGCATTCATCACTGCTTGATGGGCCGCATGGGCAGTATCGCCGATATCAAGCGAGTCTGCGCCCATCCGCAGGCATTGGCGCAATGCCGGGGATGGCTCGATGACCAGCTGCCCGACGTCGAGAGAGTGGCCGTCGCGAGCAATGCGGAAGGGGCGCGCCGCGCGCGCGATGAGCGCGGAACGGCTGCCATCGCCAGCCGGGCGGCGGCGGAAATCTACGGCCTCACGCTGCTCGCCAACGAGATCGAGGATCGTGCCGACAATACGACGCGGTTTCTGGTCGTGGGGCGCAAACTCTTCAGTCCGAGCGGTGCCGATCGGACGACGCTCCTGGTGTCCGGGAGCGATACCGACGACGCCGGAGCATTGTTCAGGCTGTTGCAGCCGCTGTCGGAACACCGCGTCAACATGACGCGCATCGAGTCGCGGCCATCGCGCAAGCGCAAGTGGGACTACGTATTCTTCATCGACATCGAGGGCCACGTAAGCGATTCATCGGTGGCGAAAGCGCTCGCGGCCCTGGAGGAGCGGGCGTCGCTGTTCAAGATTCTAGGTTCCTATCCGAGGGCGGTGCTCTGATGCGCGATTTCGAGGTGCGGCCAACGCTCCACGTGTCCGGCACCATCAGCGTCCCGGGGGATAAGTCCATATCGCATCGCGCGCTAATGCTGTCGGGACTCGCCGACGGCACCAGCGAAGTTACGGGTTTTCTGGCGGGCGAAGATTGCCTGGCGACGTTGCACGCGATGCGCGCCTTGGGTGTGCGCATCGAGCAACCGAGCGCCACTCATGTGATCATCCATGGTTCTGGGTTGCATGGCCTCAAAGGAGCCCGGCGCGCGCTGGACATGGGAAACGCCGGGACGGCCATGCGCTTGTTCACCGGCCTGCTTGCCGCACAACGGTTCCCGTCGACCTTGATCGGCGATGCGTCTCTGATGAAGCGGCCCATGGAGCGCGTCGCCAAACCATTGCGGGAGATGGGTGCCGACGTGCGAACCCATGATGGCAAGCCGCCGGTGGAAATCAGCGGGGCACGACGACTCAGGGGCATCGACTACACCATGCCGGTGCCGAGTGCCCAGGTAAAATCGGCCATCCTGCTCGCGGCGCTGTATGCGGACGGCGACACCAGTGTGACCTCTCCGGCGATTTGCCGCGATCACAGCGAACGAATGCTGTTGAGTTGCGGCGTGCAGTTGACGACGGTTGGGCTGCGCACCACGCTGTCTCCGCCTCAGCGGCTGACCAGTCAGCGTCTGAACGTACCGGGGGATTTCTCGTCGGCGGCGTTTTTCATCGTGGCGGGACTGTTGGGCGCCGGCAGCGACGGGTTGGTGATCGAAAACGTCGGATTGAATCCGACGCGTACTGGATTGCTCGGCATACTGCGCAGCATGGGCGGCGACATCGAAGTTACCCATGCGCGTGAAAGCGGCGCCGAGCCCGTGGCGGATTTGCGGGTACGCGCATCCGCTCTCAAAGGCGTGGAAGTGCCGAAGTCGTTGGTTCCGCTCGCCATCGACGAGTTTCCGGTTCTGTTCATAGCGGCGGCTTGCGCGCGAGGTGAGACCGTAATCACGGGCGCGGAGGAGTTGCGAGTCAAGGAAAGCGACCGAATCGCGGCAATGAGCGCCGGGCTTCGGACCCTCGGTGTCGCGCACGACGTCTTACCCGACGGCATGCGTATCGAGGGTCGCCCCGATGCCAGCGCCTTGGGCGGCGGGCGGGTCGACAGCCACGGCGATCATCGAGTGGCGATGTCCTTCACTGTCGCTAGTCTGCGGGCCGCCAAGCCGATTCTTATTCACGATGTGGCAAATGTGGCCACGTCATTTCCCGGTTTCGTCGGCCTGGCGCGAAGCGTCGGCCTGGACGTCACCGAGTCGGAGAACTAGCGGCGCATATGCAGGGCGTGCCCGTCATCACCATCGATGGCCCTTCGGGGTCTGGCAAGGGCACCGTTAGCCGCGTTGCAGCAAAAACCTTGGGCTGGGGTCTGCTCGATAGCGGTGCACTGTACCGGTTGGTCGCGCTGGCCGGGCGGCGGTCGGGAATCGACCTGGACGACGCTGTGGGATTGGCCCAGCTGGCCCGACACTTGGACATTCGGTTTGGATCCACACCGGCCGGCGGGGAAATCGTCTGGCTGGGGGGCCAGGACGTCACATACGACATTCGCACCGAGTCTGCGGGCAACGACGCCTCGAAAGTCGCTGCGCTGCCGGCCGTGCGTGCCGCGCTCTTGGAGCGCCAGCGGCGCTTTGCCGTGGCCCCCGGTTTGGTGGCGGATGGGCGCGATATGGGCACGGTGGTATTCCCGGACGCCCGGGTGAAGATTTTTCTCACGGCCAGCGCGGATGAGCGGGCGGCGAGGCGCTATAAGCAGTTGAAAGAAAAGGGGGTTGCTGCTACCCTTGCCGCCCTTTCGAAGGAGATAGCAGAGCGTGATCAGCGCGACATTACGCGCGTCGCGTCGCCTCTTGTCGCAAGCGAAGATGCTGTCTTGCTGGATTCAACCGGTATGTCCGTCGATGCAGTGGTCGAACGCGTCTTAAGGATCGTTCGTGAGCGTGTCTCGATTTAGATTTTGCGGTAAAGGTTGCGGCGCAAGGAATGATCGCCGCTGTTTTTCGGTAACCCCTTAAAGCACACGGGATCCGTGCTAGGGCCAAAAGTTTAAGAGAAAACATGACTGAAAGTTTTGCGGAACTGTTCGAACAAAGCATCGCGAGCCAGCGTATTCGTCCTGGCACCATCCTCAACGGATTGATCGTCGAAGTCGGCCAGGACTACGTCATCGTCAATGTTGGATTGAAGTCCGAAGCCGTCATTCCGGCGGATCAATTCAAGAATGAAAAGGGGGAGATCGAGGTTGCCGTCGGCGAGACCGTCGAGGTGGCCTTGGACAGCGTCGAGGATGGCTCGGGCGAGACCCGCCTATCCCGCGAAAAAGCCAAACGCGCCAGAACCTGGACGCGTCTCGAGACCGCGTTCGAAAAGCAAGAGATCGTCATCGGCATCATCACCGGTCGCGTCAAAGGCGGTTTCACGGTCGAGATCGACAACGTCCGCGCGTTCCTGCCGGGCTCTTTGGTCGACGTGCGTCCGGTGCGCGATCCATCGTACCTTGAAAACAAGCCGCTCGAATTCAAGGTCATCAAGCTCGATCAGAAACGCAACAACGTCGTCGTGTCGCGACGTGCGGTAGTCGAGCAGGAGTACAGCGCCGAGCGTTCCGCTCTACTCGACAACCTCCAAGAGGGCGCAGCCGTCAAGGGGGTCGTCAAGAACCTCACGGATTACGGCGCATTCGTCGATTTGGGCGGCATCGACGGATTGCTGCACATCACCGATATGGCATGGAAGCGAGTCAAGCATCCCTCGGAAGTGGTCAAGGTCGGCGAAGAGATCGACGTTCGCATTCTCAAGTTCGATCGCGAACGGCAACGCGTCTCGTTGGGCTTGAAACAGCTCGGCGCGGACCCGTGGCAAAACATTGCGCGGCGCTATCCGGCCAATACGCGGCTGTTCGGTAAAGTCACCAATATCGCCGACTACGGCTGCTTCGTGGAAATCGAAGAAGGCGTCGAGGGCTTGGTGCACGTGTCGGAAATGGATTGGACCAACAAGAACGTCAATCCTGCCAAAGTCGTGCACGTCGGTCAGGAAGTCGAGGTCATGGTGCTCGACATCGACGAGGAGCGGCGGCGCATCAGCCTCGGCGTGAAACAGTGCAAGACCAACCCGTGGAAGGAGTTCGCCGAGAACTACAACCGCGGCGACAAGGTCAGCGGCCAGATCAAGTCGATCACCGATTTCGGTATTTTCATCGGTCTCGCCGGCGGCATCGACGGCTTGGTTCATCTGTCCGACATTTCGTGGGACATGCCGGGCGAGGAAGCGGTCCGCAGCTACCAGAAGGCTCAACAGGTCGATGCCATGGTGCTGTCGATCGATCCGGAGCGCGAACGCATCAGCCTGGGGATCAAGCAGCTCGCGAAGGATCCCTTCTCGGCGTACATCGCGGAGCATCCGAAAGGGAGCATCGTCACCGGCGTCGTTCGTGAAGTGGATGCAAAGGGCGCCATCATCGATTTGGGCAATGGCGTCGATGGCCAGTTGCGGGCATCCGAACTCTCGCGGGATCGTGTCGAGGACGCTCGCTTGTTGTTGAAGGTGGGCGAGGAAGTCGAAGCTAAGTTCACCGGGGTGGACCGCAAGGGTAGGAGCATATCCCTGTCGATCAAGGCGAAGGACATCCACGAGGAGCAGGAAGCGATGCAGAATTATCGAACCGACTCACCAACCGGAACCAGTCTGGGAGATCTCCTAAAAGAGCAGATCTCGGGTCAGGATTGAGGGACTAAAGGCATGCGCGGCGGTCCGAACAGGCTTGCCGCGCACGCGCTCTTAAGTATGCCTAGCGATGTCCACGGATCGATAATGACGAAATCGGAACTCATTGAGATCATTTCGGCTAAACAAAAGCACCTGCCGGCGAAAGATGTCGAACTCGCCGTCAAACAGTTGCTGGAAATCATGAGCGATGCGCTGGCAACGGGTGAGCGCATCGAGATCCGCGGGTTCGGTAGTTTTTCTTTGCATTTTCGGCCGCCGCGGCAGGGCCGCAATCCCAAAACCGGAGAAGCCGTGGCTCTGGCCGGGAAGCACGTACCGCATTTCAAACCGGGCAAAGACCTGCGCGAGCGCGTCAATGACGGCGCGGATCAGCCGATCCGTGACTGAGAGAGAGGCGCTTAAGCAGAGTGCCGCTTAAGGCAAGGCTCCTAGCCCTCATGCCGGAAATCTCGCTGTTGACGTGGACCGTGGGAATTGCGGCGCTCGTCATCGGCATTCTCGCCGGACACTTTGGATGGGGCAAGCGTTGGCCCGGGCAACTGTCCAGGCTGCATCCCGATTATCTCACCGGGTTGGACTATCTGGTGACCGAGCAGCCCGATCGGGCGCTCGACATGTTCCTAAAGCTGATGGACGCCAACGCGGATACGATCGAAACCCACTTTTCGCTGGGGTCGCTGTATCGACGGCGCGGCGAGGTCGAGCGCGCCATTCGCATACATCAGAACCTGTTGGCGCGGGAGACGCTCGCCCCCGAACATCGGGAACAGGCACTCCTGGCGCTGGCGCAGGATTACCTGCGCGCGGGCCTGCTGGATCGTGCGGAAGGATTATTGCAGCAGGTCAGCGAGGTTCCACGTCTGCGGGCGAGTGCGCTCGATTCGCTTCGAGGGGTTTACGAGCGGCAACACGAGTGGCAGCAGGCATTGGATGTTTATCGGCTGTTGGCGCGCATCAAGGCGGCGCCGCCGCGCTTGGTGTCCGCCCACTACCTGTGCGAACTAGCCGGGTTGGCGATAGAGCGTGGTGAGACCGATACCGCGCGGGGCTTGTTGCGTGCGGCGCGCGCAGAAATTTCGCCGTTCCCGCGCGCCGCCGCGCTGCGCGCGCAGATTGCCGAGCACGACGCGGACTTCAAATTGGCCTTTCGATTGCTGCGCGCGGTGCTGCACGAGGCGCCCAAGCTGATGCAGGAAGAACTCCCGCATCTGCTGCGGCTCGTCGCCCCGGATGCTCGCGACGCGGTGCTCTTGGAATTGGTGGCGCAGGCCGAGTCGCGCGATCCGGATGAATTGAAACGGCTGGTATTCGCGGCGATATCGGCCGGCCTGACGGACGCGGCGCCGCTGCGCGCGCCGATCGAGAAAGTCTTTGCGCAGGATGCGACGTTACAAGCCGTATGGCGGTCGGTGCCGGGCCCCGTCGCCGCGGGACGTGCCGACGCCCAGCATGAGGACGCCCAGCGTGGTGATACGCGACGCATCGCACGCGAGATCGGCGCGCTGCTGGCCAACGCCGAGAAATACCGATGCAGCGAATGCGGATTCGCCGGGCGGAGCTTTTATTGGCATTGCCCAGCCTGTCACGCTTGGGACAGTTTTGAGGCTTACGCTATCGTTAAATTGGGTTGAAATCCGTTATCATTTGTCGATGCAGACCAGAGCCATAAAAACCGCCGTGTTTCCCGTTGCCGGCCGCGGCACGCGATTTCTTCCGGTCACCAAGGCCAGTCCGAAAGAAATGCTGCCCATCGTCGATAAGCCGCTCATCCAATATGCGGTGGACGAAGCGCTGTCGGCCGGCGCTGAGACGCTGGTGTTCATCACGGGCAGTTCCAAACGGGCCATCGAGGACCATTTCGACGGTGACCCGGAACTCGAAGCAGTTCTACAGGCCCAGGGCAAGCAGGAGCTACTGGATGCGCTGCACAGCATTCTGCCGAGCTGGGCCTCGTGCGTGTACATACGGCAACCGGCGCCATTAGGCCTCGGCCATGCGGTGTTGTGCGCGCGGCCGGTAGTGGGCGAGGCGCCCTTCATGGTTCACCTTGCCGACGATTTGATCGATGCCCCCGTACCCTGCCTCAAACAAATGGCGGCAGTGCATGCGATTTACGGCGGTAGCGTTCTCGGTGTTCAGACGGTCCCGAAGGAAGACACGGACAAGTACGGCATCGTCACGTTGGAGCGTGAAATTGCTCCGCGGGTCAGTAAAATATCGCACATCGTCGAGAAGCCGAAGCCTGAAAAAGCCGAATCCACTCTGGCCGTGGTCGGTCGTTATTTGTTATCGGCATCGATATTCGACGACCTGGCGAAAATCGGCAAAGGCGCGGGCGGCGAGATCCAGCTCACCGACGGTATTGCACGCTTGATGCAGCGCGAAGACGTATATGCCTTCGAGTTCGAAGGCAAGCGCTATGATTGCGGCAGCAAGCTCGGTTATTTGCAGGCCACCGTCGAATACGGCCTCAAACACGCGAGTTTGGGCGTGGAGTTCGCGGCCTACCTCAAACGCTTCGTGGCCACGCTCTAGCCTTAAGTGGAAGTTGTGCAAACATAGCGGTATCCTCCCTATTGGGCCGCGTCGGCGACCCGTGTCACCGTTGAACCCATGTTCGCTGCGGGGGCATATGCGGTACATGACGGAAGCATTCACATGATGCTGCGTTCTGTCTCGTTGCCGGATGGGGTCGTCGCACCGTCCGCAGGCGGGCGTTTGTTGAGCGCGCAGCCGCTCGAGTTCAGACAGAAATTCAACGTCAAGCCATTCCAGTTCAAGCATACTTTCGCCAACAGCCCTCTGTTCAGCCTCTCCCATTTGGCCGTCGTGGCTGAGCGAATGTTGGCGCGCGGCGACCTGGAGAAGTTCGTCGCACGCAGCGCCAAGACGGCTTTGTGCGATGCGCGATTCAAGGACATGCCGCTCAAGGCGAAGATGGCCGAAACCGTCGGCCAGCTCGCCGAGTCGAAGATTTGGCTGAAGATCTCCAGCGCGCATACCGCGGACCCGGAGTACAACGAGTTTTTGCAGCAAGTGCTGCGGGAAGTCGAGGAGTTGTCGGATCAGCCACTGCACGAGATGATCACGTGGTCGGCGCTAACGGTCTTTTTGGCGTCGCCGGGGGTTACGACGCCGTACCACATCGATCACGAGTCCAATTTCCTGTTCCAAGTCCAAGGGTCCAAGGACGTGAGCCTGCATGATCCGAATGAGCGGGATGTAGTTCCGGAAGTCCAGCTCGAACGATTCTACGCCGGCGATTTTGAAGCGGCTCAGTATCGCCCGGAATTGCAGTATCGGGCCACGGTGTTTCATCTGGATCCCGGCAGGGCGGTGCACCACCCGCCGTTGGCTCCGCATTGGGTGCAGAACGGAAACGATGTGTCGGTGAGCGTCAGTATCGGTATTTGTTTGCAATCGATCGATCGAGTTGCGCGGGTGTATCAGGTTAACCATCTCTTGCGCCGCTGCGGACTCGAACCGACCCCGCCCGGCAAGTCGAAATTGCGCGACGGACTGAAAAAGGCGGGCATCGGGATGATTTCGAAATCGAACCCGTCGACTCCCGACGAGATCCTGTTCTCAGGGCTGACGCGGCTGTCCAAGCCGCCGCGCGCCATCAAGCGGTGGGTTCGGTCGCTGCGCCACTCACATTGAGGCTGGGGCACCCTTCAAAGGCACCCCAACCCACGATCAACCGAAGCGTATCCCAGGCGGCGTCGTTACTTCAGTGCGAGCGGCCGCGTTGTTGCTGTCCGTGACTGCGACCACCGGAGGCCGGGCTGCGCCGGGCGTCGCGTCGATCCGAGCCGCGGTTGCCGTGAGAGTTACCCGAGTGGTGACTCGGACGGGCCGCACCGGCCCGGCCCTGCGACTGAGGCCGGTCTGCACTGGATCGCTCGTCTGATCGATTGCCGTAGCCCGCGGGTTGCGGGGCCGATTCGACAATCTTGAATATCGGCGTCGGTACGACCGGAATGCTGCGCCGAAGAACGCGCTCGATATCGCGCAGCAACCCTGCTTCATCTCCGGACACCAGCGACACCGCTTCGCCGGCCGCGCCGGCGCGGCCCGTGCGGCCAATGCGATGCACGTAATCCTCAGGCACGTTGGGTAATTCGTAATTGACCACTTGGGGCAGTTCCTTGATGTCGAGTCCGCGCGCCGCGACTTCGGTCGCTACCAAGGCGGTCACTTGTCCGCGCTTGAACATGTCGAGCGCCTTGACGCGAGCTGCTTGGCTCTTGTTGCCGTGAATGGCCGCCGCTTTGATGCCGGCGCCTTCCAACTGTTGAGTGAGGCGGTTGGCGCCATGCTTGGTGCGCGTGAAAATCAGAACTTGATGCCATTGACCCTCTTGGATCAGGTGCACCAACAAGTGACGCTTCTGTTCTTTCTGCACGCGATACGCGCACTGTTCGACCAGTTCGATGGGCGCGTTGCGCGGCGCAACCTGAATTGACAGCGGATCATGCAACAGCCGCTCCGCCAGGCCGCGAATGTCGTCCGAGTAGGTCGCGGAGAACAGCAGGTTCTGGCGCTTTTGCGGCAACAATCTAATGATCTTGCGAATGTCGTTGATAAAGCCCATGTCGAGCATGCGATCCGCTTCATCGAGGACGAGAACTTGAATTTTCGACAGATCGACCGCGCGCTGCTGCGCGAGATCGAGTAATCGGCCGGGTGTCGCCACCAACACGTCGCAGCCGCTGCGCAGATTGCTGATCTGCGGATTGATGCTCACACCGCCGAATACTTGATAGGTGTGCAGTTGCAGATACTTGCCGTAGTTGCGCGAACTCTCGGCAACTTGAGCGGCAAGCTCACGTGTGGGGGTCAGCACCAACGCGCGTGGCGCGCGGCTGGTGCCGTGGGCGGTATCGGCAACCAGACGCTGCAGAATGGGCAGAACGAAGCCGGCGGTTTTACCGGTGCCGGTCTGGGCACCCGCCAATACGTCGCGGCCGGAAAGCACCGCCGGAATGGCCTGCACTTGGATGGGTGAGGGTACGTCGTAGCCCTTGTCGGCAACAGCACGCAGCAATTCGGGCAATAGCCCGAGATCGGAAAATGACATTAATATCCTTTAGAGAAATTTGGACTCGCACGACAGACTTTTGAAGTTCTGTAGCGGTCAGCAGCGAGGAGGGTAAATAAACGGAGTGCGTCGAGGACGGACCGCGAGCTAAAGGTGGCACTGACCGAGCACCAACCTTGGTTTAGCTGCCGGAAGTCTACCCGAAAGGGACCTGCACGTCCAGTCCGTGGACTTTAGCTTGAGCAGCGCGGTGAACCCAAGTAGGTTCGCCAGCCACCGTAGCGGGTGATGTCCGCGGCCCCCTCGGCTGCATAGGCCTCGCACAGAAATCCGGTGACCATCGCGCCCGATTCCAGTTCGATCTTGCCCATGCTTAAGGGTGCGGGAATGTCTGCGATGAACGATCCCACGTGTTCTCTCGGCAGCGCCCAAATCTCAAGCTCGATGGCGGCGCCCTCTTGCTTCACGCGGATCATGCCGGGTCGGTGCGGCGGTCCGCCGGGCAGGGCGAACAAACGATAATGCGGCGCGGTCGACGCCACTCGCACCAGGTAGCCACCGCGTTCTCGCAACTGATGATTGAGCGGCAGCCCCTGCATATGGGCGCCGCACACGGCCACCGTCATAT
This sequence comes from Steroidobacteraceae bacterium, assembly GCA_052143815.1. Taxonomy (GTDB): domain Bacteria; phylum Pseudomonadota; class Gammaproteobacteria; order Steroidobacterales; family Steroidobacteraceae; genus Bog-1198. Next base: position 16,337 of record JBKQSA010000107.1, on the reverse strand, counting down.
AGCCGTCCCGCGGCACAGGCGGCGGCGCTGCGTGCGGCGGAAAGCTCACGTCCAGGGCGCCCAGCGTGGTGACCGATGCGCGGTGCAACCGCCCCGCGATGTCGAGCAACGCACGATCGGCAGCACGCGGCCCGACCAAGGTGACGCCGAACGGCATTCCGTCGGCACGAAAGCCCGCCGGGACCGCAACCCCGCAAAGATCGAATAAATTCATGAAATTGGTATAAAAGCCAAGATTCGCGTTCAGGTGAATCGGATCGGCATCGACTTCGGCAAGCCGATAAATCGTTCCGGCCGTGGGCGTCACGATGAGGTCGACCCGCGACCATACGGGTTCGCTCAACCGCTGCAGTGTTTTCAGTTTGTACTCGCCTTCAAACGCCGCCGCGGCAGTGGGTCGCTTCCCGGCCTCGATGATTTGTCGTGTGACCGGATGAACGGCGCCAGGATGGGCATCGATGAACGAGCCTACCGCTGCGTAACGTTCCGCGATCCAAGGCCCTTCGTACAGCAGGCGCGCCGCCTCGAGAAATGCTTGAAAATCGATTTCCAGCACGCTGCCGCCCAGGATCTGAAGCTGCTGTACGGTGACGGCAAACAGTCGTTCGTATTCCGTGTCGCCAAAGAATTGCAAGTGATCCGGCCGTGGGACACCGAAACGCAGGCCGGTGAACGCCTGGTTTCCCATCTTGCGCGAGTACGGGTCGGCGGCATCGAAGCCTTCCGCCGCATCGAGCACCAGCGCCGCATCCTCGGCGGTCAGCGCGAAAATCGAGACGCAATCGAGAGAACGGCAAGCGGGTACGACGCCTCGCGTGCTCAGGCGGCCATTACTCGGTTTCAACCCGACGATATTGTTGAACGCTGCGGGGACGCGCCCCGATCCGGCCGTGTCGGTTCCCAGGGAGAAGCTTACGAGGCCGGTGGCGACCGCTACCGCCGAACCCGAACTCGAGCCGCCAGAGACGTAATCTGAGTTGAAGCTGTTGCGGCACGCACCGTACGGCGAGCGGGTGCCGACCAAGCCGGTCGCAAACTGATCCAAATTGGTTTTTCCCAACGGTATCGCGCCGGCATCGATGAGTTTCTGCACCACCGTCGCAGAATGCGCCGGTGTGTAAGCGAAGCTCGGGCATCCGGCTGTCGTGGAAACACCCGCCAAATCGATGTTGTCCTTGATGGCGAACGGAATGCCATACAACGGCAACCGATCGATGGCGCCTGGATCGAGTTCAGCGACATACGCCATGACTTGATCGCGGGACAGACGCGCGATCCACACGTTGCGCTCGTCTGCACCGCCGGAATCTTCAAGCAGGCGTTCCATGACGCTGGCCGGCGTCTGCCGTCCGGCGCGATAACTATCACGAAGATAAGAGATGCTGAGGTTGTTTGGATTCGGCATGCCGCTAATCATAAGTCCCCGACGCGGTGCTTGCCGGAACCAATTGCGCGCTCATTCAGGGCATCGATCGAGCGGATTGCGCCGATACGGTGCGTCGGCCTCGGCTCCTCGGCTGTCCCATCGCCGCAAGTGCTGATTCCCTTGAGAATAATTTTCCGCCCGCCGACGCCGAATAGGGCACGGGATTTGCTAGAGTTAAACACAATGTGCGTCTAGGGTTCCGGTCTCAATCGCAGACGTCTGGTCCGAGAGAGGCAGTCCTCGAATCATGTTCGGTGATGAGGATACACGGCGGGATAAAAGCCCGGGAGATCAATGTCGAGGAGCCGGTTGCGTCCTCGGGATGGTCTCCCCGCGTGGGAAAATCCCGAATTCAACGCTCAACACTCCTCGATCGGTGGTTGGTGGGGCCGCGTAGGCCGGGCTGCGTACGGCCGGGCCGCGCAGGCCGCGTTACTTGGGACAGGGGGAATCGGCATGACCGACAGCAGTGTTTTTTACGAGACAGTCATCGAGGGCGGCAAACATTGGTCACTCACCGTCCGCGGCGGCATTTTGCTTCGCCTCACCGATACGGAAGGTGGGGCGAATGTCGGGATGCTGTTCTACAACCCGCAAAATACGCTCGAGCGCTACAACGCACCGGACACGCTGAAGTGTCAGCACACGTTCAAGCTGACCAAAGGTCATTGCCTGTATTCCGACATGGGCCGGATATTTTGCTCGATCGTCGAGGACACCAACGGCTGGCACGATACGGTATGCGGAAATTCGACCAAGCGAGCGGTGGCCGAGCGGTGGGGTGAAAAAAGCTATCAGGCCTACCGCAATGATTGGACGCAGAACGGGCACGATGCGTTCTTGGTCGAAGCCGGCAAATATGGACTGGGACGCCGTGATTTGGCCGCGAACGTCAATTGGTTCAGCAAGGCGTCGGTTGCAGAGGATGGGTCACTGATGTTCGATCCCGCGAATGCCAAAGTCGGTGCATTCGTGGATCTACGCTTCGAGATGGATACGTTGGTGTTGTTGCATACCTGTCCGCATCCATTGGATACCGCAGCCGAGTATCCCCGCAAGCCGCTCAACATACGTCTGAGCGAGGCACCGCCTGTCACGGCGGACGATTTCTGCAAGAACTCTCGACCGGAAAACGTTCGCGGGTTTGCGAATACCGATTTGTACCGACAGTGCGGCTGCCGCGCGGAAGGAGTGTGATCGCCATGAAGAAACCAAGCGATCTTAAGAAGCCCAGCGTTCTTCGCCCCGGCGAGGCCGTGTTTCGCCACGTGATCCCCGCCGGCGATTACTGGATCGACACGCTGCGCCGCGGGCAGTGCTTGCGAATCGTCGATCTCGAAGGCAATCAGGCCGCGGATACGCTCTTCTTCAACGCGGCGGATATCGCCGATCGCTACAGCGCGGTGGATACCATTCGTGAACAGGGCAATGTGTATTTGAGCTGCGGGTCGAAGCTACTCTCGACTTCGGGCAAGGTAATGGCCGAGATCGTCGCCGACACGGTCGGCCGGCACGATACATTAGGGGGAGCGTGCGCGTCCGAATCGAATACCGTCCGTTACGATCTGGAAAAAAGGACGATGCATTCCTGCCGCGATAGCTATCTCTTGGCGCTGGCGCAACACGATTCGCTTGGCCTCGGCAAGCGCGACCTTACCCACAACATCAACTTCTTCATGAATGTTCCGGTCACCTCCGACGGCGGCCTCACGTTCGCAGATGGTATGAGCGGCCCTGGTCAGTATGTAGAGATGCGGGCGGCCATGGATATCATCGTGCTCATCTCGAATTGTCCGCAACTCAACAATCCGTGCAACGCCTACAACCCCACGCCTCTCGAAGTGCTCATCTGGGATCCCGATGTTCGCTAAGGTTCTGGTCGCGAATCGCGGAGAGATTGCCTGCCGTATTTTGCGAACGCTCGAGCGCCTGAAGATTGGCTCCGTCGCGGTGTACTCGGACGCCGACCGATATTCGGCGCATGTCTTGCAGGCGGATGAGGCCGTCCGCATCGGACCCGGACCCGCGGCGCAGAGCTATCTGCGTCAGGACGAATTGCTGGCCGCAGCGCGCGCGACCGGCGCCCAGGCGATTCATCCGGGCTATGGGTTCTTGAGCGAGAATGCCGAGTTCGCCGAAAGCTGCGCTGCTGCGGGCGTCGTATTCATCGGTCCGACGGCAGCGCAGATGCGCAGTTTCGGTCTCAAGCATTTGGCGCGCGAATTGGCGGCGCGCATCGGCGTCGCGCTGCTGCCGGGAAGCGGACTGCTGGAAAGCCTCGACGACGCTCGGCGCGAGGCCGCGCGCATCGGCTACCCCGTAATGCTGAAAAGCACCGCCGGCGGCGGCGGGATAGGGATGCAATTGGTGCGCCGCGATACGGAACTCGACGATGCGTTCGCTGCCGTCGAGCGGCTCGCCAAGAAAAACTTCAGCCGTGGCGGAGTATTCCTCGAAAAATACATCGAGCGCGCTCGGCACATCGAGGTGCAGATCTTCGGTGACGGGGCAGGTGCGGTCGTCGCGCTCGGCGAACGCGACTGCTCGACGCAGCGACGCAATCAGAAAATCATCGAGGAGACGCCCGCACCTGGATTATCCGCGAACACTCGTGCTCGTCTCCATGAGTCCGCCGTGCGCTTAGGCAGGACCGTCCAATATCAGTCCGCAGGCACGGTGGAGTATGTCTACGACAATGACGGCGATGAATTTTATTTTCTCGAGGTCAACACGCGATTACAGGTGGAACACGGCGTAACCGAAGAAGTCCTCGGCATCGATCTGGTTGAATGGATGCTGCGTCAGGCGGCCGGCGAGCGCTTCGCGTTGCGGCCGCCGCCGGCACGTGGAGCATCGATCCAAGTGCGCGTGTATGCCGAAGACCCGGCACGGCAATTCCGGCCGTCGTCGGGCTTGGTGACGCAGGCGCGCTTCCCCGCCGATGCGCGCGTCGAAACGTGGATCGCCGATGGCACCGAAGTGACGCCGCTGTACGATCCGCTGCTGGCGAAAATCATCACGGTCGGCCGCGACCGGAATGAAGCGCTGCGCAAATTGCAAAAGGCGCTGGCCGAAACGACGATCGCCGGGATAGAGACCAACCTGGACTATCTGCGCTGCTTGGTTGCGGATCCAGTGTTCGCCGATGGATGCATGACGACTCGCGCTTTGGAGGCGTTCGCATTCGCTCCGCACAGCGTGGAAGTCTTGTCGGGAGGCACGCAGACCACCATCCAAGACTATCCCGGAAGAACGGGTTATTGGAACGTCGGCGTTCCTCCATCGGGACCTATGGATGACGTTTCCTTTCGTCTCGTGAATCGGGCGGTCGGCAACCAGCCGCACGCCGCGGCATTGGAAATGACGGTTTCAGGACCCACGCTCAAATTCGACGCCGACGCCCTCATTTGCTTGGGGGGCGCCGCCATGGCGGCGGCCATAGGCGACAAGGCCGTGCCCTTCTGGGCGCCCGTCGAGGTGCGGGCGGGTGAAGTGCTTCGCATCGGCAATGTCACGGCCGGCGGCTGCCGCGCCTATCTCGCGATTCGCGGCGGCTTCGACGTACCCGAGTACATGGGAAGTCGCGCGACCTTCACCCTCGGCAAGTTCGGTGGCCACGGCGGCAGGGCACTGGGCGCGGGCGACATTCTGCACGTGGGACGCTGCGAATCGGCGAGCGAACCGCACGCGATTCCCGCGCAATGCAGGCCCGCGATCACCGCTGAATGGGAGTTCGGTGTGTTGTACGGGCCGCACGGCGCGCCGGACTTCTTCACGGAAGACGATATGGCCGCGTTCTTTGCCGAGACCTGGGAAGTTCATTACAACTCGAACCGTACCGGCGTGCGGTTGATCGGACCCAAACCGAAATGGGCAAGAAGTGACGGCGGCGAGGCCGGATTGCATCCGTCCAATATTCACGACAATGCGTATGCCATAGGCGCCGTGGATTTCACCGGCGACATGCCCGTCATTCTCGGGCCGGACGGGCCGTCCTTGGGTGGGTTCGTGTGTCCGGCGACTCTGGTGAAAGCCGAATTGTGGAAACTTGGCCAGTTGCGACCCAACAATCGGATCCGCTTCAAACGGTTGACCCCCGATCAAGCTGCGGCCGCAGAACAAGCTCAGCAACTCATGATCGAGAGCTTGCGCGCACCCGGCGTGCCGGCCGCGGCGCGGCGCAAACACGATGTGGCCGCAACGCACGGTCCGAACGGGCCGATTCTGGCGAGTCTGCCGGCGCGCGGCGCAGCGCCCGCCGTGGTTTATCGCCGTGCCGGCGACAAATACATGCTCATCGAATATGGGCCGCCGGTATTGGACCTCGAGTTGCGGCTTCGTGTGCACGCGCTGATGTCGTGGCTCGATGCGGCGAGACTTCCCGGCATCATAGAGCTCACTCCCGGCATTCGTTCTTTGCAAGTGCATTACGAGAGCCGCGTGTTGCCATTGGGGCGTCTGCTCGGCGTACTGCGCGAGGCCGAGGAGTCGTTGGCCTCGATCGAGGATATGTCGATCGCGACGCGGATCGTGCACTTGCCGCTCTCGTGGGACGATCAGGCGACGCAACTGGCGATCGCCAAATACATGCAGTCGGTGCGTGCCGACGCACCCTGGTGCCCGAGCAATATCGAGTTCATCCGCCGAGTCAACGGCCTCGATGACGTCGACGACGTGAAGCGCATTCTGTTCGGCGCCAGTTATCTCGTCTTGGGATTGGGCGATGTGTATCTCGGCGCACCGGTCACGACTCCCATCGATCCGCGACACCGGCTCGTCACCACCAAGTACAACCCGGCGCGCACGTGGACACCGGAGAACGCCGTGGGCATCGGTGGCGCCTATTTATGCGTGTACGGCATGGAAGGACCGGGCGGCTACCAATTCGTCGGCCGTACCTGCCAGATGTGGAACACCTACCATGTCACGAAGGAATTTCCGCCGGAAAAGCCATGGCTGTTGCGCTTCTTTGACCAGATTCGCTTCTATCCCGTCAGCGGCGATGAACTGCTGCAGTTTCGGGACGACTTTTTGCACGGGTGCGCGCATCTGGATGTGAGTGATGAAATATTCCGGCTCAAAGACTACCGCCGATTTCTCGAGCAGCACTCCGCCGATATTGCCGCGCACAAGTCGCGCCAGCAGGCGGCTTTCGACGCGGAAAGGCTGCGGTGGGAAAGGAGCGGTCAGATCGGCTATGCCGCGGACTTGCCCGCCGCGCATGCTCCCGCTCACGCCGAGGAGCCGCACCCGGACCACGTGCCCGTGGCAAGCCCCGTGTCGGGCAGCGTATGGAAAATTGCTGCCGTCCTCGGCCAAACCGTCAAAGCCGGTGATACTTTGGTGACGATCGAGTCGATGAAGATGGAATTACCCGTGACGGCGCCCGTGGATGGCGTCGTCAGCCAAGTGCGATGCGTGGAAGGCCGCGCCGTCACGGTAGCGCAGACCCTCGTGGTATTGAGTCCATGAGTCTGGATTCACTGTTTCTCTTTTTTTGCATACGCTGAAGTAGGGGTACAAATGATGCGTCGGAAAGGCATTTCATGGCGGCTCTGCTTGTTGATGACCATGTTAGTCGCTACCGCGGTTCGGCCGGCGCTCGCGGCCGCCGAGAAAACTTCCTTCAATGTGGCGTGGAGCATCTACGTGGGATGGATGCCTTGGGATTACGCGGACCAGAGCGGAATCTTGAAGAAGTGGGCCACGAAGTATGGCATCAAGATCAAGCTGACGCAGATCAACGACTACGTCGAGTCCATCAATCAGTACACGGCGGGAATGTTCGACGCCTGCGCGATGACCAACATGGATATGCTCACCATTCCGGCCGCGGGCGGCGTCGATTCCACCGCACTCATCGTTGGCGATTTTTCGAACGGCAATGACGGGGTGGTGCTGAAAGGCACCGGCAAGAAGCTCGAAGATATCAAAGGGCAAAAAGTCAATCTGGTCGAGCTCTCGGTATCACATTACCTGTTGGTACGCGCTTTGACCGGCGCCGGCATGCGCGAACGGGATGTCAAGATCATCAATACGTCGGATGCGGACGTTGTGGCGGCGTTCTCGACGCCGGCGAGCACTGCCGTAGTGGCCTGGAAGCCGCAGCTGAGCGCGATATTGGCGATGCCCGGTGCCCAATTGGTGTTCGATTCCAGCAAGATACCCGGAGAAATCTTGGATCTAATGGTGGTCAATACGGCAATTCTGAATGCCAATCCCAAGCTCGCCAAGGCGTTGGTCGGAGCGTGGTACGAAACCCTGAGCGTCATGTCCAAGAATGATGCGGCGGCGAAGGCTGCGCAGACGGCGATGGCGAAGGCGTCGGGAACGGATATTGCGGGATACGCGAGCCAGTTGGCGACCACTCATTTGTTCGTCACGCCGGCCGACGCCTATCAGTTCGTGACCGGCGACATCCTCATCAAGAATATGGATCTGGTGCGCAGGTTCTCGTTCGATCATGGAATCCTCGGGCACGGGGCGGCCTCCGTCGACGCCGTCGGCATCCAATTTCCCGCGGGAAAGCTGTTGGGTGATGCGCGAAACGTCAAAATGCGCTTCGATCCAACGTACACGAAAATGGCCTTGGACGGTACGCTTTGAGGGACGCCTGACCCATGCGCCGATTAATCAACCAGCGTCCGGGTCGGGGCGGGGCGCTGATGTTGAGCATGATGCCGTTCATCCTCGTCGTCTGCGCCTATCTCTACTATTCGCACGCCCGGTTGCTGGAGAATCCCGGGGACAAATTGCTGCCGGCTCCCGCCACGATCGCCGCGACCATGCACCAATATGCCTTTGAGGAGGACGAGCGCAGCGGCGAGCGTCTGCTCTGGAGCGATACCGGTGCGAGCTTGCAGCGGTTGCTGACCGCGCTCGCGATCAGCGCAGTTGCAGGCCTCTCGTTGGGATTGGCCATTGGCGTCATACCGTATCTGCGCGTGACCATCGCGCCGTTCGTGGCGGCCGTGTCGCTGATACCGCCGCTTGCCATGCTGCCGATCCTGTTCATCGTCGCCGGCCTCGGTGAGTCGGCTAAAATTACGCTCATCATCATCGGCGTGGCGCCCGTCATCGTGCGGGATCTCGCGATGCGAACCGCGGAACTACCGAACGAGCAGATCATCAAGGCGCAGACCCTCGGAGCCTCGACTTGGCAATTGGTGATTCGCGTGGTATTGCCGCAGATGTGGCCTAGATTGATCGATGCGTTGCGTCTGGTTTTGGGATCGGCATGGTTGTTTCTGATCGCTGCGGAAGCGATTGCGTCGACCGAGGGCTTGGGCTATCGCATTTTTCTCGTTCGCCGCTACCTCGCCATGGATGTGATTCTGCCGTACGTCGCGTGGATCACATTGCTTGCGTTCACCATGGACTGGCTGCTGCGGTTGCTGCGTACGAAAGCCTTCAGATGGGCCGGCATCGGCGCATGACAGTGCTGGAGATTCGCTCTTGACACAAGTGACCATCAAGCATCTGTGGAAAGAATTCGGCAGCCAAGTCGTGCTCGAGAACCTCAACCTGCATGTCGACGATCACGAGTTCGTGACCATCGTCGGGGCGTCGGGTTGCGGTAAAACGACGTTTCTCAAGATGCTGCTGGGCATCGAATACCCGAGTCGGGGGTCATTTCTCATCGACGGGGAGCCGCTTCCCTCCGAGCCGGGTCCGGATCGAGGCATCGTATTTCAGCGCTACTCCCTCTTCCCCCATCTGACCGTGTTGAATAATCTGCTCCTGGGTTTGGAGCTCCATGAGTCGCGAATCCTGGGCCGCCTGTTTGGTGCGCGCCGCCGTCGTGCGTTCGATAAGGCACGGGAGCTGCTGGAGGCGGTAGGCCTCCAGGCGTCCGCTGATAAGTATCCGGCGCAACTGTCGGGCGGCATGCAGCAGCGTTTATCCATTGCTCAGTCGGTCATCTGCGAGCCGAAAATACTATTGTTGGACGAGCCCTTCGGGGCGCTGGACCCGGGGATCACATCCGATATGCACACGCTGATACTGAAGCTTTGGAACATGAACAAGATGACGATCTTCATGGTGACGCACGATTTGCAGGAAAGCTTCGCACTCGGTACGCGCGTCTTGGTATTCGATAAAGTGCGTGTCGATCCCCAGGCACCGGAGGCATTCGGTGCGACCATCACGTTCAATATTCCGCTGAAGGGGCATCGAAGCGCTGCATGATTGCCGCGACTTTCTGTTTCGGCAGCACACTTCTAGGGTTGACCGCGGTGTCCCCGTCACGGATTTCGAAGTGCACATGGGGGCCGGTGGAATGGCCGGTGTTGCCGAGCAACGCGATCAAGGTGCCTTGCTTCACCTGATCGCCCTGTTTGACCTTGAGTTCGCTATTGTGGGCGTAGAGCGAACTGGTTTTTCTGTCATGCCGCAAGATGACCACGTTGCCGTAGCCGCGCAAGCCGTCGCCGGCATAAATGACTTCGCCGTCGGCGATGGCATACACCGGCTCACCGACATCGGCGGCCATATCCATGCCCTTATGCATCTTGCCCCAACGCTCGCCGAACTCGGAGCTGACGATGTAGGCGTCCAGCGGCCACCGCATCGAACCGGAGTATTGTTCAGGAACGTTGTCGGGCGGGGGCGCCGTGGGCAGATGCTTCTTCGATCCCGTACCACTTGCCTTGTTGTCGGCGGCGGATTGGCCGGGTGCTCGACCGATACCGGACTTATGTAAGATGCTCAATACCGCGGTTTCGCTGTGCTCGCCGGCATCCTGAAAAGTCTTCAATAAGTCCTGCTCCGCGAGGTATTTCTGAGTCCGAGCATAGGCCTTGGACACGATGGGCGTGGTGACTTCAACGGCTTTGCTGGTAGCTTCCTTGCTCTTCTGGTACCAGGCATCGTCGTGAAATTTTTCGTCGACCGTGGCGCACGCTGCAACATAAGCGGCACACGTCACGAGGATGGCGAAACCGCGGGACCGAGCGATCGTGCGTTTCACAGCCAAGGAATTGCGCTCTCTTTCTGATGGGCCAACCGAGTGATCTGCGACATCCGCAGAAAGCTTAGCATAGGAAGAAATCGCAGGTCAGGCTGCAATGTCCCGCGAATGGCGCTACGCTATGCCACACGATGGATGCACCGCAGCGCATGGAGATTCCGTCAAGTCAGCCGCTGTTGGGGCGGGTGGGGCGCGGGTGGGCGGCGCTCGATGCATCGAGCAAGCTTGCGATCGTCTGCGTCGTTTTCGGCTGGTTCTTCATGAACACGTTTGTCGTGACCTTGGGTTCGCTCGAGCACGGCGTGCGGTTCTTCGATATGTCGGCCGTCATCGCCGATCCGACCCGGCTGTTCTTCGGCGGCGATACGCCGTTTCACCATGGGGTTTTCGGCTTGGTGTGTCTCGCGTGTCTGCTCGCGCCGCTCGCGCCGCACGTGATGAAGAGGCGGTCCGCCTGGTTTGGCTATCTCGCGCCGCTCGCACTGATTCTTGCTTGCGGCGTGCTTCTCTACTGGAGAACGTCGGGTGAGGTGTTTGCGCCGCCAAGCGACCCGAAAGCCTTGAGCGGTGGCTTCATCCATTTCGCCAACGACTTGGTGCGTCGAGGCAGCGATTTGGTGTCCCGACATGTCTCCCTCGGGACCGGCAGTTATTTGTCCCTCATCGGCAGCGCGGTGCTCGCCGTCCAAGGCGTTCGACGATCGCGTTATCGCGTGTAGCGCCACGCGCCTTCGTCGCACGCGACGCCGAGCCCACGCCACGGCGGCTCCACGTTACACTCGCGCAGACTCATTCGCGTGGAGACATTCATGCATCCCGATGACTACATTGCATTCGATGCCACAGGACTCGCAGAACTCGTGCAGTGCGGCGAAGTTTTGCCGCAAGCGCTCGCGGAGGCGGCGATCAAGCGTATCGACGCACTGAACCCTCGGTTGAACGCGGTGGTCGAGCGTTCCTACGATCTGGCTCGATCCGCGGCACAACGGACGGACTTGAAAGCCCCTCTCGCCGGAGTGCCGTTTCTCGCCAAGGATTTGAACATCGATGTGGCGGGGTTGCATCTCACGGCGTCGTGCCGGTGGCTGGCGGAACGTCCGGCAGCCACGGTCGATGCGCCGCTGGCAGCGCGTTGGCGGACTGCCGGTTTGTCGATTCTCGGGCGCACCAACACACCGGAATTTGCCGCTGAATTCGTGACCGAGCCCACGTGGCGCGGCCCGACCCGTAATCCTTGGGACTTGACGCGCAGCCCCGGTGGGTCGAGCGGCGGCGCGGCTGCGGCCGTTGCATCCGGGATGGTGCCCATTGCGCACGCCACCGATTCCGGCGGTTCGATTAGGGTACCAGCCGCCGCGTGCGGACTGGTCGGGTTCAAGCCCTCGCGAGGTTGGGTGCCAGTCGGGCCTCACTTGGATGAACTGGCGGGCGGTCTCGACTGCGAACATGTGCTCACACGAACGGTCAGAGACTCGGCGCTGATGCTCGATCTTACCGCCGGTCCCGAGGCGACGTCGCGTGTGCCCTTGAGGCTACCCAGCTCAGGGTTCGCGTCGGCGGTCGCTGCCGCTGTGCCTTCCTTGCGAATCGGCATCACCCTGGCGGCGCCCGGCGGCATGCGCCCCAATCAAGAGATCGGCGCTGCCGTCGAGGCGACCGCCTCACACTTGGCGCAGGCCGGCCACCAGGTGAAGGAGTTCGATTTTCCGGAATCGGCAAATATCGGCGAACCGGCACTGATCATCTGGCTGACCGCCATTGCCGAGGAGATCGATTTTTATCGCAAGGTGGTCGGCCGGTCTCCCGAACCCCATGAGCTCGAAGCGCTAACCTGGGCGGGCGTGGCCTTGGGTAGCCGGTGCACCGCGCTCGACTATGTTCGCGCGCGACGGGCGTTGACCCGGGCGACGCGTGATATGGCCGACGTTTTCAAGCGTTTCGATGTGCTGCTGTTGCCGACGACCGCCGAATTGCCGGTAAAAATTGGTCAAATCGACGGGCGCACGGCTGCGTTCGACCTCGATCGATGGAATTCGGACTCGTATGGGTACGCTCCGTACACGGAGATATTCAATGCCACCGGGCAGCCCGCCGTATCGTTGCCGCTCGGGATGTCGAAGGCTGGTCTGCCGATCGGCGTGCAACTCGCCGCGCCGCTCGGCGAGGATGCCAGGCTGCTGTCGCTTGCCGCGTGGCTGGAGCGCGAGGTGCCGTGGGCGGAGCGCTTGACCACATTGCGCGGCCGGTATGCGATGCGGTGAATCGGTCGGGCCGTAAGGTCGCCTATGCGGGGGTCGCTGCGTGCATTGCGGTCGTCGCGATCCTTTTCCTCAACACGCTGCGTCTGAGTTCGCGGCAGCTCATCGTCGCGCCGCTCGCCGGGTTGATGATCGGCGCGACCGACTCGCGTCATATGGTCGCGCTCGCCGACGATGTGTATCGCTTCTCGCCGGTACGTGCGCGGGCGGAGGACCTGCCGCGCTTCCATGGCACGGATGAGCGCATCTCGGTCGCCAACTACGTGGATTTGATCCGCTTCTACCAAACGTTGATCGGTCACGCCGCCGGCGGCACTGCAGCGCGTTGAGCGGTTTCGTTTCACCCGTATTGCAGCCCTGCGGCTTCGACGCCGGCCATGCAAATCGATTCATCTTCATCCCCTGATCCGCCGCTCGCGCCCACTGCGCCGATGATCTCGCCGGAATCCTTGATGAGCACGGCGCCGGTTTGCGCTAGAAACTTGCCATGCGCCGTCGCCGGAAGCGCGCCATAGAACAGCGGGTTATTGTGCGCCCGTTGGTTCAGCGCTCGGCTCGATGATCCCATGCTGATCGATGCCCAGGCCTTGCCGGTGGCAATATCCACTCGGAACAAACTCGCTCCGTCTTCGCGCTGCGCCGCGCGCAAATGACCGCCGTCATCGAGAACCACGACGGCCATCGCGCGATACCCCCGTTCGCGCGCGACCGCCAGCGCGGTGTCGATGATTCTATTGGCTTGCGCCAACGTCAGGCGGTTCATGCGTCATTCCGTAGAGCGTGACGCGATTGTTGCAGCATCTTTTCCTTGCGCCGGACAGTGAGAATGGCTTCGGTATACCCGTTCGGTTGCTCGCGGCCCTTGAAGATCAGGTCGCACGCGGCGTGGAACGCGATGCTGCGGTCCAAATCCGGGCTCATCGCTTCGTAAGCCGGGTCGCCGGCATTCTGTTGGTCCACGATTTTTGCCATGCGGTGCAGGGCCGTCATCACCTGGTCGCGAGTGCACACTCCGTGACGTAGCCAGTTGGCCACGTGTTGGCTGGAAATGCGCAGCGTGGCGCGATCCTCCATGAGCGCGACATTGTAGTAGTCAGGCACTTTGGAACACCCCACCCCGAAATCGATCCATCGGACCACGTAGCCTAGAATGCTTTGTGCGTTATTGTTGAGTTCTTCTTCGATCTGCGCGGCGGTCCAATCCGGTCTGCTCACCAGCGGCGGCGTCAAAATTTCATCGAGCGACGCTCGTCGTCGCGTCGCCAATCGGTTCTGCACGTCGGCCACATCGATTTGGTGGTAATGCAAAGCATGCAGCGTTGCCGCGGTGGGCGAGGGCACCCAGGCGGTATTGGCGCCCGCCATCGGATGCGCGATCTTGGTCCTCAACATGTCGGCCATGAGATCCGGCATGGCCCACATGCCCTTGCCGATTTGTGCGTGACCGCGCAGGCCGCAAGCGAGACCGATGTCGACGTTTTGCCGCTCATAGGCATCCAACCAGATGGCCTTCTTCAGGTCGCCCTTGCGGGGAATCGGCGCGGCCTCCATCGACGTATGGATTTCATCGCCGGTTCGGTCGAGAAACCCGGTATTGATGAACACCACCCGGTGCTGCGCGGCGCGAATGCACTCGGCGAGATTGACGCTCGTGCGGCGCTCTTCGTCCATGATGCCCATCTTGAGGGTATGGCTCGGCAATGCCAGCAAATCTTCGACGGCGGTGAATAATTCATCCGCAAACGCAACCTCTTCCGGACCGTGCAACTTGGGCTTCACGATGTACACCGACCCGGTACGGGAGTTGCGTCGGGCGTCGCGAGGTTGCGTGCCGCCCGCACGCAGATCATGGAGCGCGGCCAGCGACGTCACGGCGAGATCGATGAACGTCTCGGGAATGCTGGCGCCATCCAGGGTGACCGCGTCCGACAGCATGTGGTGTCCGACATTCCGTACCAGCATGAGACTGCGCCCCGGGAGCACCAGATCCGTTCCGGGCAGCGTCTTATAGCGGCGGTCCGGATTCAGGCGTCGCGTGATGGCCTTGGTACCCTTTTCCAGCTGCGCTTCCAAGGTTCCCTGCATGAGGCCCAGCCAGTTCCGATAGACGTTCACCTTGTCTGCAGTGCTGACGGCGGCCACGGAGTCTTCGCAGTCCTGTATGGTGGTGATTGCAGACTCCAGCACGATGTCGCTGATGCCGGCGGGGTCATCTTTCCCGATGAAGTGCTGCCGATCGATGTGCAGTTCGACGTGCAGTCCGTGATGTTTCAGCAAAATGACCGAAGGCGAATCGGCATCGCCTTGAAACCCCGCCAACGCAGCCGGCGCCTCGAGCGCAGCCGTGGTGCCGGAGCGGAGCTTTATCTCGAGACCATCTTTGGATATCCGATATCCCAATGCCTCGCGATGTGCACCCGCGGTGAGCGGAAAGCTTGCATCCAAAAAGTTGCGCGAGAATTCGATGACTCTTGCGCCGCGCAGCGGATTGTAGCCGCCGCCGCGCGCCGCGCCACCGTCGTCGGGGATCGCATCCGTGCCATATAGCGCATCAAACAGACTACCCCAGCGCGCATTGGCGGCGTTCAGCGCATAGCGTGCATTGTTCACCGGTACGACCAGTTGGGGCCCAGCAACGTGCGCGATCTCGTCGTCGACGTTGGCCGTGGTCACGGCGAACGGGGATAGCTGCGGAACCAGATAGCCGATTTCGACCAGGAAGGCCTTGTAGGTTGCGGCGTCGAAATCCGCACCGGGATGTTCGCGGTGCCACGCGTCGATCGACGCCTGCAAGCGATCGCGCTTCCCGAGAAGCGCTGCGTTTCGCGGTGAAAAGCGCTGCACCAAGCCCGAGAACCCGGACCAAAAGACTCGTGCATCGATGCCCGTTCCCGGTAATGCCTCGCGCGCCACGAAATCATATAAGTCTTGGTCGATTTCGATGCGGTCGACGTTGACGGTGGCTTTCATGCGCGATTCCTGATGGCTTGAGCACGGATATTACGTTCGATTATATCGAAGACCAGGCCATCGACCGAAAAGCGTTGTCCGGATTTACCCGCGGCGCTCGTCCCCGGCGCCGCGGGCAGCACCCCTCTGCCGAGCATGCCGGAACGGACCCAGTATCGCTTGGCTCCCCGGGACGGATTGCTCGGCGAAGTGGTTGGTACGGTTTGCCGAAGTCTCTGCGGAGGTCAATACTGTGCCTATGGGCTAGGCCTAATGGAGGTAGATCAATGGAGCAAGCGGAGTTTCTACGGGCGTTCCCTTCTTACTGTCCTCGGTGCCAAGGCTGGGGTGTGCAAAAGAGCTTTAGCCCTGATGTTCGAATCTGGGAGTGCGATTGCTTGATTCAAAGGACATGTCCGCGATGCGGCACAAAGGAGGTTATACAGGATCCATTGTCATGCGCGCTTTGCGGCTGGAACATTAATGACAAAGAGCGCGGTCTTCCCGGCTCTGACTCAGTGTGATGTGAGATGTCCAGGGGCAGGCCTCGCCCTGCGGGTCGCCCTACGGGCGATCATTGTCGAAAGATCTCCTCGCACGCGCCGCTCAACGCAAGAACACTTCGGGGGCTTTCTGCGGCACGGCAAACGGCGTAGCCGATTTTGCGTCCGGGTTGAACTTTCCGAAGATCGACGGGTTGTCGCGGAAGTGTTGTTCCAGCGCATCGATCCGA
>JBKQSA010000106.1:0-27463 GCA_052143815.1 Steroidobacteraceae bacterium | reverse complement strand
GTCGAAGGCCTCTTCGGTGTTGGCGCCGGTGACCCGCAGATAGAGCAGGTTCAGCCGCTCCCAGGTCTCGGTGGTGATCTGGTCACGCACCTGGCGGGCGTTCTCGCGGGCGTTGGCCAGGGAGACGAGCACCGAGCCGGGGTCTTCCCGGTCGAGGGCGAGATTGCGGGCGCTCTTTGCAGATAGTCCAAGGCGGCGGGCAAGTCGCCCTGCTGCCGGCTGATTTGGCCGAAGCCCACGAGCGCAGTGACGTTGGCCGGATCGGTTTGCAGGATGGCAAGATAGGCCGCCCGAGCGTCTTCGAATCGGCTCAGCCCGCGAAGGATTGCGGCAACGTCACACCGCAGTCCCAGTCGTCCGGGATCGAGTGACACGGCCTGTTGCAGATAGTCCAAAGCGGCCGGGAAGTCGCCTTGCTGCCGGTTGATTTGACCGAGGCCGGCGAGCGCAGTGACGTTGGCCGGATCGGTTTGCAGGATGGAAAGATAGGCCGCCCGAGCGTCGTCAAGTGCGCCTGCCATCTGACAGGTCAAAGCCAGTTCGCAGCGCGCGCCCGTCGAGCCGGGACGCAGACTGCAAGCGGCGCGGAAATGTATCGTGGCCTCGGCCAGATCACGCCGGCCGCGACAGGCCAGGCCCTGCTTTATGTGTTGATCAAAGCGATCGGGCGCCTCAGCAACCAAGGGCCGATCTCGAAGTTCGTCCAGCCTGAAATCTCATGGTAAGAGGATCGCCCCGCGCTGCGACGCGAGAGGCGATCCAGTCGCGATCCGTCCGCGATTACAGGCTGCCCAAGTTCCTGCTCAGCTGGCGGCGCGCAACGGGCCCGCGAGGAC
Source organism: Steroidobacteraceae bacterium (assembly GCA_052143815.1). Taxonomy (GTDB): domain Bacteria; phylum Pseudomonadota; class Gammaproteobacteria; order Steroidobacterales; family Steroidobacteraceae; genus Bog-1198. The sequence goes on along the minus strand of JBKQSA010000106.1, from coordinate 26,627 downwards.
ACACGCCCGCGAAGCCAGCCGGCGGACAATCGAGCTCGGCACCTGGCGCGCAGACGCCGCACGGGGGTAAGGGAGTTCCTTAATCGTACCGCCGTCGGGATAGAGTTGAAGGTGCTCATCCCAGTTATCAAATACAAGCCGGTCAACGTTATCGACGAACGTTTCGGCGGGAACGCCTTCCGCGAGAATCAGGGAATGATCGTCCAACTCGATGTGATAGTAGACGAAGATCGTCGGCACGTCGGTCTCACGCACGATAGTATTGCCGTTCACGAGGGCGCCGGCCTGCACGAGAACGCCATCCACAAAGATTGCGTGACAGGGCGACACGAGCAGATCTCGCACGGGCACGGCCTCGTCGATTGCGCCTGCCCGGATCCGGATAGGCAGTGCCCGATTCGGATTCGCAAAGATGGTCGATACCGTCTGACGACCGACCCACTTGATCGGCGCAAGCTTGCCCTCGGCCGTCAGCACGAGGTCCCCAATGGCGAGGTCTTCCACATTCACCGATCCGCCTGGCGTCGCGATGTGAGTTCCTGCCATAAAACAGGTCCAATCCCCCTGGCTCGTATTCAGAACGAGGTGATCCGTCATCCCAAGCGTAATGGGGGTGGGACTATAGAAACTCACAGCACCGGTCGTCATGTTTTCCGCGAAAAACCCTACCTCCTTGCCGCCTGAGTCTGCCCCGCCGACGTATTGGTATATTTGTCCATTGACGACGAATTCGTCGCCAGTTGAAAGATCCTGCACGACGACTGACTCTGGGCCGATCTCATTTACGCTGGTGACAGTGTAATCCGGGCCCGTACCCGTCGCGTTGTAAGAATATAAAGTTACATCCGCCATTTGCTTACCCCCTCCATAGTTTTCGGTCTATCGTCGCTAATGTGTCAAAACCTACACTACCGGCATTGCAGCGTCAATCAAACAATGCTATGGGATAAACGATCACGTTTGACATAATTGCCCTCGTCGCGTTCGTGTACCTCGCTGTTCACTGCTGCCCTTGATGGGGCGATGCTTGTAGACAGGGCATATATGCAAATAAATTGCTGCGTAACCGGCAGCGTAACCGGACTTTCGCGTATCGAAAGTGCGCTAGCCCACCATCAGCGGCTCACCGATTCAGACATCACGGTATACCAGCCGTGGCTGGCAGAACTCGCGCAGCGTGTCATCCGCGCTGCTCCACCAGCGTTCAAGGCGGCACTCACATTCGTAATGGAACAGCATTCATTGACAGTACGCAATTAGCCAAATCGTCTTGTCGCTGCACCTCGCGATCTCTCGCGCCTGTGCAACTCGGGCAGCTGGTTACACGGGCGCCGGTGCAACGTCGTCAGGCTTTATCAGCTGTGCCCTTCGCGTCGTCAGTCGATTTGTGCGGATCGAGATGCCCAGTGCGGCCGAGATGTTGGCCGGCAGGGGAAAATTCCTCAGCGTATCGATTCACCGCGAATGCCCGTTCCCATGGTCGCGCCACCGTATTTGTACCTACGTCAGGAGAAAGAGCCACTCATCCGAGAATCGTCAAAGCCATCGAAAAATTGAATGGACGACGGTGCGCTCAAGAAAGGCGCAGGTCGTGCTCGAGTTCGCGCACGGCAAGATCACCAATTGGTTCGGCGGCTCCTCGAACGCGACCACTCATCCACTTGATGACATGCACTACCGCGGGCTGCTGCGCGTCGCCCGTCGCGAAGGCGGAACGCGTGTTTACGCGATTCGCGAGGCTGTTCCGGAATTGCCGAAGGGGTCCACCGAAAGCGCGCGCTTCGATGCGTGGTGGACGTGGTGATGAACAAGCATGCAGCGCGAGCCAAGCAGCGCGTCGCTCACGTCCGGCTCGGACGGGATCGACTGGTGATGGCCGGCCACCGAGTCGCCCGCCTCGGCGCGCTGGCGGCCCGACGACGACGTCCGCCTGGTCACGCCCCTCGATCCTCCTCGTCTGGGACCGCCGCCGATTTAACCTATTCTGCGACTGGGCCTATCGCTTCGAGGCGTACACGCCGGCGCCGAAGCGCAAGCTCGGTTACTACGCCCGCGGCTACTGTCGCACGATCGGGTGATTGGCTGGGGGAATTTAACCGTCACCGAAGACAGACTGCACAGCTCCTTTGATTATGCGGAAGGCGAAGCGCCGCGGGATGTGGTCTTCAGCGCGGCCTGGACGCGGCGCTGGCACGCATCATAGTGTTTCTTGTGCTGCCGTTGCCACGCTTTCGACATCCGCGTCCAAGAAGCACCCGCTCAATGCAATATATGTTTTTAATTTATGCAGTGCCGGAGATACGGTCGTTGCTGCCATGTCGCTGGCGCTCGGCGCCGGCGCGGGTATTGTGGATGCCTGCACCCTCGCGAATGTTGCTGCGGGCATCGTCGTCGGCAAAACCGGCACGGCGATCGCGACGACGAGCGAAATTAAGTCGTCGCTCAGGCCCTTCGATGCTTCGATGGACGCAACGATACTCACAAATTGTTCTCGTTGGACACCGTGGTGCAATTGACCCGCGACTGGCGAGGTCAGGGGCTTAAAATTGCATTCACCAATGGGTGCTTCGACTTGCTACACCCGGGGCACATTTCTCTGATCGATAGAGCGCGGCGCGAGGCCGATCGGTTGATCGTGGGGCTCAACGCCGATTCATCGTTACGCCGTCGACCCACGAGGCCCGTACAAACCGAAGTTGCGCGAGCCACCGTCCTCGCGTCGCTGAAATCAGTCGATGCCGTCGTGATCTTTTCTGAAGACACGCCGCTGCACCTAATAGACGCGCTGGAGCCGGACGTGCTGGTCAAAGGGGCGGATTACAAATTGGACCAAGTAGTCGGCGCGGACCTGGTGTTGAAACGGGGAGGAAAGGTCTTGCTGGCCGATCTCGTACGAGGGCACAGCACGACCGACACACTTAAGCGCGTGGCGGTGACTGGCGAGCAAATATGAGCGGGCCGCGGTGGCTTACGCTACGGTAGAGACTCTTGTCCGGCGGATAAGGGCTGCGCTCCGGTCAGGCGGCCGAGCGCGAGCGCGAGCTGGGATCGAGCCACCTTCCAGCTGAGCTCGGCATTGATGCGCAGCTGCCGCGCGCTCGCCGCCGCTGCCTCCGCCGTCAGCACGTCGATGATGGTGCCAACCCCGGATTGGTAGCGGCCTAGGGCGACTTCCTGATTGTTCTGCGCAGTCTTCGTAAGATTTGCGGTTGCGCCGAGCTGCTGATTGCCCGAATCGAGCGCGTAATAGGCGTTCCATACATCCAGCGACACCTGGAGTCGGACTTGTTCGGCGGTCGCCTCCTGCCCCGAAAGCAAGGCTTGCGCTTGGCGCACGCCGTAGCCCACGTTGAATCCGCTGAAGATGGGCACCGTGAAATAGAGGCCAATCTGGTTATAGCTTTGATTGGGCACGCCCGTGGTATCGGCCAACTGGTGTCCGCCCTGGAACGAGATCGACGGTCGGCCCACCGCCCGCGCCACCGTCACGTTGGCCTCCGCCGCATCGCGTTGCGCCAACGCTGCGGCCAGATCCGGGCGCTGCCGCGTGGCCTCCGCCATCAGATCGGACATGCGTGCCGTCAGGGGCTGCACTTCCGAGGGCACCGGCTCCGACTCGAGCTTCCACGCTTGATCCGCGCGCGAGCCAATCGCAACGGCCAAGGTGCCGCGCGTGGTTTTCGCGGCCGCGTCGGCCTGCACGCGCGCGAGAATAGCCTGAGCGTCGGCGGTCTCGGCCTGCAGCACATCCGAGAGGGTTGCGACACCCCCCGTCTGCAGCGCACGCGTGATCGCGACGGTGCGGGCAGCCGTCTCCTCGGTGGTCTTCGCCGCGAGCAGCAATTCGTCAGCGGCCACTACGCCGTAAAAAGCCTGCACGACGCTGAACACCACCTGCTGCGACGTACTGTTCAAGGTCCCCGCCGCCGCATCCAACACGTGCCGCGCACTGCTGATGCGGCCGCCGCGGCCGCCGAAGTCGTACAGCGTCCAGGTCAGAGTGACCGCCGCGTCCTTGGTGTTCTGCGGGCCCGGTACGATGTTTCCGGTGGCATCGACATGGTCCCCGGCCAGCGTGCGCGACTCCGATGCCGTACCTGCGATCGTCGGCAACCATGCGCTCTCGGCGCTGCCGAGCGCCGCGGCCTGTTGCCGCGCTACCGCCCAAGCGGACCGCGTCGACGGATTGCGGCAGAGCGCCAGATCGACCGCGGCCGGCAACGACAACCCGCCCGCCGGCAAGGGGCAATCACGGCCTCGGGGATCGATGAGACCCGACGTGCGCTTTTCAAGCGCCTTGCCCGTGCGGAACGCGTCTGGTTGAAATAGATCGGATTGCGGATCGCCAGCGAGCGCAAGATTGCCTGACGCGCTGAGAATCAATGCGCTCACGAGACGTGCAGCGCACCGGCGCCGGCGAATGGTCGCCGCTTCATTGACAAGGGTCATATCCATAGCTTCAAAACGAACACCTATTGAGGTTCCCGCATCGCCTCAGAACCCGTGCGCAGCGCGCCTTCCACCAGATAGGAAAGAATCGTACGCCTACCGACCATAATGTCGCCGACGAGCGTATCGCCGGGAACCAACCTGAAATTCGCCGGTACGTTGCGAAGATGCAGTTCCTTTATGGTCACTATGATCTTGAAGTACGGGGCCACCGGCTGTTGGTTATTGTCGAGCGTGAATGAGCCCTCGCTTATTGACTTGACCACGCCTTTCACCGTGCCGTGCCGTATGAACATATAGGAATCGAGCTTCATCGTCACCGTGTCGCCGATATCAACGAAGCCGACATCTTGCGCCGCGACCCATATTTCCGCCTCCACGGGTGCGTTTAGGGGCGATAGGGTAAAGAGCGGATCCCTGTCTGGGTCCTGACCAATCGCCGAAGCTCCGCCTGTGACCGACCCCTTCGACAACTTACCCACCTTGAGCACGATCGCATCCTCCGGCGAATCAAGCGTCGTCAGATCACGGAGTTTTTGCGCCTTATCGAGACTATCGCGCGTCAAATCCCGATCATTACGATCCGCCACGAGTTGAGTAGCCGTATCCGAATGCCATTTTTGAATGTAGGAGTCCCGTTGCGCCTTGAGGGCAGCCGCCAACTCGCGATACTGAGGTATTTGTTCCTTCGCATCCGCCAGAAGACGGCTCATTTCCGTACGCGCGTCTGTCGCTTGCATCAATTGCAATTTCGACACGTAACCCTTGTCGAGCAGCGGCTGATACACGTTCTCGAGATCACCCGCGATCTTCAATCGATTCTCGTATTTCTCTGCATCAGATCGCGCCTGGCCCATTTGAGCCTCGGCGGCGTGGATTTGGCCATCGAAATTGGCAAGATCGAAAAGATACTGCGCCTGGCGTTTCTGCCAAATTCCTCCCTGGATCGACTGATACGGGTCTTGCGCCGAAAACCGGTAGGGTTCTCCAGACAGTTCAGCCTCTTCGCGCGCGATCTGCGCCTCGTCGCTAGCCATGTGTTGCTGGAGTTGTAAAAGATCCGCTTGAGTGAAGGTCGGATCGAGCGTCGCGAGCGGCTGGCCCTTCTTGACGACCTCACCCGCCTTCACATTGACCTGCCGTACGACCCCGGTGTCGAATGGAGATACGTAGAGGAAACCGACTGTCGGCACGATGCGACCCGCCACGCTGGTGACGACGCGATCGAGCTGCACGACGGCCATGAGCACGACCGCCAAAACCACCATCAACGCCAACACGTACAATATTACGTGTTCGTTACGTGGCGCGGTGCGCAGGAACACGGCGACACTGTCCGACTCGAATGCGCCGATCACATCGCCAACGACGTCGGAACTGCGGCGCAAAGCGGGGAATTTACTCGCACCGATCAGAAATTTTCTCGGGCCAGCGAGTAATGAACTCATCGACCGCCTCCTCGGGATACGACCAGCGGTTTATCCGCAGCGCGCGGGTCGAGATGACGATTCTGTTGGTACCACATGTGCTTGTAGATATCGCAGCGATGCAGCAGTTCCTCGTGCGTCCCAAGGTCATAGACTTTGCCTTGCTCTAGTACAAGGATCGCGTCGCATTCCACCAGCATCGACAGCCGGTGTGAAATGGACAGCACCGTGCGCCCTTTCGCCATGCGATTTAAATTGGCATTGACGATGGCCTCGCTCTCCGCATCGAGGGCGCTGGTGGCCTCATCGAGAATCAGCACCGGCGGGTCGATGAGCAGTGCACGCGCAAGAGCAAGCCGCTGGCGCTGGCCGCCGGACAAATTGCTGCCACCCTCCTGTAGGTCGGTGTCGTAACCGCGCGGCAGGCGCTCGATAAATTCCTCCGCACCGCTGAGCTGCGCCGCCCGCACGATGTCTGAAAAGCTTGCATCCGGCTTGGCCATGCCGATGTTCTCGCGGATGGTACCCGAGAACAGAAAATTCTCCTGCGGCACAACGCCAATATGCGTGCGCAGGTGCATGAGGTCGATTTCGCGCAGATCCATTCCATCGATCTTGATCATGCCCTCATAGTTCATGTTCAGGCATTGCAACAAACGCGTCACCGTGGTCTTGCCCGAACCGCTCCGCCCCATGATGCCGAGCATCGTACCGGCCGGCACGGTAAATGAAACCCCGTCGAGAGCATAAGGTGCGCCCGACGAGTAGCGAAAGCGCACATCTTTGAACGTCACCTCACCCTTGATCGGCAGCCGCAATCCATTCGTGCGGGTTGCCTCCGGGGTAACGTTCATGACCTCTGCCAATTGGCCGACGGCTCCTCGCGCCTCCGCCAGCTCCAGCTGGAGATTTGCTAGCTTGATCAGGGGAGCGGAAACGCGCATGGACAGCATCGCGAAGGCCACCAATATGCCCGGAGTAATACTGGTCGGAACAGGGGGAACCGCATTCATGCTGGCGAGCACCATATACGCGCCTATGAGCATACAGCCGGAATAAATCAAGCGCTCGAACGGTAGCGACATCGTCTGCGGATAGTTTGTTATGAGCCCAAACGCGTGTCGGGCATCAAGCGAATCCGCGACCCGACGGTCCCACTCCCGGCGCCGCCGCCCTTCCAACGCCAGCGACTTGATCGTCCGAATCCCGTAAATCGTCTCGGTCATATGAGTTGATTTCGCCTGCTCAGCAATAACCACCTTCCGATACGCCTGGCCCATCGGCTTCAAGAACACCATGAGGATCAAGAAAATCATGCCCGCCAGCGCGAATGCCAACAGCGCCAAGTGCCACTCGAGTATCAGCATCACCGGAATCAATCCGAGGAGCGGCACGGCATCCAGCAGTGCCCCGAAAAGCTGCCCGGTCAGGAAGTAACGAATTTGATGGACCTGACTGAGCTTGGCGACGATGCGCCCCGTCGGGGTTTGCTCGAAGAAGTCCATCGGCAGCTTGAGCAGCCTCTCCATGATGTACAAATTAAGCCGACCGTCGATACGCGTAGACACCACTTGGGTCAAGAAACGGCGCAGATAATGCAATACAGTTTCAAACGATATCAGGATCAGAATCGTACCCGCCAACACGGTCAATGTGGAATAGGAGTTGTTGACCAGTACGCGGTCCAGCACGATCATCATTAAGAAAGGGGGTGCGATAGCGAAAATCGTACTGATAAAGGCTGCCACAAAGATGTCCTTGAACAGAGTGCGCTCCCGCAGCACTTGCCCAAAAAGCCATCTCAGGCCGAAGCGCTGCTGGTCATCGTCAGCGGAATGACGCCGCTTGACGAGTATCGCTTCACCCTCCCATACCTCCGCTAAATGCAGCTCATCAATGGCGACCACCACATCCTCGGTGGCGCTCGGGTCCCGAATGACCGCCACTGCGCCCTTGGAAGGATCCGAGCGTGCCTCTTCCAGTATCAGCGCGCCCCCGTTCTTGGCGCGCAATATGACGGGCAAGGCCGGCGCGAGCCGCGGAAGGTCCTGAAACGATATGCGTAGAGCCCGGGCATCAAGGCCGAGTCCATTGGCCAGGGCGATCAGCGTCGGGGTGTCAGGCTCCCCGGGCGGCATGGCAAAGCGCCGCCGCAACTGATCGAGGCTTACGTCCATGCCCAGACGAGAAGCGATTGCAACCAGAGCTCGGAGCGAACTGGATGTTCCGGCTCCGGGATCTTGTTCTTTAGAGGTTATAACTTCGCGCATTCTACGAACAACCTCGACATTATGGAAGACAACTATAAACGAGATTCATATATGAGATCTATAAATCAGGATTTCGATTTGACTTAATCGAAGCAAGAGTGCGCTCCATGGATGCGCCAACAACTCGGAAACGGAAGGCGGAAACCAAGGCCGGCGCCGTGCAATTGCAGCCAGATTAATTTCATCGCCGCCCATCGCTTGGAAAATATCCGCGCGTACGGACCGAGCGGCACAGCTGGCTGTTTGCGGCGAGGACCGTGGCCAAATTCGTGCACACCGCTAGCTTTTGCGTCATCGTTCAACGGCGACAGGTTCTGTCTTGGCAGTCTCATGGATTTCGTTCGTCCGGTTGTCCGGTTACGTTGTCGCCCGGTCCGAAATCCACTCATACCCGTGTCCGAAGAATCAACCGGCGGCCGTCAACACCGATTCATTCAGTCGTTCGCATTCCCGGTCATAAATTTCAATATACTGTTCCGCCACCCGTTGGATATCGTACTTCGACCCGAATTCCTTCGCTGTCGCGGCAAATGCGGCGCGATCATCATCATCAATCATCTGCAACATCGCATCTGCGGTGGCTGCGATGAATTTGAGGTCATCTTCGTGAAACGGAACCACGATTCCCGCAGCCAGCCCATCTGATACGACCAAGCGTTTGATTTCCCCTATGTCCGTAGCGATAACAGGTGTACCCACCTGAAGCGCCTGGACAACGGCCATCGGAAAGGATTCCCCGGGAAAACGCGTGGGCAAAATAGCCGCGTCGGATTGACGATAGGCGCCGTATATGTGCTCCTGAAAGCCCATGAAATGAACGCGCGCGTCGGACGCGAATTCCACCTTTAGCAAATCAGCTTCCGGACCAGACCCGCACAGCATCAAGTGCAGAATACGATCGGATCTCGTCTGGGCGATTCTTAGCGCCTCAATAGCAATCCGCCAACCTTTCTCCTTGATGGCACGGGACGCAAGCGTAAATAGCAAGTCGGTCGATCCTACGCCCAAGGACTCGCGTGAATACGGAAATTCGCGCTCGTCGATCGGCATTGCGTTTCCGATGGATGAAATGCGATCGCTTGCCAGAGGTATATCCTGAAGGTGTTTAAGGTTCTTCCTGGACAGATAACACCAATGCGACACACCCCGAACAATGCGCAACAGCATTTCGTCAGATAACGGCGTGCACTCATACGATCCGTGCAGCGTAACTACGTAGGGGATTTTGGATTTCAAATTGTTTTTCTTGCCGAAGAAGAAGAACTCAACCCCAACATAATGCGAGTGGACTACATCAATGCCAGCCTTCTCGAGGAAATTTTCCAAGCCCATTTCGGCCACAAGATCGGATTCATATACCGCGATGCGGTTATCGAGCTGATTCCGAAGCTCCTCATTTTCAATCTCAGAGCTTATGCACATAACCGATACGATGAATCCGCGCCGCACCAGCTCGTTAGCGAGATGAATTGGTATGATTTCGCCGCCGCCGAGATGAAAGCCCAAGATCGCAAAAAGAATGTGCCGGTCCTTTCTCTCGCTTGCAATCACCCGGTCATTGCTAAAATGATCCGTTATCTTGCCGATATATTGTTTTGCCTTGGTATTATTAAATTGAAATAAAACTTTCTCGTAAAACCTAACGGCTATATCGTCTGGTGTACCCCAACGATTTCGCAAAGCGACAATAACCTTCTCGTGTTCCGCATAATAATGTGCGCGCCGGAAACCGCTAACAGACGTGTTCTTGCCGTGTTGTCGGAAATATGCAATTGCTGTCGGCACATAACTTATCCGGCCGCCATTCGAGAGCATGGCGTATAGATACCAATCACCGCAGATGCGATAGGTGAGCGCTTCCTCCCATATTTGATCAGCAATTCGCTGATTCCGAATTACACATCCTCCGACATTGGGAATGACATTTGACACACCGAATGCACCCCTGAACCATTCGCTTGCCGGCCGAACTACTTTGTCAGACCAAATTCCGGGTTCAGCTTGCTCTCGGTAACCATCAAGGCCTCGCTGAATTTGGCCGTGTTCATCGGCAAACTGCACACGGCCAAATGAGATCATGATGCTGGGATCAACGAATGGCCGCAGACACTGCTCAAGGAAGTCTAATTCGCAGAAATCGTCACTTTCACAGATCCAAATAAGGTCGCCCTTCGCATGTTCTATTCCCTTTCGCCATTGTGAAAAGACCCTGCCGGAATTGGCCGTATTGAGAATAGACCGCACTCGTTTCGGGTGAGTTCGTTCGTACCTTTCAATCACGTCGACGCTGTTATCCGTGGAACAGTCGTCGAGTATCAATACTTCTATATTTGGATACGTTTGACATAAAATAGAATCGAGACGCGCCTCAAGAAAGCGCGCGTGATTGAAATTTGGAACTATTGCCGTAACGAGTGGATTATATTTTTGGCGCGTTTTTCTAATGGAGAACGGTAAAGCGGTGCGCCGCTCGCGCTTCCCATGTTCAATATAGTGCACAAAGGGATTGATTCCACCCTCTCGAATGTCCACATTAGTCTCGAGGTAATAGGACGTCGAGAACTCAGGAGACGGGTCACGCATTTCGCGCCAACCGGATTCCAAATAATGGATGATTGGATCGATTGGGGCCCCCCGCAGGTCCGGGGACATTTTCAGATAAAACTCGACGTCAAACTCCTCGGCGATCACTGCGCGCTCGCGGGCAAACCGCTGACTCGGAACCGCGGGCAGCGCCGCCTCCGGTGGCACGACCTCCTCGATTGCCGGCTTGCGGGGCTTGCGCCCTTCCCTGCGGCCATGTTCAACATAGTGCACAAAGGGATTGATTCCGGCGTCTCGAATGCCCGCATTGGTCTCGAGGTAATAGGACGTCGAGAACTCAGGAGACGGGTCACGCTTTTCACGCCAACCGGATTCCAAATAATGGATGATCGGATCGATTCCGGCGCCGCCCAGGTCCGGGGACATTCTCAGGTAAAACTCGACGTCAAATTCCTCGACGAGTACTGCGCGCTCGCGGGCGAACCGCTGACTCGGAACGGCGGGCAGCGCAGCCTCCGGTGGCACGACCTCCTCGGCTGCCGGCTTGCGGGGCTGACGCCCTTCCCTGCGGCCATGTTCAACATAGTGCACAAAGGGGTTGATTCCAGCCTCTCGAATACCCGCATTGGTCTCGAGGTAATAGGACGTCGAGAACTCAGGAGACGGGTCACGCTTTTCACGCCAACCGGATTCCAAATAATGGATGATTGGATCGATTCCGGCGCCCCACAGGTCCGGGGATGCTTTCAGATAAAACTCGACGTCAAATTCCTCGACGAGTACTGCGCGCTCGCGGGCAAATCGCTGACTCGGAACGGCGGGTAGCACAGCCTCCGGTGGCACGACCTCCGCGATTGCCGGCTTGCGGGGCTGACGCCCTTCCTTGCGGCCATGTTCAAGATAGTGCACGAAGGGATTGACCTGATCGTCTCTGACATCCGCATTGGTCTCGAGGTAATAGGAGGTCGAGAACTCAGGAGACGGGTCACGCATTTCACGCCAGCCGAATTCCAAATAATGGATAATCGGATCGATTCCGGCGCCCAGGTCCGGGGACATTTTCAGATAAAACTCGACGTCAAATTCCTCGACGAGTACTGCGCGCTCGCGGGCAAATCGCGGGCCCGGAACGGCGGGTAGCACAGCCTCCGGTGGCACGACCTCCGCGATTGCCGGCTTGCGGGGCTTACGCCCTTCCTTGCGGCCATGTTCAACATAGTGCACGAAGGGATTGACCTGATCGTCTCTGACATCCGCATTACTCTCAAGGTAATAGGAGGTCGAGAACTCAGGAGACGGATCACGCATTTCACGCCAACCGGATTCTAAATAGTGTAATACCGGATCACTTGGCGCACTTTGTTCGTCCGACAGCTGCCTTAGATAGTACTCTGCGTCGAAGGCCTCAGCAATGATCGCCCGTGCGTGGGCGAGGTGCAATTCCTCTTCAGCTGTTCCTGCGAATAGCGACAAGCCGATCTTCGATGCGGAAGTTCTATCCGCAAGATAGGTTCGCCCGCTTCGCTTTCTATTCCCTTTTGCCATTTTCAAAAAACACCCTGACCGAAACGAGCGTATTGAGAACGGCCTGCACCCGTAACGGATTAACTCGTTCAAACCAACGAATTTCCCCCGCTACTATCCATGGAATAATTCGCAAGGGATCGTTACACGTTCCAAGAATATCTGCAACGAGCGGGCAGGCCAAGTTTCTGTGAAGGGCTTCTCTGGAGGATTTTTCGAGCTGCCAATGTTCGTGGAACGAACTGCAGCCACATTATTGGGGTTGCTGATGCTTCGTTCGAACTTAACGTGTCGATTGGCAGATCGGACCAGCTAGACTTTACATATGCTTCGTCCGTTCCGCTGCATCCACACAATGGCGTCAATCAATGCATCCATGGGTTCGTTGTCCTTAACCATGCCGCCAGCCTGACGGGAGGAAGCGTTCAGCCGCATATCTGCTGAATGCGTCCCGCAGATGAATCTGCGTTGTGCGTGAGAGACGATTTGACAATAGCTCCAGTTCCAAACCACAATCAGCCGCATTCTGGTTCCACGACGATTAATCCACCGCAAGGGAAAAGACCATGAAAAAAACTGCCATTGTTTTGGCTTCCGTACTCCTCGCCACCGTCGCTGTCAGTTATGAAATCCATCACCCCAACCTGAAGGATGCATACGACGCCGCCGAAAAGGGTATTGAACATGTTAAACACGCCCAGGAACACAATAAGGGCATTGAATTTGGCGGCCACGCCGAGAAGGCCATTGAAGCTTTTAAGCATGCGCAACAGGAGCTAATCGAAGGGGACAAGTACAACGACATGCACCAAAAGAAATAAGCTTTTGGTTAATGCCTAAGTTGTCCACGATAATCCAGGGGAAGTTCCCGGCCACTCTGGCATTTGGATGGGTTTATCGTGCGGAATAAACGGAGAGGGCGATTGCGGCAACCGCCGTCGCTGATGGCAGCCGCCGGATTTGCGAGCCACGCCCAGGGCACGAAGAGCGTCGCATTTCCGCCGCGATAGCCAGCAATCGCCCTCTACTCGTTCCCGCAATATCCCAGCGCCGGCAGCGACAATAGCCGGCGCGATGATTGGAAACGCAATTCTAGCGGGGATCGGTCTCGTCTCGTCAATCCGCATGTCTGAATACCACGCCCTGCTCTGACCACGGTGTGCGGATCACACGGGCGCTGCGTTCGGCGAAGAAACGATCGAAGCGGCACGGCCCCGCCCCCAAATGACCGTAGTTATCCATAACCAGTGGCGCACCCGGTGCAAGTCGCTCCCACAAATGCTCAAATGATTCCTTCTGTAAAAGCAGATCAAAATGCGCGAAACAATATCGGCGGTCTGCAAGTCGCGACAGCAGAGCCCGGTCGTTTGCTGTACCAACCAGCATGGAAACGTTCGGATAAAAGCTCAGTGCCCGTTGAATCTCGTCGTTGCACATCGTGGCGGAGCTGCTTACCCGGTGTGTCTCGAACAAGTCGATTATGAACAGACTGCGCGTTTCACCCATCCAGGACAATACTTTAGCCAAATACCACGCGCTGCCGCCTTGCCAGGCGCCGACCTCGATGACGTCGCCCGGCAAGCGCAATGCGTATCGCAGCAGCTCCATCAGAAAGCACAGTTTATCGCGGCTCATCATCGTAAGCGGCGCGCTTCCCGTCTGGGCGAAAATGTCCTTGTAGATCTGTTCCTGTGTGAAAGGGTCGATTAACTGGGTCGGTTTCTCTCCAAAGCGCGACGGAACGAAGACCCGGATCGCGCCCCCGTAGAGCGCGGCGACCTGGTCGGCGAAGTCATAGATCAGCAAAATATCACATACCGCAATGTGCGTAATATTAAGCTTGTCCGCGGTGCCAACGACCGGCTTGCCACGGAAGGTAATTCCCGTCTTCCACGCGGCCGGGTCATAGAACCCAACGATGTTGTCTCCACACAGGTTGACAAGGTGCTTTGCGCATTCGTTGAAGCCGATCAGGGCGACCCGCGCATTCTCCGTGCTACAAAAGGTATAAAGTTCCTGCACGGCATGGCGATCTGTCGTGTCACCACGTATGCTGGCAATGGGGTATAGAGGCGTCACCTGAGACATCGGTCTTCTCGCTTTATCCGACATTCCCAATTCGACCCACGTCTGCTGAGGCAGGACCGCGTTGGCGGCGAAGCGATGGCATGACCACCGAGTCAAGGTGCTTGGCCCTCATTGATTGCATTACTGCCAACGCGCCGAGCTGATTTAGGACGCCACTACCGATCCGCCGACCTCGTCAAATTGGCCAGCATGAATCCACCGCGCGCATACAGCTTCCGTTGCTGCTTTTTGTGATTGCAAGACCAATTTTCTTCTCAACATCATTTCCGGCCTCGGTTTGCAGCCTGTCATGTGCTGCTCGGAATGCCGGCTCCCAGTCCTTATTGATAACGCTCCCTAACTGAACCTCGATGTATCGCCCTCGGAGATTGATGCCGTTGTCTAAGATGGATCGAAAATCGGCAGCGTTTCTGCACGCCTCTATTTTCCAGGGAGGATAAATGCAACCGGAACCCTCCCATTCACCCTTGAATCCGTTCATCTGCCATCCAATACGAGCCCCTTTATTGCCGGCGGCGGCTACCTCTGTAGGCGGGCCGCCTTGCCAAAGTGCATTCCATTGCACCAGGAGTCGATCGCGGTACACCGGCACCGCAGTTTCCAAAATTCTTGACGTCAACGCATCGGGAACAGGAATAGTCGTATAAATTTGTCCGCTGTTATCAATCGGCGGAAACGCGTCCCGATGGATGACGGCGACGGATAAAATCTTATCCGGAAATGCGTGATTGGTGTCCGCCGCTATGGTCATGAATGCGGACACAACCTTATCCGGTGTGAATCCGGCTTTGGCCCAAATAGCGGCGGCATCGGACTGGTGACACGGCCCGTTATCTGGTTTGGTGTCATCCACCCTAAGCTCCTCGGTGGTATTGTTGATCCCGCTCAGCTTGACGATGCTCAGCGCTTGATAGGCAGCCCCGGGGGGGAAATTTGGCCCCTGCATCTCATGCAGGTGCTGCGCCAGTCTCGCAATCATTTTTCTGTATTCGCGCAAGTAGACCGGATGCCAGAAAGACGGCTGTGTCATCACAGTGCACGATACCCCCACTGATGACCTACTGTAGTCGAAACTGTTTTTCGGCACCTCAAAGCCGGAACCATAAAGCCACTGCGGAGTCCAAAATCCGCCGATTACGCCAATCGACAATTTTTTGTGAAGTTGCACGGTCTTCACGACCCATTTGTCCAGAGAGGACCAGTCATAGACGTCGGGCTGTGGTTCAATCTGTCCCCATTGGACCATGACGGCGGCGCCATCAATGAAATCTTTCTCGAGCGCGGAGGAGTATCCAGCTTCAAAATTCGGTAGACTGGAATGAACTAAATACAGATATAACCCGGTCTCGTCCGGTGCTCCGGCTGCCGCAGCTAGTGATGGGGGATGCATTGCGCAAAATACCAAGAACGACAGTCCACCCAACCAATTCGAATTGATGTGAATCATGCTGGTAACGTGCCTCTCAGTCCTTAGAAAGTGTCTATCCGAATATGCGAGCCGCCAACAGAGCTCACGGACGCAGCATGACTTGCACAAAGCGCGGACACATCGAAAACGATGTCGGCAGTGATCTTAGCCAGCCCCTTGCAGCCGCGCAACATTAATTTTGGCGGGTTGGGCGGTCCCAAACTCAGATCCTCGCCGGAATACCGTGATTGACGCGCTGCTCGAAGCGCTATGGCCGCAGCTGATGCGCTGGTGCGGCGCGAGAAACGAACCTCTGGTTTGGGCAACACGACGTACTCATGAAGATCACTCCCGTTCGGCCGCCGCCGGTGTGCCTTGAACTGCAGCACTCGGGCGAGAACGCCCAGACGTAGCCGCTCGTGTATTCTCATAAATTGCGCGTAGCCCGCCATCACGATCGAACCTCTCAAGCAATTTGGGAAATCTACGATTGATTTCTTCCAGATGAGGTTTGACCTCGGGTAACGCCGCAAGTTTCTCCATTTCTGCCTCGACCGCAACAATAAGTGCCTCCGGCGTAGGAGCGTAGTTATCGCTCGTCTCTTTGGCATTCGTAGAAAAAAAGAGTTTAAAGTCACGCATCCAGCCTTTATCCCGATCGCCTGCTGCATCTCCGCGCGCTTTCTTGATGGAAAATTCCTCGAATGATTTATTCCAATAGTGATTGAGCTGGCCACTTGCAAATACGGGATCCAATGTTTTTTTCCAACCCACGGTCTTTTCCAATCGCGTGAAATCGGATCTCACGAGAAATCCTTCGGGATCAAATTCCGGAAAATGAATCATGTGCATCGAGAAAATATCCCGCAGTCTGACTAAGCTCTTCATTCCACGTTTCCCGACAGCATGCTGGAAGCGCCTGAAAAGTGGCTTTGGTTCGTAAGAATAATTAAATCCGCTTACGTACCAAAGCCAGTTGAAACATATCGCGGAAGGAGACCGTTCAGGAAACCGGCTAACGGCGTCGTCAATGAGCGCACTGATTTGAAAATTATAGGACTCGTTAGGAACGAGAAATTCATCGGCGTCCGCGAAAAGCACCCATTCGTGTTCCCATAATTCGGGCATCAAATGCAACGCGTGGGCGTAGGCTTTCTTCTGCGGGTGGTGCAAATGATCCTTATCCAATTGGTTTTCGACATACGTGATCACGCCACAATTCGCGAGTTCACGGAGCAGACCTTCTGATCCATCCACGTTGTCATTTGCGTAGACGAAAATAGTGTCGAACCCAAGAACGCGGTAGTGCGCGACCCATTCAAGCACGTAAGGACCCTCGTCGCGCATCGACACAACCACTGCGGCGCGATGGGCCGCATGCGTTTTTCTCAGCAGAAAAGAACTCAGCCATTGCGCGGGTACCCAGCTCTCGTGAGAAGCCGGCTCCCCCAACACATCCGTCGACGGTGCGGCCACCTGCAGCCGCTCGAGAGGAGCAGTCACGCCATTAGCAAGCCAATAATTCTGCCTCTGAGCCGCTCGAACAATGGTCAGAAGCAGTTCATGTTCGACGGGCGTGCGCGCAATGGATTCAACGTCGGACTCGCTCGGGTTCAGAGCGAATCGGATTAACGCCGCCAGTTCGTCCCGCGAGATGTCCAATTCCGCACTCAGCTCATCGAGAACCGCAATCTCATTCGGACTTTGAAGCGCGCGCCGGAAGAGCTCGAATATCTTGGCGGGATTTCGGACCCGGCGCAGGCCGGCCCGGGCCGACGGGTTGCTGACATCGATACTCGCGGCCGCCCGAAATGCCACCGCTGCAGCCGCAAGTTGGTGATGCTCTTCGAGCAGTTGGCCGAGTCTCACGTGCAGGCCAACATTGTCTGGCCAGATAGAAGTTGCGGTGCGGAGCACGTCTATGGCCTCCTCGCCCCTTCCCTGCTGGCTGAGAGCGCTGGCCAGACCGCTTAGCGCGCCGGGGTGTTTTGGGTCGAGCGCGCGCGCCGCCTGGAACGCGGCTACGGCAGCTTCGCGGGTATCCTTCTTGCTGAGGAGCAGTTGGCCGAGGTGTACGTGAAGCTGGGCATTCTTGGGTGTGATCTCAATGGCAGCGCGGACAGCGGCGATCGCCTCATTGGCCTTGCCGTGTTGCTTGAGAGCGGCGTCTAAAGCGTTGTGGGCACCGGCGATCTTCGGGTCGAGCGCCACGGCGGCCTGGAACGCGGCTGCGGCGGCTTCCCAAAGGCTTTGCTTGTTGAGCAATTGGGCGAGTTGCACGTAGAGACCGGCATTCTTGGGGGCGATTTCAATGGCACTGCGAACGGCAGCGACGGCCTCCTCGGTCTTGCCCTGCTGGTTGAAAGCGGCAGCCAAACCACTAAGTGCGCCGACATGCCTGGGGTCGAGCGCGATCACTGCCTGGAATGCAGTCATAGCGGTTTGGGGGTCGCGATTTTGCAAGGATGTCCGGCCTGTTTCCAGATATCGCTTGATTTCGGCCGCCGGGTTCACGGCATCAGATGCCGAGGTATCGGGAGTGCCGACGGTGGAGACAGATGGTAACGTGTCGACCGTGACAGTTGGTGGATCGTTGCGGGCAGGCTGTGAGTGCCGCGGCGGCATGTTATTTGCCTCTTGCTCCGCTCGGTACGTATCGCCGATGCTTACCAACAGTTTATGTACGTCGTCAACGGAAGTGGGATCCAGCGCGGTAAACGCATCTAACGATCGGGTGTTAATGACGAAAACCCCCCTCTTGCTTCTTTCAACGACCACATTCCACGGCACCTCTTTTGCCGTTACAAAAATCCGCGTGTATTCCTTTTCAGGAAACATGTCGAAGTCTTCGAAATCCCGGATCGCAAGCTCGGGGGATTCGAGACCGGACGGGTCACATTTCAGAGCGCAATCGCCGCTCTTGTTCTTGCTGATGACCAACACGTCGATCAAGGCTGGCGGGATTCGCGCGTCCCATCCACGTGACATCGCGTAGCGCTGCACGCGCAGCATCATCGCTTGGCGACCCTTATTTCTTGGTAATCGCAATTCCATTAACCTGCGGCGTCGGAATAGGTATGCAAGATAACCTATCACGAGGACTGCCAGACCCACCAGAGACCACATTGTGCCCAATCTTCCCTCGTTCAACATATGCGCTCATTCCTCTCGACCAAGCGCTATCGTAGGTTACCGCCGCGTCGATCCAACGAACCACTACCCATCTGTTCATCGCCATCAGCACCTTGCCACGTTTTGACGGTCCTTCCAAACTTACCGGGCACACTTCGGAACACCCGTGTCAGATTGACAAGCCGACGCTTCGATTGACATCGCATTTGGATTGAAATTACCAATTGGTCATATAGCACGCTGAAGCTCTCCGTGGCCGCACTGTTCCACACCAAATCGCGACCGCCCGAGCGCAGCCGACACCGCATTCACTGGCCCGTTCGACCGCCTCGATGTCGATCCCTTTGGGAAATGCCCTGCGTTGCATATTTCACGTCGTCCGCTATCATCGTTCGCTCGACTGTACTCAAAGCTCGGGGAATATACATATTCCAGTCGCGTCGTAAGCCGCCAGACTGAATCCAATATTCGCCGGAGTGCCAGAATGTATAAGTAGAGCTCGGAGATGAACGTATGCGCATCACCTCGCTAAATTGCGGACGAGTCGCTAATTGGAGTCAACAATGAGTTCCCGCCTAATCCTTCATATTGGAGCGAACAAGACCGGCAGTTCGGCAGTTCAAAGCTTCCTGCGGCTCAACTCGAAGGTCCTGCGGTCGCTAGGGTACTTGGTGCCGGATCGCGAGCTCGGCGTTTCCGGCCAAGTCACCGGCGAGCACGTGTTCGCATTGCAGAGCCTGTTCAATCGCTCCGACCGCGCCGGCTTGGCCGCCAAAATCACGCCTCTGATGCAGGCCGAGGGTAAAGCCGTCATCGTGTCGGCGGAGAATCTCTCAAATGGTCTAAATTTCCAGTTCTTCAGTCAAGTCTTACGCGGAATTGACTGCAAGGTCGTACTTTACATTCGTCGGCAGGACGAACTGCTGACTTCTTCGTGGCAACAGTGGAATTCAAAGAGGGAAGTCGATTTCAATGCTTGGCTGATCCTCGCGTTGCAACGGCTCGGTCATTGGCAGCGGTGCATCGAGGGTTGGGAGAGCGTCGTAGGCGCAGGAAATGTAATCACACGCGTGTTCCAGAGATCCGACCTCGTCAAGGGGGACGTGGTTGACGACTTCGTCTCACTCCTCCCGCTTCAGGAGCCGGCCCCGGATTTTGTCAGGTCGACTTCGTTGGTCAATCCTTCGTATTCCGATGTCATAACTCCGATCGTGAGCGGCAGCAAGTTCATATTCGAACATGAACACGACAATAAATTCTATGACATGGTTTCCAAACTCACCGGCGACGCGTTCGTCGCCCAGAAGAAAGTCTCGCTGCTTTCTCCTGCGCAACGTGAAAAAATAATAGAATTTTATAGACCGCAGAACGAAGCCGTATGCAGCAGGTATTTTCCCGGCCGGCCGAGGCTTTTTGATGCGGTCGATCACTCGAAGTACGAATACCTGGCCGGTGATGAGCTTACGAGAAGGCAGATGGAATTTCTGGCGTCTTTAATTTTCGCACTCTATAAGAGAGACCAATAAGGTGGATGAATTCGAATTAGATGGCGTCAAATTCGTTGTCGATACTCGCCCCGGCCCGCAAAGAGGGAAATCGGAGGAAAACTCCTTTGTCCTTGTGAAAAGCCCGGCAGCACGGGCTTTTTATGAGTCGTTGCGCGTAGCGAGTCCTAAAAGCATCCTCGAACTCGGGATGTTCGAAGGCGGTTCGCTGGTCTATTTTGACAAGCTTTTTGCGCCCAAGCGGCTGGTGGGCATAGATAATCGTCAAACGTCGATCCCCGCGCTTGAGAAGTACAAGGAAGGCCGTGATCACATTAAGACTTTCTACAAACTCTCGCAGGACAAGCCTCGAGCGCGCGGCGTGGCGCAATCGAGCTTTCCTGACGGAATCGACCTTGTCGTTGATGATGCCTCGCACCTCTATGCGCAGACCAAAGCAAGCTTTGAAATGATTTTCCCGCTTGTCAAGCCAGGCGGGATGTATGTGATCGAGGACTGGGCATGGGCACATCGCAAACAATATCAAGGTCCCGACGCGACATGGAATGCACAACCGGCGCTCACTAACTTGATATTCAATTTGGTCGTTATGACCGGTATTTCTCGGGTAATCGAGACGCTTACCATTACTGAAAATTTAGTTTGTATCGCCAAAGGACGTGGCACTCTTCCGGCGACCAAGCTGGACTTAAGCCATTGCCTACGCGGCAAGGAAATGCCTTTGATTTGATTACGGCTCGCGGCCGGAATTACTTGTCGCCCAATACTCTGGCGGATTCCGCATGCCGCGGTCTTCAAGCATTGCTTGCAGCCCGCGCAGCCCCCCTGGCGGCCACCCCGATTCCCCCCACCTTAACCGTAGTTGACACCGCCGGCGACGACGGCAGGGCGGGATGCGTCATAGCGCTTGTTTATTTATTTGACAGGTGTAGTTTGTGACCGAATGTAATGAATTCATGAGATGCCGTAGCTGCGGCAACAGCACAGGCCAATCCACGGGGACTTACCGCGAGATCAATCAATACACCAATCAACACGGTCGAACGAGGTTACACGCCATGAAAGCTCTCTATAGATCTTCCTTAGGTTTGATCGGCGCCCTCGCCGTTGCAGGGACGGCGTACGGCCAAGATAACACCGCCTACGGGCAGGATGCGCTCAATCATAATCTCTCCGGCACCGACAACACCGCCATCGGGTTCAGCGCGCTCTTTTACAATTTCTCCGGCTCCACCAACACGGCCTCCGGTTACAACGCGCTCTTTCAAAACATTGTTGGCAGCGCCAACACCGCCACCGGGTACCAGGCGCTCTATGGCAATCTCCCTGGCCAAGGAGACCTCGGATCCGGCAACAACAACACGGCCACCGGGTACCAGGCGCTCTATAACAACTACGGCAACAACAACACCGCCACCGGGTACGACGCGCTCTATGGCAACCTCACCGCTGGGTCCGGAAGCAACAACACCGCCACCGGGACGAACGCGCTGTATTTGAACCATGGCAGTTCCAACACTGCGACCGGTCAAGGAGCGCTGCATAACAACACGAGCGGCAACTCCAACATTGCTCTGGGGTTTCAGGCTGGCAGCACCGTGACGACCGGCAGTAACAACATCGAGATCGGCAATCCGGGTGTTGACACGGACGGCGTAGGGACAGACAACGGAGTCATCCGCATTGGCACGCAGATGCCGACAGCGATGCAAAAAAATACCTACATCGCCGGTATCTACAACGTTACCTCATTGACCGATGGCCTTGGAGTATTCGTGGACTCGACGGGTCACCTCGGTACGGCATCGTCCTCGGAGCGCTTCAAGACCGCCATTGCGCCGATGGGATCGAACACCGCAAAACTCCAACGGTTGCGCCCGGTGACGTTTCACTACAAGGCCGATCCGCAGGGCACACTGCGATATGGTCTGATTGCTGAGGAGGTGGCCCAGGTCTATCCGGAACTGGTAGTCCGCGATCAGAATGGTCGAATTGACGGGGTACGCTACGACGAACTCGCGCCGATGCTGCTGAATGAAATGCAACAGCAGCAACAGACAATTGCGGCTCAGGCGAAAGAAATTAGTGACCTCAAACAGCTGCAAGAGCAGTCCGCAACTCGAGCAGAGCTGAAGGACCTGAAACAAGAGTTGCAGGCAGCACTTCGCGGACTAAAGTCGAAGGATCAATTCGTCGCGCAGCGTTGAGGCGATTCATCGAACTGATTTATCGTTATGAGCCTTATCTGATGGTTGCATACGGCCGATGGTCAGTGAGGACGTTGGCCATCCGGCGCTGCGCCGCACCGGGTGCAGCGATTCGAGGGTACCGGCAAACTCATAGGTTCCCGGCAACAGGTGCGCCGCCACGCCCGCACCGCCGAAGCTACCGCCGGCCGCGAATACCGAGTAGGGCTCGAGGCCGGCATGATTCAGGCGGACGAACGACAGTTGGCCATCGGGGAACATGACGCCATAGCGATCCATGTCTTGGGTCGACAGAATCATCGTGGGTTGCTCAAACTGAAACGCAACCGCCGACTCATCGCCGGCGGATGGATGTCGCGCGGCCGTAGCGGTAGCGGCAGATGCAGCGGCACTCGCGGTGCACGCGCTCCCCAGCACGAGGCAAGCAAAGATTGGAGAGATCCAACGCACGTTCACCTCATACGCTAAGGCATACCATATGCAGCTGCAAAGCGCTCTGCCCGCCGGACCCTGTTACATATTACATGAACTCGCCGACAAAGACCTATCCGACCTTGCCGACACTATAAAGTACGAACGCCTATGCTGAACCGCGACGCACAATGTTTTAACGGAGTAATGGGGAGCCATGAACAAGCCTACGAAGGAGCCTGGGCCGAAGCCTTGCCCAATGAGAACAAAGAGTTTCGCTGCGGGGCTGCTCGCTCTGTTCGTCGTTCAGGCTGTCGGATGGCCCATTGCATTGCGGCTGGCATGGAAGGCAAACCTGGCGCAGCAACTGTGCGCCGCACAGATAGTACAAAAGACCGACGCGATAGCCAAGGGACCGCATGCTACCGGGAATTCCATCTCGGACGCAGCACTGGGCAAGACAGCCGCCCTGGATACTCCCCAATGTCAGGCTGCATCCGCAGCGTACGGCGTGGCCGATACTGCCATGCACTGGGTGTCACCTATTGCCCTACTGGCGGTACTACTGTCAGCAATACCCTGGGGCCGGTATTTCATGATCAGGTGGATTGCCAAGTTGCGAAAACCCGTTTCTGGAAAGCCGCGTACTTCACGGGCACCAGCCCGCAAAAATGACAAGAATGGATAAATAGGATAATTTCCTCGCGCACATCATGTCCAAATACATCGTCCATGTCGGGCCTCACAAGACGGGCTCCACTTATATTCAAAACGGCCTCTTACTGAATCGGCAGGCGCTTTTGGAGAAGTGCGTACTATACCCGGACACCTTCTTCACTGATGCCGTCTCTTGGTGTCATTTCGGCCTTTTTCGAATGCTGCGTGAACAGCGAAGCGCCGAGCTCGCCGCTCGCTTCGAGGAGCTCGCCGAACAAAACGCTGAGTTAGTCGTCCTCTCCTCCGAGGACCTATCCACACTGAACGAGAGCGAACTCACTGAACTGAGAAATCACATTGGAAAAGATGTTGAGATCGTCTTTTACATGCGCCGATGGTCCGAGCTATTACCCTCGAGTTCCCAGGAGGAGATCAGGCAACGCGGGACGCGCACCCTGCCGGAGTTTTGTGTCGGTCATGTGGCGCGTCCTTATCACTCGGATATTATAAACTTCCAAATAAAATTGGACCGTTTCGCGCACGTGTTCGGCGACGAGTCGATAAGGATTATTTCCTTCAATAACGTCCTCGAAAATCAGCTGGATCTTTTTGGTCACTTTGTCAGTACGTTTTTGGGAATCAAATCGACTGACATGGCCATGCCAACTCAAAGGCACGAGTCCCCGCCCATTCAGCACATCGAGCTGCTCAGAGTTTTGAACGTGATGCGCAGTTTGGACTCGAACGCGCCACCGGATTGGCCTACCTCGAGACTGATCGCTAATTTTTCGAAGCAGGATTTGTCGAATATCATTCAGTCGATGGAAAAGCATGAGTCATTCGTGCGCTTGGATGAACTTGCCAAACCATTGTCGTTTATCTATGACGGCTTGGTTGAAAGGTTCGGCCGATTCGTTCTGCCTCCCTATTCAAAAGATATTCTTTTCAAGAGAATCAATAAGAATATCTCGTATATCAAACCAAATTATCTCCTGGTCGAAGGCGTCATTGATCAGCTCACCGAAATCTATAAGACGATGACCGGCCTGTCACAACGCTGATGGGTTATGTACGGAAGCCGCATCATCGAACGCGCACGCGGATCGGATCACCCGCACCCATTATGTTGAATACCGCTGGTCACGTTGCCCTGCCGGCGCGCTTGGGCGTATATATGCATGCAATAATAGAAGAGATTTGGAGCGGTAAAATCGTGCGATTACGCGACATTTCTTTGGGGATACTTTGGGCTGGGTCATTCGCGGGACCGATGGGCGGTGCGATCGCGCTCGCCCTCTCGTTCGGTCCGACCGCGCATGCGGTGCAGCCGGTGCTGCAGCGCGGGTATGACGCCGGCGCTTCCGGCGCGACCCTAACCGAGACCACGCTCAACACCTCCAACGTCGCCCCGGCCACGTTTGGCCTCGTGTTCAAGCTGCCCGTCGACGATGTCATCTTCGCCCAGCCGCTGTACGTGCCGAACGTTACCATCGCGAACCAGGGGATCCACAACGTCGTGTACGTCGCGACGATGAGCGATACGCTCTACGCCTTCGACGCCGATACCGGCGTGCAGCTGTGGTCGGTCAATTTCGCCACGAGCGTCGGCGCCGCTCCGGTCCCGTACGCCAGGTTCGCTTTTTCCGGCAACCGCAACATTGTCGGCAACCTCGGCATCCTGAGTACGCCTGTGATCGATTCGGCCACCAACATCCTGTATTTGGTGGCCTGCACGCTCGAGAACGGCACGATGGTCTACCGGCTGCACGCAGTCAACATCGCGACCGGCGCAGAGCTCATTGTCGCTGGTGGGACGGTGATCTCTGCCGGTTACAGCGGGTCGACGTTCGTTGCGACCGGCCAGACGCAGCGGGTGTCGCTGGCGCTCTCGGGTAACCAGGTCGTGTTCGCGTTTGGCGCCATGGAAGAGGAGGCTTCCGATATCGGCGGCTACGTTGGGTGGGTGATGGCGTACAACAAGACGACTTTGCTTCAGAGCGGCGTATTCGCGACGGTGACCACCGGCACCCGGGGCGGCGGTGTGTGGCAGTCCGGGCGCCCACCGGTAGTCGACGGCTCGGGCTACGTCTACGTATTCGTGGGCAACGGGTACACCAGCGGCTACGACGGCGTCAACAACTTCAATGAAAGCGCACTAAAGCTCGACCCCGCGAATGGCCTGAAGTTGGTCGACTGGTTCACGCCCAGCAATTGGAGCGCTATGGACTCCGGCGATCGGGACCTCACCAGTTCCGGTCCGATGCTGATTCCCGGCACCAGCCTGCTTGCCGGTGGCGGTAAGACGGGCATGCTGTACGTGCTCAAGACTTCCAATCTCGGGAAGGAGAGCGCCACCGATAGTGGCGCTGTACAAAAGGAAAAAATCAGCGCGAGCGAAATCCGGGGCGGACCAACGTACTGGCAGCGATCCGCCGCCAACGGCGGGCCCTTGCTCTATGACTGGGGCGATAGCGACTGGGTCAAGGCATACCCGTTCAACGGCACGACGATCGCCGCCACTCCCAGTTCCCAGGGAAGCGGCACCCAGATCTGGCCCGGAGGCATCCTGGCGCTCTCCGCTAACAGCGATACGCCCGGCAGCGGCGTACTGTGGGCAACGGTCGCGACAAGCGGCGACGCCGAAAACAATCCGCCGGTCCCGGGCGCGCTGTATGCCTTCGATGCCAACAACGTTTCCAATAAATTGTGGGATTCCACGATGAACTCGGCGCGCGACAATTTCGGACTCTTTGCGAAATTCGTGCCGCCGCTGGTCGCAAACGGCAAGGTCTATGTAGCGACCTGGTCCGATCAGGTGGCGGTCTACGGCCTCCTGCCGGCGTATACGACGCTGCCGACCTCGGTGGCGTTTGGCAACGAGCTGAAGAACGTCGCGAGTGCGCCCAGTTTGGTCACGGTGCAGAACACCGGCACCATCGCCCTGCCCCTCACGAACATCACGCTCTCGGGGGCGAACCCCGGCCAGTTCTCGCAGACCAATACCT
>JBKQSA010000105.1:0-19190 GCA_052143815.1 Steroidobacteraceae bacterium | reverse complement strand
CTCAGCAGGCTTGAGGAGACCCCATGAAAGTACGCGCTCAAATCGGTATGGTGCTGAATCTGGACAAGTGCATTGGGTGCCACACCTGCTCCGTCACCTGCAAGAACGTCTGGACCAGCCGTCCGGGCATGGAGTACGCGTGGTTCAACAACGTCGAGAGCAAGCCCGGCATCGGCTATCCGAAGGAATGGGAGAATCAGGATAAGTGGAACGGCGGCTGGGTGCGCAAAGCCAACGGCAAGATCGAGCCGCACCAGGGAGCGAGGTGGAAGCTGCTGATGCGCATCTTCGCCAACCCCAACCTGCCGGAGATTGACGACTACTACGAACCCTTCACGTTCGACTACGATCATCTGCAGTCGGCCCCGGAAATGGCGGCCGCTCCCACGGCGCGCCCCCGCAGCCTGATTACTGGCAAGACCATGGAGAAGATCGTCTGGGGCCCTAACTGGGAAGAGATTCTCGGCGGTGAATTCAACAAACGCAGCAAGGACAAGAATTTCGACGATATCCAGAAGGACATTTACGGCCAGTTCGAAAACACCTTCATGATGTACCTGCCGCGGCTGTGCGAGCACTGTCTGAATCCGGCGTGCGTGGCGAGCTGCCCGTCGGGCTCGATCTACAAGCGCGAGGAAGACGGCATCGTGCTGATCGACCAAGACAAGTGCCGCGGCTGGCGCATGTGCGTGAGCGGCTGCCCGTACAAGAAGATCTACTACAACTGGCAGTCGGGCAAGGCCGAGAAATGCATTTTCTGCTACCCGCGCATCGAAGCCGGCCAGCCCACGGTGTGCTCGGAAACCTGCGTGGGCCGTATCCGCTATCTCGGTGTGTTGCTATACGACGCCGACCGCATCCAAGAAGCCGCCAGCGTCGAGCATGATCGTGACCTGTACCAGGCGCAGTTGGACATTTTCCTCGACCCGAGCGACCCCAAAGTCATCGAGCAGGCGCGCGCCGATGCTGTTCCTGACGCGTGGATGGCAGCCGCGCGCAAAAGCCCCGTCTACAAGATGGCGGTGGACTGGAAAGTGGCGCTGCCGCTGCACCCTGAATACCGCACGCTGCCGATGGTGTGGTATGTGCCGCCGCTGTCACCTATCAGCGCCGCAGCCAATGCCGGACATGTGGGTACCAATGGCGCGATACCGGACGTGAACCAACTGCGCATTCCGGTCAAGTATCTCGCCAACCTGCTGACCGCCGGTGACACGGCGCCGGTGGTGCGCGCGCTCGAACGCATGCTGGCGATGCGTGTCTACCAGCGCGAGAAGCATGTGGAGAAGCGCGTCAACACGGCCGCATTGGAGCAGGTGGGCATGACCCAACTTGAAGTGGAAGACATGTATCACGTGATGGCGATTGCCAACTACGAAGACCGCTTCGTGATCCCGAGCACGCACCGTGAGTACGCCGAGAACACCTTCGACATCCGCGGCGGCTGCGGCTTCTCGTTCGGCAACGGCTGCTCCGATGGTGCGAGCAAGGTCAGCCTGTTCGGTGGCACCAAGAAGCGCACCATTCCCATCAAGGCAAAGGTTTGACCCATGACCATCACCGCGCAATTTCCCAACGCTGCCCTCAGCTTGCGGGTGCTTGCGCGCCTGTTGAGCTATCCCGACGCCGAGATGCGCAGTCATCTGTCCGCGATGCGCGATGCGCTGCACGCCGAACGTGCCATCACCGTCGGGCGTCTGGCGGAGCTGGATGTGCTGATGGATACACTCTCGAGCGGCGATCCGCTCGACACTGAGGCTACCTACGTGCAGCTGTTCGACTGTGGTCGTGCCACTTCCTTGCACCTGTTCGAGCACGTGCATGGCGATTCGCGCGATCGTGGCCCGGCGATGATCGACCTGGCGCAGACCTATGACAAGGCGGGTCTCTACCTCGCGCCCGGCGAACTGCCCGATTACCTGCCGGTGGTGCTGGAATTCGTATCCACCCAGCCGCCGCGCGAAGCGCGTGCCTTTTTGAGCGAGATGGCGCACATCTTCAACGCCATCTTCAACGCCCTGCAGCAACGCCCGAGTGCTTACGCCAGCGTGATCGGCGCCTTGCTGGAACTGGCGGGTGAGAAGGCGCAAGACGTAAAGCTCGCGCCCGAGGAGCCGCTGGACGAGAGTTGGATCGAGCCGGTGGTTTTCGACGGTTGTGCCTCAAGAGGCCGGGCGACGCCCGATCAGGCGCAACCGATACCCCTCATCCGCAGAGACAAATCCGCACGAGGAGCGCCCCAATGAGAACGCTGTTCGGTTTTATTTTTGGCGTCTATCCCTATATTTGCCTCACGGTGTTTCTGGTGGGCAGCCTGATCCGATTCGATCAGAATCAGTACAGTTGGAAAAGCGACTCCTCGCAGCTGCTGCGCACCGGCAGCCTGCGTTGGGGCAGTAATCTGTTTCACTCGGGCATCCTGTTCCTGCTCTTCGGCCACTTGCTGGGCTTGCTCACGCCGCACTCACTCTACGGCCGCTTCATGGAAGCTTCAGTCAAGCAGATGATTGCCATCTACTCGGGTGGAGCTGCCGGAGTGCTGTGCTTCATCGGCTTGTCGTTGCTGATCCATCGCCGGGTGTTCGATGCGCGAATCCGCGCCACCAGCCACCCCACGGACATTGCCGTTCTCGTCATCCTGTGGATGCAACTGGTACTGGGCCTGATCACACTGCCCCATTCATGGGCCCACTCGGACGGCAGCGTGATGTTGATATTGGCCGACTGGGCGCAGCGCATTGTCACGCTGCGCGCGGTTGAAGCCGAAATGCTGGTCAACGTGCCGTGGCCCTACCTTTTCCACATGGTGCTTGGCATGACGATTTTCCTGCTGTTTCCGTTCAGCCGGCTGGTGCATGTGTGGAGCGGTTTTGCATCGCTGGGTTACCTTTTTCGCCCGTACCAGGTGGTACGCAGCCGGCGGCTGAATTTACCTCCTGGCCACAATCAACCCCAGCCGCGCCAGCCCGGCGCCGGTGTTTAGGGAGATGGCATGACAACCGAGACTTTGCGAGCATCGGCGCTGGGACGCGTCAACGGCGTGGCGTTGCACACCGCGGACGACAAGCTTCCGCCCGACGAGTTGCGTCAGCGCGCGTGCGCCGAGTTGTTGCGCCAGACTGCGCAAGCCGCCGGCCTGCTGGATGCGAACGACGCACCCTCTGCCGACGGCGTAATCAGCGAAGCGGCAGCCAACGCCATTGACGCGTTGCTCGAGCAGAACCTGAACGTGCCCGAACCCTCGGATGAAGCGTGCCGTCGCCATTACGCCGCACACGAAAGTACTTACCGCACCGGAGCGCGCGTGCGCGTGCGGCACATCCTGTTCGCGGTTACGCCGGGCGTCGATGTGGTGGCATTGCGCAAGCGGGCGGAGTCTATCTTCCTCGAGGTGCGCTGCCATGGTGGCCGGACTGCCGACAGCTTCGCCGATGCCGCGCGCAAGTGGTCCAACTGCCCCAGCGGCGAACACGGTGGCGACCTGGGCTGGCTCGGCAGCGCCGATTGCGCACCGGAGTTCGCCCGTGAGCTGTTCGGCCACATCGAGATCGGCGTGCTGCCACGCCTGGTGCACAGTCGCTTCGGCCTGCACGTCGTGGAGGTTGTGGAGCGCGAGCCCGGTGTCGCGCAGCCATTCGAATCGGTGCGCAGCGCCGTGGCCCTGTCGTTGCGCCAGCAGTCTTACGTCACGGCGGTGCGCCAGTATCTGCAACTGCTCGCAGGGGAGGCCCTGATGGAGGGCGTGGACCTCGACGCAGCCGACACGCCGCTGGTTCAGTAGCCGCACTGGAAAGCCAATCATGAGCATCTCGAATTTTGACGACCTGCTGCGCGCGGCGCGCGATCAGCAGCCGTGAGCGGAAACTAGGTGCGTAGCACCCTCATTAGAATTAGCCCTCTATATCCTCAGAGAGGCATCGCCCAAGGACTTTTATGATTGAAACCATTATGGCTATACTATTTCTGGTGGCCATTGTGCTTGTCGCGACTGGACCGAAACGCTCCGACAAGAAGGGAAAGGATTCCGATGCCGTTAGCTCGCCAACACCCAAGGTCGCTGACTCGACTAAAGAAAAATAACACGGCGACCCTAGATGAAGAGTGGTGGGTGCTGGATTGGAGTTTCAGCGAGCTATGGTTGCGTTTGCTTATGCTTTGCGCAGAAATTGACCCTGCGCGGATTAAGTGAAACCTACCCTCATTGGTGCTACCCGTGTTAGCGGTATCAATATCCTGCTCGGAATTTGGCTGCTGGTTTCCCCATGGGTGTTCGGTTACCGCGCGATCGGAACACCAGCGTGACTAAACGGTCGTT
Organism: Steroidobacteraceae bacterium; assembly: GCA_052143815.1. GTDB lineage: Bacteria > Pseudomonadota > Gammaproteobacteria > Steroidobacterales > Steroidobacteraceae > Bog-1198. The sequence continues at coordinate 14,875 of JBKQSA010000105.1, read as the reverse complement.
GGTAAGCTTGAAGATCCGAGGAGCAGCAATGCGCATCGAGGTGGGAGAAAAGCGGCTGCTGTGGACCTGTCGGGGCTCCGGCGGCGCGGCGACTGAAAAAACCGCGTGGATCGTGGGTGACGGCGACGCTGATGATGAAGGCGTATACGCACAAGGCGGCGGCAAAGAATCCCGCTTTGCGTAGACGCGTTGTCCCGCCGCGGAGTGCGAATATGCCAAGCACGATATACACCACCAACATCAGTACTTTGACCGTCAGCCAGGACTGACTGAACGGGTATTGGTGGATGATGATCGTTAACATGATCGCGGCGGCGAGCAAGGTTGTGTCGATGACGTACGATAGACGCGCAAGGCCTCTGTGGTTGGCGAACGATATGCCCTTCAGCGTCAGTAGCCCCCGCAACGCAAAGAGACTGCCCGACAAGAGCACGCAGGCGACGTGCAGCAGCTTGATTTCGCCGTAGTATTCGGCCATCACGGGCTGTTCCCGTCGCAATGAGTCGTGAGCAAAGAGTCAGACTCCGATGCGACGCGGCCACCGAGCATCATTGGGCCCGCGCCCGCAGGCGAGAACGGGTTCTCCCCGTGCGGCGACGGCTCGACGGCGGTGGGACCGGGCCGGGGCCGTTTTGAGCGAATCGCGGTCCCTCCAGCGGATCGGATCCCATAACATCGGCAATGCTATAGGTGTCGAGCGTCTTCAAGTACTGTAGCTGCGCCGATTGCAGTGCACCACGCAGGGCACAGTTCGGGTACAACAGGCAGCGTCCGCCGTACCTCGTCGTGAAGCATTCGACCGGCGTAAGTGTCTCGACATCACGGATGACCGCGCCGATTGAGATATCCGCCGGGGCGCGCGCGGATCCGACGCCGCCATTCTTTCCGCGCGTGGTTTTAATGTAGCCGAGCGTTGCGAGGCGCCGTACTACTTTCATCAGGTGATCTTCGGAAATTTGGTGCGCGTCCGAAACGTCCTTGATCGTTGTGTGAATACCTTGTCGATGCGCCAAAAAAATCAGTACGCGAAGCGAGTAGTCAGTGAAGCGCGTGAGCTGCATCACGAAGGTCCCTGGCGGGTCTGTCGCAACGGCAAGGAGAAGTCTGAAGTAGACGCCATGAAAAAAGTATGGGTAGAAATGATGGGCTACGCCCTAGGTACTTTCCACATAGAAGTATACTGAAAGAAGCATACACGCGGCATCTTCGATGGCGGTCGCAGCACAGGAATGGCCCGCTGGAAGGACCGAGAGGGCAACTTACAGCCTGGAGACCTGAGGGATTCTTGATTGAGCTCGTCTACGTAGATTTCACAAGAATCGTTAAATCGAAGAGGCGAGTAACATACATGTTATGAAAACGAGTCTTTTCGCCTACGGCTTTCGTTCCAATTTCTTCTTAGCTGGAGTAGCGGCCGTCCTCCTGGTTCCGTTATGGACGCTCAGCTTCGTCGCCGGGACGCCGGTAGGTTCGGGATGGCCTCCGACCTTGTGGCACGCGCACGAAATGCTGTTTGGCTTTATCGCAAGTGCGATCGCGGGATTCATGCTGACGGCGGTCCCGAGCTGGACCGGTCAGAAGGGATTCGCCGGCGGTCCGTTGATTGCGCTTGCGGTCATATGGTTAAGTGCCCGGTTGTTGATTGCGAGCTCGTCGCTATGGCCTCCTTTGTTGCCGGCGCTCGTGGATTTGGCATTTGTGCCTTTTCTCGCGGCGCTCGTGATGATTCCGTTGCTGCGCTCCAAGAATCGCAACACACCGCTCTTAATAGTGCTCAGCGCGTTTTGGCTGACGAATCTTGTGTTCCACATTGCCTTGATCGAGCACGACGCGCCGTTGGCGCGGCATTCCTTGATCGTGGGAATCGACATCGTTCTCTTTCTGGTGACCGTCATCGGCGGGCGAATCGTCCCCTCCTTCACGACCGCGGCGCTCAGGCAACAGGGCGTCGATGGCGTTTTGAAATCGAGGACAGCTTTGACTGTCATGGCGGTTGGGGCGATGGCCTGCGTCGTGAGCGGCGACGTGTTGTTGCCGGACAGCCGAATCGCTGGATGGATCGCGGCTGCTGCGGCTATCGTGCAATTCCTGCGATTACTGCAGTGGCGGACGCTGCACATCCTGCGTCAACCGATTGTTTGGGTTCTCCACTTAGCGTATGTCTGGTTGCCGGTGGGATTGGGGCTGAAGGCAGCTGCATTGTTGGGGGGCTACGGTATCGCGGCATTTTGGCTGCACGCGCTCACGATTGGCGCGCTGACGACCATGATTACCGCGGTGATGACGCGGGCAGCGCTCGGTCACACCGGACGACCGCTCGTCGTCCATCGGTTGATTACCGTGGCGTATGTCCTACTCACGGCGGCGGCGCTCGTGCGAGTGTTTGGACTGTCCTTGTTGGGATTGAGTTATCCCCTGGTGATCACGTGGTCAGCCATCTTTTGGACGACAGCGTTCGCGCTCTTCGTCGGCGTCTACATGCCCATTCTGTGGGGACCTCGCGCGGACGGAAAGCCCGGTTGATATGCCGTGGCATGCGTCGCCTGAAGGAGAGTAGCCGGAAGTTGGGGGTGTGCGGTGCAGCGAAAAATGACGGGGCAGCCCCCCAGGATCCGGTTCCTCTCCTACATGCGCGCCACCGCCCGTTGGTGGGCTAGGTGGTAGAAGGCGTCGCGGCGAGTACGGTCGTGCGATTAACGCGCCCAATGTCGCGAAGATCCGAGAAAAGACTGGACTCTCCCAGTCGCGGTTTGCGTCGTTGCTCGGCGTATCTGTGCGTACATTGCAGGACTGGGAACAGGGACGGCGGGCGCCGTCGGGTGCTGCGCGCACGCTACTGCTCGTGGCCGACAAGAATCCGCGGGCGCTGCTCGACGTTGCCTGGGTGGTCGAGTAGCCCGGAGGATTCGCACCTCCAGGCCCTCACGCAACGGTACGTGAATCTCTCGATTCATACCGCTCCTATCGATCAGCCATCGCCGGTCGAGTAATCGCCCAATGCGCAAACAGACCCGGATCTTGGTGCGCAACGCGCCTGACCCATGCCCGTGCCTTGTCCACGGTGCGCCTTCTCATACAACATGTCAGGACACCACTGACTTGATGTTTGAGAACAGGGACACCAGTCCCTCCGCGTAAGTGGGATGCGCGATGACCAACTCCTCTATTGCCTGGTAGGAAAGTCCCGCCCGCATCGCGATTTGCACCGGTGGCAGCAACTCGCCGGCGCGCGGGCTCAACGCGGTGAAGCCGAGGATCCGGTCGTCCTCGCCGATCAGGGCCTTGAGCTTGCCGCGCGATTCGTCGGTCGTGCGGGTGCGAAGGATCGACGAGACGGGTAGTTCCGTCAGTCGGTAGGCGACGCCCTGTCGCCTGGCCTCGACCTCGTTCAGTCCGATGCGCGCCAGCTCGGGTTCGATAAACAGACAGAAAGGCACCTGCCGACCCATGGTGCTGCGCCGCTTGCCGCGGAGATTGTCCCTGACGATTCGGAAATCATCGAACGCCATATGGGTGAAGGCCGGGCTTCCCGCGCAGTCGCCCATCGCCCACACGGCGGGAGCGGTTGTCTCTAGCCTGTCGTTCACGCTCACGTAGCCGGCGGGGGTCAGCTCGATGCCGGCGGCCTCGAGGCCTATCCCGTTGGTGTTCGGGCGCTTGCCCAGGGCAACCAGCAGATGTGAACCCTCTGCTGTCTTCTCCGTCCCGCCGATCATGGCGTGCAGTGCGACCCCGTCACCGGACCGGCCTGAGATGCGGTCCACATGGGCCGAGGTGATGATCGCGATCCCCTCGCCCTGCAGCAGGTGGCGGACGGCCTCGGCGATATCGGGATCCTCGCGGGGGAGAAGCCGCTCTTCGCGCTCGCAGATAGTGATCCGGCTGCCAAGCCGTCGCATCGCCTGCGCGAGCTCGAGGGCCACGTAGCTGCCCCCTAGGATCAACAGATGCGCGGGCACGGTGTCAAGTTCAAGCAGCTCGACATGTGTGAGTGGCGCGGCTTCGGCGAGCCCGGGCAGCGCCGGGAGGCTGGCGAAGGCTCCGAGGTCGAGAAAAATCTTATCGCCGCGCAACGTTCGTGTTCCTCCATCATTGAGCGCGACCTCGATGGTCCGCTTGGCAATGAAGCGGCCCCGTCCCATCACGAGTTCGCAACCGCTGGTGGCGAACCTATTCAGATGCAATTGGACCAGTCCTTCGACCATCGACCGCTTGCGGGCCTGGATCTCCCGCATCGACACATTTCTTGCGATGCGGGCACCGAGAGCTTCGCTCGTGGCGACAACGTGAGCGATGCTTGCACCGTGGATGATGTTCTTGCTCGGCAAGCAGGCAATGTTGGGGCAGGAGCCACCCACATAGCGCTGCTCGACGACCACCACACGTTGGCCGGCCCCGCCGAGATGCCATGCAATCGATTTTCCAGCCTCGCCACTGCCGAGCACGACGGCATCATAGGTATCGATAGTTGCCATGGCCAGTTCCCCCTCAGACTCTATGAAAGTTCGCCATTTACATATTTGCTGATGATCACAGAGACGCAAAAACATTTGTTGGGCCTTGCTGTGAAGCGATCGAGAGCGTCAAACTGAGTTAGGTTGACGGCTCGCGGACCTCAACCGCTCAAGCTCCGCGCCCCGATTGAGCTGCTGGCAAGCCATGACGCGCCCTGTCGATACAATGAATGCGTCGACGGCCACACCGAAGTCCAGGGTGCGCGCCGTTGCCTCGCGGGCTTCGTCTTTCCGCGCGACCAGCTCCACGTTCATTCGTCGTTTATGTCATTCATGCAGGTCGTCGATCCATCGGACCAGCTCAGGCGTCTCCACGCCCTCGATCTCCAGGTTGAATACGAGACCCTTCTGGCCGCTACGCGCCAACACGCACTGCAGCTGCAAATCGGGGCTTGGATTGATCTCCTGATGCGGAACGTAGGGCGGAACGTAGATAAAATCCCCCGCGACGGCCTCGGCTTCGAATTCCAGACGCTCGCCCCAGCGCAGCCTTGCAACTCCGTTGAGCACGTAAATCACGGTCTCCAGGTCGCCATGGTGATGGGGGCCGGTTTTCGCCTTTGCGTCAACTGTGAAGGTACCGGCCCAGAGCTTCGTTGCACCCGTGTTCTGCGCCGTCACCGCGGCGAGGCGACGCAAACCCGGCGTCTGAGCGATATTGGAATCGAACTCCGCGGGGCGGATGATCCGTACACCATCCGATCGCCACCGGGCCGACGAGCTGTTCATGTGTCCTCCTCGATCGATTGCTGCGGCCCAGCCTGGACTTGTACTAACCAAGGTGTCTTTGACCGGTCCGCGACGTGTGACTATCCTCCAGAGACTTCAGCCGGCGTCGGCGCATTTTTCTCGATGAGTCTCTGTCGCTTCAACTCGGCCCAGAACTCATGGCACATATTTTCTGCTCCGCTGTCCGGCTCCCGTTTGCGTGTCGTTCCTAGGCGCCGCAACGCCGGGCGGGGATGCCAATAGCTCGCTGGCTGCCAAGGCGGCGCCGGCTGTAGCGATGCCGAGAAAATCGCGTCTAGATGTCATGTCTCAGGTTCCTCAGTCAAAATGTGCTTTGGACAGATTGGCATGGAGCGCTTGCGTCAGTATTTCGTCGCGCTGGTTTTGTATTTCAAATGAATCACGTCGATGCCGCGTGCAACCGCTGTGGAGGCTCCTCCTGCTAGCACCGATGTGGACGTCACACAATTCTGTCATTTTGACTTTTAATTGCGTCCTGGCCCCGTGAGAAATGTGGCCATTCGGATCGTGTTTATGAATGTTTCCTCTGGGTGGGTCTCTGTCAATTCTTGTGCAATTTATTTAGCGCGCAATGCCTACGCATTTCTCCTCGATTTCTTCCGTAACGAACGCCCCCACTCCGCGAAATCGAAACACAACGCTCTTTAAGCATGATCGATCTCGACACAGCGGCCGATGCGACGGACGCGTGAACCACGAAAACCAACGAGAGGAACCTGAACATGAGCAGTTATCTACGAAAATTTTACGGATTGGCGTCAGTCTTCACGCTGACTGGCGTGCTGGCGGGATGCGCGACCTATGAGAAATGCGGATTAGAGGGCTGTGCCGGCGACTCAAAAGTCACGGCGAATGTGCAATCACTGCTCGAGCAGCATCCCGATTTGGAAGAAAATTCAATCGACGTGCAGACGTTGGATCATGTGGTGTATTTGACTGGAATGGTGGCGACAGGCTTGGAGAGCGAGGAGGCCAATTCGGTCGCTCTAGAGGCTCCGGGCGTGAAGCGGGTGGTGAACCTGATTGCGGTTGCGCAGTAGCCGCCGTCGCGCACGACCTCGGGGGTTACCGCTCAGCTTGGCAGCATGCGCGCGAAACATTCGGCGATGTCTTTTCGCTGAAGTGGTTCAGCAAGACCTCGCATATCCAGAGGGTGCGCGCACGCTCATGCAGCCCCGCCACTGCGCCGGCAAAAGCGGTGCCGGCGAGCTCCGGCATCGATTCATCGGTGAGCACAATATCGAAGCGTTCGGGGTGATTCGCGGAACGCGTGCAGCGCCGCTGCGCTGGAAGTGAACCCGATGGGCTGGGCTCATAACCGAGCTCTGCCGGCGTCTCTTCGGCAAGCGCGACCAGGGGCGTCTCGTTGTCAAAGTGCTCCGCGCCGCCTGAGGACTGCGGCGGACCAGCCGCTGCAGGAGCGATGTTCCATGACATGGGACTTACCCCAAAGCACAGCAGCGCTCGCGAGCGCTTCGAGGTCGACGGCGCGAACGCAGCCCGCGATTTCCTGCGCAGCCACCGCATCCCTCAAGCGGATGTCGACACGGTGTGGACCGCGATCGCGTTGCACACGACGCCCGGCATTCCAGGACACATGCACCCTGTTGTCGCTTTAGTCACCGCAGGCGTCGAGATGGATGTGCTCGGCCTAACCTATGCCGAATACAGCGATGCCGAGCGAAGTGCGGTGGTCAACGCGCACCCGCGCAGTAAGAATTTCAAGGAAGACATCATCCAGGCCTTTTACGACGGCATTAAGCGCAAGCCGGAGACGACATTCGGCAACGTCAAGGCCGACGTTCTTGCGGACAAGGACCCGACTTTCAAGCGGGGCAACTTCTGCAGCGTGATCCGCGAATCGGCTTGGTCGGCGTGACGTGCCTCATTTTGATCCCTTGATCGGCGAGGGGCGAACACACGGGAGCCAGACTATGAAGCAGAATCCCGCCTCTCCCCACTGACTCACGCAACGGGCGCGCCGGCCCACGCAAATCGGTCTGCTCAATGCAGTGTATAATTTGCCAAACGCATAGATCACATTTATAAACATCGCATGTATCGGCCTGAAGCCCGGCGACATCGGTCGTGTTGCAATATCGCACACACATGGAGACCACATAGGTAACGTGGCGTTGTTCCCCAACTCCACAATTGTGATGCAGCAAGCTGAGTACAGCTGGATACATTCCCCCAACGGGCCGAACGACAACGTAAATCAATTGATGGCGCTGGCGCGTAAGCTCTTGGGCACGCCGAAGAACCTTCAGCTCATCGACGGTGATACTGATGTATTCGGCGATGGGAGCGTCACTTTGGTTTCCACGCCAGGGCACACTCCCGGCCACCAGTCGCTGCTGGTCCATCTTAAGAATTCCGGCTTCATCATACTGTCCGGTGACGTTGTTCATTTGGAAGAGAATTTCGAGAAGAACATTGTTCCGTCCCTAAATACCAATAAGGCAGAATCAATCGCGTCAATGGAAAAAGTCAGGCAGTTGATCGCAGCGTACAAGGCGACGTTCTTTATCAATCATGACAAAAGCCAAACCGACAAGCTTAAGCTGCTCCCTGCATTCTACGATTGAGGTGTGCCGAAGGGCGACATCGGTCATGTTTCCTGCGATAAGACCATTTCTCTCTGACTTCGCGCCGAGGTGTGCGCAATACCATCGTCCAATGGATGCAACGCCATGCAAGTGGTGTAATACTATCCGCAAAGTGCGTTGACTGGGATGCGACTGCGCTTCGCCTGGTAAGCGTCGCGAAAAAAATTTTGAGCGGCCATTGCTGTTATGGAGCCAAATCTAGACGTCGATTCGCTCTGTCGCGATGACGCCGGAGTGCACTAAATCATGCATGTATTCCTCCTCATCACACAAGGCGCGCAAGCCCCCAACGCCGCGCTGACACTCAATCGCGTGGCGCACTCCTCGCAGGTTAGGAACCACCGTCACCCAACCTGGCGCGATTCTGATGACACTCATTGCCCACCGACGGTCTACGCCGTGGCAACACACAGATGAGCAAATGAACGAGCGACCACAATCCGTGTCGTCGATGGAAGCGAGCGCGGCCGACGATGGCAAGAGGCTCAAACTCACGGTGTTCCTTATCGGACTATGAAGTTCACATTGAAGCTCTCAGATCGAACGCGACCCAATTGTCGGCTGCGACGTCTCCATCGAGCCGCGCTTCCAGTGGCTACCGTGAAGTTGGCGCGCTATTTAATTGGCAAGGTCGTGGTCCATGACACCGACTCTGGCAGGTTAAGCGGGCGTATTGTCGAGACGGAAGCCTATCCGGTCGGTGATGCAGCGGGACATGCATTCCATGGAAAGACGCAGCGCAATCGCTCTCTCTTTCTGGAACGAGGGCACGCTTATGTGTATCTCAGTTATGGGACATCGTTCCTGTTGAATGTGACGAGCGAGGTGGCGGGGGTGGGTGCCGGAGTTCTGTTGCGTGCCATCGAGCCACTGGAGGGCATCGACTCAATGATGGCCGGTTCTTGCGGCACGACACGCCTGAGGGACCTCGGCAGGGGTCCGGGGCGATTGACCAAGGCATTGCGGGTTGATCTTGACCAAGACGGATTGGACCTGTGCGCTGCCGGACCGCTTTGGTTGGCCGCAACCGCACAAAGGATTGGCAGGATCGGCAAAAGCGCTCGCATCGGCATCACCCGCGATGCAGATCGGCTGTTGCGTTTTTACGAACCCGGTAATGCACACGTGAGCGGCGCCAAGAAACTGCGTCAATAGTCGTGGTCGTGAACGGAAGAGATTGAAAAATGGCTCGACTGTTATCAGTGAATGTCGGTCTTCCGCGCGATGTTTCGTGGCAGGGCGAGAAAGTGTTTACAAGCGTGTGGAAGGAGTCAGTGCAAGGCAGCCGCAAGGTGCGGCGGCTCAACGTAGACGGCGATGGCCAAGGCGACCTCTCCGGCCATGGCGGTGAGCACCGAGCGGTCCTCGTCTACCAGATAGATTCCTACCGGTACTGGGAGGGGCAACTAGGCCGCACCGACTTTACCTTTGGGCAGTTCGGCGAGAACTGCACGGTTGAGGGATTGCCAGACGGCGAAGTGTGCATCGGCGACCGTTATCGAATTGGCGGCGCGCTGTTTGAAGTAACGCAGCCGCGTGTGACCTGCTACCGGGTGGGAATCCGCATGGGCGAGCCGCGGATGGCAGCGCTGCTGGTTTCGCATCACGTTTGCAATGGAATCGCGCGCGCTGATCAAGTCGTTGCCGCTCGGGCGTGGCTACACCTGTTATAGCAGGCCAAGCGCTACGGATCGACTTGGGCAAGATTTCGATGCGCCAGGACGGCTCGGCCTTCCTGTGCTCAAGCAGCTGGGGGTGCCGCATGACGCGGATTGAGCCGCCCGCCGAAGGAAACGTGTTGATTTGCTGCTCGCAGCCGCGAGGTGACATCGAGATCGACCTCTAAGGGGGCAGACCGAGGATGGTCACCGACCATGAAAAAGAGCTTTGATGCAATCGTCATCGGAACTGGGCAATCCGGACCATTCCTGGCGGGGCGGATGGCGGCTGCGGGCCAACGAGTCGCCATCATCGAGCGCGGCCGCTTTGGGGGAACGTGTGTCAATACAGGCTGCATTCCGACCAAGACGCTAGTCGCCTCCGCCTATGCTGCGCACATGGCCCGCCGCGCAGGCGAATTCGGTGTCCAATTGGCGGGGCCAATATGTGCTGATATGAAGCGAGTGAAGGCTCGCAAGGATGAAATTACTGGGAAATCAAGAAGTGCGTTGGAATCATGGCTCAAGAGCACGCCGAACTGCACGGTGTACCAGGGGCATGCGCGCTTCGAATCGCCGAACGAGGTGCGGGTTGGCGACGAGTTACTGGCGGCGCCGCAGATTTTCATCAACGTGGGAGCGCGCGCGGCGATACCGTCCATGCCCGGAGTGGCGGAGACGCCTTATCTGACCAATTCCGCGTTGCTGGACCTCGATGTTCTACCGCGACATCTCGTCATCGTCGGCGGTGGTTACGTGGGACTGGAATTCGGGCAGATTTTCAGGCGTTTTGGCAGCGAGGTGACCATCATCGACAGGACGTCGCGCCTGATCGCCCATGAAGATGAGGACGTATCAATGGAAGTGCAGGCGCATCTCGAGCGCGAGGGCATTCAGGTGCGACTCAACGCGACGTGCATCGAGCTGATGAGTCACGGCGAAGAGGTCGGAGCGCGCGTGGATTGCGCAGACGGCGCGGTGGAGGTGAGTGGGTCGCACTTATTGCTGGCAATGGGCCGGACCCCGAACACCGGTGACCTAGGCCTGGAAAGGGCGGGGGTCGAGCGCGATGCCCACGGATACATCGTAGTCGACAATCAACTGCGCACCAATGTTGCTGGCATCTGGGCACTCGGCGATTGCAACGGACGGGGAGGATTCACGCACACCTCTTACAACGACTTCAAGATCGTCGCGGCCAACCTGTTGGACCACCAGATGCACAGCGTCACAGACCGCATCCGGGCTTACAATCTTTATATCGATCCTCCGCTCGGGCGATGCGGGATGACGGAGCGTGATGCGCTTGCCTCCGGACGGCGTGTGCTCATCGGGCGGTGGCCCATGACAAATGTCGGCCGGGCAGTCGAGAAGGGCGAGACCCAGGGATTCATGAAAGTGCTCGTGGACGCAGACTCGAAAGAGTTCCTGGGGGCCACCATTCTCGGGACCGGTGGCGATGAGGTGATTCACTGCGTGCTGGATCTGATGTATGCGCGGGCGCCGTACACTGTGATGCAATGGGCGATGCACATTCATCCGACGGTCTCTGAATTGATTCCCACCATGCTTGACCAATTGCGGCCTCTTGACGCGTGAACAGGCAGCCTACGTACGGGGCTCACGTCATCCACTGGGGGCAAACGCGAGTTCGCGCTTGCAACGTTCGCGAGCGAGCATCTCGGGCGCCAAGGGGGCGTGGCACAACTTCTTGGCCACTTGTGTCCAGAGCGCGACCCGGGATACCCTTGAACTGGATGAAAGCGCGCTGCATGCTCATCTCAGCGATGACATCTGATTGTCATGTTCGCTTCGATCCGAAATTCCGCTTCGTGACTATGTGTCCATCCGCTCGACCCATTGAGCGCGCCACGCGGCAGCCTCGAATGGGTCCGCAAAGTACTGCGTTTCCCGCGCAACTTTCTCGCCCCTGAACTCCATGATGCTCACGGTGTAGGACGGCTTCCCGTCATACGTCAGGATGTATTCGGTGACCCAAAGATCACCGCGATCAACGATTCTCCGGACGACGAAACGCTTTCTGCTCGGCTGTTTAGTGCGTGTAATTTGTATGTTGTATCGACCGCGGATCCGCTCGGCTGACTGTGGGTATTCCAGAAACGCGTCCTCGTGATAGATCGAATGCTCCGTTTCAAAGTCGTTGGCATTGGACGCGGCCCGATGCCGATCCAGAGCCGTACGTATTTCTTGATCTCGCATTCCATCCTCCTGCGGTATCAACGCACGCGTCTCCTCCGGTCACATGCTCGATCAAGACTCCGAGCTTTGGTGATACTCAATTTGGCAGCTGGGCGCGCCCCGGCCTTTCGCTGACGGGCGAGCGTTCGCGACTCCGGTGATGCCAACGGTGCGCCACATTATCCGGACGATAGTGCCTATCGCAAGAAATTCTCGGGCAAATATGAATACCGGCTCATCAAGGGGGGTGTCGGGCACAATCTGCCACAGGAAGCTCCGCAGGCATTCGCGCAAGCCATCATCGACGTCGACGGCTATTGATCGGCGCTCGCATCAAATCATAGGTTAGGCGTTTATCATGAAAGCCAATCAGGTCGCGCTCTCCGCGATACTCGCCTGCGCGATCGGGGCTCTCGTCATAGCCTTTGCTGAGGAGAGGAACGTAGTGCAACAGATGAAGCCCAAAGCGGTTCAATTACGCATTGAAGGTGAGTTCCCGTCCCTCGGCGGCGCGACAGAATGGCTCAATTCGCCCCCACTGACGGCGGATGGCCTGCGCGGAAAAGTCGTGCTTATCGATTTCTGGACCTATTCCTGCATCAATTGGCGACGCTCACTTCCCTATGTTCGCGCATGGGCCGAGAAATATAAGAATCAAGGATTGGTGGTGATCGGGGTGCACTCCCCTGAATTCGAATTCGAGCAAAACGTCGATAACGTGCGTTGGGCCGCTAAGGCCATGAGGATCGATTTCCGATCGCGATCGATAGCGATCAAGCAATATGGCGCGCGTTCAGAAACGACTATTGGCCGGCTCTCTATTTTATAGATGCGCAGGGGCATATTCGGCATCATCAATTCGGCGAGGGCGAATACGAGAAGTCCGAAGGGATCATTCAGCAATTGCTGGCGGAGGCCGGGGTGAGCGGCATCGGTCATGGACTGGTTTCGGTCGATGGCCGTGGTGCGGAAGCTGCAGCCGATTGGGGCAACTTGAAGTCTCCGGAAAACTATGTCGGCTATGAGCGCGCCGAGAACTTTGTGTCTCGCGACGGTGCGATATTGGACAAGCGTCACGTCTATGTGGCTCCTGCGCACTTGAGACTCAATCATTGGGCGCTTTCGGGTGATTGGACGATAGGGAAACAAGCCACCGTGCTCAACAAGGCCGACGGGCGGATCGCTTACCGCTTTCATGCCCGCGACCTTAATCTCATTATGGGTCCGGCCTTGCGGGAGCTTCGGTGCGCTTTCGCGTACTGATCGATGGACAGCCGCCAAGCGCCGCTCACGGAGTTGACATCGATGGCCAAGGCAATGGCACGGTTACCGAATCGCGGCTGTATCAGCTGATCCGACAACCGAAGCCCATCGTGGACCGACACTTCGAGATCGAATTTCTCGATGCAGGCGTTGCGGCGTTGGATTTCACGTTCGGCTAATTCGTGGTGGAGTCCGGTTTGTGGCCGCCGATCTTGGTCGTCGGCGGTCGCCGTGGTACACGAATTGCTGAGGTCAAATTGACGCGACTGAAGTTAAGACAAAATCGGCTGGGCGTGACGGAGGTCTTCTAAAGTGTTGCCGAGGCGCATGAACTGGATGGGTGCGCCGGTGGGGCACCTTGTCATGGAGGGGCAAGTCCTCGGTGCTCACCCGCCTCGACAGCCCCGCCGGCGCACTCCTTGATGCGCGTATGCGCAGAGGAGCGGGCGTCGTATAGTATCTGCAAATGTCCGGCGACACAGCATGGCCCCCGCTTCCTTACTCGGCGTGGAAATCGACGTGCGAGACCCTGCACCTGTGGACTCAAATCGCGGGCAAGATTCGTATGATGCTGACCCCCTGGCTCAACCACAGCTGGCATGTGCCGCTCTATGTGACTGCGCGCGGCTTGTCGACCTCGGTCATACCTTATAAAGACGAAGTCTTCGAGATACGGTTTGATTTCATCGATCAAACTCTCGACATTGACGTGAGCACCGGACAGCGCAGACGCATCCAACTGATGCCTCAGCCGGTGTGCGACTTTTACGCCGCGGTTATGAAGTCGCTTGCCGATCTCGGGATCGGGGTACATATCAGGGAGCGGCCCTGTGAAATTCCGGACGCGATCCTATTCAGCGATGATCGCACCCATGCATCCTACGATCCCGACGCCGCACAAAGATTTTGGCGGGCTCTGGTCCAAGTGGATCGTGTGTTCAAGAAATTCCGTACAGGGTTTATCGGCAAGGCAAGCCCGGTTCATTTTTTCTGGGGTAGCTTCGATCTAGCCGTTACTCGCTTCTCCGGCCGGCGAGCTCCCCCATTTACGAGCAAGGTTCCCGGGCTCGCGACCGCGGTCATGGCCGAGGCCTATTCCCATGAGGTGAGCAGCGCCGGCTTCTGGCCCGGGGGTGGTGGGATCGACTATGCATCCTTCTACTCGTATGCCTACCCAACACCGGACGGATTCAAGGATGCTCCGGTGGTTCCCAAGGGGGCGTTTTTCGATGAGAAGCTCGGGGAGTTCTTGTTGCCCTACGACGAGGTCCGAAACGCGGCGGATCCAGAGGCGTCGTTGCTATTGTTTCTTCAAAGCACCTATGAGGCCGCGGCCGAAACGGCGCATTGGGATCGGGCGGTCCTCGAGACTCGCTTCGCATAGCGAAGGAGGAGGGATGTTTCGCTGTAGGGGTCCTTCGTCTCTGATGCAGCGAGAAGGCATGCTGCACTGCGTGGTGCGTATAATATCCAGTGAGTTAAAAAGAGATCTGATCTAGGCTGCTGTCGGGTCTCTGTTGTCGCGTCTCACAAATCGTGAGACTGCAGCGAGCAGCGCGTTACGCACAAAATTGGGCTGAGGGCGGCGGGTCGAGAGATCCGCCGCTACTCGCCAAAGCGTCCGGTGTGAGCCCTAACCAGAAGCGAACCCATTTGTGTGTTTCGAATAGTGTCCGGCAGGGACGAGACATTTGCGATCCAGGAGGTTTCCAAAAAAACGGACCATCCGGGCCGAGCGTTAACCGTATGTGAGCTCTGTGCTCTGTCCGACCTCGATAATATATCCGTCAGGATCGCGGATGTAGCAGCGCGTCTCGCCGTACTTGGGGATCGGCTCCGTGATGAACTCCGCTCCTCGACTTTTCCATAATTCATAGCACGC
>JBKQSA010000104.1:0-37885 GCA_052143815.1 Steroidobacteraceae bacterium | reverse complement strand
TCCGCCATCACCTTCGTCAAGGCAGCCGTTAAGGTCGTCTTACCATGATCTACATGTCCAATCGTCCCCACGTTCACGTGCGGCTTCGTTCGCTCAAACTTCCCCTTCGACACGGCAAGTACCTCTTGAAAATTGAAATGTAAGCGTTTGGGATCTTAAGAAGCTATCTTCATCACGGCATCGGCAACGTTGCCCGGCACTTCCATGTATTTGGCGAACTCCATCGTGTAGTTCGCTCGCCCTTGGCTCATTGAGCGCATAGCCGTCGAATACTGAAACATCTCGGCCAGCGGCACTTCCGCGGTGACCACTTTACCGGACGGAGAATCCTCCATCCCGATGATCTGGCCGCGGCGGCGGTTCAAGTCGCCGACAATGTCGCCGTAATAATCTTCCGGGGTCACGACCTCGACCTTCATTATGGGCTCGAGGAGTACCGGCTTCGCCTTGCGAAAGCCCTCTTTGAATCCCATCGATCCCGCGATCTTGAAAGCCATTTCGTTCGAATCGACGTCGTGATAGGAACCGTCGAAAATCGTGACTTTGACGTCGACGATCGGGTAGCCCGCGATGACGCCGGTCTGGACGGCCTCTTGAATGCCCTTGTCTACCGCAGGGATGAATTCGCGCGGCACGGCGCCGCCCACGATGCCGTTGACGAAATGGTAGCCCTTGCCGGGCTCCTGCGGCTCGATCTTCAGCCACACATGACCGTATTGCCCACGACCGCCGGATTGGCGCACGAACTTCCCTTCGGATTCCACGCTCGCGCGTATGGTCTCGCGGTAGGCGACCTGCGGCTTGCCCACGTTGGCATCCACTTTGAATTCGCGCTTCATGCGGTCGACGATGATTTCCAAATGCAGCTCGCCCATGCCGGAAATGATGGTCTGGCCCGACTCCTGATCGGTATGCACGCGGAACGAGGGATCTTCCTTCGCCAAGCGCTGCAGGGCGATACCCATCTTTTCCTGATCGACTTTGGTCTTCGGTTCCACTGCCACCGAAATGACGGGCTCCGGGAACTCCATTTTCTCGAGAATGATGACCTTCTGGGGATCCGACAGCGTGTCGCCCGTGGTGACGTCCTTGAGGCCGACCGCAGCCGCGATGTCGCCCGCGTGCACCTCCTTGATCTCGGAACGCTCGCTGGCGTGCATCTGCAGGAGACGGCCGATGCGCTCGGTGCGATTCTTGTTCGGCACGAATACCTGATCGCCCGAATTCAAGGTGCCCGAGTACACTCGAAAGAAGGTCAAATTGCCCACGAACGGGTCGTTCAAGATTTTGAACGCCAGTGCCGCGAACGGAGCATCATCGTCGGGTTTGCGCGTCATGGGCTCGCCATGCTCGCCCTGACCCTTGACCGCCGGGACATCCCTGGGCGATGGCATGTATTCGACGACCGCGTCGAGCACGGCCTGCACGCCCTTGTTCTTGAACGCCGAGCCGCACGTCACCAGACAAATCTCGTTCTTCAACGCGCGGGCACGCAATCCCCGCTTGATTTCCACGTCGGCGAGTTCCCCGGTCTCGAGATACTTGTTCAGCAACTCTTCGTCGCCCTCGGCGGCCGCTTCAATCATCTTCGCGCGCCATAACTCGCATTCCTTGAGCATGTCGGGCGGAATGTCGCGATATTCGAACTTCATACCCTGCGTTTCTTCGTCCCAGAAAATGGACTTCATTTTCACGAGATCGACCACGCCGGTGAAGCCGTCCTCCGCTCCAATGGGAAGCTGAATGGGAACCGGGTTACCACGTAAACGAGTCCTGATCTGCTCGACACAGCGCAGGAAATTGGCCCCGGCGCGATCCATCTTGTTGACGAACGCAATGCGCGGCACGCCGTACTTGTTCATCTGGCGCCATACCGTCTCGGACTGCGGCTGCACACCCGATACGGCGCAGTACACCGCGACGGCCGAATCCAGCACACGCAGACTACGCTCGACTTCGATGGTGAAATCGACGTGACCCGGTGTGTCGATGATGTTGATGCGATGCTCGGGGAAGCTCTTGTCCATCCCCTTCCAGAAGCACGTCGTGGCCGCGGCGGTGATCGTAATACCGCGCTCCTGCTCCTGCTCCATGTAATCCATGACCGCAGCGCCGTCGTGCACTTCGCCGATCTTGTGCGACACCCCTGTATAGAACAGGATGCGCTCCGTCGCGGTGGTCTTACCCGCGTCGATGTGCGCAGAGATACCGATATTCCGATATCTTTCGATGGGCGTCGTACGTGGCATGATCTATGCGCTGCGCGCAACCTTTAACGGGGTCGAAGCGACCCCGACAGTTAGGCTCGCTTCGCGAGCGTGAAAACTAAAGACAAAATTGCCCAGTTCGTCCCTGGACAATATTCTATATAAGGTCTCGGCGGCGTATTACCAGCTGCGGCGTCCTACCAACGGTAGTGTGCGAACGCCTTGTTGGCTTCAGCCATGCGATGCGTGTCTTCACGCTTGCGTACCGCGGCGCCGCGATTCTCCGCGGCCTCCATCAGTTCGGCCGCAAGGCGATGCGCCATGGATTTCTCGCTGCGCGCGGTGGCGGCTTCGATGACCCACCGCATGGCGAGGGTCTGACGGCGGTTGGCGCGTACTTCGACCGGCACCTGATAGGTGGCGCCGCCCACGCGACGCGACTTGACCTCGACCACGGGCTTCACGTTATCCAGCGCCTGCTGTAGCACCGCGATGGCCTCGCCGCCGGCGCGACCGCTCTTGTCACCGATGCGATCGATGGCGCCATAAACGATCTTCTCGGCGGCGGACTTCTTACCGCGCTCCATCACCATGTTGATGAACTTGGCCAACATATCGTTCCCGAACTTGGGATCGGGAAGGATGGTGCGATGGGGGGCTGCTGCTCTGCGGGACATGGAAACCTACTCTTTTAATTCGGAGGGCGTGCTATTTCTTCGGACGTTTGGCGCCGTACTTGGAGCGGCCTTGCCGACGATCGCTGACGCCAGCGCAATCGAGTGCGCCTCGGACCGTGTGGTACCGGACCCCGGGCAGATCCTTGACGCGGCCGCCGCGGATCAGCACCACCGAGTGCTCCTGTAAATTGTGCCCTTCGCCGCCGATGTAGCTGGACACTTCATAACCGTTGGTCAACCGGACGCGGCATACCTTGCGAAGGGCCGAGTTCGGCTTTTTCGGGGTCGTCGTATACACGCGCGTGCACACGCCGCGTTTCTGCGGCGACGCCGCCAATGCCGGCACCTTGGACTTCCAGGCGGGTTCATTGCGGCCGGTGCGAATCAGTTGGGTCGTCGTCGCCATAAATACCTTTGAGGCCAAATCTCGCGAGTTGACCGGTTGATTCTAGAAACCTTTAAAGTAGCCGGGCGCCAAAAAGGGCTATGCCCAGCGACAAAGGCCGGCGATTGTAGGAACCGAAGGCCCGAGTGTCAAGGTAAATGCTGCTCTGCAGCAGCGATTAAGGTCGCCAGTATCGCATTGGCAAAGCACTTCAGCGAAATTGCGGGTGCCCACTGACCGCCTCACGCCACGACTCGTCGTCGGGGTCGGCGCCGAGCGGCGCCTGTGCGTCGCTGCGACGCCATTTGGCCAGCCACTCCTCCCGCAACAGGTCGCGGCCGTGCGCCGTCGCTGCCGCGCGCGGCGTCAGACCAATGGTAGTTTCCGCTTTCGGTCCCGTGCCGCGGCCCTTGGCCACGTAAAAACCTGCCGCCAACATCGCGGCACGCACGCTGGTCGAATGGGAATAGGTGAACAATTCCACCGCCTTGCACTTGAACAGATCGGCCAGTTCGCGAAACGCACTCAGGGTCCACAACGCGCCGTCGGTCTTGAAAGAGAACGGATCGAAGAAGATGACGTCGGGCAGCGGTGCATCGGCGTGGGTCACCCTGAAGTCCCCGCGGAGCAGCAGCCAATCGACCGCCGCCGTGGCGCTGGTCCATCGATCATCAGCCAGGAGGCGCCGCGGCGCTGGATGCCTGAGATGCTTGAACCACGCCGGATGACGCAGCGCCAGCAGCAAAGAATCCATGTCGTTCTCGAAGCTCACCAAGTGTAGCGGGCGGCCTCTACCCGCTGACGACCCGATAGTCGCCATCGCACCCAAAGGCGCCGTAGCCTCTACGGCCTGAATCGCTGCCATTGCGTTGGCCGCCGCGCCGAGGCCCACGTCCCATACCACCAGCGGCGCCGCCGACGGCTCCAGCAAGCGTTGTATCAGTCGCGATTGCTCCACGTACAGCGATCGCGCCTCCTCGGCGGGATCGTTGACGGAATGCATGACCTCACCCGAGGTCATATCGCGGATACGCCCTACGCTGTCGTGGACAATGACCTCATAACGTCCCAGCTTGAGCTTGAGCTTTTGCCGTTGCGCCTTGGTCACGTGGGTGGGTGCTCGGCCATAGCTGTCGCGTGCGTCGAGCACGTCGCGCTGGGAGCGGTAGAACTGCGCCCAAGTATCCGCGAGGATGTGTTCGCGCATCGTCCTCATCAGTTGCATGTAGAAATGAATGTTGTGCAGGCCGAGCAGCTGCCAACCCTGCGGCTCGCGCACGCGATTGAGGTGAAGCAGGTAAGCGATCGAATACGTCCGGCAGGTATGGCAACTACACTCGGGATCGAGTGGTCCTTCCATTCCTCGATACGCGGCGCGCCGCAGATCCCGCCGGCCCAGGCTCGTGAACGCCACGCCTTGTTTCGCGAGCGCCGTCGGCAGAATGCAATCGAACATGTCCACGCCCCGGTGCACCGCTTCGAGAAGATCGCGGGTGGTGCCCACGCCCATCAGATACCGAGGCTTATCTTCCGGCAGCAATTCGGTGACGATGGCCGTGCATGCCTCGCGTTCGGCGGAGCCTTCACCCACCGCCAAGCCGCCGATGGCGTAGCCATCGAACGGCATTTGCGTAATGACGCGCGCGCTCGTCGCGCGCAGATCCGCATAGCTTGCACCCTGTACGATCCCGAACAGTGCCTGGGGCGATGCGCCGCGCGCCGAGAGACTGCGCAGCGCCCAGCGGTGGGTCAACTCCATCGCCTGTTGCGCAACGCTGCGCTCGACGGTCGAGGGCACGCACTGATCGAGCACCATCATGATGTCGCTGCCGATCGCCTGCTGCGCCGCGATGCTGCTCTCCGGGCTCAAGCGCAACGCGGTTTGATCCACGTAGCTCTTGAACTGCGCGCACTCCTCGCTGACGGAACGGCTACCCGGTAGTGAAAAGATTTGGTATCCGCCGGAATCGGTGAGCACCGAGCGCGGCCAGTTCATGAAACGGTGGATGCCGCCGAATTTTTCGAATAGTTCGATGCCGGGCCGCAACATCAAGTGGAAGGTATTCGCGAGCAGCACTTGCGCGCCGCTCGCCAGCACGTCCTCACGCCGCTGCCCACGCACGGCGGCGTGCGTCCCCACCGGCATGAACGTGGGAGTCAATACGTCGTTGTGTAGAGTCGTGAAGCGCGCCGCGCGGGCACGCGAACCCGACGCGGTCGCTTCCAGCCTGAAATCCAGTCGCGACTGCGTCATCACCCGGGAAGCGCTGCCGGAACTCCGCCGCGCACCACACGCACGCACGGATTCGCGCCGAGGTTGTAGCAAAGCTCGGCGGGTCTTGCGATTCGGTACAACGCAAAATCTGCGCGTTTGCCCACCTCCAGCGTACCCACTTCCGCCTGCAGCCCGAGCGCCCGCGCCGCGTGGCGCGTAACTCCGCTCAAGGCCTCCGGCGGCGTCAGGCCGAACAACGTGCAGGCCATGTTGAGCGTGAGCAGCAGGGAGGTACACGGTGAACTGCCGGGATTGCAGTCGGTCGCTACCGCCATCGCGGTGCCCGCTTGCCGGAGCAATGCAACGGGCGGCGGTGTGGATTGACGCAGCGTGTAATACGCGCCCGGCAACAGCACGGCGACCGTACCGGAGGCCGCCAGCGCGCCCGCGCCGGCTGCGCTCAAGTATTCGAGATGATCCGCCGAGAGCGCATGATATTTGGCCGCCAACTCCGCCGCACCCATGTCGGTCAACTGTCCGGCGTGTACGTGAGCGGGCAGACCCAAACTCTTCGCCGCGCGCAGGAGTTGTTCGGTCTCGGCGAGCGTGAAAGCGATGTTTTCGCAAAACGCGTCCACCGCGTCCACCAGACCGGCGCCGGCCAGCGACTCCAGCCACGGGCCGCTTGCGCGCTCGACGAACCCTGCGCGGTCCGCGCGAAATTCCTGCGGCAGCGCATGCAGGCCGAGATACGTGGTCTTCACCGACATGGGCAGCTGCCGACCCAGTTCACGGGCGACCTCCAACAAGCGCCGCTCAGCGTCGAGTTCGAGTCCGTAACCCGATTTGACCTCGATGGTGGTGACACCCTCGGATAGCAGCCGCTTCGCGCGCAGCATCGCCGACGCCAGCAGCGAGTCCGCGCCGGCCGTACGCGTGGCATTGACGGTGGATTGAATGCCGCCGCCGGCCCGCGCGATCTCCTCGTAGGAAACGCCGCACAGCCGCTGCTCGAACTCCTCCACACGCGAGCCGCCGTATACTAGATGAGTATGGCAATCGATCAGCCCGGGCGTCATCCACAGGCCGTGAACATTCTCCACCGGCACGTTGCCGGCCGCAGCCCTCGCCGTGGCCTCAGCCGCCGGCCCCATCCACGCAATGCGCCCGCCCTTCACCGCCAAGGCAGCGTGGGTCACATTGCCATACGGCTCGGCGCCGGCCACCATCGTGGCGATATTCGCCCCAATCCAAACCCGGTCCCACTCTCGAACTGAAGGTGTCTGCACGTGCTCGCCCGCTGTTTTTCATTGCAGCCTGTTGGCCGCTCCGGCCTGATTGCTGTTACGGCAATGATACGGCAAGCTTGGCTCCCTATACAGGTATAGGCAAGCAATGACCCGACAGTACTATTTGGAATCAGCCCTTCTGCCGCAAGGCTGGGTACGCGGCGCACTGGTCAGTGTAGCGGACGATGGGTACATCAGCGCCATCGATGTCCCGACTGCCATCGAGGCCCAGACCAACGGCAATCTTCTGCCCGAGACAGCGCATGCAAGCGAATCCATTGCCGGCATCGTCGTGCCGGGGATGGCGAACGCGCACAGCCACGCGTTTCAACGCGGCATGGCGGGCAACACCGAATATCGCCTGTCGGCCCGCGACAGCTTTTGGACGTGGCGTCAGGCCATGTATGCACTGGCGAATCGGATCGAACCGCAGGACTTGCAGATACTCGCGACTCAGTTGTTCATCGAAATGCTCAAGTCGGGCTATACATCCGTCGCCGAGTTTCATTACCTGCACCGGCAGCCCAACGGCGGCCTCTACGCCGGTCCGAATGCGCTCTGGGAAGCCGTCGCCGATGCCGCCGCGGTGTCCGGCATTGCGCTTACCTTTCTGCCCACGCTCTATCAGACCAGCGATTTCGGCGGGCAGCCGCTCAAACGCGAGCAGGCTCGGTTTGCACTGGAGACCGAACATTTCTTGCGCGCCATCGAGGAACGCATCGACGCCGAGCGGCACACCGCTCGCGCCACGCTGCGCACCGGCGCGGCATTCCACAGTTTGCGCGCCGTGCCGCTTGCGACGCTGCGCGAAGCGACGCTCGGGCTACGCGGCCTGGACCGGACACTACCGCTGCACATCCATGTCGCCGAGCAAATCAAGGAAGTGGCAGCGTGCGAATTGCACACCGGGCGACGCCCCATCGAACTGCTGCTGGATACCGGACTGCTCGATCCGCACTGGTGTCTGGTGCATGCCACCCATGCCACGGGGGCGGAGCTGCAAGGCATCGTCGCATCGCAGGCGGCCGTCTGCGTGTCCATCAGCACCGAAGCGAATTTGGGCGACGGCTTCTTCGACGCGGACCGATTCTTAAGATTCGGGGGAAAAGTCTGCGTCGGTTCCGATAGCCAAGCCACCGTGTGTCCCGCCGAGGAACTACGCTGGCTGGAATATCAGCAACGCCTGCGCAAGCGGCGCCGCGGCGTGCTGGCTGACAAATCAGAATCGCATGTCGGCACGCGTCTATGGCGCCACGCCGCCCGGGTCGGCGCGCAAGCGATTGGCCAGCCGGCCGGCATCATTGCGGTGGGTCACCGAGCCGATTGGTTGGTGCTCGAGAGCAAGCATCCCAGCATGGCCGGCGCGCCACTCGAGAATGCGCTCGATCATCTTCTGTTTGCCGGCGGCGCAGCCGCGATTCGCGACGTCATGGTCGCCGGCCGCTGGGTCGTAAAGGAACGGCACCATGCCGCGGAGCTGCCGCTGCGAGGCCGCTTCGCCGCGCTGATGGCGCGGCTCGCGACGCCCGCGTAGCCGCCGGGTCGTTGCCTGCCATTGCGCCTATATAGGAACGTGAACGTGCGCCCCTCGTAGCCCAGAAATTTTAACCGGACAGTTGACTGTACCTGTCTATACAGCTTAATCTGGCGCCCATGGACAAGTCACCGTCTCCCATGCAACCGCTGTATCTCAAGGTGAAGCGGCACATCTTGGACAACATCGGCTCCGGTAAGTGGGCCACCTCAACGCGAGTGCCGTCCGAAAACGACATCGTCAAATCGTTCGGGGTATCGCGCATGACGGCGAACCGCGCGCTGCGCGAATTGCGCGACGAAGGCGTTCTGGTACGCATCGCCGGCGTGGGCAGCTTCGTGGCGGACCGGCACGCCCATGCGCACCCGCTCGAAATTCGCAGCATTGCCGACGAGATACGCGAGCGCGGACATGCGCATCGTGCCGAGATCATCTCGCTGGAACGCATGCGTGCGGTGGCCGAACTATCGGAAGATTTCGGCATCGCGCCGCGCAGCGAACTCTATTGCTCGGTGATAGTGCATTTCGAGAACGATCGCCCGGTGCAATTGGAGGACCGCTACGTGTTGCCGAAGCTCGCGCCGGATTATCTCAAAATCGATTTCAGCAAAACGACGCCTTATGACTACTTGACCAAAGTGGCGCCGCTCGAGGAGGCCGAGCACGTACTGCGTGCGGTGATGCCCGACGATCGTACCCGCAAATTATTGGCGATGAAGCGCGACGAGCCCTGTCTGCTGATGATTCGGCGCACGTGGACGGCCGGTCAGATCGCTTCCGTCGCTCGCCTTTATTACCCCGGCTCTCGCTATGAAATGTCCGGGCGATTTCGCCCCTAAGGAAACCATCATGCTTGCTCCCCAAAAGTCCAGAGTGATCCGAGCCGCCCGCGGCAACACCTTGAGTGCACGCTCGTGGATGACCGAAGCGCCGCTGCGCATGCTGATGAACAACCTCGATCCCGAGGTCGCGGAGAATCCCGCCGAACTTGTGGTGTATGGCGGCATCGGCCGCGCCGCCCGTGATTGGAACTGCTATGACCGCATCGTCGAAACATTGAAAACCCTGAGCGAGGAAGAGACCTTGCTGGTGCAGTCCGGAAAACCCGTGGGCGTGTTTCCGACGCATGCCGATGCGCCGCGGGTGCTCATCGCCAATTCCAACCTCGTGCCGCATTGGGCCACGTGGGAGCATTTTCACGAGCTCGACCGCAAGGGGCTGGCCATGTACGGCCAGATGACGGCGGGCTCATGGATCTATATCGGCAGCCAAGGCATCGTGCAGGGCACCTACGAAACATTCGCCGAAATGGGACGCAAGCATTTTGGCGGCAAGCTCGCCGGCAAGTGGATTTTGACGGCCGGCCTGGGCGGCATGGGCGGCGCCCAGCCGTTGGCCGCGACCATGGCAGGGGCGAATATGCTGGCCGTGGAATGCCGCCAAAGCCGCATCGCCAAGCGCTTGGAAACCGGCTACGTGGAAGCACAGGCCAACTCGCTGGACGAAGCCCTCGCCATGCTCGACACCGCGAAGGCCAAGGGCAAGCCCTTGTCGGTGGCATTACTCGGCAACATCGTCGACGTCCTGCAGTTGCTTCTGGACCGCGGCATCAAACCCGATGCGCTGACGGATCAGACGTCCGCCCACGACCCCGTCAACGGCTATCTGCCGCAGGGCTGGACCGTCGAGCAATGGGACGAGCGCCGCTTCAGCGACCCCATCGGCACCAGCAATGCCGCCAAGCGCACGATGGCGAAACACGTCGAGTATCTGCTGCGCTTCAAGGCCATGGGTTTGCCGGTTTTCGACTATGGCAACAATATCAGGCAGGTGGCGCTCGACGCCGGCGTCAGCCACGCCTTCGATTTCCCAGGCTTCGTGCCCGAATACATCCGCCCGTTGTTCTGCCGCGGGATAGGCCCGTTCCGCTGGGCCGCGTTGTCCGGCGATCCCGAAGACATCTATAAGACCGACGCGAAGGTCAAGGAGTTGATCCCCGACGATCCGCACCTGCATCATTGGCTCGACATGGCCCGCTCGCGGATTCACTTCCAAGGATTGCCGGCGCGCATTTGCTGGGTCGGCCTGGGACAGCGCCACCGCCTCGGACTGGCCTTCAACGAGATGGTCGCGAGCGGCGAACTGTCCGCCCCCATCGTCATCGGCCGGGATCATTTGGACGCAGGGTCAGTGGCTAGCCCGAACCGCGAAACCGAAGCCATGCAAGACGGCTCCGACGCCGTGTCCGACTGGCCGTTGCTCAACGCGCTGTTGAATACCGCCAGCGGCGCCACGTGGGTCTCCATCCATCACGGCGGCGGTGTGGGCATGGGCTATTCGCAGCACTCGGGCGTAGTCATCTGTTGTGACGGCTCGGAGGCTGCGGGCCGACGCTTGCGTCGAGTGCTGTGGAACGATCCTGGCACCGGCGTCATGCGCCATGCCGACGCCGGATACCAGATCGCCATCGACTGCGCGCGCGAGCAAGGCTTGAACCTGCCGATGGTCGAGCGCCCCTAGGAGCCTTGTGGCCGACATATTCGAATTGCGCGCGGGTGAGTTGACTCTGGCCGGGCTGCGGCGAATCTACGAGTGTCCGGCCGTTTTCAGGCTCGCGGCGTACGATCGCGAACGCATTGCCAATGCCAACGCACTGGTCGATCGGATCGTTTCGTTGGGCGACGCGGCATACGGCATCAACACGGGTTTCGGACTGCTGGCGCAAACCCGGATACCCAGCGAACAGCTCGAGCTGCTGCAGAGAAATCTGCTGCTCTCGCATGCGGCGGGCGTGGGGCGTGCATTGCCGGATGCCGTCGTGCGGCTGATTCTTGCCCTGAAGATCAACGCCCTCGCCCGCGGTCACTCCGGTGTCACGCTCGGCTTGATCGATGCGCTCGCGGCGCTGCTCGAACACGAAGTCTATCCTGTGATTCCCGCACAAGGGTCGGTGGGTGCATCCGGCGATCTTGCGCCCCTGGCGCATATGAGTGCGGTGTTATTGGGGATGGGACAGGTGCGCGTACGCGGCGAGGTGTTGCCTGCAACCGACGGCCTGCGGCTCGCCGGCCTCGAGCCCGCCAAACTGCGCCCCAAGGAAGGCTTGGCGCTGATCAACGGGACGCAGGTATCCACCGCACTGGCCTTGGCGGGACTGTTCGGCGCGGAGGACGTATTTGCCTCGGCGATCGTCGCCGGCGCCATGTCGGTGGATGCGCTGAAAGGCAGCGATTCGCCGTTCGATGACCGCATTCATCAAGTGCGCGGCCAGCCCGGACAGATCGCGGTGGCGCGCGAGTATCGGGATCTGATCGCCGGCAGCGCGATTCGCGCCTCGCACCTCGACTGCACTCGGGTGCAGGATCCCTACTCATTTCGCTGTCAACCGCAGGTCATGGGTGCGTGCTTGGACATCATCCGCAATTGCAGCGTCACGCTTCGGCTGGAGGCCAACGCCGTGACCGACAATCCGCTGCTGTTCGTCGAGCAAGGCGACGTGCTGTCGGGTGGAAATTTTCATGCCCAGCCGGTGGCGTTCGCCGCCGACATGTTGGCGCTCGCCGTCGCCGAGATCGGCAGTCTATCGGAACGCAGGATTGCCGTGTTGGTGGACCCGAAAATGAGCGGGCTGCCGGCCTTCTTGGTGGAGAACAGCGGCGTGAATTCGGGCTTCATGATCGCGCAGGTAACGGCCGCTGCGCTGGTGTCGGAGAATAAAACCATCGCGACACCATGCAGCGTCGACTCCATCCCGACGTCCGCCAATCAAGAGGATCACGTCAGTATGGCTACGCATGCCGCACGCCGCTTGGGTCCCATGGTGGAGAATGCGGCGGCCGTCGTCGGCATCGAACTGCTGGCCGCAGCGCAAGGAATCGACTTTCATCGCCCCGCGCGCTCTTCGGCGAGTCTCGAACGCGTTCATGCCGGCATTCGCGCCGACGTACCGTTCTACGCTGCCGACCGATATTTCGCACCGGACATCGAGGCGGCGAAAAAACTGGTGCAGTCGGGACGATTTGCAACCTTCGTAGATCGATTGCTACCCTCGAGAGTAGCCGCGTGACCGAGCCGGCGGTGGCGGGTTTACTGGGCGCCCTGCTGCTCACAGCCATTTTCCTTCCGCAGCGAAGCGATGCCGTGGAACTGAACCTCGCCGCCGTGAGCTGCGCGAAGTATGAAAATGAAGTGCTCACGTCGACCATCCCCGGCTATACCGCCGATCCCATCGACACCGTCATGTGGTTGTTCGGATTCTCGACGGCGTATGCGGGCGACCGAGTCATGTACGGCGACTCGCTGAAGGCGTTCGGCTTCGCGCTGGACGCCGAATGCAAGAACAATCCGACGACGAGCCTGCTGGAGGCGGTCACCTCGGTAAAGTCCAAACGCGA
The DNA here is from genome assembly GCA_052143815.1 of Steroidobacteraceae bacterium. Taxonomy (GTDB): domain Bacteria; phylum Pseudomonadota; class Gammaproteobacteria; order Steroidobacterales; family Steroidobacteraceae; genus Bog-1198. The sequence continues at coordinate 25,184 of JBKQSA010000104.1, read as the reverse complement.
CAACCCCATGGATTTGACCCGGCTGGATTGCGCGACGTTCGAATCGCGGCACGCCGCGCTGCGCAAGTCGGACCCGGAGAGCGCAAATACCCTCACCATGTGGATGTTCGGCTATGCGGTTGGGATAGCCGGCAGTCACATTCTGGATCCCGGCGCCCTGGGCAAGTTCGACGCGGCGCTGGATGAGCAGTGCACGAAACATCCTCAAGACAGCGTTTTCGACGCGTTGCGCGCGCCGAATCCCGCCGTGCCTGCGTCAAGGGCGGCCGCGACCGCCAAGCCCTAAGACGGCCGCGCCGGGCGTCGCTGCGCCCATACCGATCAACAGGGTCGTCGGCATGGCGATCATCGACAAGCACGGGCGAACCGCGGGCGACCTGCTGTTTTTCGGCGCTCCCGTTATGTTGATCAAAGTGTTAATGTACGAAACCCAAGGAGATTGTCTGTGATTGAGAAGCGCCTGCCGTCCCGTCCCACGGCCGGCCAAGCCACGAGAAGATCGCTCGCCGCGGCAATCGCTCTGGCGCTCGGCCTCGCGCCGCAGGTGTTTGCCGATGATCAGAGCGACAGCCTGCAGGAGATCGTGGTCACAGCCAACCGGCGCGCGCAGAACCTGATCGACGTGCCCTACAATATATCCGCCGTTTCCGGCCAAGAGCTGCAAGCCGCGGGAATCACGAGTCTCACCGATATTGCGCGCTTGTTGCCGGGTATCAACATCCCGGATTTGGGCCCGCGTGCCAGCAGCAGCAACAGTAACATCATCATCCGTGGGCTTAATGCCAACGATCCCGGAGGCACCGCCTATTTACCCTGGGAAAGCGTGCCGCTGGTATCGACCTACGTCGACGAAGTGCCCATGTTCGTGAATTTGAATTTAACGGATGTGCAGCGCGTCGAGGTGCTGCGCGGACCGCAAGGTACCCTCTATGGTTCGGGTGCCGTCGCCGGTACGATCCGGATCATTCACAACCAACCGGATCCGGCCAAATTCACCGCGGAGCTGTCTGCGGACGCATCCAGCACCAGCCATGCAGCGAACGGTTCTTACACGCTGAACGGATTGCTGAATATTCCGCTCTCCGATACGGCAGCGCTGCGCATGAACGCGGGCTATAAGACGATCTCGGGATTCATCAATGCAAACGACGCCATTGTATTTGGCCCGAATGCGCAACCGGTATTGGCAAACCCTGCGAGCCCGCTGACGAGTAATTTCGCCACGGAGTCGCTGCACGACATCGACTCGGCGATGTCCATGTACGCACGCGCCTCATTGCTCTGGCACGTGACCTCGGCGTTCGATGCGACGTTCGCGTATGAGCGGCAGGATGATCATTCCAACGCATTCTCGCGCCAATCCGAGGGGCAGTCGTATGTCGACAGTGTCCTGATTCCGCTGGCCCCCGATCATCGGATCGTCGACCTCGAGTCGGTGACGCTGACTGCGGACGTGGGCTTTGCAACCGTAACTTCATCGAGTTCGTTCGCCAAGAACCATGACCTGAGCACCTACGATGAGTCGCCCTTCCTGCTCAATTACAACTCGCTGAACCCGCTCTATTACGGCAGCTATCCACGTGCATCCACCGAGTTCATTACGGGCTATACGGATAATTCGCTGGTCGAGGAACTCCGCCTGGTATCCAAAGAGGGTGGCCCGTGGGATTACGCGGTCGGAGGGTTTTTCCGACATGAAAACAACGACCTGTATCAATACGAAACGGTTCCCGGTTTTACTGCATGGTCGGAATTGCCCGGATCGGCAAATGCCGTCAATCAAGTCTTGGGGGCGTCCTATGCCACGTTCGGCGACTATATTCAGCAGTACAACGGCGGCACGCCGCCGAGCGCTTTGTCGCCGCTGGATGCCAATTACACTTACGCGCGAAATTCCGGGCTTTTGGATCGTGCGTCATACGGCGAACTGACATGGCATGCGACGGCGAAGTGGCAGGTGACCGGGGGCGTGCGCGTGTTCTGGCAGGACGTTTCCCAAAGCCTCTATCAGACGATCCCGTACGGCGGTCCGTATTACTCGACGCTACCACCGCCCGCCAACCTAACGGATGCGTTGGGCACGACGATCGCCTCCGGCGACCAGAAATTTCACAATCATGTGTTCAAGCTGAATACCGGATATGAACTGACGAACACGTTGCGGGCGTACGCGACCTTCTCCGAGGGGTTCCGGCACGGCGGTGCCAACGCGAATGCGATCGGCACCTGCGCGTTCTGCGATTCACCGTCGACAGCGTCGTTCAAGCCGGACACTGTCAAGAACTATGAGATCGGCCTGAAGGGCACGGCGGACAATTGGTTGCGTTTCAGCGGTGCCGTGTACCGCATGCGTTGGCAAGACATTCAGATTGAGCTGTTCGACGCCAGCGCCAGCGCCTATGTCGCCAACGGCGGAACGGCCGTGAGTCAAGGCCTCGAACTCGAGTTCGACGGGCAGTTGGGCAACGGGTGGTCTGCGACCCTCGGTTACGGGTACACCGACGCCAAGGTCACCAGCGACTTCACGATTACGGATCGCGGCGCGACGATTCTCACTGCCCAGGACGGTAACCTGTTGCCGTATGTCCCGAAGCAGACGCTGACCGTGGGTCTTGGATATACGCATCCGGTCAGCAGTAGCATCACGTTGGACGCTCACGCCGACGCGGCCTATCGGAGCGATGTCACGACCCAAATCAATTCGACGGCTGCGGGTTATCAGACACTCGGCGGCTTTACGACCGTGGACGCCTCGGCGGGACTGCTGTTCGGCAACCGACTGCGCGCGCGTTTGTACGCGGATAACCTGACGAACCAGGCGGGCGTTTCTGCCGCGGGGCCCGTGCTCAAGAGTGCGAATTTTTATCCCGCGTATCGGGAGGAGTACGTTATTCGACCGCGTACCGTGGGTGTCTCGCTGACCTACACGTTCGAGTAGCCAGCCGTCTCGCGCGCGCTGGCACCGTGGCTACGGTGCCGCCGGCCCCGTCTTCTCGTCGGTCACGCCCCACGCGTAGGCCGTAATCCGCCACTCTCCGGACGCCTTTTCCAGCACGAAGGCCCAAGCGCCGAATTCCTCGAAGCGCTTCCCGCGATCGACGCCGCGCCATGTCGTGGGGAGCGTGAAATACACCCGGTTTCCCGTGCGCTCGAAGTCGTGAGCGCTGCCGAATTCCACGGTCAACTCGTGGAGCTTTCCTTCGGCGACATGCTGACGGAATCCGGCGTCCCAGAGAGCCGCGGCGTTCTTGCCGCGAAAAATGTACGGCGCAAAGTTTTCGATGATGACGAGCCCGTTCTCCACAAAGACCGCGGGAGTGGCGGCTCCGTCCACGTGCGCCATGTAGTGGACGAGAGCCGTGATGGGGACCAGCATGGCCTCATCGGGCATGACACTCGCCCGCACGCGAGTTGCCGGAGCCTGCAAGACCAGAACGAATAGCGCACACATCCACGTCCCGATTCGCTGATGCACCGGCGCCAGGCCCACCCATGGACGCGATGTTGGGCTCGATTTCGGACTCGACAATATCGGCATTCGCAACACTCCTCGGCACTGCGACGACGGCAGCGGCAAGCGAGTCTAGCGCTTGTGCGCTACCGGCGTGCGCTGGGCCTGCACAATGCGAGGCCGGATTTCGCGCGCGGTAACCGGATTCCGCGGGCGCACGAGCGCGACCGGCCTCAGCCACCAAGCACCGCCCCCCGCAGTTCGTCGAATCGCCCGGGCAATTCCATTGTAGTGCGATCGAGATCTTCTGCAGAGATCCCCAGCAGAGTCATCGCCGGCAAATTGCGTTCCATCGGAGCCGGTTCCAGCGTGAAGGTGTTGCCGCAGGCGAGGGCGAGGTTTGCGCCCAAGTTGATGAGCGCGGTGAGTTCGCGATGAGCCTCCGGAGCGGCCATCGGATCATGGTGATGTTGCGCTGCCGCGACCAGCGAATCCGGCAGTCGCCATGCGGCAAAGATGGTAGCTGCACATTCTTCGTGTCTCACGGCCGCGCGCTCTGACTCCAGCAACCGAATGTCGCGTGCCGTATCGATCTGCCTGGCATCGATGATCGCTTGGATACCCAGCGGATCGAGATGAACTTGCACCAGGATCCCCAGGTTGTGCAGTAAACCGCCGATAAAAGCGTGCGATGCGAGCGTCCGGCGCCGCAATCGTGCGAGCCATTCGGCCGCCGCGGCAGTCGCGAGGCTGTGCAGCAGCAGGGCCTTCACGTCGATCAGCGCTCCTTTGCTTTCCCTCGTCATGATCCGATCGAGACAGACGGCGGCGGCGATACCGCGTACGGCGTCGTGACCCAGCAGCACAAGGGCACGCTCGATGGTCGTCACGGAACGCGCATTTCCGTAGTAAGGCGAATTCGCCACCCGCAACACGCGCGCGCACATGGCGGGCTCCGTTTGGATCAACGCGGCAATTTCGCGCGCGCGGACCTGGGGGTTGCAAAGGCCCGCGAGCAGGCGCGGTCCCGAATCCACAGAGGCGCCAAGGACGCCAATGGAAGCGGCCGCCGTTAGGATCTGGGCGGTGCCGATTTGGAGTCTCGAGGGTGCGTTTGGACCCATAGCCTATAATTTATCGGGCCGGCGCCCGGTCGCCAATGTGAATCTTGTCACAGATCAGGCGATTCCCCCGCCTGATTCACCCGCGCGGGCAAGGCGGTGCCGATAAAGCGCTACTGGGAGAGAGAACTTCCCCGCAAGGTCTGACAGGATCCGAATCGCCGATGAACATGGAAACAATGCCAGGCGGTCCGCGTGCCGTTCCGGACGCCGCCAGCCAACGATCTAGAGGCCGCCAGCACGCCCGATTGGAGTCGCTCAGTGTTTCGCTCGGGGCGTTGGTGGTCGTCGGCGCCGGCATCCTCGGACTATGGGCGACCTCGACACATTCGATCCGCGAGAACTACCGGCACTATCTCATCGGCTTGGCTGAAGCTGCCGCTACGCTGGTAGATCCGGCCTTGCACGATACGATTCGCCGGCCTGAGCAGCGCAACGACCCCGACTACAAGCGCGCCTTGGAACCGCTGCGCCGCATGCGCAAGGCGGTTCCGGATGTCCACTACATCTTTACGGTCATCCGCGACGGCTCAAAGATTCGCTTCGTTCTGGACTCAGGGGAGCCGGCCGGGCAGAACGGCCAAAAAATCGACGATCAAGCCGCTGTCTTGGAGGTCTACGACGGGCCGCATCCCGCTCTTTGGGAGGCGCTCGGCACCGACCACCAATCCGGCCATGCGGCAGCGAATGAAGAACCGGTGCGCGACAAGTGGGACACGTTCATGACGGGCGCGGCGCCGCTTGTAGACTCGGCCGGTCGGCAGATCGGCGCCGTTGGCGTCGACGTGGACGCGACCGTCTATGTCGCCCGCCTCGCCGCCGCGCGCAACTGGGCTTTGTTCGGCCTCATACCGGCGGGCATTCTCATCCCTTTGCTCGGCGTTGCGTTCTATCGCATCCGCTTGCGCGGCCTCGCCGACGCCCAGGCGGCCATTGACAGTGCCGAGGCCGCCGAACACGCCGCCGAAGTACTGGCGGCGGCGCGCCAACGCCTAAGCGCCGTCATCGAGGGCACCGATGTCGGCATCTGGGACTGGGACTTCGCAACTGACCTGCGCATTGTCGACGAACGCTGGGCCAAAATGATCGGCTACCGCCAGGAGGAATTGTCGCCACTGACTGCGGAAAAATGGCGCGACCTCGTGCACCCCGAGGATCTGCCCGGCATGCAGCAGGCAATCGCAGCGAGCCTCACGGCTCGCGAGGCAATCTTTGTCCACGAATTCCGTTTGCGCCACGCCGACGGCAATTGGGTTTGGCTGCTTGCGCACGGCAAGGTGATGGACTGGGACGAGCAGGGTCGTCCGCTGCGCATGGCCGGAATCCATCTGAACGTGTCGGTAGGCAAGGCGGTCGAATTGTCGCTCAAAGAAAGCGAAATCAAGTTCCGCTCGCTATTCGAACTCTCGCCGGTCGGTATTGCGCTCAATGATCTGCAAACCGGGCAGTTCCTGCAGGTAAACGATGCGATGGTGGCGCCGACCGGCTACAGCCGCGAAGAATTACTGCGAATGACCTATTGGGATGTCACGCCCGCGAGCTACACGGCTGACGAAGCCGTCCAGATCGACTCTCTGCAGAAGACCGATCGGTACGGACCGTATGAAAAGCAATACCAGCGCAAGGACGGCAGCACCTATGCGGTTCTGCTTTCCGGTATCCGCATGAGCGACGCCTCGGGCCGGGCCATCATCTGGTCGATCGTTCAAGATATTTCCCAGCGCAAGGCCATGGAGTTGGAGCTGACCGAGGCCGCTCAGCGAGACAAGCTGACGGGGCTGGCGAATCGTGCGCTGTTCATGGAGCGCCTGCAAAAGGCCGTGGAGCGCGTGCGCGCCGGCGCACAGCCGCTGTTCGTGGTGTTTTTTCTGGACTTTGACCGCTTCAAGCTCATCAACGATACCTTGGGGCATAAGGCCGGCGATGAATTGTTGCGACAGATCGCCGATCGCCTGCGCAGTACGATGCGCGCCGCCGACACGATCGGGTCTGACGCAACCGGCAACGTGGTTGCCCGCTTCGGCGGTGACGAGTTCCTGTTGCTGATCAACGATCTGAATGTCCACTCGGATGCAAAAGTGGTCGCCCAGCGGTTGCTCGATGCGCTGGCGCCCGCCTACAACATCTTCGGCAGCGAATTGCGCTCGACCGCGAGCGTCGGCATCGTCACCAGCGATCAAAGTCAGGCGAGCGCCGAGGATATCTTGCGCAACGCGGACGTGGCGATGTACGAGGCAAAACGCGCTGGCCGCGCATGCTCGGTGATCTTCAACGAGGCCATGCACACGCGCCTGGCCCGGCATGTCGCCATCGAAGCCGACCTGCACAAGGCGATCGGAACCGACGAACTCAGTCTCGTCTTTCAACCCATCGTTGAACTCAATTCCGGCCGAATGGTTTCCGCGGAAGCTCTGCTGCGTTGGAATCATCCACAATTGGGGCAAATTCCCCCGTCCGAATTCATTCCGATCGCCGAGGACTCCGGCCTGATCGTGACCTTGGGTCAGTGGGTCCTAACGGAGGCGTGTAAGGCCTTCGTGAGATGGCGTCAATTGGATCCGCAGCGCGCTCCCGAGACTGTGAGTGTCAATATATCGCGGGCAGAGTTGGCGCTCGGGAGCCAACTGCTCGACAGGGTGCTCGGTACCCTGGAGAGCATCGGGATGTCCCCTCAGTGTCTGCAACTCGAGGTTACCGAGCGCGAAGTCATGCGCAATCCGGAGACGTCCCTTGCGGTGATGCGCGAGTTGCGGCGCCTCGGTATCCATCTCGCCATGGATGATTTCGGCACGGGCACCTCTTCCCTGAGATTTCTGCAGGAATACCCGTTCGACACGATCAAGATCGATCGCTCCTTCGTGAAGGACCTGAACACCGGCTCCGACGTTCTGGCGGTCATTCATGCGACGGTCGGCTTGATCGAAAACCTCGGCATGGCCAGTCTCGCCGAAGGCATCGAGGAGCCGGCGCAGCTTGCGATCCTGCAGTCTCTCGGCTGCCGCTACGCGCAGGGCTATTTGTTCAGCCGACCGGTGACGGCCGAACGGCTCCTGGACGCGCTGCAGCCGCGTGCCGACAATTATGTCGACGCGATGGCGAGCTAGTCCGTCCGGCCCTTAAGCCAATGCTTGATTCAGCGGCGTTCCCTACGGGAGTCGAGGCCGCGCCGTTGTTGCACCGCCCAAGCGGCCGCCTGCCGCACAAGGAGTTGACGCTGTTGGTCGCGCGGCGATTTTTGGGCGAAAATGGCGGCCGACTCAAGATCGACGCAAGCGTGTCGCCGGAGGAGGCGGCGCATAAACGAACATCATGGATGAGGCATGAAAAAAACTCAGCATTTGACCCGTCGATCCGGCTCACGATTCGTTTCGCTCGGTCTACTATTCCTTATCGCGCCGCTGACAAGCCGTGCGGATAATTTTCAGCGTGTTTATTTTGATCCCGCCACCGACGAACTAGTCATCGGCGTTGTCTACCGCGGCACCAACCCGGACCATCAATTTACCCTGCAATGGGGGTCCTGCCACACGCGGGACGACAATCAGCGCGAAATCACCGGCGAACTACTGGACCAACAATGGCAGGACGCGGAACAACAAGAATTTAGAAAAACACTACGCTTCAGCCTCGCCGACCTCGAATGCCGGCCCGCAGCAGTGACCGTACGGACCGCGCCTCGGTTCTTCTTCACCTTGCAAATTCCCGCGCGTGGAACGAACCCTAACCCGCTGTGATGCCGGTGAGCCGACGCACATTCGACAGGCGATTATTGACGTCCGCTTCTGCGGCGTAAGGCGGGCAGCGACATGGAAAGAGCTTGCACGCCGCCGGCCGCTTACGTCATCAATTCGTACGTGCGAATATGCTAATGACCCCAGAGGAGGCCAATATCAAGGCATCCGAAACCATCGATATCTCGAGCTTCAGTGACGCCGCCGACGTATCGCCGATGTATTTCGAAACGCCGTATTATCTGGCGCAGCCTCGAGTCCGGCGGCAAACGCAGCGGCAGGAGAACCGGACACCGCCAAGCCGGGCCGCGCAAGCCCGTGCAACGCGCTCAAGTTCCCTGATTCAAGAGCGCGGCGTTGCCCCCGGTCGCCGTGGTATTCACCGTCAACGTACGCTCGCTCGCAAAGCGACCGAGGTAATGCGGCCCGCCGGCCTTAGGTCCCGTCCCCGACAGCCCGGTCCCGCCGAACGGCTGTACGCCGACCACGGCACCGATCATGTTGCGATTGACGTACGTGTTGCCGATGGCGGTACTCGCAAAGGCCTCGCGCCAGAATGAGTCCAAGCGTGTTTGGATGCCTAGAGTGAGACCGTAGTTGCTGGCACGGATGGCAGCCAACACGTTCTGGATGTCGCTCGCTCGATACCGCACCACATGCAATAGGGGTCCAAACTCCTCACGGGTCAGCTGCGCGGCGCTGTTCAATTCGATGAGGTGCGGAGCGACGAAGCTGCCGCGCGAGTGAGAATCGCCGAGCTGGCAGACTTTGATGATGCGCGCTTGAACGCGCATTGCCGCCACATGCCGCATCAAACCGTCGGCGGCGGCGGCGGTGATCACCGGGCCCACATCGGTTTGCAGATCGGCCGGATCGCCGATGATTAGTTCATCCATGGCGCCCGCCAACATCTCGAGCATGGTGTCGGCAACATCCTCTTGAAGAAAGAGCAGCCGCAGCGCGGAGCAGCGTTGGCCGGCGCTCATGAACGCGGAACTGATGACGTCGTCGATCACTTGTTCCGGAAGAGCCGTTGAATCGACGATCATGGCGTTGAGTCCGCCGGTCTCGGCGATCAACGGCACGATGGCCCCGCTGCGCGCCGCCAGGGCTCGGTTGATTGTCAGGGCCGTTGCCGTTGACCCCGTCATGGCGACGCCGGCAAGCGAGGAATGCGAGAATGCGATCTCACCGAACAGTCGGCCCGGCGCCGGCACCAAGTGTACGACGTCCGGCGGCACTCCGGCTTCGTGCAGTAATCGGATGAAACGCGCGGCAATCAACGGCGTCGGTTCTGCGGGCTTCGCCACCACAGTGTTGCCGGCGGCCAAAGCCGCGGTGATTTGCCCGGCGAAAATGGCCAATGGGAAGTTCCAGGGGCTGATGCAGGCAAACACGCCGCGGCCGTGCAACGACAGCTCGTTGAGTTCGCCGGTCGGCCCGCTGAGACGCGTGGCGCCCCCGAACTGGGCGCGCCCGAGTGCGGCGTAGTAACGGCAAAAATCCACGGCCTCGCGCACTTCGGCAATCGCGTCCGGCAGGGTTTTGCCCGCTTCACGCACCAGCAGCTCATAGAATTCCGCACGCGACTTCTCGATCAGGTTACCTGCTGCATCGAGAAGGTCCGCACGCGCTGCGCCGCCCCGACCATCCCAGGCCCGCTGTGCTGCGCCGCAAGCATCGAATGCCTGCGTAATCTCCGCGGGCGTGGCGTCGCGCGCACGGCCGACGACGTCGAGGCGGTCGGCGGGGTTTGCGATGACATGCATGTCACCCCGCACGGACGTGCCGCTGATGATAGGACCCGCCGTGTGCTCGGAGGACCGTCGCGACGTCACAACGCTGCGCAGCTCATCCAGCACTTGCGGGCTGCCCATGTCGAGTCCAGCTGAGTTACGCCGGTCTGCATATAGGGCGCTCGGAATGGGCAACCGCGGGTGTGGGTAAGTATCCAACCTCTCGACTTCAGCGATGGGATCGCGGACGATATCGACTACCGCGACCTGTTCATCCATGAAGCGGTTCACGAAAGACGTATTGGCGCCGTTTTCCAGCAGGCGGCGTACGAGATAGGCCAGCAAGTCCTTGTGCTCACCGACCGGTGCATACACTCTGACTCGCGGAAAATCGGCAATCTGCCGCGCCGCTTCTACGTATAACAGTCGGCCCATGCCGTGCAGCCGTTGGAATTCGAATTCCGCGCCTCCGGGCGCCAATTCCAGGATGGACGCGATGCTGTGCGCGTTGTGGGTGGCGAACTGCGGCAGGATCACGTCCGCATGGCTGAATAAGCGGCCCGCGCACGCCAGGTAGGACACATCGGTCGTGATCTTGCGCGTGTACACCGGATAGCCGTCGAGTCCGCGCTCTTGACCACGCTTGATTTCGCTGTCCCAGTAAGCGCCTTTCACCAGCCGAGCCGTCATCCGGCGGCCGTTTACCCGTGCGAGCGCCGCCACCCAGTCGATGACGTCCAAGGCCCGCTTACCGTATGCTTGAATGGCCAATCCCAAGCCCGGCCAATCCCGCGTCGATCCATCGCGCGCCAGCGCCTCGATGACATCCAATGAAAGATCCAGGCGATCGGCTTCTTCCGCATCGATGGTGAGCTGAATACCGAGCGCCGCTGCGCGCTGCCCCAAATTCAGCACTTGCGGCACCAACCGCGCCAGGACACGATCTTTTTGCAGGAGCGAATAGCGCGGCTCCAGCGCCGATAATTTGATGGAAATGCTCGAGACTTCGTGAGGCGCACGCCCGCCGGCCGCCGCACCGATGACATCGATCGCATGTTCATAGGACCGAAGATATCGAGCGGCGTCATCCCCCGTTCTGGCGCCTTCGCCCAACATATCGAAGGAACACAACGCGACCTCCGGTTCGCGTGCGCTGCGCATCAGGGCCTCCTCGATCGTGCGTCCGACGACGAACTCACCGCCGATGATGCGCATCGCCCGGCGCACGGCGAGCCGCACCAGAGGTTCGCCGGCTTTGCGTGTGAGCTTCTTGACCCAGCCGGACGCATCGGACTTGATGGCCGGATCGAGTTCGAGAATTCCGCCCGTCAACATCAAGCCCCAGGTGGAGGCATTGACGAAAAGCGATTCAGATCTGCCGGAGTGAGCCGACCAATCACCGCCGGCAAGTTGCTCGGCGATCAACCGATCGGCCGTCGCGTCGTCGGGAATGCGCAGCAGCGCTTCAGCGATGCACATGAGCGCAATGCCCTCCTGATTCGACAGGCCGAACTCTTGCAGAAAAGCGTCCAGGAAAGGACGTTCGTCACGGCGAGCGCGGGCACCTTCGACCAGCGCCATTGCGACGGCAACGGCACGGTGCCGCGCGCCTCCCGTGAGTTCCAACCGGTGCAACAAGCGCGTAACGGCTCGATCTTCGGACCACAAAGCATGCTCGCGCATGTCGCGTCGCAGTGATTCCATCTCCGTGAGCGCGGGCTGCGTAGTCAAGTTGACGGCCATGGGTTGTCCTATGAAACGCTAAGGCGAATTATCGTCCAGGGTCGCGAAGAACACCAAGGGCGCTGCGGACCCATCGAGCGCCGCCGGGCCGACGACCACGCGGTCCTCCGGCACCGCCACGGCAAGGTCCCAAGCCTGCAGGCTCGTGATGGTGCCGTTGCCGGTATCCAGGGACACCACGCCGTTGATTGCGAATGCCAGCATCGTTTCGCGATGCGGCTGCAGTGAACGCGGCTCGCGCAAACGCTCGACCCAAGCGCGGGCGCCCTTGATCGACTTGGAGACCATCAGATTCAAATCCGCGCATGGCCCGGCCAACAGTTCGCAGCGTGTTGCCCACGCGCCGTCGAATTCCGCCATGTCGCCGACATCGCGCAGGTCTGCGTGTCCGCTGCCCTCGAACGTCAAGCGGATGCCGGCCCCACGCAACAGAACCATCTTGCGGTCGTAGGCGGCGAAATCCGAGAACGGGCCCGACACATCGATTTGCGCGACACTGACGCGCCAACGGAACGCGTCTAACCTTTCGGGAACGCGGATCACCTCGTGCGTCATACCGCCGCCGTTCTTCCATGGGCTTGCCCTAAACGACGATTTGCGGATGATTTCCATCGCTGAAGCAGGCGCGAGCCCGAGGAAGCTAGCCGTTACCGCTATTCTGCATCGTCGAGGCCGTCCTCGTCGCCCAGGTCGTCGGCGTCGTCGTCTTCGGGATGACCCAGTTCGTCTTCATCGTCGACTTCGAATTCTTCCGGTGCCTCGGTAGTCTCATCGGTCTCGCGCACGGGAATCTCGTTTTCATCAGGGTGTTCGTCATCCCGATCGTCGTCATCATCCGCAGTGCCGGTCGACTCGGCGGTCTGCGATAGATCCTCGAATTCGCTTGGGAAACTGCGTTCTACCTGTGTCATTCAACGATCCTAGTTATGCGGTGCATCGAGTTTGACGGTGGGCCCAGAGACCGCAAGAGCCAAGGACCGCTTCGGCGTGTGGGTTCGCGCCTACAGGCGAGTCGCCAAGGGCGGAACTCTAGGAGCCAGAACGTGATCAAGACGAAAACCAGCGCGTATGGTCAAGCCCAAAAACCATAAAAAAGGCCTCGAACTTGAGCCAAGTCCGAGGCCATGTCTTTAAGATGCTTCTTATTTTTTATTCCGCAGCTTCAGTATCCCCCGCCGGTACAGTGTCATCCGAGTCGCCCATTCCACCGCTCACATCCATGAAGCTGCGGCGGCGGCTGTCGTCGAATGCACGTCGACGTCGCGCATGATACGCGAAGCCGGTGCCCGCGGGAATGAGTCGACCAACAATCACGTTCTCTTTCAGGCCGCGCAGATCGTCCTTGAGCCCACGGACCGCCGCCTCGGTGAGGACGCGGGTGGTTTCCTGGAACGAAGCTGCCGAAATGAACGACTCGGTGGCCAGCGAAGCCTTGGTAATGCCCAACAACATGGGTTCCCAGGTCGACTGGTGCTTACCCTCGATCTTCTGTTTCGCAATGACATCGAGGAGACGGCCGCGATCCATCTGTTCGCCGCGGAGCAGCGCCGAATCGCCGGCATCGAGCACTTCGATCTTACGTAACATCTGCCGCACGATGACTTCAATGTGCTTGTCATTGATCTTCACGCCCTGCAATCGATAGACGTCCTGAATTTCGCGAACCAGGTAGTTCGCCAAGGCCTCGACGCCCTGCAGCCGCAATATGTCATGCGGATTGGGCTCGCCGTCGGCAATGACTTCGCCCTTTTCGACTTGCTCGCCTTCGAACACGTTGAGATGACGCCACTTCGGTATCAACTCTTCGTACTTGTCGGTGGCCTCATTGGTGATGATCAAGCGGCGCTTGCCCTTGGTCTCCTTGCCGAAACTGACCGTTCCGCTGCGTTCCGCCAAAATCGCGGAATCCTTGGGCTTGCGGGCCTCGAACAAGTCGGCAACCCGCGGCAGACCGCCGGTGATATCGCGCGTCTTCGACGACTCTTGCGGGATACGCGCGATGACATCGCCCACCGACACCTTGGATCCATCTTCCAGGCTGACGATGGCGCCCGCAGGCAGCGCATAGACCGCCGGGATGTCGGTATTGGCGAAGGTGACTTCCTTGCCCTTCGCATTCGTCAAACGCACGACCGGGCGCAGGTCCTTGCCGCCCGAACCACGCTGCTTCGGATCCAGCACGACGGTGCTGGACAGACCGGTGACGTCGTCCACCTGGGTCGCGACGGTGATGCCGTCGACGAAGTCGGAGAACTTGATCATGCCGGCCACTTCCGTGACCACGGGGTGGGTATGCGGATCCCAATTCGCCACCGACTGACCGGCCGTCACCACATCGGCATCGTTCACCGTGATGGTGGCGCCGTACGGAATCTTGTAGCGCTCACGCTCGCGGCCGAACTCATCGACCACGCCCAATTCACCGGAGCGCGATACCGCGACCAGGTGACCCCTCTCATGCCGCACGGTCTTGATGTTGTGCAGCCGTATTGTGCCCTTCGACTTGACCTCGACACCATTGGCCGCTGCCGCTCGGGACGCCGCGCCGCCGACGTGGAAGGTACGCATGGTGAGCTGGGTTCCCGGCTCGCCGATCGACTGCGCCGCGATGACTCCCACCGCCTCGCCGATGTTGATGCGATGACCACGACCCAAATCGCGGCCGTAGCACTGAGCGCAAACGCCGTAACGCGTCTCGCAGGTAATGGGCGAACGCACCATGACCTGATCGATGCCCATTTTCTCGAGGAGCTTAACCAGCTTTTCATCGATCAACGTACCGGCCTTGACCAACACTTCGCCGGTAGACGCAACGGCCACGTCTTCCGAGGCCACACGGCCCAGCACGCGCTCGCCCAAGCCTTCGACCACGTCGCCGCCTTCGACGATCGGGGTGATCGACAAGCCGAAGCTCGTGCCGCAGTCGATCTCGGTCACCACCAGGTCCTGCGCCACATCGACCAACCGTCGAGTGAGGTAGCCCGAGTTCGCGGTCTTCAAGGCCGTATCGGCCAAGCCTTTACGCGCACCGTGAGTTGAGATGAAGTACTGCAGTACGTTCAAGCCTTCCCGGAAATTCGCCGTGATCGGCGTTTCGATGATGGAACCGTCGGGCTTCGCCATCAGGCCGCGCATGCCGGCCAGCTGCCGAATCTGCGCGGCGGAGCCGCGGGCGCCGGAGTCGGCCATCATGAAGATCGAATTGAACGACTTCTGCCGGACCTTGTTACCCTTGGTGTCGGTGACCTCATCGGTACCCAACTTCTCCATCATGGCCTTGGCCACTTGGTCATTGGTACGCGACCAGATGTCGACCACCTTGTTGTAACGTTCGCCGTTGGTGACGAGACCCGAGGCGTACTGCTCCTGGATTTCCTTCACTTCGCGCTCGGCCGTGGCCAGAATCTTGATCTTCTGTTGCGGCACAACCATGTCGTCCACGCCGATCGACACCCCGGCGCGGGTCGCGTACTGGAATCCGGTGTACATCAATTGGTCCGCGAACACGACGGTTTCCTTCAGACCCACCGTGCGGTAGCACAAGTTGATCGTCGCGGAAATGATCTTCTTGGTCATGTCCTGATTGATCGCGTCGAACGACAGCCCACGCGGCAGGATCTCCGACAGGAGCGCCCGGCCGGCCGTGGTGTCGACCACGCGAATGTTTTGCACCAGATGCCCTTTGGCGTCGCGGATGTATTCGGACAGACGAACTCTGACCTTGGACTGCAGATCGATGTTGCGGCTCTCATAGGCACGGTGGACTTCAGCGACGTCGCTGAAGGCCATGCCCTCGCCCTTGGCGCCGACTTTTTCGCGGGTCATGTAGTACAACCCGAGCACCACGTCCTGGGACGGCACGATGATGGGATCGCCGTTCGCCGGCGACAGAATGTTGTTTGACGACATCATCAACGCGCGTGCTTCGAGCTGCGCTTCGATGGACAGCGGCACGTGCACGGCCATCTGGTCACCGTCGAAGTCGGCGTTGAAAGCCGTGCAAACAAGCGGGTGCAGCTGAATCGCCTTGCCCTCGATCAACACGGGCTCGAACGCCTGAATGCCCAAGCGGTGCAACGTCGGAGCGCGGTTCAACAGCACGGGATGTTCGCGGATCACCTCTTCCAGGATGTCCCACACTTCCGGTCCCTCACGCTCCACGAGACGCTTTGCCGCCTTGATGGTCGAGGCCTCACCGCGCAGCTGCAGCTTGGAGAATATGAAGGGCTTGAACAATTCCAACGCCATCTTCTTCGGCAATCCGCACTGGTGCAGTCGCAGGGTCGGACCCACGACGATGACCGAACGTCCCGAGTAATCCACCCGCTTGCCGAGCAGGTTCTGGCGGAACCGGCCCTGCTTGCCCTTGATCATGTCGGCCAAGGACTTCAACGGACGCTTGTTCGTGCCGGTGATGGCACGGCCGCGGCGGCCATTGTCCAGAAGAGCATCGACCGCTTCCTGCAACATGCGCTTTTCGTTGCGCACGATGATGTCCGGCGCATTCAGCTCCAGGAGCCGGCGAAGGCGGTTGTTGCGGTTGATGACGCGACGATACAGATCGTTCAAATCGGAGGTCGCAAAGCGACCTCCGTCGAGCGGCACCAACGGTCGCAGGTCGGGCGGCAATACCGGCAATACGGTAAGCACCATCCACTCCGGCTTGTTGCCGGACTCCATGAACGCCTCGATGAGCTTCAAGCGCTTCGACAGGCGCTTGATCTTCGTCTCGGAGTTCGTGTTCGCCATGTCCTCGCGAACCTTCACGATCTCCGACGGCAGATCCATGGACTTGAGCAGTTCATGCACCGCTTCGGCGCCCATCCGCGCGTCGAACTCATCGCCGTGCTCTTCGATGGACTCGAGATACATTTCATCGGTGAGAAGCTGGCCACGCTGCAAGGACGTCATGCCCGGATCGACGACCACGAAGGCCTCGAAATACAGCACCCGCTCGATCTCGCGCAGGGTCATGTCGAGCATCAACCCGATGCGCGACGGCAGCGACTTCAGGAACCAGATGTGCGCCGTGGGGCTCGCCAACTCGATGTGACCCATGCGCTCGCGGCGCACCTTGGATTGCGTCACTTCGACGCCGCATTTCTCGCACACCACACCGCGATGCTTCAAGCGCTTGTACTTGCCGCACAGGCACTCGTAATCCTTCACGGGACCGAAGATCTTGGCGCAGAACAAGCCGTCGCGTTCCGGTTTGAACGTGCGGTAGTTGATGGTCTCCGGCTTCTTCACTTCGCCGTAGGACCAAGACCGGATCATGTCCGGCGACGCAAGACCGATCTTGATCGAATCGAAATTCTCGACCGGCACTTGCTGCTTGAACAACTTGAGTAAATCTTTCATTTCTTAAGCCTCGCTCTCGAGTTCGATGTTGATGGCCAGGGAACGAATTTCCTTGACCAAGACATTGAACGACTCCGGCATGCCGGCTTTCATTTCATGGTTGCCGTCGACAATCGCCTTGTACATCTGAGTGCGTCCATTGACGTCGTCAGACTTGACGGTGAGCATTTCCTGCAAGGTGTACGCGGCGCCGTACGCCTCAAGCGCCCACACTTCCATCTCACCGAAGCGTTGACCGCCGAACTGCGCCTTGCCGCCCAGCGGCTGCTGAGTGACCAAGCTGTACGGTCCGGTGGAACGGGCATGCATCTTGTCGTCGACCAGGTGGTTGAGCTTCAACATGTACATGTAGCCCACGGTCACGGGTCGGTCGAATTGCTCGCCCGTACGGCCATCGTGCAGCGTCGTCTGGCCCGACGTCGGCAGATCCGCGAGGGTGAGAAGACTCTTGATCTCCTCTTCGCTCGCGCCGTCGAACACCGGGGTCGCCATCGGCACGCCCTTTTTCAGATTACTGGCGAGTTCGATAACTTCGGCGTCGCTCATCGACTTGATGTCTTCCTTCTGGCCGCCGGTCTCGTTGTAGACCTGCCCTAAGAATTTGCGCAGTTCCACCACGGCATGCTGGGCTTCCAGCATCTTGCCGATCTTGGCGCCCAAACCCTTGGCGGCCCATCCCAAATGGGTTTCCAGAATTTGACCGATGTTCATACGCGACGGCACGCCCAACGGGTTCAGCACGATGTCCACCGGCGTGCCGTCCGCCATGTACGGCATATCCTCGACCGGTACAATCGACGAGATCACGCCCTTGTTGCCGTGCCGGCCCGCCATCTTGTCTCCCGGCTGCACCCGGCGCTTGACCGCCAGGTACACCTTGACCATCTTGAGCACTCCCGGCGCCAAATCGTCGCCCGCCGTGATCTTGGCTTTCTTCTCTTCGAAGCGCTTTTCAAAGGTCTTGCGTTGACCCTTCAGGCGCTCGGAAACGGTTTCCAACTGCGCATTGGTCTCCTCATCCTTGAAGCGAATCTCGAACCACTGTTCGCGCGGCAGATCGGCGAGGTACGCCTCGTCGACCGGCGTCCCCGATTTCAGCTTCTTGGGGCCCGCTTCGACGACCTTGCCCTCGATCATTCCACGCACGCGCTGGAACAAATCATCTTCCAGAATGCGTTGCTGATCGGCCAAGTCCTTGCGAACCCGCTCGAGTTCCGATTTCTCGATCGCCAGTGCGCGCGAGTCCTTCTCGACCCCATCGCGAGTGAAGACGCGAACGTCGATCACCGTGCCGTCCATGCCCGGGGGCACGCGCAGCGAGGTGTCTTTCACGTCCGAGGCTTTCTCGCCGAAAATGGCGCGCAGCAGCTTCTCTTCCGGCGTCAATTGCGTCTCGCCCTTCGGCGTGACCTTGCCCACCAGAATGTCGCCGGCGCGAACTTCCGCGCCGATGAACGCGATACCCGCTTCATCGAGCTTCGCCAGGGCGGAATCGCCCACGTTGGGGATGTCGGCCGTTATTTCTTCAGGGCCCAGCTTCGTGTCGCGCGCCACGCAAGTCAGCTCTTCGATATGAATCGTCGTGAAGCGATCTTCCTCGACCACGCGCTCGGAGATGAGGATGGAGTCCTCGAAGTTGTAGCCGTTCCACGGCATGAAGGCCACCAACAGGTTCTGACCGAGCGCAAGCTCGCCCAGATCCGTCGAGGGACCGTCCGCCAGCACGTCGCCGCGCTTGATCGCGTCACCGGCACGCACCAGCGGACGCTGGTTGATGCAGGTGTTCTGGTTCGAACGCGTGTACTTGGTAAGCGAGTAGATGTCGACGCCGGGTTCGCCGGCGGTCGTTTCATCATCGTTCACCCGCACCACGATACGCGACGCATCGACGGAGTCCACGCTGCCGCCGCGCCGCGCCACCACGGTGACGCCGGAGTCGATGGCCACTGCACGTTCCATGCCGGTTCCCACCAGCGGAGTTTCCGACCGCAGGGTCGGCACCGCCTGGCGCTGCATGTTCGAGCCCATGAGGGCGCGGTTCGCATCGTCATGTTCCAAGAACGGGATCAGCGATGCCGCCACCGATACGATCTGCTTTGGGCTAACGTCCATGAAATCGATCTTGTCGGGCGCGGACAAGGTGAACTCGTTCTGCGTACGGCACGAAATCAGATCGTCGGTGAACTCGCCCTTGTCATTGAGGGCCGCATTCGCCTGCGCGATCACGTACTGACCTTCCTCGATGGCGGATAGATAATCGATTTGATCGGTCACCATGCCGTTCGAAACGCGGCGATACGGCGTTTCCAGGAACCCGTAATCGTTGGTCCGTGCATACACGGCCAGCGAATTGATCAGGCCGATGTTCGGACCTTCCGGCGTTTCGATCGGGCACACCCGTCCGTAGTGGGTCGGATGCACGTCGCGCACTTCGAATCCCGCGCGCTCGCGCGTCAGGCCGCCTGGGCCCAAGGCGGAAACACGGCGCTTGTGCGTGACTTCCGACAGCGGATTGTTCTGGTCCATGAATTGCGACAGCTGCGAGGAGCCGAAGAATTCCTTCACCGCAGCCGCAACCGGCTTCGCGTTGATCATCTCCTGCGGCATGATGGGCTCGCTCTCCGCAATCGTCAGGCGCTCCTTCACGGCGCGCTCGACGCGCACCAGGCCGATGCGGAAGGCATTTTCCGCCATTTCACCGACGCTGCGCACGCGGCGATTACCCAAGTGGTCGATATCATCCACGTGGCCGTTGCCGTTGCGGATATCGATCAGGGTCTTCATGACTTCGATGATGTCTTCTTTGCTGAGCACACCCGAACCGGTGATTTCCTCACGACCGACGCGGCGGTTGAACTTCATGCGGCCGACCGGCGACAGATCGTAGCGCTCGCCGTTGAAGAACAGATTCTGGAACAGGTTCTCGGCGGCGTCCTTGGTCGGCGGCTCGCCGGGACGCATCATGCGATAGATCTCGACCAACGCTTCCAGGCGTGTCTTGGTCGGATCGATGCGCAGCGTGTCCGAAATATAAGGACCGCGGTCCAGGTCGTTGACGTAGAGCGTGCGGATTTCCGTGATGCCGCTCTCGATGAGCTTGCCCACCGTCGGGACGGTCAATATCTCATTGGCCTTGGCCAGGATCTCGCCGGTTTCGGTGTTGACGATGTCGTGCGCCAGAACCTTGCCCTGCATGTACTCGGTGGGTACGGGCAAGCGCTTGACCTGCGCCTCTTCGAGTTCGCGAACGTGGCGCGCGGTAATTCGGCGGCCCTCTTCCACGATGACCTTCTTGCCGACCCGAATCTCGAACGCCGCCGTCTCGCCGCGCAAGCGCTGGGGGATGACCTCGAATTCGATCTCCTTCTTCGACAGGTAGAACGTATTCTTCTCGAAGAAGATGTCGAGCACTTGTTCTTCGGTGTAGCCGAGCGCGCGCAGGATGATGGTCACCGGCAGCTTGCGGCGGCGATCGATGCGGGCGAACACGCAGTCCTTCGGGTCGAACTCGAAGTCCAACCATGAACCACGATAAGGAATGATGCGGGCGGAGAACAGCAATTTGCCGGACGAATGTGTCTTGCCGCGATCGTGATCGAAAAAGACGCCGGGGCTGCGATGCAATTGCGAGACGATGACGCGCTCGGTGCCGTTGATGATGAACGTGCCGTTGTCTGTCATGAGAGGCAATTCACCCAAATACACTTCCTGTTCGCGCACGTCCTTGACGGGCTTCTTGGCGCCGCTCGCTTCCTTGTCGAGCACCACGAGACGAACTTTGACGCGCAGCGGTGCCGCATAGGTCAAACCGCGAAGCTGGCATTCCTTGACGTCGAAGACCGGCTCGCCCAAGCGATAGCTCACGTACTCGAGCGTGGCGTTGCCGGAGTAGCTGGAAATGGGGAACACACTGTCGAAGGCAGCATGCAAGCCGATTTCGTCGCGTTTGGATTCCGCTACGTCCGCCTGCAAGAATCGCCGGTAGGAGTCCAATTGGATCGCCAGCAAGTAGGGCGTGCCGAGTATGCTCGGCCGCTTGCCAAAGTTCTTGCGAATGCGCTTCTTTTCGGTGAACGAATAAGCCATGTATTCCCCTAGGCGCTACGCGCCGAAATTAACGGGGTCTAAGCGACCCCGCCCGATAGGTGCTCGCTCCGCGAGCAAAGAAAACAAATCAAAATCAAAGGCGCAGGCGACGGCTGCCGCTCTCTCAGCGGCAACCGTCAACTTGGCGCTATCGGCGGCGGTCACTACTTGATAGCAGCCTTTGCGCCGGCGTCCTCGAGCTTCTTCTTGATCGTCTCGGCATCCGCCTTCGGAATGCCTTCCTTGACGGTCGAAGGCGCGCCTTCGACCAGGTCCTTCGCTTCCTTCAGGCCCAAACCCGTGATCTCGCGGATGACCTTGATGACGCCCACTTTGTTGGCGCCGAACTCGGTCATCGTCACAGTGAACTCGGTCTGTGCTTCCGCGGCCGGAGCAGCGGCGGCGGCGCCGCCCGCTGCGGCCGCCGCTACGGGAGCAGCCGCCGTGACGTTGAACTTCTTCTCCATGTCGGAAATCAGTTCGACCACTTCCATGACGGACATCTTGGAAATCGCATCGAGGATTTCGTCTTTAGTAACAGCCATCTTTACTCTCCAAAAACTAAAAAGGTATATCGACCCGAATCAGGTTTAATTCGCTCGCCGGCTACGCCGGCGCACCGCTCTTCTCGGCTTGCAGCTTTTTCGCCTCGAGAACGGCAGCCAGCGTCCGTACCAACTTCGAGTTGGGAGCCGCCAACGTACCAACGAACTTCGAAATCGGCGCCTTGAGCACACCCAACAATTGCGACACCGCCTGCGCGCGCGTGGGCAATGAAGCCACGCGGTCGAGATCCGTGGGCTTGAGCAATTGCCCGCCCAAAGACACGACTGTCGTCACCAATTTGTCGTTGTCCTTCGAAAACGCCTTGACGATTCGGGCGGCAGCGCCCGGATCGTCATTGGAGAATGCGAGGACAATAGGTCCTTTCAGCGCCGGAGAAATGCACTCGAAAGCGGTGCCGGCAACGGCTCTGCGCGCGAGCGTATTCTTGACGATTCGCACATAAACGCCATCCTTGCGCGCTTTCGCTCGCAACTCGGTCATCTGCGTCACGGTCAAGCCACGGTTCTCTGCGCCGACGACGGATAGGGCTTTCGCCGCGACCGCGTTGACCTCTGCCACCACGACTTTCTTCTCTTCTAACTTGAGTGCCATATAGGTCCCCGGGAAAGAAGCGTCACACACCAGGTACGAGCGCCGTCGCTCCTACCCACCCTTCGAGTACGCCGTCGTACTCTCGGTGCGACCTTCACCAGGAAATTCCTGATTCGGGTCCCACCATCTGCGCAGGCTCGATATTTAAGGGCCCTTGCCCGCCTGCGGTCTTCGATGATGGTTGCGTTCGGCCTCGCGGCCGCACGCAGCCCTCCATCTATCCATGCGCTTACGCGCTTTTCATGCGCTTACGCGCAACTCCTACGGGGTCGATGCGACCCCGTCCGAAAAATCAAATAACCAACGCCAATCACAGCCCCAGGCTTGACTGATCGACCGTAACGCCCGGACCCATGGTCGAGGACAGCGTCAACTTCTTCAAATACACGCCCTTCGAGGTTGCAGGCTTGATCTTCTGCAGATCCGCAACCAACGCCATCAGGTTTTCCTTCAGTGCGGACGGTTCGAAACTGGCACGCCCGATTTGCGCATGCACGATGCCGGCCTTGTCGGTTCGGTAGCGAACCTGGCCGGACTTCGCGTTCTTCACCGCTTCCGCGACGTTCGGCGTGACCGTGCCCACCTTGGGGTTCGGCATCAAGCCGCGCGGGCCCAAAATCTGACCCAGCTGGCCGACGATGCGCATGGCATCCGGACTCGCGATCACCACGTCGAAATCGATTTGACCGGCCTTGACCTTTTCGGCCAAATCCTCGAAGCCCACGATGTCGGCACCGGCCGCCTTGGCAGCGTCGGCGTTCTTGCCCTGCGTGAACACGGCCACGCGCACCGTCTTGCCCGTGCCGTGCGGCATCACGGTCGAGCCGCGCACCTGCTGGTCCGACTTGGTCGCGTCAACGCCCAAATTCACGGACACGTCCACCGACTCGTTGAACTTGGCGGTCGCGAATTCCTTGACGAGCTTCAAGGCATCGTCGATTGTGTACGACTTGCCCGGCGGCAACTTTTCCTTCCAGGTCTTCATCCGTTTCGCTATGGTCGGCATGTCACACCCCCTCCACATCGACGCCCATGCTGCGTGCGCTGCCGGCAATGGTGCGCACCGCGGCGTCCAAATCACTGGCGGTCAGATCGGGCATTTTCAATTTCGCAATGTCCTCGAGCTGCTTGCGCGACACCTTGCCCACCTTGGCCGTATTCGGCGTGGCGCTGCCCTTCTGCAGCCCAAGCGCCTTGGCGATCAACACGGACGCCGGCGGAGTCTTCATGATGAAGGTGAAGCTACGATCGCTGTACACCGTGATCACAACTGGGGTCGGCAAGCCTTTTTCCAAGGACTGAGTCTGCGCATTGAATGCTTTGCAGAACTCCATGATGTTGACACCCTGCTGGCCGAGGGCCGGGCCCACCGGTGGACTCGGATTCGCCTGGCCTGCAGGGATCTGCAGCTTGATATAGCCCGTAACCTTTTTCGCCATGTAACCGCTCCTTTGGGTACAAACGCCTTCCTTCCGGAAAGCTCCCCTTGGTTAGGCGCTTACGCGCCACCTTTCAACGGGGCCGAAACGGCCCCGACCTAAATTCAACCCTTCTCGACCTGCGAGAAATCCAACTCGACGGGCGTCGACCTTCCCAAGATCTGCACTGCAACCTGCAGCCGGTTCTTCTCGTAATTCACGGATTCGACGACCCCGTTGAAATCGTTGAACGGACCATCGGTCACGCGCACCACTTCGCCCGGCTCGAACAACACCTTGGGCTTCGGCTTGTCCACGCCCTCTTCCACGCGGCGCAAAATCGACATGGCCTCCTTGTCGGTGATCGCCGCCGGCTTGTCGCTGGTGCCGCCGATGAAACCCAACACCTTCGGCACTTCCTTGACCAAGTGCCAGGTGTCCTCGTCCATCTCCATCTGCACGAGCACGTAGCCCGGGAAGAATTTGCGATCCGACTTGCGCTTCTGGCCGTCGCGCATTTCGACGACCTCTTCGGTCGGGACTAGAATCTCACCGAACTTAGCCTCCAGGCCCGCGCGCTTGACGCGCTCCTTCAGAGACTCGGATACCTTGTGCTCGAAATTCGAGTAGGCGTGAACTACATACCATCGCAAGGACATAAGCGCTCCGAATCCGTCAAGCAGACTGCCCGGTCAACAACCGGGTCAGCCAGGTGAGAACCCAATCGAGTCCCCAAAAAAACAAGCCCATCACAATGGCAAAAATGAACACGACATAGGTCGTTTTGATCGTCTCGTCGCGCGATGGCCACACGACCTTTCGCAACTCGATGCGCGCCGCTTGAGCGAATTGCCAAAACTCGCGGCCGTACCAGCTGAACCACGCGAGGCCAGCGCCTACGGCCAAACCGGCAACGACCATTGCAATTCGAATCGCGAGCGCCTGGTCTTCATACCAATAGAACGCCCCAATGCCGACAAACAGCACGAGGACCGACAGCGTGATGAGCGCAGTGTCCTTCGCCGATGCGCCCGGAGGTATTTGAACTTCTGCCATGTTTACTGCCGTTGACCTACAGGCCTGCTCAAATGGCAGGGCAGGAGGGAATCGAACCCCCAACCTGCGGTTTTGGAGACCGCCGCTCTGCCAATTGAGCTACTGCCCTAATCAATGCGCTTACGCGCAAACTTTCAACGGGGCCGAAACGGCCCCGACAAATAACGCTCGCTGCGCGAGCAAAAGATCAAGCAACATCACGCTATCACCTTGGCGACAACCCCTGCACCCACGGTCTTACCCCCCTCGCGAATGGCGAACCGCAAACCCTGTTCCATCGCGATCGGCGCGATCAACTCCACCACAATCTTGATGTTGTCCCC
>JBKQSA010000103.1:0-158064 GCA_052143815.1 Steroidobacteraceae bacterium | reverse complement strand
GCGATCCGAATTCCGACGTGACGGCGGTGTTGAATCTCCCGCTGATCGCCGACACGCTCGCCGTGCGCGGCGTGATCTACGACGACAGCCGCGGCGGCTACATCAACAACGTGCCGGCGACGTTCACCCGCGCGAACACCGACATCGGCATCCACTATGCGAACTATCCGGCGGTGGGCGGAGCATGCCCGGACGGCCAGCCGAACAACGGCTATTGCGTGCCGCCCGGCAGCCCGTCCATCACCAACTCCAGCGTGGTTGCAAACGGCATCAACCCCGTCACCTACCAGGGAATACGGGTCGAGGCGCTGTACAAAATCAACGATGACTGGAACGTGCTGCTCACGCAGTCCTACCAGGACATGCACTCGCAGGGCGTGTTCTACCAGCAGCCCAATGCCTCGGACGGCGCGCCGCTGCAGCCGCTCGAAGTCACGCTGTTCAACCCGGCCTACGACAAGGACAAGTTCGAGAGCACCGCGTGGACGGTGAACGGCAAGTTCGGCGACTTGAAGGCCGTCTATACCGGCGGCTATCTCGTGCGGAACGTCGATCAGGTCGGCGACTACACGAATTACTCGCGCGGTGTCTATGCCGATTACTATCAATGCTACGGCCCGGGATCGGGGTCGCTGGAGGGCTTGAATAAGGGCCTCGGCGATACAACCCTCAAGTCAACCTGCTTCTCGCCGAGCGCCACCTGGCACTCGGTCGAGAAAAACGAGCACCAGCAGCACGAATTCCGCCTGAGCACGCCGGACGACTGGCGTTTGCGTGCGATCGCCGGCGTCTATTGGGAGGCCAACAAGCTGTACGACCAGACCGACTGGATGTACAAGACCATTCCTGCGTGTACCTCGAACGGGGCGGCGGGCACGCCGGGCAATAGCGGCTGCCTCTCGGACACCGGCACATTCCCCGGCACGACCGTCCAGAATCCCGGGGTTCAGAGCGACAACAGCTCCTTCTACCAGGACACGGTGCGCGAAACCAAGCAGACGGCTGTCTTCGCGTCCATCGACTTCGACCTGATTCCCAAGGTGTTGACGGCCACGCTGGGCGCGCGCCATTTCCGCTTCGACAACTCCTCGGCCGGCAGCGTGATGGCCAGTTTCGATTGCTTCGAGCAGGGCACGCCGGCCGGTGGCTGCCAATCCGCTGCCAGTTACAACTTGAACAAGGCGAATCTCAGGGATACCGAGTCCGGCAACAAGAGCCGTGCGAACCTGACTTGGCATGTCATGCCGGATGTCATGCTGTATTACACGTTCTCGCAGGGCTTTCGCCCGGGCGGCTTCAACCAGAACGGCGGTTCCTTGCATGCCCCCGGCCCGGATGGGGTGGCGCAGTACGCGGTTCCCGCTTCGTACTCATCCGACAAGTTGACGAATAACGAGATCGGTTGGAAGACGGAATTCTTCGACCATCGCCTGCAGTGGAACGGCGCCTACTATCGCGAGAACTGGGACAACGTTCAGGTCGCCTTCTTCGACCCCGGATTGATCGGCAACATTTTCTACAACGCCAACGGTCAGAACTTCCTCATCAAGGGTATCGAGACCTCGTTGGTGGCGCGGGTCATCAGCGGGCTGACGCTGCAGGGTGCGGCATCCTGGAACCAGAGCCGGCAGACGAACTCGCCGGCGCTGATCGACAACAATCCTGCAAGCGTGAACTTCGGCAAGCCGCTCACGGAAGACTGCAACCCCACTTGCACGCCGATCACCAACCCGTTCGGCCCGATCGGCGCCCCCAGCGCCGATGCGCCGCCGATCCAATTCAGTCTGCGCGGGCGTTACGACTTTACGGTCGCCGGCTACAGCCCGTTCGTTCAGGTCGGCATCACCCACAGCGGCATTTCCTTCACCCAGGCGGGTTCGAATCCGACGATCGCGCAGGCCGGCAGCGTCAGTACCGGCAGGCTGCGGTTCGAGAATCCCGCTTACTCGACCGTCGACGCGTCAATAGGCGTTGCGAAGGATGCCTGGCTCGTGACCGCGTACGGTGAGAACCTCGCGAATTCGAACGCGAGCACGTTCGTCAGTACCGATCAATTCATCGTCGCACAGACGCCGCTTCGGCCGCGGATACTCGGAGTCACGTTCGCGTACAAATTCTGAGTGCCACCCCGACTCGGTGAACCGCCGGCACATCGAGTGATGATCGCCAACGCGCGGATGTATTCCGTGAGCCCAGAAGTTGCCGCTCTGTGGGGCCGGCTGCTGGCCGCCATCATCGAAAAGGCCGGTGTGCGCGTGAGTTTGATCGACCATCCCGAGCCTAAGCCGATGAAGGCGCTGTGGCGCCGGACCGACATGGGCGCCGTATTCATGTGCGGGTTACCCTTTTCACGGGCAGAACCGCAGCCAGTACTGGTGGCGGCGCCCGTTCCCTCGCCTCCGGAGTTCGAAGGCCAGGCGCGGTACTGGAGCGATTTCGTGGTCCGCGCGGACAGCGACTTTCACACGGTCGAAGACACCTTCGGCAAGCGAATCGCCTTCACCGTGCCGGATTCGCAATCCGGCTGCGTCGCGGCACTGACCTACTTCATGCCGACCAAAGGCTTCACGCCGGCCGCGCGCGTCGCAGCGAGGAATGGCGACGCGCCGCTGTATGCAGAAATCACCGCTCCGACGGTCACGCCGTTGGGTGCCCTGACCGCAGTCGTCCACAGCGCCGCCGAAGTCGCGCCCATCGATTCGTACGCGCTGCGCCTTCTCCGGAAGTACAAGCCGGAGTTGACGTCCCAGGTGCGCACCGTGGGGCAGACCTTGCCCACCCCCATCCCGGCATTGGTGGCTTCCACCACGGGCGTAGATACGCTGCGATCGGCGTTTCTCGAGGCGCATCAAGACGCCACCGTGAGAAGTCTGATGGACCAGTTGTTGTTGCAACGCTTCACGGTGCCCGATCCGGCGTCTTACGCCGTCTTGCGAGACCGCTTCGAAGCCGCGACGCGCTATTGGAGCAGGCATCGATTCGCCACGACGATCCCGCCGGCGTTCGTGACGAATCATCGTTGAAGGATTAAAATTAGCCGCATGGGTTTGCTTCGACGGCAATTCCGGCAATTCGATGGTCCCACGTGGATGGTGGCGATCGTCCTCTATTCCCTGTGGTTTGCGCTGGTCTGGTTCAACGCCATCCTGCCCTGGTGGGTGATCATGCCCGCGGGTGCGTACCTCCTCGCGTGGCACTTCTCGTTGCAGCACGAGGCCATCCATGCCTTCCGTGGAGTCCCCGCGTGGCTGCGGTTCGCCGTGGTCTTTCCGCCGCTCGGATTGTGGTTTCCGTATCCCCTGTACCGCAAGAGCCATAGCACGCATCATCGCGATGCCCATCTCACCGTGCCCGGCGTGGACACGGAGTCCTACTACGTGTTGCGGGCGGACTGGGATCGGATGGGACCCGTCAGGCGAGCGCTGCTGACGTTCAATCAAACCATGGCGGGGCGCTTGCTCATCGGTCCGGCGCTGCGCCTATGGATATTGCTCATGAGAGAAACTGGTCGTGCACGGCAGGGGAACTACAGTCACTTGCCGCACTGGGCAGTGCACGCGCTGGCGGTGGCGTTGTTGTTCGGGTTCATTACCGGCGTCTGCGGCTTCCCCTGGTGGCAGTACTGCCTGCTGGTGGCATATCCGGGCTTGAGCCTCAGCCTGCTGCGGGCGTTCACCGAGCACCGAGCCGCGGAGAACTCGCAGGAGCGCACGGCGGCGGTCGAGTCGAATCCCTTGTTCGGCGTGCTGTACTTGTACAACAACTTGCACGTCGTGCATCATTTGAAGCCGACCATGGCGTGGTACGACATTCCAGGCTTTTACCGCGCGAACCGCGATGAGCTTTTGCGAACCAACGGGCACTTCGTATACACCGGCTATGGGGAATTGGCGAAGCGTTACCTGTTCGTTCCGGTGTTCAGCCCGGTGCATCCGACGCTCTAGAGATCGGCCAGGGTTTCGCAACAACGCTGCGTCGCTCATCAGGCGATGCTACTTGGCATCTTCGGTGAGCCGTTCCTCGATATGCGTGCAGTACCAATCGACGAACTGCGTCACGCCGGCCTCGTGCACGGGCGAATAAGGCCCGGGAACATATGCCGGCGAATTCACACCGATTTGATTTTCCTGACAGACGCGCCGGTCCGAGTCATTGGTTGCCACCCAGACTTCGGTGAGGCGCTTCAAGTCGTAGTCCACCCCTTCGACGGCGTCCTTGTTCACCAGCCATTTGGTGGTCAACTGTGTGGTCGTCGGAGACAGGGGCAAGAGTCGAAAGGTCGTCGCATGGTCGGCCATGACGTGATTCCACGTGGTCGGAAAGTGGAACAGCAACAACGTGCCGATATCACGTTCGGTGACCGCGTCGCTCAACGGTCGCTTCACCGCTGCCTGCCCGTCCATCGTGTAGCTCGTCTTGCCCTCGATCAACGGATACCGCGTGGTGCGGTACTGGCCATCCGCCGAAATTTTGAATTGGCTCGGCAAACCAATGGATTCCCAGTGGTTCCATTTGGTCGTAATCCGCGGGTTGCTGGTCGCATCGTCGACGCCGCTGATGGTCGGGTCTTCAGGAAAGGTACGGAGCAATTCCGGGTGATTCGCAAAACAGTGATAGCACTCGCGGTTGTTCTCCCATACGAGCTTCCAGTTCGCGTTCTCGATGATGGTGTACTCGTACGCGACCTTGGCCTGATGCAACTTGTGCGGCAGAAAATACGGCTCGAGCTGCCGGCGGACGGGTTCGAAATCAGGCGCCGATTTCGCCAGGCATATCCAGATATAGCCGCCCACGCTGGTGCAGTGAATGGATTTCAAACCATACTGAGTTTTGTCGAATGAGCTGCCCATGTCGCGCGCGGCCAGCAACCGGCCATCGAGACTGTAGGTCCATTGATGATACGGGCACATGAGTCGCGCCGACGTTCCATGCTCTTCGGAGCAGATTCTCGAGCCGCGATGCCGGCAGGAATTGTGGAAGGCCCGTAGTCCGCCGCCGCGGTCGCGCACGACGACGACCGGATACTCTCCGACCTGCACGGTCAGGTACTGACCGGGATTCAGCACTTCGCAGTCGTGACCGACGAACAGCCAATCCCGGTACCAAATCAAGTCGAGATCGATTTGAAAGTCTTCGGGTTTGGTGTAGAAGTCCCGCTCCAGCGCAGTCGCAGGCTTACGGCGGCGTAATCGCGCCAACATATCTTCGCGCGCGGTCAACACGGAAGGAGCGTCCGGACTTAAGCGAGCGTTCATTAAGGATGTCCTGAGGTTTTCACCGAATCTTCTAAAGGTCCAAAGAATAGCAAAATCGTTCCGGTTGCATTGCCCCCAAAGCGACGTATTCGACGATATAAACGACAGGGCGCACGGCCCACGCTAGAATCGCGCCCATGCCGGCCAAGCGACTGTATAGATTTCTTAGATCGCCGGCGCGGACGCTGGTGCTTGCGCTGGTTGCCGCAAGCGCCGCAGGATGGCCCGCAGCGGCCATCGGCCGCGTCGCTCGCTGGCCCGCATCCGTGAGACCCGACCGTGCGCAGTCGCACAAGCAGGTTGGCTCCCTGCTCTTGCAAGCCTGCGGCCGCGCCGCCTACTGCGGCCATCTCGAGCGTCCGCTGGACCCAAGCGGAATCGTCCCCGGCCGGATATCCATTCATTTCGAGTTTTACCCGCATTCGGGTCCCGGCGATTCCACGGGAACTCTTGTCGCAACCGAGGGCGGCCCAGGCTACCCGGCCACCGAGTCGCGGGACGACTACCTGGCATTGTTCCGGCCGCTGATGTCGGATCACGACGTGTTGATTATGGATAACCGCGGCACCGGGCAATCAGCCGCAATCGATTGCCACGATCTGCAGACCGCCGAGAGGTGGACCGTGGAATCAGTCGCCGGATGTGGGGCCTCGTTGGGCGATCGAGCGTCGCTCTACAGCACTGCGTATGCCGCCGACGATTTGTCCGCTGTCCTGGAAGCACTGCGCGTGCGCTTGATCGATTTGTACGGTGATTCGTACGGCACGTATTTCGAACAGACCTTCGCCATAAGGCATCCCGGCCTCCTGCGTTCGATCGTGCTCGACGGCGCGTATCCTTTGAGCGGTCCGGACTACGCATGGTATCCAACCTACGCGCCCGCCATGCGCGAGAAGTTCAAGGTCGCCTGCGCGCGCTCGGCGGGCTGCGCGTCGCTACCCGGCAACTCGATCGATCACATCATGCCGGCACTGGAACAACTGCGCGCCAGCCCGTTCCCCGCTCGCGGGTACGACGTCGACGGCCGGGAACGTGATTTCCAGGCCGATGCATCGCAACTGGCCATCGTCATGTTCGCCAGCGCTCCCGCTTTCACGACGGTGAGAGAGACCGATGCCGCTGCGCGAGCGTTTGCGCAGGGCGACCGACTGCCGCTGCTGCGTCTGATGGCGGAGACCGTAGCGGCGGTCGATTCGCGCGATCCCACGGCGGATGCCGCGAAATGGAGTGCGGGGTTGGCCGCCGCCGTGATGTGTCAGGACCCGCCGCAAATATTCGACATGCGCTTGCCGCCTGCAGAACGCGCACGGGACCGCGATCGCGCACTGGTTGAGCGCGCGCGATCGTTCCCCGATACGTACGCACCCTTCACCATCGATGAGTATCGCGCCATGCCGCTCGATTACAGCTTCATCGATCAATGCGTGGCATGGCCCGTCTCGCCACTCGGGGCACCGGCGTTCCAAGTGGGTGTGAACGCGGCGTACCCCGATGTTCCCGCGCTCGTCATATCCGGTGAACTCGATAACATCACGACGCTGGCTGACGGGGCGGCCGTTGCCGCCGCCTTCCGCCGGGGTGTCCAAGTTCGAATTTTCAATAGCTTTCACGTCAATGCCCTGCCCCGCGCGCGCAGTCCCTGTGCCGCGGACATCGTGCGCCGCTTCGTCAGGACCCTGGCGACCGGGAGCACTGCCTGTGCCTCGCGCGTGCCGCCGGTGCGCTTGGTGCAGCGATTTGCAGTTCAGTCGGCGGAGCTTGAACCCGCTCACGGCTTGCCGGGCAATGCGGCGGCACCTCAGGATTTGCAGTTGGTGACGGCCGCGGTGCTCACGGTCGGCGATGTGCTCGCGCGCGTGCACAGCAATTCTTCAGGACACGGCGCCGGATTACGCGGCGGCGCCTTCCGTTTGATTCGGCGCGATGCGCGGATTCGCGTGAGCCTCGACCGCGTGCGATGGGTGAACGACGTGGCGGTCAGCGGCACGATCGACGCAGTGAGCCGCCGCAACGGCGCGGTGCAAGCCACGCTGAAGGTATCGCCGGTCGACGGCAAAGGTGGCCGGCTCACTCTGACATGGCCCAACGGCGCCGACGGCGCAAGGGTACGAATCAAGGGCGCCGTTGGGGGCGCCAATGTGGTGGCGCAATGTCCGGCGCCATGAGCGATTCACCGGCGGCGGAGTTCGGGGCCGAGGAGTCATCGGCCCAGGGTCTGTGGCTCGGCCTCGACACGGGGGGCACATTCACCGACGCGGTATTGCTTGCAGACGGCCGCCGCGTCGTCGCGAGCGCCAAAGCGCTGACGACTCCTTGGAATCTTGCGATCGGGATCGGCCGCGCGATTCGGGCAGTTCTCGAGAACCTGCCGGCCGGCGCAAGTCGCAAAGACGTCAGCCTCGTCTCCGTGTCGACCACCCTGGCCACGAATGCCGTGGTCGAAAGCCGCTTCAGCCCGGTCTGCACCTTCCTGATCGGATTCGATGATGCGATGGCCGAGCGTACCGGATTGCAGCGACACGATGGCGTAGTGGTTCGGGTCGATGGCGGCCACAGCGCCACCGGCGAAGAGTCGGCGTTGCTCGATGATGCCGCCGTCGAGCGCGCCGTCCGGGAACACGAAGCATGCGTGGAAGCATTCGCCGTCGCCGCAAATTTTTCGGTCCGTAACCCGGCGCACGAATTGCGTGCGCGCCAGATTATCCGTGCGCAGTCCCACAAACCGGTCACTTGCGCGCACGAATTGACGTCGAAACTCGACGCCCCGCGACGCGCCCTGACCGCCGCATTGAACGCACGGCTCACACCCCAGATTCGGCATCTGATCGAGGCTTTGAAACGCGTGCTTACGGACGAATCGATCGACGCCCCGCTGATGATCGTCAAGGGCGACGGCTCGTTGATGAAGGCTGCGATTGCGCTCGAGTGTCCGGTCGAGACCATTCTGTCCGGGCCCGCAGCGAGTGTCGTTGGTGCCGGGTTTCTGACCGGGCTTACGGACTTCGTGGTTTCGGACATGGGCGGTACCACCACGGACATCGCGGTCGTGTCGGGCGGCCGACCGGTCATCCGCGCCGAGGGCGCGCTCGTCGGTGCTTGGAGAACGATGGTCGAGGCGGTGGATGTGCGCACCAGCGGTCTCGGAGGCGACAGCGAAGTGTACTTCGACCGGCAACTCCGGTTGCGGGTCGGTCCGCGCAAGGCCATGCCGCTGAGTTTAATGGCCCAGAGCTTCCCCGGGACTCTGTCGCAGTTGCGCAACATTGCGGAACTCGAACGCCTTCCCGATTACCCAACGCAATTCGCGTTCCGCAACCCGGAGCGTGCGCCGCCTGCGCACCTCGCGGCACTCGAGCGCCGTGTGTGGGAAGGACTGGATCTAGAGCCGCGCCACGTGTCATCGGTCGTACGCAATGGCTTGGGGCAAGAGGCTCTACGCCGGCTTGCTGACGCCGGCCTCGCGACCGTTGCTGCCTTCACGCCCAGCGATGCGATGCATGTGCTCGATCGACAGACTGGATGGTGCCGCGAAGCCGCGGATTGCGGCGCGCGCATTCTCGCGACCGAAGAACGCAATGCGCGCGCCCTGCGCGCGGCAGCCACGCCCGAGACGATTTGCGAGCGCACGTACGAATACGTCGTACGCGGCAGCGCCCGTCTCGTACTTGCCGCCTCTCTGGCGCATGACCCGGGTATCGAGGCACGTGACGACCGATGGGGCGTGCTCGGTGATCGACTGGTCGAAAGCATCGTTGCCGGCGAACGGTTTTCCAATCTGCTGCAGGCAACGATTGGCTTGGCACGGCCGCTGATTGCGATCGGAGCCCCGGTCGGCGCCTATTATCCCGAAGTGGCGCTGCGGCTCGGTGCGGCGCTCCACATCCCTGTGCATGCCGCGGTTTGCAATGCCGTGGGTGCTGTCGCCGGGGTCGTGTCGCAGGCAGTCGAGATCCTCGTCAATCAGCCCACGTTCAAGGTATTTCGGGTGCACGATCCGGCGGGAATTGCCGATTATCCGGAGCCGCAGCCCGCACTCGAGCATGCACGGCACGTATCGCGCGACCTGGCGCTCGCCGCGGCGCGGCGCGCCGGTGCCGCGGATCCGCACGTCGACACCAGCGTTACGGAAAGGCTCGCGCAGGTAGGTCCGGGGACCGATTATCTCGCCGAGGCGGTGGTGCGGTCGATCGCCACGGGCCGCCCGCTCGCAGGCCATGGCGTCACCGATTATGCATAGCTGCACCTAAATTTGTTATGCGTCGGTGCGCCCAAATCTGTCTTATCATCACCACGGCGTCGACCCGGCGCCGCGATCCCGGAGCCGCATCTGCATGAAGCAACCCGATGAACCGCCTGGCCGACGCAACCGACGCCGCTCCGCAGGCGCCGAGGTCAGCCACGCCGTCTTCGACCGCACGCGCTCCTACCGGCACTTACGAAACCCGTTCGAACCGGCGAAGATATTTTCAGACGATCAGGTCGCTGCCATCCACGAGGCCGCGCTCCTCATGCTCGAAACGCAGGGCATGAAGGTGCTGTCACCCGTCGCCCGTAACCTCTATCGCAATGCCGGCGCCGAGGTCGACGAGTCGACACAAACCGTGCGGCTCGATCGGGAACTGGTCGGCGCCTCGCTCGCCACCGCGCCGCGCGACATCACCCTGCACGCCGTCGATCCGGAGCGCCATATTCCGCTGTCGGACAGACGCGTCGGGTTTGCCCCGACTTCGGGGCCGCCCAACATCATGGACACGGCGCGCGGCCGGCGCGCAGGTACCTTCGAGGATTTCTGCAATCTGGTCAAGTTGTGCCAGAGCTTCGAGGTCATCCACATCCTCGGCGGTGCAACCGAACCTCAGGACATTCCGGTCAACGTTCGGCATCTACACGTAACGCGCGCTCAGTTGATGCTCTGCGACAAGATCCCCTTCATTTTTTCGCGCGGCCACGCCCAAGTTGCCGACAACTTCGAACTCATACGCCTCGCCCACGGCATCACGCCCGAAGAGTTCCGCTCCCGCCCCTACACGTACACCATCATCAATACGAATTCGCCGCTGCAGCTCGACATACCGATGGCCGACGGCATCATTGACTTTGCGGCCGCCGGACAAGTGCTGGTCATCACGCCATTCACGCTGGCCGGGGCGATGGCGCCGGTGACGATCGCCGGCGCGTTGACGCTCGCGCACGCCGAAGCGCTCGCGGGCCTGACCCTTGCCCAGATCGTGAAACCGGGCGCACCGATCGTTTACGGCAGCTTCACGTCGAACGTCGATATGAAATCCGGATCGCCGGCGTTCGGCACACCCGAATACGTCAAGGCGGCGTTCGGCGCCGGCCAGATGGCGCGCTTTCTCGGCCTGCCGTGGCGTTCCTCGAACGCGACGGCGTCCAACATCCCCGATGCGCAATCGGCCTATGAATCGCAGATGAGCTTGTGGGGAGCGTTGTTCGGCGGCTGCAACTTCGTCTTGCACGCGGCTGGCTGGCTCGAAAGCGGCCTGACGACTTCCTACGAGAAGTTCATACTCGATATCGAGATGCTGCAGATGTTTGCCGAGGTGTTTCAGCCGGTCGGAGCAGCGCCATCGGATCTCGCGCTCGAGGCGGTCGCCGAAGTCGGCGCCGGAGGTCATTTTTTTGGCTGCGCCCATACGATGGAGCGATACCGAAGCGCGTTCTACGCGCCCCTGGTGTCCGATTGGCGCAATTCCGGGAGCTGGGCCGACGACGGCTCCAAGACCGCCACCGAACGAGCCAGCGGCATCTGGAAAGATACCTTGGAACGTTATGTCGCGCCGAAGCGCGATCCGGCCGTCATCGAGGCCCTCGATGACTACACCGCGCGGCGAGTGGCAGAGGGCGGCGCGCCGCCGGTGAGCTGATCGTGTCGCATCCAAGCACGCTATCGTCGCAATATCACAACTTTCGAAGAGAGTTGCGCCTTACCATGCAGCGTACGCCGGCCGCGTAACGTACGGTAGCGGCTCGAAAATAACCGTTGGAGAAGAAGATGTCAGAGCCGACCGAAGGCGATTTCGACCTCGCCTCCCTCAATGACGAGGAACTCGTCGAGCAGGTCCACGATGACCTATACAACGGCCTGAAAACCGAGGTCGAGGAAGCCACGCGAATATTCCTGACGCGCGGCTGGTCGGCCGAGCGCGTGCTGAATGACGCCTTGGTGGAAGGCATGCGCATCGTCGGCATCGATTTTCGCGACGGCATTTTGTTCGTGCCCGAAGTGTTGTTGGCCGCGAACTCGATGAAGGGCGGCATGGAAATCCTCCGGCCGCTGCTGGCGGAAACCGGCGTCGAACCGATCGGCAAAATCGTCATCGGCACGGTCAAAGGCGATATCCACGACATCGGCAAGAATTTGGTTTCAATGATGCTCGAGGGCGCCGGGTTCGAGGTCATCGACCTCGGCATCAACAACCCGGTCGAGAAATATCTCGCCGCGCTCGAGAAACATAAGCCCGACATCCTCGGCATGTCGGCGTTGCTGACGACGACGATGCCGTATATGAAGGTCGTCATCGATACGCTGAAGGAGCGCGGCATCCGCAAGGATTACATCGTGCTCGTCGGCGGCGCGCCGCTCAATGAAGAATTCGGCAAAGCCGTCGGCGCCGACGCCTATTGCCGCGATGCAGCGGTCGCGGTCGAAACCGCCAAAGGCCTGATCGCAGCCCGGCGGGCCGGCGCGGCGGCGCACTGAGCGTTGCGCGCGATGGCGCAAAAGGAATCGGCGAACGGCCAAGGGATGTTGATCATCGCGTGCGGCGCCCTGGCGCACGAGATCACCGCACTACGGCAGGCCAACCGCTGGGAGCATCTGGACGTGCGCTGTTTGCCCGCCGAACTGCATAATCGACCGGCGCAAATCCCGGCGGCGGTGCGCGCCCTCATCCATGCGTCGCGCGGCCGCTATCGATCGATATTCGTGGCGTACGGCGACTGCGGTACCGGCGGGCTGCTCGATGCAGTGTTGCGCGAGGAAGCGGTGGAACGCATCCCGGGAGCGCATTGCTACGAGTTCTTTGCCACCGGTCCGGTGTTCGCCGAACTGGCGGAGGCCGAGCCGGGCACGTTCTACCTTACGGATTTCTTGCTGCGGCATTTCGAGCGCCTGGTGATTCGCGGTCTGGGGCTGGATCGTCACCCGGAATTGTTCCCGACCTACTTCGGCAATTATCGCAAGCTCGTTTATTTGGCGCAGTCGCCTTCGCCCGAGTCGGAAGGCCAAGCGCGCGTGATTGCGGTGCGCATGGGACTGGTGTTCGAATATCGCGCTACCGGTTATGGGGCGCTCGAGGCCAGCCTGCACCAAGCGGTGCGACGTGCGGGCGACCGCCGCGACGAAGCAGTTGTGGCATGGCCTCGCTAATCATCATTTCGTGGCGGGACATTCCGGCGCAGGTCATCGTCAAACGCGGCCGCGAAGCGGCGAAGGTGCAGCTCTCGCACCGCTTCCAAGAAGCGGTCGACCGTGCGGCAATGCGTGCCGGAAAAGGCAGTTCCGAGGCTTACCTTGCCGACTGGCAACGCAGCGCGCCGCGTCCGTGTGGCGATGATCTGCACGCCGAGGCGGCCGCCGAGGCGGCCCGTCTCGAAGCCAAATTCACCGACGAGGAACTGGAGCGCCTGATTCGCGCCAAAGGCCTCGACGAGTCTGCCCGCGCTCCCCTTCCGGGCGCGCCGCCGCCTGGACACGCCTGATGTACGCGGTCCGGCTATGGTCGGTGCGCCACGCGCGCGGCATGAACGCGTTCTATCGCGGCTTCGAGCGCTTGCTGGTACGCCTGCATCCCGTGGTCCGGGCGCTGGGGTTTGAGCGCGTGGAGCAGCCCGTAGCGGCCGTCGAAAAGGCCGTCAAAGGTCTCTTGTTCGACTGCCGCATGTGCGGACAATGCATCTTGAGTTCGACCGGCATGTCCTGCCCGATGAACTGCCCGAAGACTTTGCGTAACGGCCCCTGCGGCGGTGTCCGCGCCAACGGCAATTGCGAAGTCAAGCCGGACATGCGCTGCGTTTGGGTTGAGGCTTTCCGCGGCAGCGAGCACATCCCCGGCGGCCTGGAAGCGATGAGCAAGGTGCAATTCGCAGTGGATCAACGTTGCCAAGGGCGCTCATCCTGGCTGCGGG
The DNA here is from genome assembly GCA_052143815.1 of Steroidobacteraceae bacterium. Classification (GTDB taxonomy): domain Bacteria; phylum Pseudomonadota; class Gammaproteobacteria; order Steroidobacterales; family Steroidobacteraceae; genus Bog-1198. The sequence continues at coordinate 144,658 of JBKQSA010000103.1, read as the reverse complement.
TGGTGCGCGAAAAGACCGCTGCATCGCCGGGTCCGGCATGAAATTCGACGACGAACCGATCGTCCCGGGTTATCCGCTGCCGATTTTACCGGGGCACACGTCGCCGGGCCGGTTCGAACGAGTGCTGCGGGCGGGCGGATTTGCCGTCACCACGGAACTTGCACCGCCCGATTCGGCCGATCCGCAAGACGTGTTTAAACGCGCTCGAGTTTTCGACGGCTACGTCGATGCCATCAATGCGACCGACGGCAGCGGCGCAAACTGTCACATGTCGAGTCTCGCCGTTTGCGCATTGCTGACGCGCGTCGGCTATGCGCCGATCATGCAGATCTCCTGCCGGGACAAGAACCGAATCGCGATCCAGGGCGACATTCTGGGCGGCGCGGCCATGGGAGTCTGCAACATCCTCTGTCTGACCGGCGACGGCGTGCAGGCGGGCGATCATCCTCAGGCGAAGCCGGTCTTCGACTTAGACTGCGTGTCGCTCCTCGATATCGCTCGCAACCTGCGTGATGAACACCGCTTTCAAAGCGGGCGCAAGATCACTTTTGCGCCGCGCGTATTCTTGGGTGCCGCGGAAAATCCGTCGGCTCTGCCGCACGCTTGGCGGGCGCAGCGTTTGGCCAAGAAGATCGCCGCCGGCGCGCAATTCATCCAGACCCAATACTGCTACGACCTGCCGTTGCTGCGCGCGTTCATGGAGCAGGTAGCGGCGCTCGGCCTGATCGGCAAGATCTATATCCTCGCGGGCGTCGGTCCCTTGCGGTCGGCAAAGACGGCCGAGTGGATGCGCAACAACGTGCCCGGCATGCATGTGCCCGACAGCACCATCGCTCGGCTCAAAGGAGCCGAGGATCAGGCACGCGAGGGACGCAATATTTGCATCGAGCTGATCCAAGCGATGCGCGAGATTCGCGGCATCAGCGGCGTGCACATCATGGCCTATCGCCAGGAGGAATCGGTGGCTGAGATCGTCGATCGATCCGGCGTACTGCAAGGTCGCGCTCCGTGGTATCCCGGGCGCGACACCTCCCCACCGTCTCAAAGGACTGCATCATGACCGACACTATCGTCAGCTCCGCCACCAAAGAAGTGGTCATCGGCTTCGGTCGACCCTTCGTCATTATCGGCGAGCGCATCAATCCGACCGGGCGCAAGATTCTCGCCGCGGAAATGGCGGCCGGCGATTTTAGCCGTGTCGAGGCGGATGCACGTGCCCAAGTCGAGGCCGGCGCCCACATGCTCGACGTCAATGCGGGCATTCCGCTCGCCGACGAACCCGCGATCCTCGCGCGCGCGGTGCAACTCGTGCAATCCATCACGGACGTGCCGCTGTCCATCGATTCGTCGATAGTTGCGGCGCTCGAAGCCGGGCTCGCGGTATACAAAGGCAAGGCACTGGTCAATTCGGTGACCGGCGAAGATGAACGATTGGAAGCCGTGCTGCCGCTGGTCAAAAAATATGGAGCGGCGGTGATCGCCATCTCGAACGACGAGACGGGCATTTCCGAAGATCCGGACGTGCGCTTTGCCGTCGCGAAAAAGATCGTCGAGCGCGCGATGGATTACGGCATTCCGGCGTCCGACGTCGTCGTCGATCCGCTGGTCATGCCGATAGGCGCGATCAATCAGGCCGGTGTGCAGGTCATGCGCCTGGTGCATCGGCTGCGCACCGAACTGAAGGTCAACACGTCCTGCGGCGCCTCGAATATCAGCTTCGGGTTGCCGAACCGCCACGGCATCAACAGTGCGTTTTTGACGATGGCGATGGCCGCCGGCATGACCTCCGCCATCACCAATCCGCTGCATGAGGAAGTCATCAAAGCCGTCATGGGCGGCGATGTCATGCTCGGACACGATCCGGACTGCGCGCGATGGATTCGCCGTTTCCGCGAGGCCCCGGCGCCCGGCGCACCGGGTGCGGATGCGCCGCGCGGCCGCCGCGAGGGCGGCCACCGCCGGCGGCCGGCCTGAAGCATCGGCGATTCGAATGCCGTCCCGGCTCCCGCTCGTGGTCTTCATGCCCTCCGGCAAACGGGGTAATTTTCCGGTCGGCACACCGCTGCTACAGGCCGCACGCAGTCTTGGTGTGGATATCGACTCGGTGTGCGGCGGTCGTGGGCTGTGCGGGCGCTGCCAGGTATTGGTCGCGGATGGCGAGTTCGCCAAGCTTGGCGTGACCTCGTCGAGCGCGAGCCTGTCGCCGTTCAGTGAACCTGAGATGCGTTTCGCGCGGCGCGCCCCATTGGCGCCGGGGCGGCGCTTGTCCTGTTCGGCACGGGTCGAGGCCGACGTCGTCATCGATGTGCCGGCAAGCAGCCAGGTCCACCGGCAGGTGGTGCGCAAGGAGGCCGACGCGCGCGCGATCGAACTGAATCCGGTCGTGCGCCTGCATTACGTACAGGTAGAGCAACCGGATATGCATGATCCGTCCGGGGACCTGCGCCGACTGTTCGAGGCGCTCGAAGCGGAATGGAAACTGACGGACCTTACCTGCGATTTATCGGTGCTGCAAACTCTGCAGCCGACCTTGCGTGCCGCTTCGTGGCAGGTCACCGTGGCGGTGCATGCGGCCAAGCAAATCATCGGCGTGTGGCCCGGCCTGCATGATCGTGCCTATGGCCTCGCAGTCGATATCGGGTCGACGACGATCGCTGCTCACCTGTGTGATTTGGAGAGCGGCGAGGTCGTTGCCTCCGCGGGAGTCATGAATCCGCAGATCCGCTTCGGCGAGGACCTGATGAGCCGCGTCTCCTATTCGATGATGAACCCCGGCGGCGCCGCGCTCATGACGGCGGCCGTCCGTGAAGCCCTGTGCGGCCTCGCGGCCGACGTGGCGAATCAGGCCGGCGTTTCGCATGAAGACATCCTCGAAGCGACGTTGGTCGGCAATCCCATCATGCATCACCTGCTGCTCGGCATCGATCCGGTGGAACTCGGCGGTGCGCCGTTTGCGCTTGCCATCGATCACTCGCTGACGCTTCGGGCCAATGTCATCGATCTCAAACTGAATCGCAATGCGCGCATCTACATACTCCCCTGCATCGCCGGACACGTCGGTGCCGATGCCGCGGGAATGGTCCTCGCAGAACGTCCGGATCTCGACGAACAGATGACCTTGCTCGTGGATGTCGGCACGAATGCCGAGATCGTATTGGGAAATAGCCAACGTCTCGTCGCCTGTTCCAGCCCCACCGGTCCGGCATTCGAAGGCGCCCAGATCAGTTGCGGTCAACGCGCGGCCCCGGGCGCCATCGAACGCGTCCGCATCGATCGGGAAACGCTCGAGCCGCGCTTCAAGGTCATCGGCTCCGATCTCTGGTCCGATGAACCCGGCTTCAGCGAAGCGACGGCGGGCGCCGCCATCACGGGCGTTTGCGGTTCGGGCATCATCGAAGTCATTGCGGAGATGTATCTCGCCGGCATCATCAACCAAGACGGCGTGCTCGACGGCAGATTGGCCGCACGCTCGCCGCGGATCGTCGAGAATGGCAGAACCTTCGCCTACCTGCTGCATCGAGGCGAGGTCGAGATGAAGATCACCCAGAACGACGTGCGCGCGATTCAACTGGCGAAGGCCGCCTTGTACGCCGGCGTCGCCCTGCTGATGGAGCGTCTCGGCACCCCGCACGTGGATCGCATCCGCCTTGCCGGCGCATTCGGCAGCCACATCGACGTCAAGTACGCGATGATTCTCGGCATGGTTCCCGACTGTGACCTTGCACAAGTGCGTTCCGCCGGCAATGCCGCCGGCACCGGTGCGCGTATTGCGCTGCTGGATGCAACGTCACGCGGCATCATCGAAACGTTGGTCAGGCACATCGAGAAAGTGGAGACCGCAATCGAGCCGCGCTTTCAGCACCATTTCGTCGAGGCAATGGCGATTCCCCACAAGAACGCAAGTTACGCCAACCTGCGCAAGGTCGTCGACCTGCCCGCACCGAAGGAATCCACGAGCCAAACCGAGACGCGCGGCCGGCGGCCGCGCCGCGCGGATCCGCTGAAGACGAACTGAAGCGCTCGCGCCGCCTCCGGGCTGAGGCGGCTCTTTAGTTCGCGCCGTCGCGCGGCAGCGTCAGCGTCTTGAGTCGCGCAGTGTCTTCCGCGGGCGATCGCCGCTGCACGTCGCGAAGCTGGCGCTTCAGTTGTTCCTCCCCGGGCGCCATGATCGCCGAGCGGCACTCGTCCAATTCGTACTTCAGGAGCGGTAATAGGTCCGCTTGCGTACCCGATTCCGTATCGAAGTTGGCGTCGCAGAAGAGCTGAAAGTACTCCCGGTAGAGCGCTTCATAGTGCTGCATCGGCTCTAAGAATCCGGCATCGTGCACCACCTCGATGCCGACATGACTGGTGCACAGGAAACTGCAGGCTTTGCGAAGATACAGCCCGTGCTCGGCGACGACGGCATGCGAGTAGCCGCGGGTCGGATGAAAATAAGCGACAATTCGCCGCCGCATATCGCCTCGAATCGCCCTCTCCCGCAGGTATTCGAACAGCGCCTTGCGCTCGATGAGACGCAACGTGGCCTTCTTCAGTATCGCAACTTGAGTCCGCCGGAAGCCGTTGACGGCGACCAGGCGCATCAGACCGGAGTGTTCATTTTCCCATTGTTGCCATATATACGGATTCTCGAGCACCCGAGCGGCAACCAGTTGTTCGTTGGAGTTATCACTTTGCAAAGCGCTCTGGACGCAATCCGTAGACTCGCGCATGAGACGCCCGAGACTGATCCCATTTCGTAGCACCTTAAGGCTGCCTCCCTGCAAGCTGTTCCGTCACATAGCCGCTAGCCCGATTCAAAAAGTGCTTACACAGTCACGGAATTACTGAATCGTGTCAACACGCAATTTCCGCATTTGACATAATAATCAGACATTCGAGTCGGGGAACGCCGCCTTGCGCCGCGCCATATAGTCGAGCAGCGCTTCGTCGACGGCCGGATCCATGGGCGGCGCCACGTACTCGGCGAGCTGCTTCTTCCAAAGTGCGTTCGCGCGCTTCGTCATGTCCGGCGAGCCCTCCGCCTCCCACTGCTCGTAGCTGTTATTGTCCGCGAGCGGCGAGCGGTAGAACGCATTCTCGAAATTGGCTTGCGTATGCGCGCAGCCCAAGAAATGCTTGCCCGGCCCCACTTCGTGCATCGCATCGAGCGCTTGGCCGTTGGGCGACAAGTCCACGCCTGCCAGCAGCGTGTGCATCATGCCGGCCTGGTCGACATCCATGACGAACTTCTCGTATCCCATGGCGAGGCCGCCCTCGAGCCACCCTGCCGTATGTAATACGAAATTCACGCCCGCCAGACAGGTCGGCAGAAGGGTATTGGCCGACTCGAAGGCCGCTTGCGCATCCGGGATCTTCGATGCGCAAAGGCTGCCGCCGGAGCGAAACGGTATTCCGAGGCGTCGCGCGAGTGCAGCCATGGAATACAGAACCAAGGCCGGTTCCGGTGTGCCGAACGTCGGGGCGCCGGATTGCATCGAGATCGAGGAGGCAAAACTGCCGAGCACCACCGGCGCTCCCGGGTTGACCAACTGCACGAATGCAAGACCTGCCAGCGCTTCCGCCAGGGTTTGCGCGACGGTGCCGGCGACCGTCACCGGCGACATGGCGCCCGCCAGGATGAACGGCGTGATGATGGTGGCCTGGTTGGCGCGCGCATAAACCTTGGCGGCGCCGAGCATGGTCGCGTCATAAGTCATCGGCGAGTTGACGTTGATGAGATTGATGATCGTTGTCTTGGGCCGCCCCGTCGCCGGATCGTTCAGTTCGGCGCCAAACACGATATTCGCCATGGCGACGGAATCTTGAGCGCGCTCCGGCGCCGTGACGGAGCCCATGAAGGCCTTGTCGCTGAATTTGAGATGGCTGTACACCATGTCGAGATGCCGCTTGTTGACCGGCAGATCGACGGGCTCGCAAATCGTGCCGCCCGAATGGTGCAAGGAACCCGCCATGTACGCGAGCTTGACGAAATTACGGAAGTCCTCGATGCGCGCATAGCGGCGGCCTTCGTCGAGACTGCGCACGAACGGCGGCCCATACGCCGGAGCGAATACCGTGTTCTTGCCGCCGATGACGACGTTGCGCGCGGGGTTGCGCGCATGCTGCGTAAATTCGCGCGGCGCGGTGCGCTGCACGAGCGCCCGGCACATGCCCCGTGCAAAATGGACTCGCTCCCCCTGCACGTCGGCCCCAGCGGCCTTCCAGATCTCGAGCGCCTCCGGATCGTCGCGGAAGTCGATGCCAATCTCCTCGAGAATGGTATCGGCGTTGTGCTCGAGCAGCGACAGCCCCTCCTCGGTCAAGACCTCGTAGTAAGGGATCTTGCGCGTGATATAGGGAATCGACGACGCCGCCCGTGCGGCACGCGAAGCGCGCTTCGCGTCGCGACCGCTCGGACGGCGCGCGTGACCGGTTTGCGTGTGTACCTCGTCCATTATCGCTCCCGAAGTGTTGGCAGGGCCGCCTCCCCCGTCGGCATCGCGGCGCAGCGGCTTGTGGATCGCCATCCAGTATGGACGCTATCTTCGGGGCCGCGTTGCCTCGAAGCGACCTTTTCGACCCCATAAACGACGTGACGGAGGCGAGCTACTCTGCCTTGCCCCATCGGTAGCTAAGACGAAGACCGAACACGCGCGGCTCGTTCCTGGTATAGCGCAGGTCGTAGTTGCCCTCGTTGGTGTAGATGACCGCGTTCTTATTCGCGAGGTTGGTGATGTAGAACTCGGTCATCCAGTGGGATTCGGCTTCATTGAGGCCGAGACGCAAGTTCATGACCGAATAGCCCGGTTGCAGGACGCGCGGAAGGCCGTTGGAGCCGTTCGTTTGCAAAGAGTTCCACATGTCACCCTTGTGCGCGATGTCGTATTGAACGTATCCCTTGAGACTACCTTTAAGCGGCCGCTCATAGCGGGCGTTCCCGCTGAAGTCCAGATACGGGACATAGGGCAATCGTTCGCCCGGCGTCACCTGAAAACTCGCGTTCTCGAACGCATTGGTGATGATGTGCGAGTCGTTGTAGCTTCCCGAGAATTCCAAGCTCAAGAACGCGGTCGCCTGGTACTTGACGTTCGATTCCACGCCGTAGACTCTGGCGTCGCCAATGTTGGCATTGAAGCTGGACGACGAGCAGATATCGGGGTCGAACAACAGCGTCTGAAAATTCTTCCACGGCATGTAGTAAAACGCGCCGTCCCACACCAAGTGATTGTCGAGCATGGTCGACTTCCAGCCGATCTCATAATTGGTCAACGTGTCCGGCACGTACTTTTCCGGGGCGCCAGCCTTGTAGCAGTTCGAGGGCAGACCCCCATTGACACCGCCGTCCCGGAAACCCTGCGAAGCATCGGCATACACGAGCAGGCCGTCCAACGCCTTGTAGCTCACGCCAACCTTGCTGTTCCACTTGTTGGACGAGCCTCCCGTGGCACTGGGCGTCTGTGGGGCGTACCAGTATCCCCCGTAGAACGAGCTGGAGAAGTTGGAGTGGAAGTGCACCGTGCCGGCCTCGACATGCAGCCGGGGCGTAACGTCAAAGGTGACGTTGGCGAACTCGGTCGTTTGCAGATAGTCGCCGCGTGCCACGTAGCTGTACCAATCATCCGGCTTCGGCGGCAGCGCCCCCTGGTTGTAGTAATAGGCGGTCTCCGCTTGCCACGCCTGGCCTGCGGTCTGCAGGCCGGGCATGTGATAGTAGTTGCTGTAGATATTGCGCGTCTTTTCCCAGTAGAGGCCGGTCAGCCAGTGGAAACTCCCGCCTTCCTTCGATGACAGGCGCAATTCGTTCGACCAACGGTCGGTATCATTGATGTAGTCGTAGTACTGAGTCGGTGCCTGGCAGCCGCTGAAGCCGGTCCCATTGATCGGATCCGTAAGGCAGGTGAATGCCTGCCGCGATGTCGCGTTGAGCGTAGCCGTGTGCACGTACTGCATGTATTCCGAATACTCGTTGACCCACCGATCGTCCTGCGCCCAATAAGTACTGGCGTACACCAGATCGCCGATGCCCACGTCGCCGTCGAGATGGAAGTCCAATGTCTTCGTGTAGTACTGCTTGAACTCCGGCCCGAAGCGCTCCACGGTGTTTGCGGGGAGCGGGGTTACCGGAGCGATCTGTCCACCCGCCAAATTGACCGCACCGCCGGTGGTCGGATCCTCATCCCATGCGCCGTGCGTGAGCTGACGCTGATAGCTATAGGTGAGCGATGCTTTCCATCCGTCTGAAATCACCTGTCCGAGGGCGAGACGGGCACCGCTGACTTTCTCCACGTTGTAATCATTGCCCGACCACGCCGAATTGTTCGAGACCACCCCGTTCACCCATTGCCGGGTATCGAGGCGATTATTGATGAAGCCGCCGTGGTAGTCGTTATAGGCGGAGATCCGCAACGCCGTCCAGTCGGGGATTAGGACCAAGTTGACGAAACCCTCGGCGGTCCCGTTGTGAGTGCCGCCGTCTATCTTGCCGCCGTCGAGGTCCACGCCGGCGCTGAACGCCTTCGGATCGGGCTTATTCGTGATGAAGCGCAGCGCGCCGGCCATGGCGCCGGCGCCGAACGTCGTTCCCTGCGGTCCGTTCAGCACCTCGATCCGCTCGATATCGTACAGATGCAGATCGGGCATCACGCCGTAGTAGTTCATCGACATGTCGTCGAGCAAGAAGAGGGTCGCAGCGGCGTTCGCGTAATTCGGGTTGCTCCCATCCGACACGCCGCGCATGACGAATGTCTGCGTGCCGGGGCCGGCACTGACGAAGGAGATGGACGGCGTCATGCTGGCGTAATCTTCGAATTGCGAGATCCCCAGATTCTGCATGTCTTTGCTGGTGTAGACGTCGATGCTGAGCGGAACGTCCTGCAGATTCTCCGTGCGCTTACGCGCAGTGACGATGACTTCCTCGAGGGTGGTATCGGAGGTCGGGCCCGCCGCGGAAGCCGGCGCCACGTGCATCGCTACCGTGCCCGACAACGCGGCCGCGATGGCCAGCGCGAGCTTCGAGCGTGAACCGTGCGGCAAGGCGGCCGGTCCACGGCTTCGGCGTTTGGCCGCGGAACGTGCTGCAATTGTGCGCATCGCATCATCCCCTTTTTTTGTACGAATCCTCGACGGCACGCGCGCGCATGCTCTTCGCCCCAGGATCATGTCTTGCGAAGGCGCAGCCTGTCAATGCTTTACCCCGCGAAGCTGATCGACCGTTCAACAGCCGACGAAGTGCGCAGCCGCGGGCCGCGCAAGCCGGCATCCTTAGAAGCGATCCATGGCATCGCCAAGAGCGCGCCGGAGTGGTTCGAGCTGCGACGCGAAATGCTTCCAATAACCGACACCCGAGGCGTACAAGGGTTGGCGAACCTGCTCGGCGCTGGCGGTACGGACCGGCCGCTTGGTTTCATGAAACGCGAGGCACGCGGGCTCGAAATGCAGCCCGCAATGGGTCAACAGGCGGCGGATGTTCGTCTGCGGATCGCGTACCAATTCTTCGTAACGCAGATGCAGCACCTTGCCGGGCAGCACCGTGTCCCAATGGTCCATGAGGCTCAAGTAACACCGGTAGTAGCGACCTAAATCATCGAGGTCGTAGCTGAAGGACTGGCCTTCCGCGAAGTATTGCTTGTAGGTGCTGAAACAGGAATCCATCGGGTGGCGGCGCACGTCGATGATGATCGCGTTCGGCAGCATGGCGTGGATAAGGCCCACGTGGCTGAAGTTGTTCGGCATCTTGTCGATGAAGTGCGGCCGCCCGCTGCGGATCGGCGCCGTCTCTTCGACGTAGCGGCGGCCGAGCATCGCGAATCGCTCCCGCGGGACGGCGCGAACATTCTCCGGATACGCGTCGTGCTCCGGATTCGCGTGGTCGAACTCCCGAACGATGGTCAGCACATTCGGCAACTCGAAGGTCCCTTCGACGCTCGAATGGCTGGCTAGAATTTGCTCGACCAGCGTCGAACCGGACCGCGGCAGTCCGACGATGAAGATTGGCGCCGGATCCCCATGGCCGGCGCCGGACCGCTCCGCGAAAAACGCGGTGTCGAAGCAAGCGGCCACACGCCGGGACTTGTTCTCGAATGCCCTCACGTCGAAGGATAGGGTCTTGCGGCGTCGCATATTGCCGGCTGCGTAGTGCGCGAACGCCGCCGCATAGTTTTTCTTGTGCTCAAGCGCTTTCCCAAGCGCGAAATGCAGTTGCGCCTGGTCCACATCGTCGCCGCCGTCGCCGCCGTCGCCGCCGCCCTTCAGCAGGACCTGCATGGCCGCAATTTCGGCGTCGCTGAACAGATAATTCTTGAGGTCGGCAAGACTCCAATAAGCCTCGCCGAAACTCGGATCGAGACTAAGGCATGCCTTGTAGGCCTCCTCGCATTCGCGGCGATTGCCCGAAGTCTTGTGCAGATGTCCGATCGAGAGGCGCAGGCGCACTTCGCCTGGATTCAGGCGCGCCGCCTCTTCGAAAGCTGTCAGCGCATCCGGCTGGCGCATGAGACGGCTGCACACCGTTCCCAAGAGCACCCAGTTCTTGGGATTTTCCGGCTCGACTTTGAGAAGGTGGCGAACCGCTGCCTCCGCCTCGGGCAGCCGCCCGAGGTCGACCATGGCCTGACACAGGCCGCGCCAGGCAAGCGGCAGGTGGGCCGACTGCTTCAGGGCATGGCGCAGCAGCCGTACTGCATCCTCGCCGCGACTGACAGTGAGCGCGATCGCAGCCAGTCCGCACACTGCCGCCACATGGCTCGCGTCAGCCTTCAGGATGTCGCGAAAAATGAGCTCAGCCGTCTTGCGGTCCTCGGCCGTGAGAGCTGCGGTCGCTTCCTCGATCCGGCGAGCGTAGGGGTCGCATCGTCGCGCGCGCTCATAAGCCACCCTTGCATCCGGGTATTTTTGAAGCTCGACGAGCACGTCGCCATAGGCAAGCCATGCCGCCTCGAGTCCCGGTTCGGCCGCGACGACCCGCTGCAGTTCCTCGCGTGCTGCCTCCAGCCGTCCGGCGCGGCGATAGGCGCGCGCAAGGTCGGTGCGCGCATGCCAAAATTCAGGCGCCGCGGCTATGGCGCGTTCGAGTGTTTCGACCGCCTGCGCCACCTTGTCCTGATCGAGCAGCGCCACCCCGAGCAGGCGCAGGCTGTTGACCTCCCCCGGAGCGGCGGCCTGAATGGCACGCAGTTGGCGCTCCGCGGTCGCGGCACGCCCCGCGCGCAGCGCGCCCCAGGCTTCCCCGTAGGCGGCGCGCAGCTTGGCTTGAGCCCGCTCCTCCACGCCTGCCCTAACGATCGCCGTTCGAATAACGCCCGAGCATCGCCTCGTACCCGCCGGAGGGCTCGAGCGGCGCGCGAGCCGCGGCGCCCGGCTTGCGCTCGGCACTCGGGGGGTAGCCGAATTGATTGCGATAACATTTGGAGAAATGCGGCGGCGATTGAAAGCCGCAGGCGGCAGTAATATCCATGATGGGCATCGCGGTCTGCAGCAGGAGTTCCCGCGCCCGGCGCAGCCGCATTTCCAAATAGTAGCGCTTCGGCACGCAGTTCAGGTCGCGCTTGAAAAGCCGCTCGATTTGGCGGCGCGAGAGCCCGGTTGCCTTCGCAATCTGTTCGAGGGACAGCGGTTTCTCGATGTTTTCTTCCATGAGTTGCGCGACTCGGATGAGGCCGCGATGGGAAATACCGATTTGTGCCCGCAGCGGCACGTACTGGCGGTCCGTATCCTTGCGTACGCGCTCGACGATGAATTGCTCGGACACCAGTTGCGAAATCCGCGGCCCCAGCTTCGATTGAATGAGATGGAGCATGAGATCCAGCGGTGCCGTGCCGCCGGAGCAGGTGTACCGGTCGCGATCGATGGTGAATAGCTGGTCGTTGATCCGTACCCGCGGAAACTCTTCGCGCAGGGCCGAGAGATTTTCCCAGTGAATCGTGGCGCGAAAATTGTCGAGAAGCCCGGCACGAGCGAGCGCGTAGCCGCCGGTGCACAAGCCACCCAAGGGAACTCGGCGATCCGCGAGCCGACGTAAGGCGGCAAGCAGCGCCGGTGATACGGCCTCGCGAACATTGATGCCGCCGCAGACGAAGACGATGTCGACCGCCGGCAACTTGTCGAGCGCCCCGGTGGGCGACAAATTGAGACCGCTGCTGGCGTCGGTTGCGCGTCCGTCGATGCTGATGACCGACCATTCGTAGACGTCCCTACCGACCAGACGATTCGCCATGCGCAGCGGTTCGAGGGCGTTCGCAACCGCAATCAAAGAATAATTCGGCAGCGTCAGAAACGCGTACTTGCACTTGCGCAGTACCACCGGCGCATCCACAGGGGCCTCCGAATTGAAGCAGACAGCTGATCGTGTGTTGCATTATGCCTTCACTGCTCTGCAGATGCCTAATTCCGACAAATATATGTCGTTTCCAGATAGGGACCGGTGAATTTCCTAAAGGCAATATCACCAGCCCTGCCAATGCTTGGCGCATTTCCATAAGGGACTGTCGCAATTAGCCTCATGTTTGGCCTATGGCTCGTTACACTGCGGGACGCATTTGCGTTGGGAGATCGAGCACATGAAAACTCATGCCCGCGTCGTCGTCATTGGCGGCGGTGTGGTCGGCGTCAGTACGCTGTACCACTTGGCCTTGAAGGGATGGACCGACGCTGTGCTGTTGGAGCGGGCCGAGTTGACCGCGGGATCAACGTGGCACGCGGCGGGATTGCTGCCTCTCTTCAACATGAGCTACACCGTGGGACAGCTCCACAAGTATTCCGTGGACCTTTACAAGCGATTGCCCGCGGAAACCGGCCAAGATGTCAGCTTCCACGTCACCGGCAACCTGCGGCTCGCCACCAACCGCGACCGCATGGACGAATACCAGAAGTACTGCGGCACGGCGAACACCATCGGCGTGCCGTTTCAAGTGATCGGCCCGCAAGAGGTGCGCGAACTGTGGCCATTGATCGAGCTCGGCAATGGTCGGGATACCCCCAACATCATCGGCGCGCTATATCACCCCGATGACGGCCATATTGCGCCCGCCGACCTGACCATGGCGCTGCGCAAAGGTGCGCGCGCACGCGGTGCCGAAATTCATGAACACACCGAGGTTACCGCCGTCAAACTCACGGCTTCCGGCGAATGGCACCTGACGACCAACAAAGGCGATATCGTCGCCGAACACGTGGTCTGCGCGACGGGGAATTACGCGCGCCAGACCGGTCGCTTCTTCGGTCTGAACGTCCCTTCGATTCCCGTCGAGCACCAATACATCGTGTACGACGAATCGCCCGAATTGAAGGCTTACCGCCAACGAGGCGGGCGTGAACTCGCGGTGTTGCGCGAGTCGGACCAGTCTTACTACCTTCGTGAAGAGCGGCTGGGCTGGATCTTGGGTCCCTACGAGGCCGGTGCCCCCGCGCGATTCGCCGACGGCGTCCCCGATTGGTTCGGCAAGAGCTTGTTCGAGGGCGATTTGGAGCGGCTGCTGCCGTACGTCGAGGCTGCACAGCGCCGCGTTCCCTCGCTCGCCAACTGCGGCATCAAGGACATCGTCAATGGTCCGATCGCCTACACCCCGGATGGCAGCCCACTGATCGGTCCCGCCTGGGGCGCCAGGAATCTCTGGCTCAACGAGGGCCACAGCTTCGGCATTACTGCGGCCGGCGGTTCCGGCTGGCAGCTGGCGGAGTGGATCGTCGAGGGTGAGCCGGGCATCGACATGATGGCCGTCGATCCGCGACGCTATGGTCCGTATACCAGCAAGCGTTACGTCATCAAAAAGAACGAAGAAACCTACCGGAACGTCTTCGTCATTCATTATCCGGACGAAGAACGTGCCGATGCACGGCCGGCCAAGACCAGCCCTGTGTACGACAAGCTCGCGCGCATGGGCGCAGTGTTCGGCCAGCGCTACGGCTGGGAGCGCGCCAACTGGTTTGCTCCTCCGGGCGTCTCCCCTACGGACAAGTGGAGTTTCCGGCGTTCGAATTACTTCGAGCATGTCGGCGCCGAGGCGCGACGCATGCGCCAGCATGTCGGCGTGATAGACCTCACGCCGTTCACCAAGCACGAAGTAACCGGTCCAGGCGCGGAAGCGTGGCTCGACAGCTTGGTCGCAAACAAAGTGCCCACAAAAATCGGACGCATCGCACTGTGCCACGCGCTGACTCGGCGCGGCGGCATCCGCTCGGAGTTCACGATCACCAAGATTGCCGATCGGCACTACTACGTGGTGAGTGCCGGTGCGGCGGAACGGTACGACAGCGATTACCTGCAGCAGATGTTGCCGCAGGATGAGGTGGCGGGCGGCCCTCCGCGGGGCGCCCATCCGGCGAACCGTGTTTCGTTGAAAAACATTACGACGAGCCGCGGCTGCTTCGTTCTCGCCGGGCCGCGTTCGCGCGACGTGTTGGCGCAACTCACCGACGTACCGCTGGACAACACCGCATTTCCATGGCTGACCGGTCAAGTGGCCGAAGTCGGCCTGGCCGTGGACGTGTACTTGCTACGCGTGAATTTCGTGGGCGCGCTGGGCTGGGAATTGCATTTTCCGATCGAGTACGCGCATCACCTGTTCGATGCCATCTTCGCCGCCGGCAAGGAATTCGACATCGGAATGGCCGGAATGCGCGCCATGGAATCGCTGCGCTTGGAAAAGTCCTATCGCATGTGGGGCACGGACTTGAGCCCCGATTACACTCCCTACGAAGCGGGCCTGGATCGCTTCGTGCGCTTGAACAAGGGTGCCTTCATCGGCAAGGAAGCCCTCGAGCAACAGTTGAAGAACGGCGTGCCGCATCGCTTCATCACGTTCGAAGTTCACGACGTCAAGGATGCCGACCCCCTGGGGAACGAACCCCTGTTCGCTGCCGACGGCACGCTCATCGGCCGTGCGACCGCCGGCTACTATGGGCACGCCTTGGGCAAGAGCTTAGGCTTAGGTTACGTCAAGCCCGAGTTCGCGAGCGTCGGCGGCGAGCTGCAAATCGAAATACTCGGCGAACGCAAACGTGCCACGGTTCTCATAGACTCGCCCTACGATCCAGAGAACAAGGAACTTCGCGCCTAATGGATGCAACGCCGAATTCATGAACAGGCAATCATTTTCAGCGCTGGCGTTGATCCGGCGCGGCCTTTCCGGCCACCTCGGCTGGCAGAAGCAATGGCGCAAGGCCGAGCCCAAGGCCTCTTATGATGCCGTCATCGTGGGCGGCGGCGGACATGGCTTGGGCGCGGCCTACTATCTGGCGAAAGAGCATGGCTTGACCAATGTCGCGGTGCTCGAGAAAGGCTGGATCGGCGGCGGCAATACCGGCCGCAATACGACCATCATCCGATCCAATTATCTCTTCAAGGAAAGCGCCGCTCTCTATAATCACGCCGTCAACATGTGGGAGACCCTCTCCCAGTCGCTGAACTACAACGTCATGTTCTCGCCGCGCGGCGTCATGATGCTGGCGCATACCGTTCACGACATTCAGGTGTTCAAGCGTCACGTGCATGCCAACCGTTGCAACGGCGTCGACAACGAGTGGCTCGAACCGGCCCAAGCCAAGGCATTTTGCCCGCCGCTCAACATCGGGGACAACATTCGCTATCCGGTGCTCGGCGCCGCCCTGCAGCGGCGGGGCGGCACCGCGCGGCACGATGCCGTCGCTTGGGGTTATGCGCGCGCCGCCGACGCGTTGGGTGTCGACATCATCGAGAATTGCGAAGTTACCGGCATCAAACGGGACGCCGCCGGCACGGTGGAAGCCTTGGAAACGTCACGCGGTCTCATCCGTACGCGCAAGATCGGCGTCTCGGCGGCGGGCAACACGAGCGTCGTCTTGGGCCTGGCCGGGGTACGCTTGCCTTTGGAGAGCTATCCGTTGCAGGCGTTCGTGTCCGAACCGATCAAGCCGATTTTCCCGTGCGTGGTGATGTCGAACACCATTCACGCGTACATCAGCCAGTCTGACAAGGGCGAACTCGTGATCGGCGCCGGCACCGACGCGTACACGTCATATACGCAACGCGGAGCACTGCATATCAACAACCATACGCTGGATGCCATCTGCGAATTGTTCCCGACTTTTCGGCGCATGCGAATGATGCGCAACTGGGGCGGCATCGTCGACGTGACTCCGGATCGCTCGCCCATCATCGCGAAGACCCCGGTGAAGGGGCTGTATGTGAATTGCGGCTGGGGCACGGGCGGCTTCAAGGCGACTCCAGGTTCAGCGCACGTATTTGCGTGGACCATCGCTCACGACGAGCCGCATCCGATCAATGCGCCGTTCAATATCGAGCGCTTTCGTGACGGCTACCTGATCGACGAAGCCGCGGCCGCCGCCGTGGCTCACTGAGAGTCCTCGAGGTGCTGCTCATCGTCTGCCCCTTCTGCGGGAAACGGCCGGAAATCGAATTCACGTACGGCGGCCAAGCACATCTCACGCGAGCCGCAAGGCCTGCGGAACTTGACGATCAAGCATGGACCGATTTTCTTTACATGCGCGCTAATACCAAGGGCATCTACGCCGAGCGGTGGCGCCACGCACGCGGTTGTGGACGCTTTTTCAACGCGCTGCGTGACACGACCACGGACCATTTCTTGGCGACCTATAAGACCGGCGAGCCGCCGCCGAAATTGGCGGCCGCGTCGCCGCCGGTGGCAGCGGAGCGCACGCCGTGAATTCGCGCAACGCAAGCGGCGGGCGCATCGATCGATCTGCACCGCTGCGCTTCACGTTCGATGGCAAGACCTATCCGGGGTTCGTCGGCGATACGCTGGCCTCGGGACTGCTCGCCAACGGCGTGCACCTGGTCGCGCGGTCATTCAAGTATCATCGTCCGCGTGGCATAATGGCGGCGGGTTCCGAGGAACCCAATGCCTTGGTGACGGTCAGCCGCGATGCGGCGCGCTACACGCCAAATCTTCGCGCCACCCAGGTCGAACTGTACGAGGGTTTGCGCGCGGCAAGCCAAAACCGCTGGCCCAGTCTGCATACCGACGTCGGACGTGTGAACGACGTATTATCAGCGTTCTTTCCGGCGGGCTTCTACTACAAGACCTTCAAGTGGCCGCAAAAGGCCTGGAAGGCCTTGTATGAACCGATCATTCGCCGCGCCGCCGGCCTGGGCGAAGCTCCGACTCGCCCCGATCCGGACCGCTATGCGCAGCGCTACGCACACTGCGACGTACTGGTCGTGGGCGCAGGACCCTCTGGCATCGCCGCAGCGCTGGCGGCAGCCGACAGCGGCGCCCGCGTCATGCTGTGCGACGAGCAGGCAGCGTTCGGCGGCAGCTTGTTGGGCGACGTCGCCGCACGCATCGACGGGGACTCAGGGTCCGCGTGGGTGCAACGATCCATGGCAGCCTTGCAATCCAATCCGCGCGTCACCCTGCTCGCCCGCACGACGGCGTTCGGCTATTTCCCGCACAATTTCATCGGTCTTAACGAACGCCTCACCGATCATCTGATGCAGCCCGCTCCGGGCCAACCGCGGGAGCGGTTGTGGCAGGTTCGAGCGCGCGCGGTGGTGTTGGCCACCGGCGCCATCGAGCGGCCCTTGGTATTTCCGGGCAACGACCGGCCGGGCATCTTGTTGGCTGGAGCCGGCCAGACCTATCTAAACCGGTATGGCGTCCGGGTGGGCAATCGGGTGGTCGTCGTGACCGCCGCCGATGCCGCCTACCAAGCGGCGCTCGATCTGCATGCCGCCGGCGTCGCCGTGGCCGCCATTGCCGACGTGCGGCAGGCACCGAAGGGCGCATTGCCCGAGGCTGCGCGCCGAGTCGGTATCAATGTCATCCCCGCCTCCACCGTGCTCGGCACCAACGGCGATCTGCGGGTCAACCGCATCACGCTCGGACAAACGGACGGCGGCGCGGTACGCTCCGGGCAAAGTTTCGACTGCGATGCGGTGTTGATGTCGGGCGGCTTCACGCCGAGCGTGCACCTATTTTCCCAATCGCGCGGCAAACTCGCGTGGAGTGACAAGCTGCAAGCGTTCGTGCCGGGTCAATCGGCGGAGAACGAGCGTTCGGCCGGCGCCTGCCGCGGCGTCTTTGGGCTAGCGGAGGCGCTGGCGGATGGCGCCGAGGCTGGGGCTGCGGCGGCGGTCGGCGCCCCGGCTGCTCACGAACCCATCCGAGCATCTCGCCACTTCGTGGTGGAGGCCGAGGCGCGCAGCAGCGATGCGTATCTTGGAGCCCTGCCGGCAGCGCCCAGCCTGAGCAAAGACAAGGCATTCGTGGATTGGCAGCACGACGTGACCACCAAGGATCTCGCACTCGCGACGCGAGAGGGATTCCAGTCGATCGAACACGTCAAGCGCTACACCACCACCGGTATGGCCACCGATCAGGGCAAGACGTCGAATCTCAACGCGATGTCGATCGTGGCGCAGAAGCTCGACCGCGCCCTCCCGCAAGTGGGCCACACGACCTTTCGAATGCCCTACACGCCGGTGAGTTTCGGTGTTTTCGCCGGCATCTCGCGCGGCGATCTGTTCGATCCGCTGCGGACGACGCCCATGCACGAATGGGCGACGGTCAAAGGCGCCGTTTTCGAGAACGTAGGTTTCTGGAAGCGCGCGCGCTATTTCCCTCGCGCCGGTGAAGACATGCATGCGGCCGTGGCGCGCGAGTGCCTCGCCGTGCGCAACGCCTGCGGCATCTTCGATGCGTCGACATTGGGCAAGATCGAAATCGTCGGTGCGGATGCCGCCGAATTCATGAATCGACTGTATATCAACAGCTGGACGAACCTCGCCGTCGGCCGCTCGCGCTACGGGATACTCTGCCGCGACGACGGATTCATCTACGATGATGGCGTGGTGGCGCGCCTCGCCGCGGATCGCTTCCACGTGACCACCACCACCGGCGGTGCACCGCGCGTGTTGGCCATGATGGAGGACTACCGTCAAACCGAATGGCCGGATCTCAAGGTGTGGCTCACGTCGACCACCGAGCAGTGGGCGGTGATCGCGGTACAAGGACCTCGATCGCGCAGCGTTCTCGAATCCTTGGTCGAAGGCGTGGATATCGGCGCCGCGGCCATGCCGCACATGAGCGTGGACCGTGGGTCGATCTGCGGTATCCCCATGATGCTGTTCCGCGTCAGTTTCACCGGCGAGTTGGGCTTCGAAGTGAACGTACCCGCCGATTTCGGCGCGGCGGTGTGGGAAGCGATCTACGCATCCGGGCAGAGGCACGGCATGGTGGAGTACGGAACCGAGGCCATGCATGTGTTGCGCGCCGAAAAGGGCTACATCATCGTGGGTCAGGACACCGACGGTACGGTGACGCCGGACGATGCGGGCCTCCGCTGGGCGATCGGCAAAGCCAAGCAGGACTTCGTCGGCAAGCGCTCTTTGGCCCGCGCCTCGATGCAGGATCCGAACCGCAAGCAACTCGTCGGTTTGCGCCCGCGCGATACCGGCGTGGTGCTCGACGAAGGCGCGCAGGTCGCCGCCAAGGCCGGTCAACAGCCGCCGATGGAGCTCATCGGACACGTGACCTCGTCCTACGCCAGCAGCGTGTTGGGATATCCCATCGCGCTGGCGTTGGTCGCCGGCGGCCGCGCGAGGATGGGGCAAACGCTCTATGTACCCATGCCCGGCGGCGACCTCGAGGTTGAAGTCACTTCGCCGGTTTTCTACGACCCCACCGGAGCGCGCATCAATGGTTGACACGGCGACGCGTCGAGTGCCCACGGCGCCTGCCGCCGAATGGCTCAAAGCCCTGCCGCCTGCCGCGCGGTTCGCGTTCTACGGAGACGCAGCAGCGCGCGCGGCGCTGTTACCCGTATGGGGCGCGGCGTTTTCAGAGCAAGCCTGCCGAGCGAACGCCCGCGCAACACGCGCCACGCTATGGCTGGGGCCCGATGAATACCTGTTATTGGACCTTGCGCCCGGCGAACCGGAGGCGGCGACGTTGAGCGCGCTCGAGCGCCCGTTGGTGGCCATCCCGCATGCATTGGTGGATGTCAGTCATCGGCAATTTGCACTCCAAGTGAGCGGCCTGCAGGCGGCGACCATCTTGAGCGGCGCCTGTCCGCTGGATTTGGACCCCGGTGAATTTCCCGTCGGCATGTGTACCCGCACCGTCTTCGCCAAGGCGGACATCGTGCTATGGCGTACGCAAGAGCAGGCATTCCATCTCGAGGTGTGGCGCTCGTTCGCCGGCTACGTCACGGGTGTTCTCCGCGAGATCGCCGCGGAGTTCTATCCCGGTTAGGCTGGTTAAGCCGGATCAATGCGGCGCCGGGTCTTTCAACGTGTCGATGGGTTTCGACACGATCAATTGACCCAAGGACAGCATGGCCGCTTTCGGCACGCCTTTGTTTCCCGGGAGCGTCACCTCGAAGCTGACGTATTTGCCTTTCGCGCGAATGACGATGCCTTGTTGGAAATACTGTGGCTCCGCCAATCGCGGGTAAGCGACCGTCTTGCCGTAATAGATGGCTGCGTCGCCGATTCCGGAGACTCGCTCGTCGTTTGGACCCAGCGACTTGAAGCGCATATCGCTGAGGGTCTTCATCATCCCGGAATCGTCCGAGGCATCTGCGACCGCAATGTCCGGCTTGCCGGCCTCGCCTTTGTAATCACAGCCGTTTCCACCCTGCACGTTAGGTTTTGCCGCGAAATTGGCAGGAATGCCGAGCGTAGCGGCCACGGCGGATGCCGGCACCAGGTCGCAAAAGCTTTGGGCCTGAGCAGTCGCGGCCAACAGCACGCCGGTCACCGCCAGCGCTCCCGAAATCACCTTCACGCTGCACTTCATAAGTCCCCTTGTTCAACTGTTCGAGTGAAACGATCAGCGCTGCGCCGTCTGCCAGTTCGCCGACCGGTAGAACGGTACCGCCGCGGGCGCGAGCATGCCCCGCCCGAGGATGTGGTCCGCAGCCTTTTCGGCAAGCATGATGGTGGGCGCGTTCAAGTTACCCGTGGTGACGGACGGCATGATCGATGAATCGACCACGCGCAGCCCCTCGAGACCGTACACCCGCGTTTGCGGATCGACGACCGCCATGGGGTCCTGCGGACCACCCATCTTGCAGGAGCATGATGGGTGGTACGCGCTCTCCACCTTGGCGCGGATGAATGCGTCGATCTGCTCGTCCGATTGCACCTCGGCGCCCGGTTGAATTTCCCGGCCACGGTAGCGGTCAAAGGCTGCTTGCGCGAAGATCTCGCGCGTCAACCGCACGCAGGCGCGCATCTCGGTCCAATCGTCCGGCTGGCTCAAGTAATTGAACAAGATCCGTGGTTTGTCGAATGGATCGGCCGATGCCAAGCGTACCCAGCCGCGGCTTCTCGAGCGCATCGGCCCCACGTGAGCCTGAAAGCCATGCTCCTGCGCCAACGTCGATCCGTCGTACGCAACCGCCATCGGTAAAAAGTGATATTGAATGTCGGGATACTCGATTCCCGGCCGGCTGCGAATGAAGCCGCAGGTCTCGAAGTGATTGGTGGCGCCCAGACCGTCCTTGCGCAGCAGCCAACGCGCGCCGATCAAGGCACGACTCCACAGATTGATCGATGAATAGAGCGTAATGGGCTCCTTGCAGGCGACCTGGAAATAGAACTCCAGGTGATCCTGGAGATTCTCGCCCACCCCCGGCAAATCGTGCACCACATCGATGCCAAGAGCGCGCAGCTCGGCCGCGGACCCAACGCCCGATAGTTTCAACAACTGCGGCGAATTGATCGGCCCGCCGCAGAGGATCACCTCCGCGTCGGCATGAACCCGATGGCTGCCGCCGCCGTGAGTGTACTCGAGTGCGCGCGCACGCCGGCCCTCAAACACGATGCGCGTCGCCAGTGCATGCGTCCGCACCCTAAGATTAGGTCTTTTCATCGCCGGGCGGAGGTACGCGTTGGCGGCGCTGCAACGCCGACCGCTTCCCACCGTCATGTCCATCCTGCCGAAGCCTTCTTGCTGGAAACCGTTGATGTCCGCGGATTGCGGATAGCCGGCTTGGGCTGCCGCCGCCAGCCAGGCGGCATGCAAGGGATTGCTCACGCTGCCGTAACTCGTTTGCAGCTTGCCGTCGCTGCCGCGGTATTCATCGCCGCCTTCCTCGCGAGTTTCGGCGCGCCTGAAATACGGCAACACATCGCGGTACGACCAACCCGCTGCGCCTTCGCCGGCCCAGCGCTCGAAATCCTGAGGATTGCCGCGGATGTACACCAAACCGTTGATCGACGACGATCCGCCCAAGACCTTGCCGCGCGGAGTATGCATGCGGCGCCCGTTCAAATGCGGTTCAGGTTCCGTGTGATAGAACCAGTTGTATTTCGGCATGTTCATCGGAATCGACAAGGCCGACGGCATCTGAATGAAGATGGACCGGTCGGAGCCGCCGTATTCCAACAACAACACCCGGCGAGAACCATCCGCAGTGAGGCGATCCGCAAGCACGCACCCGGCCGAACCCGCGCCCACGATCACGTAATCGAAATTCTCGTTGGCCAATTTGAAAGTCTCCCAGCGATTCTTGTCCCCTGCTCGCGCAGCGAGCACCTGTCCGGCGGGGTCGTTTCGACCCCGTTAGAAGTTGCGCGAAGCGCATCAATAAGGCGCGTCGATGTCGCTCATTGCCACGTACACGCTCTTCAGCTGCGTGTAGTGTTCAATGGCGGCTCGGCCGTTTTCCCGGCCGAGACCGGACATTTTGACGCCGCCGAACGGCAATTCGATCGGCGTCACGTTGTAGTGATTGATCCAGCACGTACCGGCCTGCAACTGCGCGATGACGCGATGACCGCGGGTCAGGTCGTTGGTGAATACGCCGGCCGCCAGCCCGAATTCAGTGGCATTGGCGCGCTCGATGACTTCTCGTTCGTGGTCGAACGTGAGGACCGACATGACGGGACCGAAAATCTCTTCGCGCACGATTCCCATATCGTCGCGACAATTGTCGAACACCGCCGGAGCGACGAAATAGCCTTTATCCAAACCGCCGGCGGTAACACGATTACCGCCGATCAATAGGCGCGCGCCCTCGGCGCGCCCGCGATCGATATAGGAGAGCACTTTCTGCATGTGCTGCTCCGACACTAGAGCGCCCACTTGCGTCGCGGGATCCATCGGGTCGCCGACGCGCATGGCGCTCACTCGCTTCACCAAGCGTTCCAGAAAGGCGGCTTTGATCGATGAGTGCGCGAATACGCGCGTGGCGTTCGAGCACACCTGGCCCGAAGAGTAAAAATTGGCGAGTAGAGCGCCGGACACCGCGTTGTCCAACTTTGCGTCCTCGAAGACGATCAACGGCGACTTGCCGCCAAGTTCCAGCGTGACGTTCTTGAGCGTGTTTGCTGCGTCCGCCATGACCGCCTTACCGGTACCGACCTCACCCGTGAGCGACACCTTGCGAATGTCGGGATGGCGCGTGAGCAGCCGTCCCGTATCCGCAAATCCTTGAACCACGTGGAAGACGCCCGGTGGTAGCCCGGCCTCGAGGAAAATCTCTTTGAGCTTCACCGCCGTGAACGGCGTCAGCTCTGCAGGCTTGAAGATCATGGCGTTGCCACAGGCAAGCGCCGGCGCGGCCTTCCAACACGCGATCTGCAGCGGATAATTCCAAGCGCCGATGCCGGCGACAATCCCTAACGGCTCACGGCGCGTATAGCCGAACGCTTGGGTGCCGAGGTCGATGTGCTCGCCGCTCAAGCTCTGCGCAAGCGCGGCAAAATACTCGAGGCAATCGGCGCCCGACATGACATCGACAACGAGGGTCTCTTGGATGGGCTTACCGGTGTCGCGCGACTCGAGTTCGGCAAGCTCGCGATTGCGCGATCGCAGAATCTCGGCCGTGCGGCGCAGAATCCGCGCACGCTCGGCCCCGGTCATGGCCGCCCACCTCACTTGGCCGCGCTGCGCAGCGCGTACGGCGGCGTTGACTTCGGCGGCGCCCGCCACCGTAACGTAACCCAGCACCTCGCCGGTTGCCGGGTTGAAGGATGCAAAGCGCTCGCCGGGCCCCGGCGGCGCAGCGCACTGCCCCTGCCTTGACGCGCCGGCGCTTGGCGCTGCGCCCGGCCCCGAACTGCTGACGGACTTCAGGCGCCCGTCGACGAACTCCGTCAACAACGCGCGTGCGCTTTCGCTGTCCGCCTCGCGCCACCCTGACAGCGCCGCGCGTAGCCACACGCCGTCGATCATCGCGGCAATCATGGTAGCCAAGCTTTGCGCTTCATCCGGCGGTACGAGATTCTTCAACGAGCTGCGCAAATTGGTCAACGTGCGCCGTTGATACACGGACTGAACTCGTTTCAAGCTCGGCACTTGCAGAACCTGGCCCCAGAATGCCAGCCAGGCGGTGCCGGTTCTTTGTGCGAATTCCTCTTGCGACAAATTCGCGTCGATCACGGCCTGAATACGGGCGCGCGGAGTGCTGATCTGCCGCAACCGCGCACGGACGTGATCGCCCACACGCCGCGCCAAGGACCGAAACGCTGCATCCAGCAAGCCGTCCTTGTCGCCGAAGTAATGCGCCACCAATCCCGGGGAGACCCCGGCCCGGCCGGCGATCTGCGCGAGCGTCGTGCCGACATAGCCAAGTTCAGCTAGGCTATCGATCGTCACCTCGATCAGCTGGCGGCGCCGGAATTCTTCCGGCGGCTCGAGCGGCGTCTCCGGCGGGACCGTTGATTGAGTGTTCAATTTTATAGCCTCTGCAGCTTGAGTCGAGCTTTTGTGGACGCCCGGACCGAGTACCGACTAAGATGGGGCAACAAGATTAATACCTATATTTTCAATCACTAGGGAAGCATGGGTGAGCGCCAACCAGATCTCGTTAAACGATCATTCAAAGTCTGCAGTTCACGTTCAATCATGCCGCCCCGGCTTCGCTCAGGTCAAGCGCCGTGAAGCGCCGGTCGGGCGCTACACGGCGTTCGTACTCGGTTTGTTCCTCATGGCATTTTCGGCCAGCCACGCCGCCGAACCGAGCGGCGGCGGCGAACCGATCAGCTGCCGCAACGTGCGCTTTTCCGACGTGGGTTGGACCGATGTCACTGCGACCACGGCGCTGGTCGGCCAACTGCTGCGCAGTATCGGCTATTCGCCGTCCATCACCGTCCTGTCCGTTCCGGTGACATTTGCGTCTTTGCAGAACAAGGACATCGATGTGTTCCTTGGCAACTGGATGCCGGCGCAGGAAGCCGACCGCAGTCGGTACGTGGCGGACGGCTCGGTGGTCGTGATAGGTCCTAATTTGGAGGGGGCTAAATACACCTTGGCGGTGCCGGCGTACGCCTACGATGCCGGCCTCAAGGACTTCAAGGATATTCACCGCTTCGCGGCTGAACTCAACAATTCGATCTATGGCATCGAACCCGGCAACGACGGCAACCGCTTGGTCCTGAAAATGCTCAAAGAGGGTGAGTTTGGGCTGAGTGATTTCAAGCTGGTCGAGTCCAGCGAACAGGGCGAGCTGGCGCAGGTCGAACGGGCCTATCGGAACAAGCAGCCAATCGTCTTTTTGGCATGGGAGCCGCATCCCATGAACATGAGATTCGATCTCAAATACTTGAATGGCGGCGACGATGTTTTCGGCCCCAACTACGGCGGCGCGACCATCTACACCGTGACACGCAGAGGCTACAGCGCCGAGTGCCCGAATATCGGGCACTTGCTCGCCAATCTTAGATTCTCGTTGCGCGGCGAGAGCGAGATGATGGCGGCCATACTGGATCGCCACGAACAGCCAGATATCGCGGCGGCCGAATGGTTGAAGGCCAATCCCACCGCCGTCAAGGCCTGGCTCGGCGGCGTCCTCACGTTCGACGGCAAACCCGCGTATGCGGCGCTCGCCCATTCTGCAGCGCCGCCACCGCCGGGCGGCTTCGAGCAGTGGATCATCAGCCACAAGATACCCGTGGGCGATGCCATGGCGGTTGCCATCGACACCATCAAAACTCATGGCACTTTCGTGTTCGACGGTATATCCATCGTGATTCGCGGCATGGTCGACGGCGTGACGGCCGCACTTCGCATGCTGCCGGCGCCGGCCTTGATCGTAGGCATAGCGGCGTTGGCGTATGTGCTGCGCCGCTCATGGACTCTGACGGCATTCGTCGCGCTGGCGCTGTTGTTCATCCTCAATCAGGGCTATTGGATAGCCACGCTCGAGACCTTGAGCTTGGTTCTGGTGGCCACCTTCGCATCGGCCGCTATCGGCGTGCCGCTTGGCATAGCCGCGGCGCATCGCCCGCGATTGTTCGCTGCGCTGCGGCCGGTGCTCGATTTGATGCAAACGCTGCCGACCTTCGTCTATCTCATACCGACGCTCGTGCTGTTCGGTCTGGGCGTGGTGCCGGGACTGATCTCGACGGTCATATTCGCGCTGCCCGCACCCATTCGATTGACGCACCTGGGGATCTCGTCGGTGCCGCGGCCGCTCATCGAAGCCGGACAATCCTTCGGGGCCACGCCCATGCAGCTGCTGTGGAAAATCGAATTGCCGAGCGCTGCGACAACCATCGTTGCGGGCATCACGCAATGCATCATGCTGAGCCTTTCGATGGTGGTCATCGCGGCGCTGGTGGGCGCCGGCGGCCTGGGAGTGCCGGTGGTGCGGGCCTTGAACTCGGTGCAAGTCGGCATGGGATTCGAAGCCGGATTCACCATCGTGCTGCTGGCGATCATCTTGGACCGGATGAGCAGACCGAAAGAGCGCGGGGTGTCGCAATGACGCCGGCAGTGGAATTTCAGGACGTCGACATCCTCTTCGCCCAACGGGCCGGGCGCGACGGCCGCAAGGCCATCAGGGAGGCGATCGCCGCGCTCGACGCCGGCGGCACGCGCTCCGACATCCAGAACCAATTTGGCGTCATTGTCGGCGTGGCCGGCGCCTCGCTCCGCGTAGCGCGCGGCGAGATATCGGTGCTGATGGGATTGTCCGGTTCGGGCAAATCCACCCTGCTGCGCGCGGCCAACGGCTTGAATCCGGTGACGCGCGGCCATGTGCTGGTGCATGCCGGCGATTCGGCCGCCGTGGACACGGACGCCGTGTCCACGGCCATCGACGTCGCCACGTGCGACACCGCGCAAATGCGCCGCGTGCGACGTGAGCGCGTCGCAATGGTATTTCAACAGTTCGGCCTGCTGCCCTGGCGCACCGTTCGGGAAAACGTCGGCCTCGGACTGGAGTTGCGCGGCGAGAGTTCTGCCACGAGAAAAACCGTGGTCGATGATAAGCTGGAGCTGGTGGGCTTGTCCCAGTGGGCGGAGCGCTATGTCAGCGAGCTGTCCGGCGGGATGCAGCAACGCGTGGGGCTCGCCCGGGCATTTGCCACGGATGCCGACATTCTGCTGATGGACGAGCCGTTCTCGGCGCTCGATCCGCTGATCCGCGGCAAACTCCAGGGTGAATTGCTGGAGCTGCAGGAACGCGTCAAGAAGACCATCCTATTCGTGAGTCATGATCTGGACGAGGCGCTGCGCCTGGGCGACCGGATCTCCATTCTCCAGAACGGCCGCATCATTCAGACCGGGACCGCCGAGGACATCGTATTGGCGCCGGCTGACGATTATGTCGCCGAATTCGTGCGCCACATGAACCCGCTCGACGTGCTGACCGGCAGCATGATTATGTGCGAGCGGGCGAACATGGCCCAGGAAGGCAATATGCTGTGGCTGGATGAGCGACGCCGATACCGATTGGCCATCGGTTCTTCGGATGAACCGCTCGACCTGCATTTCGACGGTGTTGCGCATGCATTGCGTCATGTTCACGACGACTCGGCGCTCTCGAGCGTGGAACCCGGTCTCGTGGTGGCGCCCGCCTCGTTCTCCCTGCAATCGATCATTCAATTGCGCCAGGCCACCGGGCATCCCGTGCTGCTCTCGGACGGCGGCAAGATCATCGGCGTGTGCAGCGAAACGGAGATCATTCGGGCGCTGGCCGGCAGCCGGCATTGACGGCGACGACCGGCGCCTCAAGGCGGCGGCCGGGACCTCGAGCCGCGTCCGCCGTCGAAGCGGGCGCGAGGATGAAGTTGCCGCATGGCTCCTTAAATATTATTATGAAGATAATATAAACTTACGATCCACGCTCGAGGGGGAGAACTCAAATGAACCATGACGTCATCATTTCGTGTGCGGTTACCGGTGATGACACCAAGGTAACGAAGAGCCCGCACTGCGCCGTCACGCCCGAACAGATCGCGAACACCGCCATCGCGGCGGCCCAAGCGGGGGCCGCCATCGTGCACATCCACGTGCGCGATCCCGAGACCGGCGCTTTCAGCATGGAAACGCGGCACTATCGCGAGGTGGTCAAGCGGATTCGCGAAAGCAAGGTCGACGTCATCGTCAATCTGACCTGCGGCATGGGCGGTTATATCGTCGTCGGCGAACAGGGCCTCAAGGACACGCCGGCTCCGGGCAGCGACTTCGTGACCCAGGAAGATCGCATGCGGCACGTCATCGACCTCTGCCACGAAGGCCTGTACCGGCCCGACATCGCCACGCTCGATTGCGGCAGCTTGAATTTCGGCGACGGCAATCGCGCTTATGTATCGACGCCCAACTACCTGCGCCAGGGCGCCGCCATCGCCAAGGATCTGGGCGTGAAGCCGGAATTGGAAGTGTTCGACACGGGCAACCTGTGGTTCGTGAAGCAAATGATCAAGGAGGGGCTGCTCACGGCGCCCTCTCTCATCCAACTGTGCATGGGAATCCCGTGGGGCGTGCCTGCCGACGTCGGTCATCTGCTGGCGATGGTGGGTTCGCTGCCGGAGAACTGCAATTGGGGCACGTTCGCGATCAGCCGCATGCAGATGCCGTGGGTGGCACAGTCGGTGTTGATGGGCGGCAACGTCCGCGTCGGTCTCGAAGACAACCTGTATTTGAGCAAGGGCGTGTACGCCAGCAATGCGCAGCTCGTCGAAAAGGCCCGCACCATCATCGAGGCCATGGGGGCGCGGGTGCTCACCGCTGCACAGGCGCGCGAAAAGCTGCAACTGCGTTGAGCCTCACCCCGTTGCACACCCTGCCCCTCTACCGCGCACGGATTCAACCGGAGTGGATCGACTACAACGGCCATTTGCGCGATGCGTACTATGGGCTCGTCTTAAGCTATGCGATCGACGACGTCATGGACCATCTAGGTCTGGACGCCGCCTATCGTGAGCGTACCCGGTGCACACTCTATACGCTGGAGCTGCACATGCATTACCTGCACGAGGTCAAGGGCACGGAGCAGCTCAACGTGGAAACATCGATTCTGGACGCCGACGGCAAGCGCATTCACATGGGCTGCCGGTTCGTGTCTGCTCCCTCGAGCAACACCGTGGCGACCGGAGAAGTCATGCTGCTGCACGTGCATCAGGGGGAGAAGCCGGCGAGTGCGCCGTTCCCCCCCGATATCGAGCGCAAACTCCAATCCCTCAAACTGTCGAGCGATGCGCGCGCCGCATGGGGCCCCGGGTCACGCAAGATCGAATTGAAGCGCCGCGCAATCAAATGACTGCCGATATTCAGCGACTCATCGCGCCGCGCAGCATCGCGCTGATCGGTGCCGGTGCCTGGACCGATGCGGTTGCCGCCGGCAATGTCGCCTTAGGCTACCAAGGAACCCTTTGGCGGGTGCATCCCACCCGGCCCTCGACGGCAACGACGACCTACTATCGCTCGGTTGCGGACTTGCCCGGGGCTCCGGACGCGGCCTTCCTCGCCGTTCCCAATAACGAAGCGCCTGCCGTGGCCGGCGCGTTGGCGGCTCGCGGCTGCGGTGGATTCGTCTGCTTCACGGCTGGGTTTTCCGAGACCGGCAGCGAGTCGGGACACCGCTTGACGCAGGACTTGCTGAACCGCGCCGGGGACCTGCCCTTCTTTGGACCGAACTGCTACGGCTTCGTCAATTTCTTCGATCGTGCGGCGATGTTGCCCGATCAAGTTGTGGGCGAAACCAGAGATCGCGGCGTCGCGTTGATTTGCCAAAGCGGCACCATCGCGCTCACGCTGATGTTCAACGACCGCTCGTTGCCGATCGGCTGCTTGTTCACCGTCGGGAACCAGAGCCGCCTGGCGGTGGAAGATCTCATCGAAATTCTCTGCGACGACCCGCGGGTCACTGCCTTCGGGTTGTATCTCGAAGGGGTCAAGGACGCGGCCGCGTTTGCACGTGCGGCCGACCGAGCGCGTGCCGCCGGCAAACCGATTGCGGTGGTGAAATCCGGACGAACGGCCGCGGCCGCCCGCACCGCGCACAGCCATACGGGAGCGCTGGCCGGCGAGGATTCCGTGTTCGAGGCATTCTGCAGACAGGCGGGACTCGCTCGCTGCGATACGTTGGGTTCTCTGTGCGAAACGCTGAAGCTGCTGCACGCCGGCGGCGCGCTGCCCGGCAAGAAAATCCTGGTGCTGGGGGCATCCGGCGGCGACATGGCGATGACCGCCGACGTATCACGAGCCCTCGACCTCGACTTTGCCGCCATCCCGGACGACAGCGCGGTGGCGTTGCGTGAACTGTTGACCGATCGCGTGACGGTGGCGAACCCGTTCGACATCCATACCTATCTGTGGTTCGACCCGCCGGCGCTGGGCAGCGTCTTCAGGACGGTGCTGAATGCAGGCTACGACGCGGTAGGCTTCATGCTCGATTGCCCGCCTGAGCAAAAGGCGGACACATCCTCCTATCACCGGGTTATCGATGAGTTCATCGCCGCCGCGCAGGCCGCCGCGGCTGGGGGCGCTGCGTCGCGCGCAGCGCTCATGGCCTCGTTGCCGGAAACGATCAGCGCAGGAATTCGCAAACGATGCTTCGACGGCGGTGTCGTTCCCTTGCAGGGACAGCGGGAAGCGCTGGAAGCGCTGTCCTTGGCGGGCGGCATCGGCGCCGCCTGGCGTTCGCCCTTGGGCGCGCAACTTCACGTACCGCCCAGGCGGGGCACGGGAAGCCAAGCCTACAGCTTGAGCGAAGCCGAGGGCAAACAGGCGCTTGCAGCTTTCGGCATACCCATCCCACGCGGACGAGTGGTGACGGTTGGGCAGGTTCCCGAGACTGCCGCGGCGTTGGGGTTTCCGGTGGTCATCAAGGCCGTCGGCGCTCACTTGGAACACAAGAGCGAAGTGGGCGGCGTCGTTCTCAACGTGCGCAGCACCGCCGAGGCCGCCGCGGCTGGCGCGCGGCTGGCGGCGTTATCGGACACTCTACTGGTCGAACAAATGACCACGGACGGCGTTGCAGAAATTCTGATCGGCGTCATCGTGGATACGCAATTCGGCCAAGTGTTGGTTCTCGGCGCGGGCGGCGTGCTGACGGAACTGTTGTCGGATAGCGTGAGCCTGCTGCCGCCATGGACCCGTGAATCGATCAGCGAGGCGCTACGCCGGCTCACGGTAGCGAAATTGCTCACGGGTTTTCGCGGCAAGCCGCGGGGCGATACCGGCGCGTTGGTGGAGTGCATTCTGCAGATTGCGCGCTATGCCTCGGCCACTAGCGCGACTCTCATTGAAATCGACGTCAACCCGGTGATCGTGCGCCCTGACGGTGAGGGAGTGGTTGCGGTGGATACGATGATTCGTCTTTACAAATCCAACTAACCTTAAGGGGTTTACTCATGTCGGACGGAGTAAAAATCGTCAAAGCCGGCGATATCTTGGAAGTCACCATCGATCGGCCCAAGGCGAACGCCATCGATCTCGCGACGAGCCGCCGCCTGAACGACGTATTCACGTCGTTTCGCGACGACGCGGCGCTGAAGATCGCCATCATCACCGGCGCAGGCGACCGCTTCTTCTCGCCGGGCTGGGATCTCAAAGCCGCCGCCGCCGGGGAGAACTCCGATGAAGATTGGGGCGTCGGCGGATTCGGCGGACTGAATTACCCGCGCAACCTCAACAAGCCCATCATTGCCGCGGTCAACGGCATCGCCTGCGGCGGCGGCTTCGAGGTGGTTCTGGGCACGGACATCATCGTCATGGAGGAGCACGCCAAATTTGCGCTGCCGGAAATCAACGTGGGGGTTTTGGCAGACGCCGGCACGATCAAGCTGCGGCGTCGAATTCCCTATCACGTTGCGGTGGAGTTCCTGCTGACGGGACGTTGGATGGACGCCAACGAGGCAAAGCATTGGGGCCTCGCCAATCATATCGTTCCGAGAGGTCAGTCCATGCAGAAAGCGCGCGAGATAGCGCGACAGCTGGCCGACGGCCCG
Source organism: Steroidobacteraceae bacterium (assembly GCA_052143815.1). Classification (GTDB taxonomy): domain Bacteria; phylum Pseudomonadota; class Gammaproteobacteria; order Steroidobacterales; family Steroidobacteraceae; genus Bog-1198. The sequence goes on along the minus strand of JBKQSA010000103.1, from coordinate 112,536 downwards.
CCGCTGTTGTTTCCTGCCATCAAGCAGCTGTTGCGGCACACGGAAATGGTCCCGGAACATGAGGCTTTCGAACTGCATGATTCCTTGGATTTGGTACAGCGCGTCATTCGATCGGAGGACCTCAAGGAAGGCACGCGGGCATTCACGGAGAAGCGCAAGCCAAGGTGGCAAGGACGCTGACCCCAACGCACCCGCCTACCGCAAGCCAAGGTGGACCGGGCGCTGACCCCGATGCTACCGCCTACCGACCGCCGAGGTGGCAAGGACGCTGACCTAAGGCTACCATTGGTACGCCGACGCCAGCACGAGAACGCCCTGCACTTTGGTCTGGGCAATCGGACTTTCGCTTCCGCTGCCCAGCAGCCGGTTCACCGCCAATTCGGCGTTGATGAGCCAGTGCTTCCCGATGAAGCGAGTCGCGCTAAAGCCAAAACCCGCGGTTTTTAAACCGCCGTGGGCCAGGTAGTCCGGATACCCGGATGCCAGCGCTTGGTTGGGGCTGACGCCGAACACGGTCTGCATGTACAAGCGATCGGCGAACGTGACCGATGGGCCGGCAAGCATCACTAACGTTTCCGAACTTCCGGGTAGCGGTAGATAGGCTTCCAAGTCGCCGGTCAGCCCATCCGCGCCGCCCACGAATTGCCGCACGTCGGCGCGCAGCACCAGCGGTAAATCCTTTGAGATCACATACGATCCAAACAGCTTGACCACCGGCGCCGCCGAGATGTCGCCGAGGCCTTTAAGATGAGTGAGATCCTCGCGGGCGAGCCGGCCAAGGTCGTAGCCCACGGCAACTCCGGCGCGATAATTCTCACCGCGTATGAGGTTGGCCCCGATGCCCTCTCCCACGGAGGCGAAGGCTAGGTCGCGGTAGCGTACGTCGATCACGGGGCCGGCCAATACCCGATACGTTTTCGAGCCCTGGTAGAGGGGACTCGGCTCCAATGCGGCGCCGGTTTCGATCCGCCACTCCGGCACGGTCGGCTCGAATAGCTTGTACAAGGTGATGCCGCCCGAATATTGCCATTCTTGCAGCGGAGACGGCGTCTGTGAGAAGCCTACCCGCGGTGCACAGGCCAATAGTATGAGCGCGACGAGGGCGAACCTTGGGACCGCCCGGAAAGCCGCAAAGCGTTTCAATATCCACGCATGCGATGGAACCAGTCCCGCCACCTAAGGTCAGGCGCTCTTAGCGCGCGGCGGACAATGGTCAAGCGCAACAGCAATGATTCGGCTGAAGAGGGTCTGTCAGCGCGTGCGTATCTCAAAGAGCCCTGTGCCGTGCAATGTCCTGCGGCGCGGGCTGCGGCGGATCGTAGGGCGCCAGTGGTGGCTCCTCCGGGCTGGGGGGTACAGGAGTTTCGTTGAGTCGCATGTTCATCCTAACTACATTCAAGATTTTTGGGCCAGACTGCCGTGCATTATGGGTCTTAAGGCTGCGCGAATACAGTAGGCCGATGTGAGTGACCCACGTAGGACAATTCAGACGAGAACTGCCTCCATCGTGATGGTCAGGCTAGCCGCCGAGCGGGCGAAGCAAACTGCGTGAAATGATGTGCCGCTGAACTTCGCTGGTGCCATCCCAGATGCGCTCGATACGCGCGTCGCGCCAAATGCGTTCCAACGGCAAATCGCTCATCAATCCCATGCCGCCGTGGATCTGCAGCGCCTCATCCGCGACCATCGCGAGCATCTCGGTGGCTTTGACCTTTGCGATCGCCATATCCATGTCGGTATCGATTTTCTGATCGCGCTTCCAGGCCGCCTCCAGCACCAACAATTCGGCGGCGCGAAGTTCCACCGCCATGTCGGCCAGCTTGAAGCTCACTCCTTGAAATTTCCCGATTTGCTGGCCGAACTGAACGCGATCGACGGCCCATTGCTTCGACAGATCCAGCGCGCGCTCCGCGCGGCCCAGACAGGTTGCGGCCACCTGTAAGCGTGTCGCCCCCAGCCACGTGTTGGCGACGTCGAACCCGCGATGCAGCTCACCCAGGATGGCCGACTTCGGCACCCGGCAATTATTGAACTCGAGAATGCTGTTCGTGTAACCGCGGTGCGATACGTTCTTGTAGCCGGGGCGCACTTCGAATCCGGGGTGACCCATGTCGATCAAGAAGGCGGTCATCTTTTTGCGCGTGCCATGCGCAGTGGCTTCTTCCCCGCTGGCCGCAAACAAAATGACGTAGTCCGAATGATCAGCATGGCTGATGAAGTGCTTGGTGCCGTTGATGATGAACTCATCGCCCGAAGCCACCGCCGAGGTTTTCATTCCGCGCAAGTCGGAGCCGGCGCCCGGTTCGGTCATCGCAAGGCATTCGGTCCGGTCGCCGCGGACCGTCGGCAGAAGGTAACGCTCGCGCTGCTCGCCTTCGCAGGCCAGCAAAATATTCGATGGTCTGCCCACGCACGAGTAATGCAGCGCGTAATTTGTCCGACCCAACTCCTTCTCGTAGAGCACCCATGCCACCGTATCGAGTCCGGCGCCGCCCACATCCACCGGCATATTCGCGGAGTACAGACCGGCGTCGATGGCTTTGGCTTTGAGTGTCTTGTGCAAATCAGCCCGCAGCACTCCGGTCTCTTCGACTTCCTTTTCATGCGGGTAGAGCTCCTTTTGCACGAAGTCCCGGGTCGTCTTGATGATGAGTTGCTGTTCATCGCTGAGAGAAAAATCCATCGCTACACCCCTTTTGATGCGCAAGCTTTGCTGCGCTTCGTTTTGGCCCACCGGCGCAGCAGCGCCAGTTGCAGTTCGAGTTGCGCGACCTGCACGGCTGCGGGCCAGTCGCGCGGGCTCGTCACCGCACTTGCAGTCAACCCGTTGATGAACGTCACCACCGAGCGCAACACCTGGTCGCGGGCGCTCTGCGACCATCCGGACCATTCCGGCCAATGTTCGGCGAAGCATCGAGCGAACAAGCGCAGGTATTCGCGATGGACCCACGCATTCAGCCGCTTGAGCTTCTTGTCGGCGGGAACCTGTCCCCAAAATGCCATCCAAAACGCGCACTCGGTAAACCGTTGGGCATCAACCGCGAGAGCCTCCGACAGCACACTGAGCAGGTCCGCGTCGCCACTGTCGCGCTCACGAGTCAGGCGTTGTTCGATGCGCAGCAGAATCAGCCGCAAAGCGGCGAGGATGATGTCCTGTTTCGAGTCGTAGTAATGCGCCACCATTCCGGTGGTGTACCCGGCGGCGCACGCGATGCGCGCCACCGTGGCCTGCTCGAAACCATGGTCCGCAACGACTTTGCAAGCCACCAGCGCAATTTCCTCGCGGCGCTTCGCATGATCGACGATTTTCGGCATGATGAGCTCAGTGCTTCACTCGGCTGCCCACCGGCTTGCCGGCTGCGCTCGGCACGGGCAGCGCAACATGCGCCCGACGCAGCGAATCGAGCTTGCCGCGAAGCGCGGCGCTCATCGGCGCCGCCTTCGTCGCGGCGGTGTCGACGTGAAGATGCATCTGTTCACCCGTGGCGATCAATGCACCGTCGCGGCCGCGATGCAGCCGGTGAAAGACATGCAGCCGCTTGTCATCCACGCTCAAGATTTGCGTGGTGACGTGCACGGGCTCACCGACTTTGGCCTCCTTGAGGTGTTTGACGTGACTTTCGGCGGTGTAGAACATGCAGCCGGACTTCCGATACGCGTCGTCGATTCCGACCTGCCGGTACAGCGCATCCATTGCATCGCCGAAGAGGTGCACATACTGAAAATCGGACATGTGATTGTTGTAATCCGCCCACTCCGGCCGGACCACCGCGTCGAATCGCGGCAACCCGCCCGACTCAGACGCCGAACTCGGAACCGCGGCAGCACTGGCGTCCCGATACAGCCGCTCCTCCAGCGCGCGCAGCGTCGAACCGGCGCCGATGTCGTACTGTCTGAGCACCTGCTGTATTGCCACCAAGTAATCGTCGCGCAGCCGTTCCAATTCCCGGATCGAACGGCCCGCCGCTTGGCGCTGAGTTCCCTCGACCATCTTATCGATCAGGCTTTCGGTCAATTCAGGCGCTTCGAGTTTGGTCCAAGGCCATTTCAATGCCGGGCCGAATTGCGCCAGCATGTGCCGCATCCCCGACTCGCCGCCGGCGAGATGATAAATCATATTGGTGCCCATCGCGGCCCAGCGCAGGCCGGGACCGTAGACGATGGAATCGTCCAATTCACCGGTGGTCGCCACGCCCTCGTTCACCATATGCAGGATCTCGCGCCAAATGGCCTCCTGCAGGCGGTCGGTCAAATGGCCCGGCACTTCCCGCCGCACCTTGAGCGCGTGCATCCCGATGTAGGTGAAGAACTGCACGGCTGCCTCGATGGTGGCCGGGGCGGTCTTTTCGCCGCCCACCAATTCGACCAACGGCAGGAGGTACACGGGGTTGAACGGGTGCGCCACCAGGAAACGCTCGGGCGCCACCATGTCGCGCTGCAGATCGGTGGGCGTGAGTCCCGACGTGCTGGACGCAATGATGACATCGGCGCCCGCGAAACGGCTGACTTCCGCCAACATGCGCTGTTTCAGCGGCAGTTGCTCCGGAATGTTCTCCTGAATGAAATCCGCTTGCTGCGCCATGACGCGCAGATCCGTCGTGAACGACAGCTTGCCTTTGGGGGGCAACGGTGCAAACGTCAATCGCGCCAGCGCCGGCTCGGCATTCGCAACCGCGTCGCGTATCCATGTCTCCATTTCCGGCTTCACATCGGCGGCAATGACGTCGATGCCGAAATGCATCGCCCGAGCTGCCCAGCCGCCGCCGATGACTCCGGTTCCCAAAAGGCCAAGTGTTCTGACATTCCTCATGACATCCTCGCAGGCGCAACGGTCTTTGTAATGTTACGAGTATAATATAAAAAACGCGGCAAGCGACGCTGCGCGGGCAACGCTGCGCGGCCGCCGGCATCGGCTACTGCGCCGACAGCACCGCCGCGATGGGCTCCGCCGCCCGGGGAACGGCCGCGTGATAATCCTTGCCGACGAAAGCCGCCAGGGTGGCCGCGATCTGGGCCTGAGTCACCGGCGCCACCTTGGAACGTTCCCCGAGGGCGGCGGTGTCGGGGCCGATCACGGCGAGCCAAATGTTCTCTGAGCCCTTCTCTTCTACCCCGTGCTCCTTCCACTCGGTAAGGCCGCTGCCCCGGCCATGATCCGTGGTGATGATGAACGTCGTGGTGCCGCGGTAGGCGGGCATGGCCTGCATGGTGTCCCAAAGCTGTGCGACAAAGTGGTCGAAGCGGTGGGCGCTGTCCAGGACCAGATCGTAGCGCCCCTGATGCGCCCAGTTGTCGGTCTCGCCATATCCCACGAACAGCACGCGCGGTTTACCGGATTTCACATAGTCGACCAGCGGAATCTGGAGCAGCGAATTCGGGCAATCCTCTTCGTCGAACTCGGTGGTGGTCGCGAACAGTTCGCGCAGCAGGGCGTCGCGGGCCGTCTCGTGCTGCTTCCTTGCCAGCGTCCACCCGGTTTGCATAACGAGGCCGCTGCGGCTCTTGTTGAAAATATTGTCGTACACGTTCCAGGTGCCATAGATGGCGACACGGCCGCGCAATTCATCGTACTTGTTCAACCACTCGAACACCGTCGGATTAGGATTGGGTCCGAATTCGTTGCTGTCGATGGCGTCGTTGGGATAACCGGTGCTCATTTCGTTGTACCCGGGATACGAAAACGCCTTGCCGTTGGTCACGTGCGCCACGCTGCCCACGGCTTGGTTGCCGTAGATCTGCCCGCCCTTTGCGACGGTTCCCCACAAGAACGGAAACAGCAGTGCGCGTCGCTCCGTGGCGCTCTGCCGCCAATAGCGTTTGCGCAAATCCTCCGCCCCGACCCAGCTGCCGCCCGCCTTGTCGTTGAGCAAATCCTCTTCGGCTCCCGTGAAGATCTCCTGCCAACGCAACCCGTCGCTGACGATCAGCACCACCGTCCGGGTTTTGTGAGGCGGCAGCGGAGCCGCAGTCGATACCCGCGGTGACGCCGCCGCCGCGCTGAGCCACACCGCGAGCAACAACCGAAGGCCGTAGAACACCAGCGCAGGGCCGCTGCCGGCCGCCGGGGATGTCAGCATTTTGTCCATTGGATGCTCACTGCTGCAAAATGACGGCGCCGTTGGCGGACCAACTGAGATAGACCTCATCGCTCCAATCGATCGACCACTCGGAAGTGCGGCGGTCGTTTTGAGCGAACACCGTAACCAATTTGCCGGTCTCCGTCTTGATGCGGTAGGTGGAGCGATTGCCGAGATAACCCAACTCCCACACGACGCCCTTCATCTGATTCATGCCGCTGCCGTCGACCGGCTGCTTGCTCAGGCGTATCTTCTCCGGGCGCAAGGCAACCCACACACGCTGACCGCTGCCGAAACGTCCAAGCTCATCGACGACCAGGTCGCAACCGGCCTCCGCGCTGCGCACGGTGATAGCCCCTCGCTCGCTGCCGCTCACCGTGCCTTCGAAGAGATTGGTGGTGCCGATGAAATCGGCGACGAATCGGCTCTGCGGAAATTCATAGATTTCGGACGGCGTGCCCACCTGCAAGACCTGGCCCCGGTTCATCACGGCGATGCGCGTGGACAGCGCCATGGCCTCGTCTTGGTCATGGGTAACGAAAACAAACGTGATGCCAACCTGATACTGAATATTCATGAGCTCGAATTGCGTTTGCTCCCGCAATTTCTTATCCAAAGCACTTAACGGCTCGTCCAGCAACAGCACCTTCGGCCGGCGAATGAGCGCACGCGCCAGCGCGACGCGCTGCCGTTGTCCGCCGGAGAGTTGATGTGGTTTACGCTTTGCCAAGGCCCCCAGTTGCACCATCTCCAGCGCATCTTGGATGCGCTTGTTCCTGACGGGGGCCTCGAGCGACATGCGGCGCAAGCCGTAGCCCACGTTCTGCTCGACCGTCATGTGCGGGAACAAAGCATAAGACTGGAACATCATGTTGACCGGGCGCTCATGCGGCGGGACCGTGGTCATGTCCACGTCATCGATCATGATCCGCCCGCCGGTGGGGGTGGCGAACCCAGCAAGCATGCGGAGCAACGTTGTTTTACCGCACCCGGAGGCACCGACCAGGGCAAACATCTCGCCCTTGTAGATTCTCAAGTTGACGCTGTCGACGGCGGTGAATGCGCCGAACGTCTTGTCGATGCTTTCGATGACGATCTGCGGTCTGGCGTCGGGATCGAGCCAGGGTCGGTCGGCGATCGATTTCTGCTGCGTCGACACCACGCGCTAGGAGCCTAAAACTCGGTCGGTGGGGTTGCGCGGCGTCGGCTCGGCGCGAAAAACGGACGCTCCACCACCACGGCACGCGACATACGGCGCTCCCACACGAGTTCACGGTTAAGATAGATTTCCGCCCAGACCGTCGATCCTATCCGGACGTGCGATGCCTCGACCATAGCAAGGGCAATGTTGCGCTTGCAAGTCGGCGACCACGCCGCCGAACTGACGCTGCCGATTTCGCGCTTACCGTTGGCCTCGGCATATAAGAGGGCATTGTGGGCGGGCTTGTTGCCCGCAATGTCCAATCCGACGAGCTGTCGGCGCGGGCCGCGCCGACGTTCTGCCAGGAGCGCGCGACGGCCGTTGAAATGTCCCTTGTCGAAATCGACCAGCCACGCAAGACCCAATTCCAACGGCGAGCGATCTCGGCCGGGGCGAATGGTATGTTCCGCGGATATGAAATCCACATTCGGACTCAGAAACCCCGCCTCGAGTCGCGCAATGTTGAGTGCCTGCGAGCCGATTGCGCGAATACCCCGCGAGCGCCCCGCCGCCATCAAGGCATCCCATACCGCTTCCGCGTCCTGCGGCGCCATCCACAACTCATAGCCGAGGTCGCCGGTGAAACCGGTACGCGATGCGGTGAGTGGTCGCCCGTCGACGTTGAAATAGCCGATCTCGAAGGGTTTCAACCGGTCGATTCCGGCCAGGCCGGCTGCCGTCAAGACGGCACAGGAAGTGGGCCCTTGCACCGCGAGCGCCGCAATGTCCTCGGTGACTTCAGCGATTTTTACATCGAAACCGATGGCGGAATCCAGCAACCAGTCGATCTGCCGTTCGGCGGTACAGAGGCGGAATTCAGCCTCCCCCAGCCGGAACACGGTGCCGTCATCGATCAGGCGACCGGCATCGTTGCACCAGACGCAGTACGCGACGCGATCGGGTTTGAGCTTCGCAAGATCGCGCGTCACCAAGCGGTTCAAGTACGGCACGGCGTCCGGGCCGGCGATTCGATACTTCACCATCGGCGTCAAATCGTAGAGCGTCGTCGCATTGCGAATCGCGAAGTATTCCTGCTCGACCGACGTGAAGACATCGACGGTCGTGTAGCCGGCCCACGCGACGAAGCTGTCGACTTGACTCAAGGCCCTGGCCCGGGCGTGAAACGGAGTTTCGAGCAGCGGTTGCTTGAAGTGGGGCGCGAGCGTTTTCGCAGACGTCATGGGGCGGCACCCGGTTTCATGAGCTGATGCGCGGCATTGCGGCCCGCCGTACCCATGACTCCGCCTCCCGGGTGGCAGCCGGCTCCGCACAAGTACAAGCCCGGCAGCGGCGTGCGATGTTGCGCGGCTCCCGGAACCGGACGAACCATGAAGAATTGATCGAACGCCAATTCGCCATGATGCCAGTGGCCGCCGTCGATGCCGTGTTCTTGTTCGATGTCCACCGGCGTCAGCAATTCCGCTTTGAGCACGCTGCCGCGCAGGCCTGGCGCCACGCTCTCCAACGTATCGATGCACAGCTCCGTGAATCGCTCCCGCTGGCTTTGCCAGCCGGCCTTGAGCGCATAAGGCGCGTATTGCACGATGGCGGACAGCACGTGCTTGCCGGGCGGCGCCAGCCCAGGGTCGTTGATCGTGGGAACGGTGACTTCAAGGGCGGGAGCGGACGAATACTCCCCGTATTTGGCGTGATTGTAAGCCTGCTCGAGATAGTGCAACGAAGGGGCCAGCAGCAACCGGCCACTCGAGGCTGCGGCATCGACGCCGGCGAATTGCGGCGCGCGGTCCAACGCAAGATGCAGCTTGGCGGCCAGCCCTTTCGCGCGAAAATGCTGCACGCGGCGCACGAAGCCGGTGTCCAGGTGCCGCGTGCCGAGCAGCTTCAGGAACGTGGTCTTGGGGTCGGCGCTCGACGCCACCGCTGCGGCCGCGATGCGTTCGCCGGACACGAGTTCCACTCCCACCGCCCGATCCGCTTCGACCAGAATGCGCGCCACCGGCGAAGCGGTGCGGATTTCCGCGCCTGCGTGGGCCGCCGACTTCGCCAGAGCATCGCACAATGCGCCCAAGCCGCCGGCCGGTTGCGACAAAGTGGTGGGACCGCCCGCGAATTCGGCAGCCAGACGGTACAGCAGGGTCAGCACCGTTCCCGGAGAACGCGGACCGAAATTCGTGCCGAGCACGGCGTCGAACCCCAGTGCGCCCTTGAGAATATCGGACTCGAAGTTCTCCTCGAGCAAATCGAAGACGTTCATCCCGCCGATCCGCAGCAACTCGCGCATGTCGCGCCGACCGAGCCTGCGGATCTGCCAACCCAAGCCGAGCAGTGCCCAACGATCGGACCAATCGGCAGTGCCCAATCGCGGGGGCACCTTGCCGAGGAGCGGCGCCAGCGCCTGGGCGAAGCGCCGCATGCGCGCGTAATACACCGCATAAGCCGCGGCATCCGAACCCGACAAACCGGATCGATTCACGGCCAACGGCGAGCCGCCGGCAAGCAAGGCCGTGGTCGGCATGCTCTGCGCGGACCATTTGAGGCCATGGGATTCCAACTTGAGTTCACGGATCAGTTCGGCGGGCATGAGATGCAACAGATGCGCGCAGGCCGACACCTGAAATCCCGGCGCGAATTCTCGTGTCGAGGACGCTCCGCCGACGTGCGACTGCGCCTCCAGTACGAGCACCGAACGCCCGCCGCGCGCCAAGGTGGCGGCGCAGACCAAGCCGTTATGACCGCCGCCGATTACGATGCAGTCATAGCGCGGTGGCGCGCGTCGCGGCGCCATGTCAGTGCGCCTTCCCTAGATCTTTGAGCACGGCACGGGCGGCATTGGCGCCCGGCGCACCCATCACGCCGCCACCGGGATGCGTGCTGGACCCGCACATGTAAACGCCGCGCACCGGTGATCGATATTGCGCGTAGCCCGGCACCGGGCGATTGAACAACAACTGATCCATGGTCAACTCCCCCTGAAAGATGTTGCCCTCGGTGAGTCCGACTTCGTTTTCAATATCCCAGGGCGTGCGGATCTCGGCGTGCAGAATCAGATCCTTGAAGTTGGGACTGTGACGCGCGATGGTGTTGATGACGGTTTCGCCGAATGCCTGCCGTTTGGCGGCAGTCCATTCGCCATCGGCCAGTTCATAAGGACAGTACTGCACGAACACCGACATGTAGTGCTTGCCGTTCGGCACCATGCTGGGATCGATCTGCGATGGAATCAACATATCGATATATGGCGCCCGCGACCAACGGCCCTCTTTCCAGTCGTCGTATGCACGCTCCATCATTTCGATGGTGTCGGTGACATGCATGTCGCCGCGGGTGCTTGGGCTGCCTTCCGGTATGGCCGGGAAGCGCGGCAAACCGTCGAGCGCAATATTGAGCTTGCCGGACGACCCCCGAATCTTGAAATTCTTGACCTGCTTCAAGAACTCATCGGGCAAGTCCTTCGCGTCCATGGTCTTCAGAAACGTGCGACGCACATCCAGGTTCGATATCACCAGCGGTGCGCGAATCTCCTCGCCGTCCTCCAATACGATTCCGGCGGCCCGACCGCTCTTCACCAGAATCTGCGTCACCGGAGCGGCGCTGCGAATGGCGCCGCCGCTCGCCAGGAAGGACGCCCCCAACGCATTGCTGATCGCGCCCATACCGCCGCGCGCGAACCCCCAGGCGCCGACGGTATCGTCGATATCGCCCATATAATGATGCAGCAAGACATACGCGGTCCCCGGCGAGCGCGGCCCCAACGCCGTGCCGATGATGGAACTGCCCGCAAAATGCGCTTTGACGATTTCGCTTTCGAAGTATTCGTCGAGAAAATCGGCGGCGCTCATGGTCCAGAAGCGCAGCGTGTCGTACATGCGCTCCTCGCCCAGGCCATGAAAGCGCTTGCCGAGATACAGAAGTTCCTGGATATCGCGCGGTTTGAACGAGGCGGGATCGGGCGGCTCGCGCATCAGCAGCGGCTTGATGAACTTGCACTGACGCATTACGTCCCTCGAGTACCGGTCGTACGCCTCCGCATCGCGCTTGGAATGCCGCGAAATCTCCCGGCGCAACGCATCGTGGTTGTCGTAAAGGGCCAGATGCCCGCCGCCCTGCATCATGGTGCAGCCGCCTTCATACGGAATGATCTGCAGCCCGAATTTGGGCAATTCCAAGGTGCGCATGATTTCCGGGCGCAGCAGGCTGCACACGTAGGAACAATTCGAGTACGTAAAGTCCTTGTAGAGCTTGCGGCTGACCGCTGCGCCGCCGATGAAGGGGTTGCGTTCCAGCACCAGCACCTTCAATCCAGCGCGCGCCAGATAGCACGCCGCCACCAACCCGTTGTGACCCGCCCCGACAATGATGGCGTCGAGGTCCTTAGGATGACCCACCGCAGCCGATCCTGCCGGTTCGGCGCTCAAGCAGGCACTTTATGCGTCGCGCCGCTCGACTGCAGTGTGGCATCCACCGCAATCTCGAATCCCTTCAGCGTATCGGCAAGACATGCTGCGTCGTGCGCGGCGGAAACGAACCACGGTTCGCGCGAGTCGGGTTCGCACAAGATGCCTTCGTCGTGCAACACCTGAGCCATCGCATCATAGAACGAGTAGTCGCTGCTCTTCCACGCGCGATAATTGCGCGGCGGCTCATGGGCGAAATACAGACCGCTCATCGATGGATGGCCGACGAAGCTGTGCGCGATTCCCCGCGCTGCCAATATCGCGCGCATGCCATTGCGCAGATTCGTGCCGTAAGCGGCGACCCGTTCCAGGGCGTCCGTTTCGTCGAGAATCTCGAGACACTTCTCGGCGGCGGCCAGAGACACGGAGTGCGCCGTGTAGGTGCCGCCGTGCGCGACACCACGACCGATCTTGCGCATGATCTCTTCGCGGCCTGCAAGCACGGAAATGGGATAACCGTTCCCAAGCGCCTTCGCGAACGTGCACAAATCGGCTGTGATGTTATACAGCTCCTGGACGCCGCCGCGCGCCACGCGGAACCCGGTTTTGACTTCGTCGATGAGCAACACCACATCGTGCTTGTCGCATAGCTCGCGCGCGGCGCGCAGATACTCCGGCTCGGCCGCGATGCCGAGACAGTTGCCCATGATCGGCTCGATCAACAAACACGCGATGCGTTGCGCATGGCGCTTGAATACGTCCTCCAGCTGATTGGCGTCGTTAGCCTGCACGAAATGCGCGAAGCTCCTCGTGCTGACCGGCACGCCTTCGCTGTACGGTTTAACTTCCGGATCGCCCACCTGCGACCATTTATCCATGGGCGTGAACCACATCGCGGCATCGAACAAGCCGTGATAGCTGCCCTCCAAAATCACGTAATCGTCCTTGCCCGTGTAGGCACGCGCGAGGCGCAAACCCGCCATCACCGCTTCGGTTCCGGAATTCGAGAAGCGCACGAGTTCCGCCGCCGGCACCATTTTGGAAATGCGCTCGGCCACCCTCAGTTCGCGTTCCGTCGACAAGGCGAATACACCGCCCACTTCCATACCCTCGCGGGCCGCGGCGTCGACGCGTTCGTCGGCATACCCCAAAATCGCCGGCCCATAGCCCATGCGGTAGTCGACATACACGTTGTCGTCCAGGTCGACGATTCGAGCACCCTTCCCGTGTTTCACATAGATGGTCCGATCGTCGCCCCAGTAGCGGAAATTCGAAGCAACGCCCAACGGCAGCCGCTTCACGGCGCGCTTGAAATGTGCATTGCTGTTGGTGAGATTTCTCGCCATGGCATCCCCTTTGACTTCTGTAGGCGGCCCCGCGGGTTGCGGATGGTGGAAACGTATCATCCGCCGTGCAAGGCGTCCACATTTTTTATATGACCATATAATTCCAATGTCATCGGCGCGCTTTGTGCACCCCTTAGGGCGGTCGAATTGCGCGGATTTTGTCGCAATTTCCCTGCTGCACTGCCGGTTACTTGCCAACCGGCCGTAAACCGGCGTAAATTAAACAGCCATATAATCGGGACGGAGAAAACGCTATGCACAGCTGGTCCGCCGCGACACCCGCCAATGCTGCCGATGCCGGATTGCCGCGCGCCCTACCGGCGTGGGTATACAGCCATCCTGAGCTCGCCCGGCTCGAACGCGAACGCGTTTTAATGCCAAGCTGGCAGATCGTTTGTCACGTCAATTCGATTCCCAAGGCCGGCGATTACGCGACGTTCGATTTGGGCCCCGAAAGCGTGCTCGTGCTACGAGATCGCGACGGGTCCATCCGGGCGTTCCACAACGTCTGCCGTCACCGTGGGGCCCGTTTACTCGATGGCGCCGGAACCTGCCCGGCGACCATCACGTGTCCCTATCACGGCTGGACCTATCGTCACGATGGCGCGCTGATCGGCATGCCGGTGAAGGAGAGCTTCCCCGGTCTGAATCGTGCGGACCATGGACTCAGGTCTGTGCGCACGGATATCGCCTTTGGTTTCGTCTTCGTCTGCCTGGCGCCCGATTCCGAATTTGGCCTCCCCCAGCCCGTGTCCCTGATGTGGGGAAAGCTCGGTGAGGAACTTGCCGCCTATCGCTGCGAGGAAATGGTGCCGCTCAGCCCTATCTCGTCGGATGTGTGGAATGTCGACTGGAAGATAGCGATGGATAACTACCTGGAGTCCTACCACGTACCCATCGGCCACCCTGGCCTATTCCGCATGTTCACTCCGGACTACGAGGATCAGGCCACGGTGCCGGGCGTTGCTCGGGGCTCGAGCTGGCTGCGCGAGAAGCGATCGCCGCGCTGGTCTGAAGGCCTGTATCAATCGCTGATCGGGCGGGCAGTCGCGCATTTGCCCGAGGACCAGCGCCGCGTTTGGCGGTTCTACAGCGCCTTGCCCAATTTAGGCATCGACGTGTACCCGGACCAAATGGACTTTTTCCAAGTGCTGCCTGCGGGTCCCGGAAAATGCATCATTCGCGGCGCGGTATTCGGTTTGCCGAGCACGACTCGGGAAATGCGCGCTGTCCGATTCTTGAGCAACCGCATCAATGCCTCCGTGAACAACGAGGATAAATGGTTGTGCGAGCGCGTCCAACGGGGCCTAGCGTCGAGCAGCTATAGACCCGGCCCGCTGTCGCAGCTCGAAGGTTGCATGCTCGAATTCCACGATCTGCTGCGCGAGCGCATACCGGAGTTTCGGTTGCCGGCGGCGCCGAAGCAGTTCAGCGAGGTACGCCGCGGCTGACGGTCACCCTGACGAGAAGCGGCGCCGCGGCGCGAGGCGCGGCGCCGCGATGCAGCGGTCAACCCAAATGGATCCACGCCGACTTGGTCTGCGTGTAAGAGATCAAACTCTCCAGGCATTTGTCGCGACCTTGGCCGGATTGCTTGTAGCCGCCAAACGGCTGCGTCATGTCGCCGTGGTCGAAACAGTTCACCCAGATGACGCCGGCCTCCAAGTCCCGCACCGTTTTGTGTGCCACCGACAGATCGCGCGTCCATACCGAGGCGGCCAAACCGTAGATCGAATCGTTCGCCACCGTCAAAGCTTCGGCAATGCCGTCGATTTCAATCGCGGCCGCCACCGGTCCGAAGATCTCTTCTTGAGCAATGGTCATTCGATTGTTCACGCCGGTGAACAGGGTCGGATTGACGTAGGCGCCCGGCAGATCCGGTGTATTGCCGCCGAATTCCAAGCGCGCACCTTCGCTCTTGCCGCGGGTGATGTAATTCATCACGCGCGCGCGGTGCGATGCGGTGACCAACGGCCCCAAGTTGGTGGTCGGATCGAGCGGGTCGCCGGCCTTATACGCCGATTTGCCCTTTTCGATGAATCGGGCGATGAATTCCTCCGCGATGGGACGATCGATCAAAAGCCGCGAACCGGCATTGCACACCTCGCCCATGTTGCCGTAGATGCCATTGATCGCATACGTGACGGCGGTGTCCATGTCGGGCATGTCGGCGAGAAAGATCTGCGGCGTCTTGCCGCCGCATTCCAACGCCACGCGCTTCATGTTGGATTGGCCGGCGTAAATCAGCATCTGCTTGCCGATCTCCGTTGAACCGGTGAATGCAATCTTGGCGACATCGCTATGCAGCGCCAATGCAGCGCCCGCGGTTTCGCCCAAGCCGTTCACGACGTTGAACACGCCCGGCGGGCCGCCCGCCTCGACGAACAATTGAGCCATCAGCAGCCCCGACAAGGGCGACTGTTCCGCGGGTTTCAACACCACCGAATTGCCCGCCGCCAGCGCCGGCGCGACTTTCCAGGCCGCCATCAACAACGGGTAATTCCACGGCACGATGCAACCCACCACGCCCAACGGCTCGCGCAAAATGTAATGGAAGGCGTCCTGCGCGGTGGCGGTCACCGCGCCGTCGATTTTGTCCACGAGCTCGCCGAAATAGGCGAAATTCTTCGCCGCAGAAGGCACATCGATGTTCACCATATCGGAGATCGGCTTGCCCATGCAAAGCGTGTCGAGCAGCGCGAAGCGCTCGGCATTCGCATCGATCAACCGGGCATACGCCGCCAGCACGGCCATGCGATCGCGAGGCGCCATGCGGCTCCATACGCGGGATTTCACGGTGCGCTTCGCCGCTGCGACGGCCAGATCGATATCGGCGGCGGTGCCGGCGCTCACTTCGCACAGCGGCGCGCCGGTGGCAGGATTGACCACGGTGAAACGGCCCTTCGCCACCGAATCCACCGCCTTGCCGTCGATGAAATGTCCGGTCTCGTAACGCACGCTTGCGGCGCGTGCATGCCAGTCGCTGGTGCTCAAGGAAGCCAGGGTCATACGAAATTCTCCCATTCAGTGATCGTCGCGAAGGTCGCCAGTATAGTGAATTTTCAGGTATCGGTCGGTGGCTGGCGGCGCGCCAGTGCGGGAATGCGGGCAGCGAGGCGATTGCGAAACCAAGCGACGGCCGGCGAAATCGGCGCGCCGGGCGCGACTTGATAGCCGAATTCGACCATCCCCTTCTGTATGGATTCCGCTACATCCCGCGTCGTTCTTCGAGCATACGGCCCCAAACGCCGCGCAAGATGCAGCACCGCCATCGAGCCTGCGTCCGGCGCAAGCACGCTGTAGTCCAGCCGGCGCACGAGACAACGTCCGGGCGCGACGGGAATGGCCTGCACCACCGCCAAGCCATCGGGGCGCGTTTCCAGCAACTGATTCGGCGCGATGAATTGCCGGCGCCAGGTGCGTTCCGAAGTGCACGCCATCAGCTTCCGATAGCGGCGCCCGCTCCAGCCGGGGTCACTCAAGATCGCGGCATGCCAAACCATCGAATCCACCGCAGGGCTCGGCGCGAAATCGGCCGTCCCGTAGGGCGTCCCGTAGGGCGCCACGCCGTGCATGGTCGAATCGAGCCATTGTTCGACCACGACTTTCCAATCGGCGGCTACAGGCAATTCGATGGCGGGGCCAAGCATCATCAAACCTTGCGGTGGTGCCGCGTCGAACCATGCTGCGGGGGCCGGCGCGTCGGCCGACCGCTCGCGGGCGGCTGATTTCGCGAACATCAGCCCGCCCACTGATGACCAATCGAGAACACCCAAATCCATCCGCCCCGACCCCGTCGCACACTTACCGTTCAAACGGAACTGTAGCCCGTGCAGCTTGCACTCGATGCCCGCGTCCAAGCGACCGCGGCGGGCGGGGAGCAGCGCGTGCGGCGACTCCGGGCAGCTATTTCGCAACGCATGCACGGCCCCCAAGGCGTCACGCACCACCAGCACCCGTTCGGCGCCGCTGTCGATACACAGGAATTCCCCCGCGTGCGCGACCTGCGATTCGTGGCCTACTACCGCCCAAGCGTTCTGAAACAGCAGCTCGCGCTCCATCGCATGAATGCGCGCATCCGCATACGCCCATCCCGGTAATCGCCCGACGCCAACCGGTAAGGCCACGGGCGGCAACGCGTGGCCGTCCGATACGGCAAACTGGCCGGGGAATATCGAACGCAGGTAGGCCATGCAGCGCCGCTTGGCTGCGGCACGATCGATATTGCGCTCCGTTCGAAAAGCGAAATCCTGCCATAGCATTTCCAGCACGCCGATGAGGCCGAGGGCGATTCCGTCCGGGTCCAACTGCGGCTGCGAGGTCTCGATGATCAAACTCTCGATCAATTCGCGAACCAATGCTGCGAAGCTCTCGTCCTTCTGTCCGCAAATGTCGTAGTATTCCTGCCGGGAGTTTGCCTCGCCCCAAAATGCATACCAAACGGACACCTTGCGGGGACTGGCAATGTCCGGGTCGAGATACAGATCGACGATCAGTTCGAGCGCGGCTACGGGCGTTGATTTGAGTTTTGCCACGGGGACCAACAGCCGTTCCTCGAATTCGGCGGCGAGGAATTGCAACGATGCGACGAGCATGGCGGCTTTGGAGTCGAAGTAGAATCGAACGATGCCAGGTGACATTTTCGCAATCGCCACGACTTTTTCCACGGTGGTCCGTGACGGACCGTAGATGTGCAGCGCCGATATGCATGCCTCGATCAATCGCTGGCGCTGCCGGCCATGGGTCTTGCGCGCTCGGGGCGCGCCGGACGCCTCCTTGTTCGTCTTTTTTCGCGGGCTCAATTGAAGTTCACGCTCATGGCTGATACGCGGCCGCGCGGCGACTGGCGCGGGCCCTCGAGGGGCGAGTGGCTGAAACGCCACGGTAAATGGCTGATCATTCTGCCGCCGCTGCTGTTCCTCCTGGTTTTTTTCCTCATTCCGTTCGCGTTCGCTCTGGTCATCAGCTTCGCCGACACCGCGGTGAGGGTGCCTCCGTTCACGGATATCTTTTCCATGAGCCCGGATTGGCATGTCCACATGACGTTGAACCTCGGCAACTTCAAGTATCTGTTCACCGATCAAGTGTATGGCCTTTCCTATTTATATTCGATAAAGACGGCTTTTTTTTCTACGCTCATCTGTTTGGCTCTTGGCTATCCCATGGCCTACGCCATTGCACGGACCTCGAAAAGTACGCAAAGTATTTTGCTGCTCATCATCATTCTCCCGTTTTGGACCTCGTTCCTGCTGCGCGTCTACGCGCTCGAGGGCATCATCCGCGAGACCGGGCTGCTCAATTCGGCACTGCTGTGGTTGGGCATCATCCATCACCCCTTACAGATCATGCGAACGACCTTTGCGGTGTACCTCGGCATCATCTATTCGTATTTGCCGTTCATGGTGCTGCCGCTGTTCGCGACCTTGGAGAAGCTGGACCCTTCCCTGCTCGAGGCGGCCGCCGACTTGGGGAGCCCCCCGTGGCGCGCATTCATCGACGTGACCCTGCCTCTGTCCATGCCGGGGATCATCGCCGGTTCCATGCTGGTGTTCATCCCCGCGATCGGCGAATTCGTCATCCCCACGCTGTTGGGTGGCCCTGACAATCTGATGATCGGCCGCGTGCTATGGGATGAATTTTTCGGCAACCGCGATTGGCCGGTGGCGTCCGCCGTCGCCATTGCATTCTTGGTGCTGCTGGTTGGACCGATTGCCCTCTACCAGCACTACAGCACCAAGCAGTTGGAAGCCTCATGAACGAGCGTGTATCACCGCTGCTGATCTCGATCCTCTGCATCGGCATCGCCGTTCTATACGTGCCTATTCTCGTGCTTATCGGTTACTCCTTCAATGCTTCAGCCCTCGTGAGCGTCTGGGGCGGTTTCTCCACCGGCTGGTACACGCAGCTATTGCATAATGACCAGATTCTCGACGCTGCATGGTTGTCGCTGCAAATCGGCGTAGTCGTCTCCACCGGCGCAGTGATCCTTGGCACCCTGGCTGCGATATCCCTGGTCCGGTTCAAAGTATTTCGCAGCCGTCTGCTGCTCACGGGCATGGTCAACGCCCCGTTGGTGATGCCCGAGATCATCACCGGCATCACGCAGTTGTTGTTGTTCGTGTCGATGCTGCATCTGTTCGGCTGGCCGCATCGCGGTTTCACGACAATCGTGATCGCGCACATTGCTTTTTGCACCGCCTATGTGACGATCACCGTGCAGTCGCGCTTGCAAAGTGCGGACCGATCGTTGGAGGAAGCCGCCATGGATCTCGGCGCCGGTCCGGTGCGTGCCTTCGTGGATACCACATTGCCCGGCATCGCGCCCGCGCTGGCGTCCAGCTGGCTGCTCAGCTTCACCTTGTCGCTCGACGATCTGGTGATTTCCAGCTTTGTATCGGGCCCCGGGGCAAGCACGCTGCCGATGGTGATTTTTTCGAAGGTCAAACTCGGCGTCAGCCCCGACATCAACGCACTCGCCAGCCTCATCATCTGCCTGGTCGGCGCGTGCGTGCTGCTCGCCGGATACTTCATGCGCCGAGCGGAACGGCATCGCCTCATGGACGCGCAGCTGGCCGAACGGTAATGCGTTCAACTCGGCCGGCAGCGATTTAGTGCTCGCGCAGCGAGCAATCATAGGACGGCGTCGCATCGACGCCGTAGATTCGGCGCGAAGCGCCAACTTAAGTCACGTACCGCGGATCATGCGGCGGCCGGGTGAAAATCTCTCGCAGCAGAGGCTCGAAGCGGGCGAGCGACTCCCACCGATAGTGGGGATCGAACGAACACTGATCCCAATTCGCGCAAAAATCCTTGCACGCCTGGTACCAGGGATGATCACGAAACTTATCGCGCCCATTGCGATTACCGCCCAGATGATGGGCATAGTAATAGCTTTGGAATAACCCATGCTGTTCCACGATCCACGTCACTTCGCGGCGGACATACGGCCGCAGGATCTCGGCGGCGATCGCCGCGTGGTTGTAAGGAGCCAGTTCGTCGCCGACGTCGTGGATGAGTGCCGCCACGATGAGTTCGTCATCGGCGCCGTCCTCGAGCGCGCGGGTAGCCGCCTGCAGCGAATGCTCGAGGCGGCTCACTGGATATCCCTCGAGCGAATTATCGAGCCTGCCGAGCGATGCCAATAGGCGATCGGGCAGCCGACGAACGAACTCACGCTCGGCTTCATCCAACAATTCGTAGTCTTCGCGGGTACCATCTTCCATCCGCCGGAAACTGACGATTCTGTTCATTGCAGTCCTCACCGTTCACTCATTTAGCGGTCTTGACACGGGTCCACGTACGGGTACGAATGCGCTCCGTCGCCGCGGTCACTTCCGCAGACCTGTAGAGCCGCTGCTCCATGTCCGGTGTGGGATAGAGCGTCACGTCGTTGAGAATACGCGGATCGACCAAGGATCGCGACGCGATATTGTCGTTGCCATAATAGATCGAATTGGTGATCTCGGCGATGACGTCCGGCCGCAGAATGAAGTCGATGAATTGATAGGCGGCTTGCGGATGCGGAGCTCCTTCGGGAATGAGAAGCGACGAAAACGTCTGATTGGCGCCTTCTTTCGGCACGGTGAACGCCAGGTTCAACCGAACCCCGACGGCCCGAGCACGTGCGCTCGACAACGCATAGTCGCTGGACCAGGACATCGCGACGCAAACCTCTTTGTTGGCGAGTCCGTTCATGTATTCCGACGAATCGAAAGAACGAATGAAGGGACGCACTTTCAGCAGCATGGCCTCGGCGGCCTCGAAGTCCTTGGCGTCAGTGGTGTTGGGATCGAGTCCCAAGTACCGCAGCGCCAGCTGCAGCACGTCTTCCGCCGAGTCGAGAAAGGTCACGCCGCAATCGGCAAATTTGGACACCACTTCCGGCTTGAATATCATGTCCAGACTGTCCACCGGCGCGTTCGGCATGCGCGCCTTGATCATATCGACGTTGTAGGCGAATCCGTTGATGGAATGCAGGTACGGTACCGCATGGGCGTTGCCGGGATCGTAGGCGGCCTGGATGGCCAATATCCGCGGATCGAGATTATGCCAGTTGGGCAACTTGGATTTGTCCAAGGCAATATAGACGCCGGCCTTGATCTCGCGGCTGAAAAAATCGGTCGACGCGCTCACCACGTCGTAACCCGAACTGCCGGCCATGAGCCTCGCCTCCATGGTCTCCTCCGCGTCGTAGACGTCGTAGGTCACCTTGACGCCGGTCAATTTCTCGAATTTTTCGATGGTGTCGGGACCGATGAAGTCGGTCCAGTTATAAATGAACAAGCGTTTCTCTTCGGCCGCGGCGGCACGAACGCCGAAACCTACCATCGTACTCACCATCAACAGCAGCAATGCAGTGCGAATTCGACTGAAAGCCATCGACGTCATGCTCAGGCGCTTGCAACGCCTCGAGCGACGTGCAGGTGCGTACTCGAGAGTTCTTCGGCCATCGTATGATCGAGCAGGTTCACGGCTTCATCGACGTCGGAATCGCGAATCATCAAGGGCGGCATGAAGCGAACGGTGCTCTGGCCGCAGGACAGCAGGATCAACCCGTTGTGGTACGCGCGCGTGATGATGGCATCGCAAAATTCCTTGGCCGGAGTCTTGCTGGCTGCATCGGTCACCAGTTCCATACCGATCATCAGCCCCTTGCCGCGGATTTCGCCGATCACTGCATACTTGTCCGCGAGCGCGCGCAATTTTTTCATGAAGTAATCGCCAACTTTGGCGGCATTTTCCCGGTAGCGATGCTCGACCAGGTCGAGCGTCGCGAGCGCGGCCGCACAACACAACGGATTGCCACCGAAGGTGTTTCCATGAGCGCCGCGCGACCATTTCTGCATGATGGTGCGATTCGCGACCATCATGCCGATGGGCATGCCGGACCCCAAACCCTTCGCCAACGTCATGATGTCGGGAGCCACATCCCAGTGTTGGGATGCGAACATCTTGCCGGTGCGTCCGATGCCGGACTGAACCTCGTCGAAAATCAGGAGAATGCCGTGCCGGTCGCAAAGCTCACGCAAGCCGGCCAGAAATCCATCGGGCGGAACGAGGTAGCCCCCCTCGCCTTGAATGGGTTCGACCAGGATGGCCGCGACTTCGTTGGCCGGCACGTTGTAGACGAACAGGACCTCCTCGATATAACGCAGCACGGCGCGACCCTGATCGAGGCCTGCGAACAATGGCCGATAGTTATTCGGATACGGCACATGGGTGACGCCCGGCATGGTCGGAAAAAAGCCTTTTTGTTGGGTGTACTTGCTGGACGTGAACGCCAGAGACCCCATGGTTCTACCGTGGAATCCGCCCAGAAATCCGATGAAGCGGCCGCGGCCGGTGACATAGCGCGCCAGCTTGAGTGCTGCCTCGACGCTTTCGGTGCCGGACTGCGCAAAGAAACTCATCACCGGCTGTTTCATCGGCGACAATTCGTTGATCCGCTCACCCAGCCGAACCTGGCCCTCGTGCCAATAGTCCGAGGAAATATGTAAAAACCGATCCGCTGCATCTTTGATGGCTTGCACTACCACCGGATGGCTATGGCCGGTGCTGCAAACGGCAATGCCGGCCGCAAAATCCAAAAAGCGGTTGCCGTCCACATCCCAGACTTCAGCCCCTTTGCCGTGGGACATCACGAACGGGTAGTCCCGTGGATACGAGGGTGAAACCACGAGCGCATCGCGCGCAAGCAACTGACGAGCCTTGGGACCCGGCAAATCGGTTTTGATGTGTGTGTTTTTCATGTCCAGTTCAACTCCCCGAGCAAGCGATCCATGGTGTCGAGCGCCAGCTGGAGATCATTTTCGAGAATCACCAGCGGCGGTGCGAGGATGATGAGATTACCGCGAATTGCGAACGATATTTCGCGTTCGCGGGCGCGGCTCACGAATAAATGCATGGACGGATGCACCGCCGGCCACGGCGCAAGACTTCTCCATAACTTTGATTCGTGCTGCCAAAGCGATTACGATCTGCCCGATGCGATCTGTCAACGTCCCGCAATCTTCAGATCGCTGATGCAGAACGCCAAGCGACCGCAC
The DNA here is from genome assembly GCA_052143815.1 of Steroidobacteraceae bacterium. Classification (GTDB taxonomy): domain Bacteria; phylum Pseudomonadota; class Gammaproteobacteria; order Steroidobacterales; family Steroidobacteraceae; genus Bog-1198. Next base: position 89,511 of record JBKQSA010000103.1, on the reverse strand, counting down.
TTGCTCGGCTTCTGGACGTGCGTGGCCTTGGTGGTGGGCAACACCATCGGTTCCGGCGTATTCCTTCTGCCGGCCTCCGCTTACCCCGAAGCGGGGGGCCTTACGCGTATGTCCATCTGGCGTTCGCTGAGCGATAAACGTACGGTTACCGTATGACGTGGTGGCGATCGATGATTGCGGTGGCGGCGGGCGGCATGCTCGGGTGCCTGTTGCGCTGGTTACTCGCGCTGATTTTCAATCGTTATTTTCCGACGGTTCCGCCCGGCACCCTGGCGACGAACCTCCTCGGCTGCTACGTGATCGGCGTGGCGCTCGCCGTGTTCGCCGCGAACCCGGGCACCCCCATGGAATGGCGGCTGTTCGTCACCACGGGATTTTGCGGCGGTCTGACCACGTTCTCCACCTTCTCGGCCGAGGTCGTGACGCTCATGCAAAGCGGCCGCATGGCCTGGGCGATGGGCACCATCGCCGTGCATTTGATCGGCTCGCTGCTGATGACTTTTGCCGGCATCGCCACGGTAACGTGGGTGAAAAGCTAGCGGCGAAGCGATTGCTGCGCGCGTTTCAGCCCGCGCGCCGCAGTCCCTTCAACTGACGGACCAATCGAGCGCGCGAAACCAAAGCCCGAACGACACACGACGCGCTTTGCCGATCGGGTTCGACCACGATGACATGGGTCAAGCCCGCTTCGTCCAACAAGGCAAGCAGGTCGCCCGCGCACATCAACTGCACGGTCCGCCACTCCACGGCTGTCAGCGCATCCCAGGGCGTCATGATGTGGGCGACGCGGATATCGCGATGCTGGGTGTAATTCGACGACTGCAGAAACTGGATCGGCCTCTCCCCCTGAATGTCGTACGACGTGATGAGGCCCACGATGCGGTGTTCTTTGTAGACCAGGAGCGCGCGGACGCCCAGATTGATCATGTCATTCAACGCATCGTCGATCTGTCGCTCGGCGTCAACGGTGACCGGATGTTCGCGAGTGAAGTCCGTAATCGCCAGAATGGCGGGATCGCCCGGACTCAACGACTGGCCATCGACCACCGACCGTCGAGGCAAAAACCCGGCATCAAAGTTCAGCGTCGAGATCAATGTTGCCGTTACCATAGTCAACGAGACAGCGCTACCGTGGCTGGGTTCCCGGAATTGTCTATGGTATATTGATTAGCCTGCTAATGATTAGAGAGCTTTGTAATGGACGAGCTCGAAGAACGCTTTTCAAACGCGCTGCACGGCACGGCGCGTGCGTGGCGGCAAGCCATCGATCGGCGCCTGAAATTTCTGGGCGTCAGTCAGGCGAGTTGGATGACGATTGCCGTGGCGGCTAAAGCGCGCCGGCCGCTGTCGCAATCCGAACTGGCCGACCGGCTCGCCGTCGAAGGCGCCACCATGGTGGCCATGGTCGATCGCTTGGTGAAATCCGGATTGGTCACCCGCGAGGTGTCGACCGTGGATCGACGCATCAAGCATGTGATCATCACGGAAGCGGGCTATCGACTGTACGACAAGGTCAAGGCCGAAGCGGCCGCGGTGCGCAAGGAGCTGCTCGCCAAGATCGATCCCCTCCACCTCGAAACGGCAACCCATGTTCTGGAGGACCTGCAGCGCAGGATCGACGGCGCGTCATGATCCGCCCGCTCAATCGCCGCATGATCACGCTGTCGATCATGATGGCGACGATCATGCAGACCCTCGACACCACGATCGCGAACGTGGCCCTGCCGCATATGCAAGGCGCGCTGTCGGCCTCCCAAGACCAGATAGCCTGGGTGCTGACCGCATACATCGTGGCGGCGGCGATCGCGACACCGTTGACCGGGTGGATGGTGGACCGCTTCGGGCAAAAGAACGTGTTCATGATGTCGGTGATCGGATTCACCGTCGCGTCGGCATTGTGCGGATTGTCTGATTCTTTGGCCCAAATCGTCGCGGCCCGGCTGCTGCAAGGTGTGTTCGGCGCGGCTTTGGTACCGATGTCGCAAATGGTCTTGATGGACATCAACCCCCCCGAAAAACAGGGCTCGGCCATGGCGGTTTGGGGTATGGGCGTCATGGTGGGTCCGATACTTGGGCCCACCCTGGGTGGCTGGCTCACGGACAGCTACAACTGGCGCTGGGTGTTTTTCATCAACATTCCCATCGGTGCGCTCGCAACCTACGGCATTTGGCGATTTATCCGGCCATCGCCCGCGACACGCCGTATGCAATTCGATCCGTTCGGGTTTGCATCGTTGAGTTTGGCCATCGGCGCCCTGCAATTGCTGTTGGATCGGGGCGAACAGAACGATTGGTTTTCGTCGACGGAAACTTGGATCGAAGCGGTCGCCATGGTGGTCACGTTCACGTACTTCATTGCCCACACCGCTCTCACCCGCCCGGACAAATCATTTTTCGACTACCGATTGCTCAAGAACGGCAATTACGTGTCCGGGTTGCTGTTCATTTTCATCGTCGGCCTGGTGCTATACGCAACCCGGGCGCTCACGCCCACCATGCTGGAGGATCTGCTCGATTATCCCGTCGCCACCACCGGATTGGTCACCGCGCCATCGGGCCTCGGCACCATGCTGGCCATGCTCATCGCGGGACGGATCATCGGTAAAGTCGATCTACGTTTGATTTTATTCACCGGCTTTTCTGTCACGCTGGTGGCGCTGTGGCAGATGACCCAGTATTCCCTCGACCTGTCGCAGGGCGACATCATCTGGCCGGGCGTGATACAGGGCATCGGCATGGGACTGGTGTTCGTGCCGTTGAGCGCTGCCACGTTTGCCACGTTGAGTCCGGCCATGCGCGCCCCCGGAACGGCTATCTTCAGTCTCGTCCGCAACATCGGCAGCAGCATCGGCATCTCACTGGTGCAAACGGTGCTGGTGCGTAACACCGTGTCCACGCATGCAGCGTTGGTCGAGCGGATCACGTATGCCAATCCGGCTTGGAACAATCCGGCGGTAGCCTCGGCCTACGATCTGGCGCGGCCGAGCGGTGCCGCAGCGCTCGACGCCATGATCACCCAGCAATCGTCCATGATCGCTTACATCAATGATTTTCGGCTGATGCTCTATCTGACGATCGCGGTGCTTCCGCTGTTGCTGCTTCTGCGCACGCCACGGCGCGGCGCGGCGCCGGCGGATGTGCACGCCGTCATGGATTAGGGCCCTGTCCTGCCGGCAATGTGATCGCGGCGCGGCGCCGCAAAATCCTGGGTCCAATAGACGAGTTCGGGACTCGCCGTATTCACTGCGAACCCAATGCCGATCTGCGAAAAGCGCGAGTCCATGATGTTCTCGCAATGCGGTGGACTGTCGAGCCACCCTTGTGTGACTTCCGCCGGCGTCATCGCGCCCGCGGCAATGTTTTCACCCACGATGAGATAACTTCCATACCCGGCCCGCGCAACGCGCGCCGCGGGTGAGCTGCCGTCGTGGCCACGGTGATCGAACTCATCATAGGCGGCCATTTCCTGCGAATGGGCAAGCGCCGCGTCGGTCAGTACCGTATTCAACGTGAGCGGCGGAACCGCAGGATACGGTTTGCTTCCGCAGCGACGGCCGCTCTCCCGAGATCTGTTGACCAGATCCAGAATTTGCCGCTGAATGAGGGCCGCATCGCGGGTCGACGGCAGCGCCACCGGAGCCGCAAATACTATCCACAGATCGCGACCGCGGCGCTGCACACCCATCTCTGCCACGTGAGGATCGGTCAACGCGGCGCAATCGTTGGCGGAAAGGATGCGGCTCACCTGCGCGTCGCTCACTACGCCCGACAAATGCACCGCCGAAGACTGTGCGGCAACATAGCCGGCGGACGACAGCGCCGCATGCAGCGACATGCCGGTTGCCATCTGCTGTGCCGCCAGCCGCAGCTTCGGGCTGTCGCGCAGCGGGATTCGAATCGACCGCGCGCATCCTTGCACGCGGGCCCAATTGACGGCATCGTGCAGGTCCGCGCGCGCCGCCGGCGGCAGCGCCGACAACAGCACCGCAAGGATCAGCATGTAGGCTTTCAGCGGCATATCGACAGAAGCAACGCGCATCTGCCCGGCGCGTTTACAGGCCGTCGCCGGGGCCATCTCCCGCGGCCACGGTCTGGTTCGGCAGAATGCCGCTCGACCGGGACCCAAGCCCGCGCGGGCTGCCCGGAATCTCACCCGAGATCGTACCGACCGGTTCGGCCAGGAGCTTGCCGGCCTTGGGCGCGATCCAACGCTCGATGTCGTCGAATACGGTAAAAATGGCCGGCACGATGATCAACGTCAGCAACGTCGAAGTCACCAGGCCGCCGATCACCGCGATCGCCATCGGCGATCGAAAATCGCTGTCCCCACCCCATCCCAGGGCGACCGGCAACATGCCGGCGATCATGGCCACCGTCGTCATGACGATGGGTCGCGCCCGCTTGTGACCCGATTCCAGGATTGCCTCCAGCCGGGATTTGCCGGCGCGCATCTCTTCGATCGCAAAGTCCACCAACAGAATGGAATTCTTCGCGACGATTCCCATGAGCATGAGAAATCCGATGACCACCGCGATGGAGAAGGGTCGATTGGTGAGCAGCAACGCCAGCACGGCGCCGCCGACGGAAAGCGGCAGTGCCGATAAAATTGTGATGGGCTGAAACAGGCGGGCGAACAACAGCACCAATACCGCGAACACCATCAGAATCCCGGCACCCATGGCGAGCCCGAAGTTCTGCATCATTTCCTGAAAGAACTCGGTATTGCCCGTTTTCACCATACGCATGCCCTGCGGCAGGTTCTTCATCGTCGGCAAGTTGTAGATTTTCTGGGTGCCCGCGCCGAGTTCGACGCCGGGACTCAAATCCGCCTCCATTCGCAAACGGCGCGTTTGATTGTAGCGGCGCACCACCGAGGGGCCTTGACCGAAGCTCAAGTCGGCGACCGACTTGAGCGGCACGGCGGCGCCCGATGCAGTTGGAACCGGAAGATTCTCCAGTGTCGAAAGATCACGGCGCGCGCTTTCGGTCAGGCTCACACGAATGGGAACCTGACGGTCACCCAAGGAAAACTTGGCGCCGTTTTGCGGCAGGTCGCCCAGTGTCGCGATGCGGATGGTTTGACTGATGCTTTCGACGCTCACCCCCAATTGGGCGGCGACATCGAGCCGCGGTTTGACGACAATTTCCGGACGCTGCAGATCGCCGCGAATCTGCGGATCGCGGATCTCGTTGAGCAATTTCATTTCCGCGAGGAGCTGGTGACCGGTCTTTTCGACCAATGGCGGGTCATCACCGACGAGAAAAAATTCGATATCCCGGCCACCGCCGGGACCTTGACTGGTGAAATTCAGGTGGCCGTCCGGCACCTGATTGAGGATGGGCATCATGCTTTGCTCCCACTCCTTCTGGCTCAACTTGCGATCGGCACGCGGGACGAGGCTGGCATAGATATTCCCGTAGCGTATTTCGCCCGTGTCGCCGTTGCCGACGAACTCGATCACGTCGGTCACTTCGGGCGACTTGCGGAGCACGGCCGCCGCCGCGGCCGACACTTGCGCCGTGTCTTCGAGCGTGCCGCCCGGCGGCACCTCGATGTTGAGTTGCGAACTCGCAAAGTCCTCGGGCGGAACGAAGGACTGCGGAATGATGGTCATGGCCATGATGGATAACAGGAAAAACGCTGCGCCGCCGGCAATGGTTTTCCAACGATTGGCCACGCACCAGCTCAGCAGCGACAAGTAGCGTGCCATGATGGGACCGTCGGCGTGCTCGTCCGCGTGGATGAGACCGCGCCGCAAGGAATAGGCGGCGAGCACGGGCGTGATCATTCGCGCCACCATGAGCGAAATGAAGACCGCCACGGCCACGGTCAAGCCGAATTGCCGGAAATACTGACCCGTTATTCCGCTCATGAAGCTCACAGGAAGGAAGACCGCGATGATGGTGAACGAGGTGGCCACGACGGCCAACCCGATTTCGTCCGCCGCATCCATTGCCGCTTGATAAGCACTCTTCCCCATTCGCATGTGCCTGACGATATTTTCGATCTCGACGATGGCATCGTCCACCAGCACGCCCGCAACCAACGACAATGCGAGCAGCGTGATCTGGTTGAGCGTGAAATCCATCCACTGCATGAAAGCGAACGTCGGAACCGCCGATAGCGGGATGGCCAGCGCTGAAATCACGGTGGCGCGCACGTTGCGCAGAAACAGCCACACGACGGCCACGGCGAGGAGCGACCCTTCGATCAGCGCGCTCAATGACGAATCATAGATGCGCAGCGTATGGTCGACCGTGTTCGATATCAGCGTCATATGCAGCGCCGGCGTCTCGGTCTGAATTTTAGCGAGTTCGGTTTGCACCGCCTTGAACACGCTGACATCCGAGGCGCCCTTCGCCTTGAAGACTCCGAACGCGGTAGCCGGCCGTCCATTCAGCCGGGCGATGCTGCGAACCTCTTCGATGCCATCGTGCACGTCCGCGATTTCGCGCAAGCGGAACGACCTGCCGCCGCGGGCCATGATCTGGGTATCTGCCAGCGCCGCCGCCGTTTTGGCGCCCCCCAAAACCCGGATGGCCTGTTCGCCGCCGCCCACCTGCGCCCTGCCGCCGGCCGCATCCAGATTGAGCGCCCGCACTTGTTCATTGACCTCGAACGCCGTCAGCCCCAATGCTTGCAGCCGGCCGGGATCCAGTTCCACACGAATTTCCCGACGCACACCGCCGCTGCGCGATACCTGCGCAACGCCGGGAATAGCGAGCAGCCGTTTGGTGACGCCATTGTCGATGGACCAACTGAGCTGTTCGGGCGTGAGCGTCGTGGTCGTTACCGCGTAGTACGCGATGGCATCTCCATCGACGTTGATTCGCTGCACCAGAGGTTCCAGGATGCCCTGCGGCAGGTCGTTGCGTACCTTCGCCACCGCGTCGCGCACATCCGTCACCGCGCGATCGATGGGCGTGCCGATCTGAAATTCCACGTCGATATCGACGGCGCCTTCGACGATGTAGGTGATGATATTGCGCACATTGCCGATGCTCGCGATCGAGCCTTCCAGCTTTTGCGCAATCTGCGGTTCCATTTCCGTCGGCGCGGCGCCCGGTTGCCCGATGCTGACGCTGACCAGCGGAAAGGAAATGTCCGGACCCAAGTTGATTGGCAATCGAATGAACGCCGCCACGCCCAAGAAGAACAGCACCACGAACAACACCATGGGCGGGATGGGATGGCGGATGGCCCAGGCGGAAATGTTCTTCATGAAGAGCCGGTGTCTTTCAGTACGGGGTTGACGACCTCACCCTGCTGCAAGAATGCGCCGGCGGTCGCAACCACCCGGTCCTTATCTCTCACCCCGTCGGCGATGCTCACGCCATTGCCGACGATGCCGGAGACGTGCACGGCGTGCCGCTCGACCCTGTTCTGCGCGTTGACCACCAGAACGTAGCTGCCTTTCTCGTCTATCAGGACCGCGGTCTGCGGCAGTATGGTCCGCTCCGCATTGCTCACGGTGACTTCCGCGCGGGCGAACGCCCCAGGCCGCAGATTCGGATCCGGCTGGAGCCCCACGCGCACCGTTCCCAACCGCGTCTGCGGATCGATGACCGCGCCCAGCAAACGGACCTTGCCGGGATATGACTGCGATGTACCGGTGAGCCGCACCGATGCGTCCTGGCCGACTTTCAACAGAGGCAGATCCTGCTCGGCGACCTGGCCGCGCAGTTCCACTGCGCCGCCCTCGGATAACCGAAATAACGCTTCGCCGCCGGGCGTCGCCGTTTGTCCCACCTCGACGTTGCGAGTCAGGATGATGCCGTCGGCCGGTGCTCGTATCTCGGCCCGCGCCAGGCGAGCCTGGGCCTCGGCCAACTGCGCCGCGGCAAATTTTACTTTTGCCGCAGCGGTTACCGCACTCGATTTTCGGCGCTGAGTTTCTTCGACGGACAGCGCACCGGCGGAGCCCACGGTTACCGCACGATGGTATTCCGCATCCGCGAGCTCCGCTTCCGCACGCGCCTGCTCGAGCGCGGCTTCCAGATTGGCAACCTGCGGCTGCAATACCGACACGTTGAGGCGCGCGAGCACCTCGCCCTTCTTGACGTGATCGCCGGCTTCCACGTTGATCGCTGCGATCCGGCCCGCATCGCCCTCGACGCCGATGGGCATGTCGTACCGTGCGGCGATCGTGCCCGTGATCTCGATGGTCGTCGGCACCGTACTCACGCCGACTTCGGTGACCGACACGGTGGGAATGGCAATCGGTTTGGCGAGCGCCTTTTTCGGGCTCAACGCCTGCATCAACCGGAGTGCCAGCAAGGCGATGATTGCAACGCCGACGATCAGCAGCAGCCATTTTCCGAGGCGAAGCGTGAACCACGATTCGGCGGCCGGCGATGATTCCTTCATCAGCATGAATCTTCCCTATTCGGCGACCCGATCGATCACGAGATCGCGTGCTCCATCATGTCCGACATCATAGGTGAGTTCCCCGTATAAATCGCCGGCCGCCGGCAGCGGTTGACCGCTGAAGGACACGCGCGCGGTGATGGAGACCTGATGTCCGTTGAGGAGAGTCCGGCCGGGCATCATGGAGTCAGCGGCGGACAAATGAATTTGAGTGCCGATGGCGGCGCTGGTCAAGCGCTTCGCGGCCAAAGGCGGGCCTTGCGCGCCGGGTTCGCGCGCGAATACGAATAGCGGCGCCTCGCGGGTGAGTCGAGCCTTGAGCGCCGGCGCGATACTGATGTTCACGGTGACTTCCGCACCCGGCGCAGACGCCGGGGCTGCGGCGCCGGCAGCGCCCCCCGCCGCGGGCGCCGTGCCAGGGGCCGGAGCGGCCGCAGCCGGGCCTCCGCCGGCCGGGCCGAGCTCTGCGATTCTAGCGTCCAACAATTGGTCGATCTCGGCCGGCGGGTGCAAGGCCTTGAGCGCCAACCAGCGGGTACGTGCGACCGCGTAGTCGCCGCGCGCCGCGGCCGCGAAGCCGCCGTAGAGCAAGGCCTTCGGACTGCCCGGCTCCAGCGTCAACGCCTGCTCGAACAGCTGAGCCGCGGCGGGGGTGATGTTGCCTCCCGCTCGAAGACTCATGGCCTCGCCCAATCCCAGCGCCGCCTCCGCACTGTCGGCATCGAGCTGACGCGCGTGATCGTAAGCGACGATCGCATCGTCCATGCGCTCCAGGGCCAGATAGGAGCGGCCCAGCATCAGCCAGCCCGCCAGATCTTTGGGATCTTCGCGCAGATGAGTCTCGAGCTTCGCGACCATGGCAAGCACGTCGGGACCCGCTGCTTGGGCCGCAGCCGGCGCACGCCAATTCCAATTCGACCATAGCGGATAGAGTGCGGCCGCCGCCCCGGCGATCAGCACTCCGGCAAGGGCGCCGACCAGCCGGCTTTGACGATCACGACATAGCGGCACCGCCACGGCGGCCGCAGCGAGCGCAGCCATGACGGCTGCGACGACGATAAACGTAGTCATGGATTACAGAGGTCCCGGCGCGGATTCATCGTCGAGGGGCATTCTCGAGCGGCGGCGTACGATGCGAAAAATAATGACGACCCCAAGGACCAAAACGAGAAACGGCGCTCCCCAGATCAACAGAGTCTTCGGTTCCAGCGGCGGGTTGAAGCGCACGAACTCACCATAACGGTCCGTCATGAAATCGAAGATGGCATCGTCACTCTTACCGGCGCTGAGCATTTCGCGAACTTGGCGACGTAGATCGCTGGCCAACTCCACATTGGAGTCCGCAATCGATTCGTTCTGGCACACCAAGCACCGAAGATCCTTCGTGATGCGTTCGTAGCGCGCTTGCAAAACGGGATCTTCGAGCTGGCCGTTGGCATCCAACGCGCGCGCCGGCACACCGGCCGACAAGCAAACCGCGAGGACCACGGCCAGCAGTGGCAGCTTCGAGTTCACGCGCCGGCTCGACGGGCGGCAGCAATACGCGGCAAAAATTCGCGTTGCCAAACTTCGGGTGTCATGGGCGAGATGAACTTGTAGATGACTCGGCCTTGCCCATCCACCAAGAATGTTTCCGGCGCTCCATAGACCCCCCAATCGATCGCCGTACGGCCGTCGGTGTCGAACGCCACCGCGGTGTAAGGATTTCCTAATTGTTCCAACCATTCCTTCGCATTATCGCGCTGATCCATATAGACGAGCCCAATGATGGGCACGACTTGCTGCCGGGCGATGCCGAGCAGCGCCTCGTGTTCCTGCCGGCAGGCTTCGCACCAAGTGCCCCATACATTCACTATGTAAACCTGACCTTTGAACGCCGCATTGCTGACCGCCCGGTTCGGGTCCATCACGTCGGTGAGCGAAAACGACGGTGCAGCCTTGCCGATCAGTGGTGAGGGCAAGGCGTGGATGTCGCGCTTTGGATTGAGCCCAAATGCAAACAGCACCGCCAGCGCCACGAATGCCGCGAACGGCAAAAGAAATTTCCACATCACGCAGCCCCGAGCTTCGGCTCCGGATCCGGCGGCGAGGGCACTGCGTCGGGAACCGCCGCCGGCACTTTATTGCGGTAGCGCCGGTCCGTAGCCGCAATGAACCCGCCCAGCGCCATGACCAAAGCGCCCAGCCAGATATATCGAACCAGCGGTTTGTACTGAATACGCATGCTCCAAGCGCCGTCACCCAGGGAGTTCCCCATGGCGACGAACAGATCCCGCGACCAATTGACCGAAATCGCGGCTTGGCTGTTGTCGGTCTGCTGTACCCAGAAGTGCCGCTTCTGGGGTTTCAAGATCGCTACCGGCTTGCCATCCCGCGTCACCTCCACCAACGCTTCCACCGCATCGTAGTTCGGTCCGCGCACGTCGACCGCATTGACGAACCGGAAGTCATAGCCGGCAATGGCGAAGCTGCCGCCGGGCCTGAGCGCCACGTCTTTCTCGATCTTGTAGCTTTCGACACCGCTGGCGCCGATGGCGAACAATCCCACGCCGAGATGGGCGATCGCCATGCCCAGCAACGCCGTGGGGACGTGCTGACCCTGGCGCCACCTGCGTATGGGTTCGAGCAGTGCAGAAAAAATGATCCACAAACCGAAGCTCAATCCCACCAGTCCCACCCAATGGAACGACCCGAATGAGACGCCCTGAATGACAACGGCAAGGAGCACCGCGAGCACCAACATCCCCCATAGCAGCAGCGCCGAGCCGGTGAGCTTGCCGCGCCGCCAGGCCGAATGCATACCCACCGCCAAAAAGGCCATCAACGGCACCATGGGCACCAGGAACATCACGGCGAATACCGGCGGCCCCACGGAAATCTTGCCGATACCGAGCAGCTCATAGACGAGCGGCGACAGCGTGCCCCACAGCACCAATCCCGCCACGCTCACCAAGATCACGTTGTTGACCAACAGGAAAAATTCACGCGAGAGCACTTCGAAGCCGCCGGGTACGTACAGCTTGGGTGCGCGCCACGCGTACAACGTCAGCGAGCCACCGATCGTCAGCACTAGAAATGCCAGGATGTACAGGCCGCGCCTCGGGTCGGTCGCGAACGAGTGCACCGACACGATCACGCCGGAGCGGACCAAAAAGGTTCCCACCAAGCTCAACGAAAACGCGAAGATCGCAAGCAGCAGCGTCCAACTCTTAAAGATGCCGCGTTTCTCGGTGACTATCAGCGAATGGACGAGCGCGGTGCCCACCAGCCACGGCATGAACGAGGCGTTCTCCACCGGATCCCAGAACCACCACCCGCCCCAGCCGAGTTCGTAGTAAGCCCACCAACTACCGAGGGCAATGCCGATCGTCAGGAATAGCCATGCAAACAGCGTCCATGGCCGGGTCCATTTGGCCCACGCCTGATCGAGTCTTCCCTCGAGCATGGCTGCACACGCAAACGCGAAAGCCACGGAAAATCCAACGTAGCCGGTGTACAGCATGGGCGGATGAATCGCGAGCGCGAAGTCCTGCAATACCGGGTTCAAATCAGCACCGTCCTGGGCCGCCGGAATCAGGCGCTCGAACGGATTCGAGGTCCACAGCGTAAACAACAGGAAGCCGCTGCTGACCAATCCCATGACGCCGAGCACACGGCTCGAGAAACTCATCGGCAACTGACGGCTGAACGCAGCGACCGCGACGCTCCAGATCGACAGAATCATGATCCACAGCAGCAGCGAGCCTTCGTGCGCTCCCCACACGGCAGCAACGCGATAGAACAGCGGCAGGTGGGAGTTCGAGTTTCGGGCGACGTACAGCACCGAAAAATCGCCGTTGACGAAGGAATACACGAGGCACGCGAAAGCGACCGCCACGAACACGAATTGGCCCGTCACTGCGGGACGGGCGACGGACATCCAGACGGGCCGGCCGCGCCAAGCGCCGACGAGCCCGAAAAACGCCTGAGAGACACTGAGGCAGAATGCCAAGATGAGGGCAAATACCCCGAGTTCCGGTGCCATCTAAATACTCCCACGCCTCAAGTGATGGGCTTGCCGGCAGCCTTCTGTTTCAACGACGCGGCCACTTCCGGCGGCATGTATTTCTCGTCGTGCTTAGCCAGCACCTCGTCTGCCACGAACGCACCGTTGGCACCCATGGTTCCGTGCGCAATGATACCCTGCCCCTCACGAAACAAATCGGGTAACACGCCGGTATATTCGACCGGGACCTGATGGGCGAAGTCGGTCAACACGAACCGCACCTCCAAATCACCCGGTTTGCGCGACACGCTTCCCTTCACGACCATCCCGCCGATGCGGAAGCGCTTGGCGACCGGGGCCTTGCCCGCGGCGATCTGCGTAGGGTCGTAATAGAACATGATCTGCTCGCGTGACGCCATCGCGGCGAGAGCCACGGAAGCCGCCACGCCAGCCAGAATGGCGAGCACCACGAACAAGCGCTTGCGTCGGGGCGTCATGCGCTGTCGCTCGCGGCCATCGCCAACGCCCGTGCCGCTCGTTGTCGAGCCGCCGCGAAATAGCGAAGAGCCGACCAGAGGTTCCAGGCCAGCACGGTGCATACGAAGGCGACACAGGGCCAGACGTAGCGTGCGTAACCGCCCATGGACCAGAAGCTGCTGCTAATCATGATTTGAGTGCCTCCCGCACCCACATAGCTTGGCGCTCTCGATTGAGCACCTCGCCACGCAACCGTATACACAGTACCGCCCCATAGAACAACATGAACCCGAGAAACATGGTCAATAGTGGCCACAACATGCTGCCCGGCATGGAGGGCTTGCCAAGTTTAGCAACCGTGGCCCCTTGATGCAGCGAGTTCCACCACACTACGGAGTATTTGATGATCGGCACGTTGACCACGCCGACGATGGACAACAGCGCCGCTGCTCGGTCGCCCCGGCCCGGATCCTCGAATGCCGGCCGCAGCGCCATCACGCCGACGTACAGGAACAACAGAATCAGTTCCGATGTCAACCGCGGGTCCCACGCCCAATAAGTGCCCCACATGGGCCGGCCCCAGAGCGATCCGGTGACCAGCGCCGCCAGGGTAAAGGATGCGCCGATGGGCGCCGAGGCGGCAGCCACTGCATGACCCATTTTGATGCGCCATATCAGCGCGATCCCACCGGCCAGAGCCATGGTGATGTATGCAAATAACGACAGCCAGGCGCTCGGGGCATGCACATAAATGATCCGAAAGGCGTCCCCCTGCTGATAATCCGGCGGCGCAAAGACCAATCCCGCAATCAGTCCGCAGCCGATCGCGATCGCCGCCAGGGTGAGGAACCACGGCGTCAACCCCGCGGCGACCCGATATACGTAGGGCGGTGACGCCAGCCGATAAAACCATGTCCACATAGCCGTTCTCGCGTTATTCCAGCGTGATCCGCAGCGCCGCCGTCGCAGCGAATGGCGCCAGGGTACACGTCAGCACGCACAGCGCTCCAAGCAAATACAAGGCACCGGCCACACTGGTTCCCGAAATGGCCCGATCGGTGGCACCGGCGCCAAATATGAGAAGCGGCATGGCCAGCGGCAGGACGATCAAGGACAACAGCACATTGCCGCGTTTGAGTCCCACTGTGAGCCCCGCGCCGATGGCGCCCAGCCAACTCAACGTCAACGTGCCCAGACCCAAGCTCAACATCATGGTCGCAAACGCCGTCACCGGAATGGCCAGCGCCGTGCCGACCACGGGCGATACCAGCACCAATGCTGCGCCGCTCACCAACCAATGCGCCAGCGTCTTCGCCAGAACGATCACATACAGGCCCTGGCCGGACAACACCAGCTGTTCCAAGGTTCCATCATCCGCGTCGCTCTTGAACAATGCATCCAGCGACAGCAGGGACGCCAGCAGGGCGGCCACCCAAAGAACGCCCGGCGCCATTTCCCGCAGCAGCGACAACTGCACGCTCAACCCCAATGGGAACAACGTGGTCACGATCAAGAAGAACACCAACGGCTGGATCAACTGATCCGGGCGCCGGAAACTCAAACAAAGCTCACGGCGCAACACCAGAACAAACGCCTCCCAGACGCCGACGCTCATCCTTGCAGCGCCAGATGACGCATCGTCGCGGCTACGTTGAGGTCGTGATGCGCAACCACGAGGGCCAAGCCGCCTTGTTCGGTATGTTCTACCAGCAGCGCCGACAGCAGCGCGCAGCCCGCCGCATCGAGATTGGTGTAGGGTTCATCGAGCAGCCACAGCGCAGCGCGGACGGCCAGTATGCGAGCCATGGCAACCCGACGCCGCTGTCCGGCGGATAGCACGCGCGCGGGCAGATCCGCGCAGCCTGCGACACCGGTCCGCTCCAGGCTTGCCTGAAGCTCGCGCGAGGTCACGCGGCGCCGCAGCCCCACCATGAAACGCAGATTCTCAAGGGCGGTCAGATCGCTTTTGAGCGCCGGCTCGTGCGCGGCGTATGCGAGTTCGATCTGATAGTCGGTGGGCGCGGTCATTATCGATTTGCCGCGCCACGCTACGCTGCCCTGTTCCGGCCGAAGCAACCCCGTGATCACCCGCAGCAGCGTGGTCTTGCCCGTGCCATTGGCACCCGAAACATGCATCAATTCACCGGGCCGGACCTCGAGGCTGACACCCTTGAGTACATGGCGATCACCGCGCCAAACGTGGACCTTCTCGACGCAGAGACCGTCAGCAGTGATGTTCATGGAGATGCAAGATTAGCAAAATCAACAGGTTGAAGCTACCTATTCACGCAAGCTTCGCAATTGGCAGGTGCGGTAGGTTCGCGCATCCGCGAGATCGACGACCCGTGCCGACACGCAAGCCCCGTCGATGACCAACTCGCCGACAGCGATCGGCAACTTGAAGCGCCGCGGCCCAGCACTCCCCGGATTGACGAACAGCAGGCCATCCCGCTCCTCGATGAGCGGTTTATGCGAGTGCCCGTAGACGACCACTCGAACCCCTCCCGCCCGCAGATCGGTGTCGATCTGCGACCGGTCGTGAATCGCATACACGAGGACGCCGCCCACTTGGATGAATTCGGCTTCCTTGAGTTGCTTCGCCAATGGCCCCTTATCGTTGTTGCCGCGGACGGCGACGACCGGGGCGATGCGCCCCAGTGCGTCCAAAATGGCAGAATCGCCGATATCGCCGCCGTGGATGATGAGTCCGCAGCCACCGAGGAAGGTCAAGGCCTCGGGGCGCAACAGGCCGTGGGTATCGGAAATGAGGCCGATCCGCCCAGCGCAATGGCTCGGCGCGGGTTCAGCCGGCATCGGGATTCGCCGAATAGGGCGTCACCGCTTCGGCCTTCAGCATCGGGAGGGTTCTCACGTTCCGAATCACCTCGAGCCGCCGCGCCACCAGAGAAAGCAGCACCGCGGTGCTGCCCGCGAATCCCAAGGCTACCCGCAATCCCAGGTGTTCTCCCAGCCAGCCGCCCAGCAGTGCGCCGGGTCCGGCCGGCAGCAGGATCAGCCACCGCATGGTGCTCGTCATTCGGCCCAGCATCGGTGCCGGCGTCACAGACTGCCGCAGCGACAGGAAATTGATGAAAATGAATACGGCGCCTATGCCGAAAGAGAACAGCATGTAGACGTAGGCGGCCACGCCGAACGCATTCAGCGGCGCCACCGCAAGCACCAGCCATCCGACACCGCTCACCGCGAAGCCCAATACCAGGGTCGGACCGTTTCCCATCCAGCGAATGACGCGATATCCGATTGCGCTGGCCACTACCGTTCCCGCTCCCAAGGCGACATAACTCAATCCCACACCGCGTTCCGTCAGTCCCAGTTGCCGGGTGGCGAACAGGATCTGGATCACCATCGCTGCCTGGTTACACATCTGCCAGGTACCGACGCAAGCGGCCATCGTAATCAGGAGTCGATGGCCGCGCACGAAGTTCAGCCCTTCGCGCATGGCAGGCCAGAACGCGGGGTTGCGCGTACTCGGTGTTTCCTTGACCGGCACCCCGCGAAGGATCGACGCAGAAATGAGCAGCAACACCGCATCGGCCAGCAAAGCAACCGGAGCACCCGTCATTT
Source organism: Steroidobacteraceae bacterium (assembly GCA_052143815.1). Classification (GTDB taxonomy): domain Bacteria; phylum Pseudomonadota; class Gammaproteobacteria; order Steroidobacterales; family Steroidobacteraceae; genus Bog-1198. The sequence goes on along the minus strand of JBKQSA010000103.1, from coordinate 73,096 downwards.
TGATCAGCGCACCGGCCGCACCGGGCCCCGTCACCTCGGCGGTTGACGACGCCAGCGCGTTCTTGGCATGCGCCTCGACCAAGCGTTCGCGGGGCACGATTTGTGTCAGCACGATCTGCGCAGCGCTGCCCGCCGTCGTGTTCACCGCACCGATCACGAAGCCGACGAAATATAGCCACCGAATCGACAGCCAGCCGAGCCACCACGCCACGGGCACCGTGGCCACGGTCACCGCGATCGACAACTCCCCGACCACGTAGACGGGCAGCTTGCGCACGCGATCGAGCCACACTCCGGTCGGCAGCGAGAATAGGACGAAGGGCGCGATTTCCATCGCCGTCAGCAATCCCATCTGCGTCGGAGAGGCATGCAGCAGCACCGCGGCCGATAGGGGCAACGCAAGCAGGGTCACCTGGCCGCCGAATGATGAGATCAATATGGACGTCCAGAGGCGACGGTAAGTCGCATCTCGCAGCAAATCCGTGGGAGCGAGCTTGAATTGGGGTAAGGAACTGAGCAGTGACAACGCTATTTTTCTTTCGACGGCAAGAACTGCCCGCGCGACCGGGCGACGCCAGACGGGGTGCGCAATCGCCCTGCCCCCGCGCAGCGCGAAGCAAGACGCCGAGTCAGCGAATCATACTGCGTTCCCGCTTTTGGCGGTCAAGCGAAGACGCCGTACTCCACCTGCAGTATCTCACCGTTACTCGTGTTGATCAGCAACGCATCCGCGCCGTAGCGCACCCATTCGTATCCGACGGGCGGCACCTCAAGGGCGAAGAGCCAGTAGTCGGCCAGCAAATATTGCGGAGCCCAAAAGGCGCGCGGGAGAATTTCGCCATAGCCCCAGCGGCGCGCGGACCAGCCCGGAGGACGATGGTAGGGGCCGATTCTGTAGCTTCGGGAGGCTTGGAAATTATGCTGATAAGCGCCTCGATCCACCGCGGCGGGCCGATTGTTCCATCCGTGCGGCTCCTCGACTCGCTGATAGCCGCTGGGACCGGGATGCGGCTCCGGCTGGTGACCGCCCTCGTGACCGCCGGATCGCTCGCCACCACCGCCGTGCTCATGCTGGGGGTCTGCCGCCGCGGCTCCGAAGACAAGCAGCAACGCTAGAGGTAAACCGATCCTGAAACCATACGCCATGACGATGCTCCGTTGTATTCCTTGCTACCAGATGGAGTCTACGGAGTCTACGGAGCGACGCAAGTTCCCTAATCGACTGCGATTTAGTCCAAACTCAGCCACTGCTCCAAGTTGGCGGCCGAAATGGCCTCGCCGAAGAAGAATCCCTGGCCTTTCTCGCAGCCCGATTGCCGCACCATGGCGAGCTGCGCTTCGGTTTCGATTCCTTCCGCAACCGTGCTCATTCGCAAGCTTTTGGCGACGCGCACCATGGATTCGATCAACACCCGGTGGTACGTACTGGCGATTGCCTCGTTGACGAAGGAACGATCGATCTTAATGACGTCCACCGGCAGCCGGTGCAGTCTGGTCAGCGAAGAATAGCCCGTCCCGAAGTGATCCAGCGCGAGCACCAGCCCGAGTGCCTTGAGTTCCCGCAAGCGGGCCTGGACCGCCTCATCCTGCGCCACCACGCTTTCATTCACTTCGAGTTGCAGCTGCTCGGCAGCCATGCCGCTGGCGTTCACGATATTCCCAACCGAGGCGACGAATCCCGGTTGCGCGATTTGCACGCGCGAGAGGTTCAACGCCAATAGCCGCGGGGCACGCACTCCCAGCTCGAGTTGCCATTTCATGAATTGACGAGAGGCGGTATTCAGCACGAAGTCGCCGAGCGCGCCTATCAGGCCGTATTCCTCCGCAACACTGATGAATTCCAACGGCGACACCGCACCGCGAATCCGATGATTCCAACGCACCAGTGCCTCGACGCCCGCGCTCCGATCCATCACCCCAAGGCTGGCGTCCTCGCGGCGCAGCCCGACGATGGGCTGGTATTGGACGAATAGCTGGTTCTCCGCAAGCGCCTGCCGCAGCTCGGCCGCCATGACGCTGCGCCGCGAGACGCGTTCGTGATTAACAGGTTCGACAACGACATCGCTCACCGTAGCCAACAGCCGAGTTGCATCCAATTTGAAAAGTCCGACGCACGGTATCTGAGACACGGCGGAATTCGCGCGCCCGACCATCGGTACGCGAATGGCTTCGCAGACGGTACCGGTATCCTTATCGAACGCGGCGACCATCGCCTGCAGTTGCGGCATGGCCTCGATCAACAGGGCAAACAGATTGTCCAGGCGACCATTGGACGACAGCGGTGCGAGCAGAGCCGCCGCCGTCGCGTTGATGGTCTCGATGGTACCGTCGAGCCCAGCTTGCAACAGGCCCAGCGGCGCTGCGTGTAAGAATCGCATGAGCGAGTCATGCGAGGCGGCTGAGTCGATCGGTGTCATCACGTCATCTTGCATAGCGAGGCGCTTCCGTGAATGTGCGTGCGATTGAAAACGGCTGATAGCGTGTCGACCGGTTCATGGGAAACTTAAGCCCCCACGGGCGCGGCGGGGACGCGGGGACTTGCTGCATCGAGAAGCAAGGCGGCCGGCACCGGGCGACTGAACAAGTAGCCCTGCGCGTAACGGCAACCGAGCGACAGAAGTATGGCGACCTGGGCGGGTTGTTCGACACCCTCGGCGAGGCTCGCCATTCCAAGGTTCTCGACCAGGTTGACGGTGGCATGAATGACCGCCAGCACATCTGGGCTCCCGGTCAAGTCCTGCACAAAGGAGCGATCGATCTTTATGGTATTGAATGGATAGTTCCGTAGACAGCCCAGCGAGGAAGTGCCCGTACCAAAATCGTCCATGGCAAGCTGTACGCCCAGAGCCTGCAGCTCGAGCAGCAGCGCACGAGCTTCTTCAGGGTGACGCATGACTTCACGCTCGGTAACCTCGAGCTGCAGGCACTGCGCGGGCAGCCCGACGCGCTCCAGCGTGGCGCGCACTTGTTCGAGCAATCGGCGGCCCATCGCCAACTCGGCGCGCGAGACATTGACGCTGATCGTGCGGGGTGCGCGCAGTGGATCCTGGTTGCGCCACATCGCCATCGTCTGGCAGGCTTCTTTCTGCACCCATTGACCCAGGGCGACGATCAGACTCGACTCCTCCGCGATCGGGATGAATTCCGAGGGGGTAATCTCGCCAAGCGTAGGATGGTTCCAACGCACCAGCGCTTCGACCGAGATCATCTTGCCGGTCGACAGTTCGACGATGGGCTGATAGACCAGATACAGCTCGGATGTCCCAAGCGCCCGGCGCAGGTTGTTCTCGATCGTCACATGGCGCGTCAGGCGCGTCTGCATGACCTCGTTGAACACGACCGAGCAAGCGCGGCCTGCGCGCTTGGCCTCATACATCGCCACATCGGCATTGCGCACGACGTCCTCGGCATTGGTTTGGCACTGGTCGCTGGTGATGATCCCGATGCTCGCACTCGAATGCACCTCACTGCCCTGCAGATCATAGGCGGGCGCTAGTGCATTAATCAGCCGCTCGGCGATCCGAGTTGCGTCATCCGGCGTCCTAAGGTCGTTGATCAGGATAAGGAACTCATCGCCTCCGAAGCGGCTCACCACATTGCCGCTTTCATCGACCGTCAGGGTGTCGGAAGCGCGCAATTCGCGTCGCAGACGCCGGGCAATCTGCCGCAGCAGTTCATCGCCGGCGTCGTGACCGAGGGTATCGTTAATCAGCTTGAAGCGGTCGAAGTCGAGAAACAGCACCGCGAACAGCGGCTGCTCGCCGCCGCGTACACGCGCAACGGCCCTTTCCAACCGTTCGATGAACAGTGCGCGATTTGCCAACCCCGTCAATTTGTCGCGCCGCGCGGCGTCAGCCAATTGCGACTCCATGGCCTTACGCACGGAAATATCCTGAACGATGGAGCAGATCAACGGACGTCCGGACGCGTCCTTCATACGGATGCCGGAGAGCAGCACCGCATAGGTACTCCCGTCCTTACGCAGAAATTCCTTTTCGTACGGTCCGTACCGACCCGTTTGCTCCAGCAACAGCAGCTGGGCATTTTCCTGATCGCGATAATGGGCGGGAGTGACGTCCCAATGGGTCATGCTCAGTAACTCTTCGCGGGTGTAGCCGGTCGGCGCCGCCAATGCATCGTTCAGATGAAGGAACTGCCCGCTTCGCATGTCGTTCAGGGTAATGCCGACCGGCGACAGTTCGAACAGCGAACGAAACTTCAATTCACTCTCGATCAACGCTTGCTCGACCACTTTGCGTTTAGTGATGTCGAAGCTCACGCCCACCATGCGCAACGGAGTCCCGCCCGGGTCGCGCTGCACCTGGGCCGCGGCTTTCAGATGACGAGTCTCACCGTTCGAGAGCACTATTCTGAATTCAGTGTCGAAATTCGGGCCGGCGTTCAGCGCGGTGATGATCTCCTGCTCGGCGCGCTCGCGATCGTCGGCATGGAGGCTGTCGGTCCACAGGCTGTAGGGCTCATCTTCGGCGGATCGAGTATGGCCGTACAGGCGGTGCATCTGATCGTCCCAGCGGAGCACGTTGCGGTTGATGTCCCATTCCCAGACACCGATACCGGCAGCGTCGGTCGCCAGCGCGAGACGCTCGCTCGTGATCCGCAGCGCCTCTTGCGCGACTTTGCGGTCGGTAATGTCTTGGACGGCTCCCACGACCCGCACAGGCTTGCCATTCTCGAACTCTACGACGCCAATGGTCCGGATCCAGATCGATCGACCGCGAGCCGTGGCTACCGGGATTTCAATGTTGTAGCCTACGCCGGTTTCCGCGGCAACCCGAATGGCCTTCCAGAGCCTCGCGCCGATCTCAGGCGCCATGAGTTTATCCAGTTCCTCTGCAGAGGGAGCAACATCGGTCTCCATCTCGTAAATCTTGAAGGTCTGGCGCGTCCACGTCTGCCGGCCCGACTGCAGGTCCACGCGAAATCCACCTACTCCCGATACAGCCCCCGCTTGTTCGAGAAACGTTTCGCTCTCTGCGAGACGTCGTTGAGCCTCTTTGAGCGCAGTGATGTCGTACACCATCACATAGAACCCCCTGACTTCGCCGCCACTCATATCGGGTATGTAATGGGCCAGCAGGTGGGTGATCGTCTGATCTTCATTGACTGGAAGGTCGCGCTCGAACGTGACCGGTTCACCGCGAAGGGCTGCTTCAGCGTATGCGCGGGTACGCTCGAACTGGTCCTCCCCAAGAAGATCGCACATGTGCATGCCGTACATCGCCTGCGGATCAACACCGAACCATACTTCGTAGGCGCGATTCGCGAAGCGACTGATGAGATTCTTGTCCCAATATCCGATCATTGACGGCAGGGCGTCCGTGATGGCGCGCAGATCGCGCTGCGGCTCGCCGAGTTTTTGACCGTGCCGATGATGGTGTGAGCGCAATGCCGTCCGACCGTGCAAGTACGACGCCAGGACTCCGGCAAGGGCACTGGCCATCAGTGCCAACAGGGCACCGATGGCCATTACCCGTCCCCATACGGCCGGGTTCAGAACTGCGGCGAGCACAGCCGATTCGGCCACACCGGCCGTCAATACCAGGGCGGCGGCCCACCCGGCGACTGTTGAACCGCTGGTGTCTGCGGTCGCAATCAAAGGCTCCCACGGTGTCCGACGAAGCTTGCTTGCAACCGTCGCGGCAGCGCCGGGCTCTGCGCACCCCCTGCCTGAAGTCGATTCCTGGTCCATGACCGATGGGTGCCCTTTTCAAGTCCGGAAGCATTCGTTCTACGCAGCCGCCTTATCGGCAGAACGAGGCGTTCTTGTAACGCGATATCAAGCAGTGGCCTGATCTGTGAGCCGACTCACACCACTTTGGGACCATCTGCCCGATAAGATTCCATCAATGGACTCCCAGCATCGCGCCCATTCTCTCGTTGACCGCGCGCAGATCCTAAAGCACGCGGCATCTATCGGCGTGCTCGGCGCCGGTGCGCACGGCGCGCCGCAGATCATGGCTGCGCTCTGCAACTCTGAAGTCGACGCACGCGTGGTGGGGACGCTACTGCGGAAAGAGCCCGCCCTGTGCGCGAGGGTGCTGCGCGTCGCGAACTCGCCCTACTACGGACAGTCCCGCTCGATCACCACCCTGGATCGCGCCCTGGTGGTCTTGGGCCTCGACGCTGTACGCGGAATTGCCGCAGCGGCGTGTCTGGACCGAACCATGTCGCCGGGCAGCGAACAGTCTCTGGTCGATATGGAGGCGCTGTTGCAGCATAGCCTCGCTACCGCGTCAGCGGCCGAAACCCTGGCCCGGATCCAGAACCCGGCGTTGGCCTGCGACGCCTTCATTGCGGGACTGCTGCACAACCTCGGAATCGTCGTACAGCTGCATCTCGACTCACCTGGCATCACTACGATGATCGATCTGCGCAAGTCGGATGACACGCGCGACATGCGTGCCCTGGAATCGGAGTATGCCTCCGTCGGACATGAGGAATGCATCGCAGTGATTTTTGAAGCATGGAAGCTGCCGGAATCTCTCATCGTGGCGACGCGCCATCATCACGATCCGATGGCTGCCATTGAGCCTCATCGCGCACTGGCCGCGCTCATCAATCTGGGCGCCACTCTAGGGCTTGCCAGCGGCAGCACCTTCACGCTGGAACCGGCGCCGATTGCCCGCAATGCAGCCGCCATGTCATGGCTGGGACTCAACGAAGAGCAAGTCGATGAGGTCGCGATCGCATTGCCAGGGCGCGTCGCCGAATTGAGGCAAACGCTGGTCGACGCCTGAAGATCCGCCGGACAAATGATCCGCAACCCAAGGCGCCTTTCTGGCAAATGACCCCGGCACAAGTGCGGTCGAGTAATGCTGGTGCCCTCGCCCGGGCTCGAACCCGGATGGCAGTTCACTTTGCCTAAACCGGTCGGTAGGCAAAATCAGCGGCTACTCCGTCGTATCCTCGTCGATACCTGTCCCGTGATCCTCTAGCGGATCGTCATGTTGTCGAATCTCCTCGAGGCTGGGCGAGCCTGAAGCACGTATTGACTCGCGCCAAGCCTCCTGGCGCTGCTGAGTTCCCTCCAGTTCTTTTAGAACGCCAAAATCCTTGGCGATGTGCGTATGAATTCGCGCGCGCGCTTCTTTAGAAACAGACGTCTGGTCGAGCAATGCGAGCAATCGATCGCGCGACACGATTCCTCGCTTGGCAAGTTCACGCGTGAAAACAATATCCTTCTCCCGGCGTGCGACATATTTGGCAATCGCGAGATCGTGAGGATCCAAACATAGCCCTTGAACACCTTCGGTATCCCCTTCGGGCAGATTCACCAGCCGCCCTTTCCAGCCCTTGGGGAATGTCGCGGTCTTGTGATCGACTGGGTCGGCGTAGTAGCCAAAACTTTCATGAAACGGTGAGTACACGCCGATTACGTTCAGCCACTCTGTTCGATCGGCATTCTTCGAGGCCATCAGATCCACCTCGAATGATTTGACAAGACTATCGGGAAGGTCGGGATACTTTCCGTGGAGAGACTGGCTGCCGATGATTATAAATTGCTTCTCACCAGTAATCCGCCCCGCGGCGCGCAGTACATGATCAACCTCCCGCTTCTTCATGCAGCTTCCTCACTTCCTCCTGCGGGAGAAGCCCAACAAACGGCATCGATTGCCGCAGCCTCACGGCATTCTCGTCGCGTCCGAGCATCACCGAAAAAAGTACACCGTCGTCTTCAGATTGCGCAATCTTTTGCCATTCATCATAGGCAGGACCCCAAGTCCCCTGGTTCTTCCAGCGATGCAAGTTCGCCAGCATTTGGGCCCGGATTTCCCTGGGCGTAAAGCCACGTACAACTGCAAGAGCGATGGACCGTTTGAGCTCATCCAACGCTTGATGCGAAAGGCCGCCGCGAGCCGGGGGTCGAATGCCGCGCTCAGTGAGTTCCAAATGATCGCCCTCGCCGATAGCCCACGCCTCAAGCGCATCTTTCGGTAATATGACTCCAAGGGAGTTGCCGACACGTCGAACCGTCAATTTCATTGCGAGATTATAACAAGTTATAACAGTCATTTCAATTGGCAGGCAACCCCGGCTCGACCAATAAATTTTCCCAATGAATCAAGAAACGCCGCGGGTCGTGAATGGCACACTGCTCAACGAGCTGGCTTTCAGATAACTTATTGGTGCCCTCGCCCGGACTCGAACCGGGATGGCTGTTAACCGACGGATTTTAAGTCCGTTGCGTCTACCGATTCCGCCACGAGGGCTAAAAACCCGCAAAGTTTAGCAGAGGTCCGCTACAACGCGACGCGCTCCATCGCCGGCACGCACCAGATGTCCAACGGCGCCGTTCGGCCGCGCAGTTCGAACTGGGGCAGATGCAGTATCGGGATCGGTCCGACGTAGAGTTCGCGCTCACCGTCGTCGATCTCCAAGGCAGCCGCTACCGTACACGACAACAACACCTCTCCCGCTCGGGCGCGGCTGCAAAGTCGAGCAGCGACGTTGACGGTATCGCCGACCAACGTGGTCGATTTCCGGCCCGGCGGCCCCAGCAGCCCCATCGCGACTTCGCCCAAATGAAGCCCCACGCCGATGCCGGTTTCGAGCGACAGTTCATTGCGCCAGCGTGCTGCCACCGTGCCGAAATGCTGCAACATCGCGTGGCCGGCAGCAAGCGCCTCACGCGCACCGTCCTGTTCCGAGTCGAGTCCGCCGAAGCCGGCCATCATACCGTCCCCGGCCATATGGAAAACCGTGCCGCCATGCGACAGCGTGGCCTTTGCGAGTACGCCAAAAAACTCATCCAGCAGCGGCACGATGCGTGCAGCGGCAAGCCGTTCCGCGAGGCCGGTGTATCCTCGTAAATCGGCAAACAACACGGTGAGGCGGGCGGTCCGCGCAAGAGGCGGGCGTCGGCCGGTCTTGACCGTCAACGAACCTTCAGCGCGCAACTTCGGGGAACTCTCCGGCAAAGTACTACGCCTCAGCGGTCGCCGGGTCGAGGGCGGGATAATCCGTATATCCGGCTGCATCGCCGCCGTAAAGCGTCGCGGGGTTCAACGACGCCAAGGGTGCGTCGGCGCGTAGCCGGCTTACCAGATCGGGATTGCTGATGAACGGCTTGCCGAACGCCACCATGTCGGCAGCACCGCTCGCCACAGCCTCGAGGGCCATGGCCCGCGTGTATCCGTTGTTCACGATCCACGCACCCTGCGCATTGCCATTTTTGAATCGACTGCGCAGAGCGGCATAATCGAACGGAGCGTAGTCGCGAGGTCCCCCCGTGGCTCGTTCCACGATGTGAATGAAGGCGAGTTTGAGCGGCGCCAATTGCTCCACCAGGTAATTGAATAGACCCTGTGCATCACTGTCGATGGCGGCGTCATTGGCCGGCGTCACCGGCGAGAGACGCAAGCCGGTGCGCCCTGGCCCGATCTCGGCGGCTATTGCACGCATGACTTCGAGCGGCAATCGCGCGCGATTTTCCTTAGGTCCACCATACGCGTCCGTACGATCGTTGATGGTGTCTCGTAGAAATTGTTCCAACAAGTAGCCGTTGGCGCCATGAACCTCCACGCCGTCGAAACCGGCGTCGATCGCATTGCGCGCAGCTTGCCGATAGTCCGCGACGATGCGCGGCATTTCATCGAGCCGCAGGGCACGCGGCTGCGATACCTCCTCGAATCCTTTCGCGGTGAATGTTTTGGTGTTTGCGCGTCTTGACGTGCTCGATACCGGCGCTTGCCCGTTGGGCTGCAAAGAGACATGCGAAATACGGCCGACGTGCCACAGTTGCAGCACGATCTTGCCGCGCTTCGCGTGAACGACGTCGGTGATGCGCCGCCATCCCGCAATTTGCTCCGCGCTATATATGCCCGGAGTGTCCAAATAGCCTTGGCCCTCGGCAGAAATTTGCGTGGCTTCGGCTACGATCAATCCGGCCGAGGCACGCTGGCCATAGTAAGTGGCCATCAACGGCGTCGGCACCTGATGCGGGCCGGCGCGGTCGCGAGTGAGCGGCGCCATCACGATACGGTTGGCAGACTCGATGCTGCCGAAATGAATAGGGTCGAACAAAGTGGGCATTGTGGGGTGATTCTCTCGAGGGTCTAGCAAGCCGGCGCAATATACATGGGCTAGATCATTGCATTATGCACCAAACGTCGCTCATCCGCAGAAGCAGACGGCTCGCCGCGTCGAGCGCGCTCATCGAACTGCGCGTAATTTTCCCAGTTCCGCTAGAACGGATAATTGAGACCGGTGAACACGGCAACGCCTTCACTACCGTAGCCGATGTCCACCTTGCCGACCACGAAGGGCTTCGCGATGCCGCGAAATCCTATACCGAACACGTGATGCAGCTGTTCGAACGGATCGGTGTTGGTTCTTGCGAATACTCGACCGATATCCACGAACGGCGCGAGTTCCACATCGACGCGCGTCGAGACGGCATCGAACGACAGCACTGTGCGACGCACCTCAACAGACGTGGAAAACGAGTTCCGATCGTAAAATCGTCCCTCGCCGTAGCCGCGCAACGGCTGTTCGCCGCCGGTCTGACTGACACCACCACCCAGACTGCTGAGCGCCCAGAAAGGTACTTCGTGTGACGTGGGCAAATAGCGCAGCGCGACGTGGGCCGCGAGAACCGTGCCGTCGGCAACCGGCCAGAAATCACGGCCGTCCAAGCCGGCCTCGCTGTACATGGATTCGTTCAATATTCCACGTCGAGCGGCGCCGCCGCCATACACAACCCACTCCATTCCGTGGCTTGGCACCACCAAGTCGTCCCGGGTGTCGTAAATGATCGAGAGGCGGTTGAGCAACTGGTTGTTGGTACCGACGCCCAAGATGCGGCCGAATCGGGACTCGATGGACGCGATGCCTTCCAAGGTGCCCGGCGTCACGTCGTCGGATCGAAAACGTCCGGTATAAAGAATCTGCCAGAGATGGGTAAGATTCAGGCCGACCTGCACCTGGCCCAATTCCTGGGTGTTGGTGTAGTTGGTCTCATTGATCATGGGCGACTCGTTCCCGACGCCGTAGAAACGCGGCGTACCGCTACGGTCGAAGATCAGACTGTAATTCATGGACCAGAGCTGCTCCCGCAGGCGCCCGATCTGATACTCGGCGTCGACGTCGCGCTCGACACGCTCTTTAATGCCCGCGTCGATCGACCACTGCGCGTCCTTCGACGAATAGGCATACACGCGTGCGTCCATGCCGTAACCAAAATACGGATTGTGGAGCACATCGGGTGCAATGATGCGACGGATCTCGTGATCGTCGTCGGTTTTGATCCAAACGGGCAGGACTCCCAGTGTGGTGCCACTGTTTGGGTCAGACCCGATCAGCGGCACCGGAATGAACGGAGCCGTCGATGGATTGAGCCATCCCGACAGACCGCCCGCCGGGACGTTGGGCTCGGCACCGCTCGCGTCGGGCGGCGGAACGCCATCCGCCAGCGCATCCAACCGTGCCAATGCAACGACCATGCTCGCGGCGACACAGACGAGAACATGCAGCGCGCGCGCAATCAACCGGCCATATTGTCGCTGCACTGGACGCATCTTGACTCCTCGAACAGGGGCGCCACTTTAACAGTTGCGCGATACGGTTCGATGTCAGATTTATTCGCGCCTGCAACGCCCAGACCTACGTCATCGGTCGCCCGCAACGCGCCAGCACCGTGCGCAGATCATGCAGCGGCGGAAACACTTCGTTGTTCCAATCAGTGCCCTGAGCCTCATACGCCTGCTGTTCGTATTCCACGATTTCCTTGTCCTCGCGGAAAATGTTCTCGGTGAACCAGGTCACGAGCGGCCAGACGGCGTGAATGATTCCAGGCATCCGCGGTTTCTTGACCGACAGATACCCATACGTTCGATTGGTCCGCTGCGCGGCATCCAACGGCGTATATCCGAGCCACACGTCCAACACCGGTTCATCCGTTGTCTTGATGTCCCGGCCCACCCACACTTTGAGGCTCTGCGTCGGATAGTCAGTGCGAATGCGCATGTGGTCGGAGAAGTCTTTTTTCGGTTCACCGCGCTTGCGCATCAGATCGACGATGACGTGTTCGCCCACCGACTGTTTACCCTCGGAGCGGGCGAAACTGTATTCCACCTGCGCCCAGTTCTCGCCGTGGCTTCTTCCGAGGCACCGCGCCTTGATCGAACCCATATGCTTGCGGTGCATGAACTGGTGGTTCATATCGAAGAGATTCTCGTGCATGAACGTATAGTGGCAAGCCACCTCGCGGTTGAGCCGTCGAGTCTTGTAGTCCTCGCGCTGCGACGAGCCCAGCGCCGTCGGCAAGCGGCTCTCCGCCAAAGCGGCGTCGCCCGGAAACACGAAGATCAGACCATCCACTTCACGTGCGGGATAGCTCTTGACTCCGTTGGGCAGCCGATCGGTACCGAGATACGGTACGCCCACGCATTTGCCGCTGCAGTTATAGGTCCAACCGTGATAATGACACTTGAGCTCATCGCCGGTCACCACGCCTAAGTGCAGCGGCACCTGCCGATGCGCACACCGGTCCTCGAGCGCAAACACCTGACCCTTCTTGCCGCGATAAATCACGATCGGCTCGCCGGCGAAGCGGCGTCCAAGCGCCCGGCCCACCTTCAATTCGTCGGACCAAGCCACCGGATACCAGTAATCCGGATGCGCACCCACGCGTCGCAAATCGAAGCTATTGGGTGAATTCGCCGGTCGCAGCGCGACCAGGTTCGAGCTATCTTCGGACATCCAGCGCTCCAATTGCCAACTTTTAAGGAACAAGAATAACCCGAACGACGGCAATTCCGAAGCCGGCCCGAGCGAACGCGATTCGGTGCCCACGGTGCTTGCCGGTCCGCCTGCTCGCGGGGCAGATGCCCTTTCACGTGCAATATCATTCCACGCGCCGGCGAAGTTCCATGCGCATATTCGGAACCGCATCATGATGCATGTCGTGGCCCGTGGCCCGGCGCCACCTTCGGCTGGCCGGTTCACGTTGGGTTCAACGAACGGCGAAACTCAGCGCTAGGTGTGGAGGCGTCGGGCAAGTTAGTCTTCGCGTCGTCTGACGCACGAAAATTGCGAGTTCCGCTTTCGATCGTCAGGTGTTTTCAAAAATGGCCGCGATACCTTGTCCGCCCCCGATGCACATCGTGACCAGTGCATAGCGTCCACCGATGCGATGCAACTCATAGATGGCTTTGATGGCAAGGGCAGCACCAGAACAGCCAATGGGGTGGCCCAATGCGATGGCGCCGCCATTGGGATTGGTCTTCGCCATATCGAGCCCCAAGCCACGGGCTACGGCAATTGCCTGAGCGGCGAACGCTTCGTTGCTTTCCACGACGTCCATCTGGTCCAGCGCCAGCCCGGCCTTTTCGAGCGCCAACTTAGAGGCTGGTATCGGACCCTCACCCATGATCTCGTTGGGAACTCCGGCAACGGCGTACGACACGAGCCGGGCGATCGATTTGTAGCCTGCTGCTGTAGCGGACGCTGAATTGCCGAGAACCAAGAATGCGGCTCCATCATTGATGCCTGAGGCGTTTCCGGCGGTTACCGTGCCGTCTTTCTTGAACGCCGGTTTCATCTTCCCGAGCACCTCTAGTGATGTGTCCGCCCTCACGTGTTCGTCAGTATCGAACACCACGTCGCCATTCTTTGTGTGCTTGACGATAGGGACAATCTGCGACTTAAATCGGCCTTCCGCAATGGCTGCGCCAGCGCGACGGTGGGACTCAAACGCCAAGGCATCCTGTTCCTCGCGGGAAATGCCCCACTTGGCAACCAAATTCTCGGCCGTGATACCCATGTGACCCACGCCAAACGGGTCCGTTAGAGTCGCGACCATCATATCGACGAGTTTGGTATCACCCATGCGAGCGCCTGTGCGAATCGCCGCCGACAAATAGGCTCCCCGACTCATCACCTCGACGCCACCGCCGATGCCATAGTCGCAATCCCCGAGTAGAATATTTTGAGCGGTTGTTACTATTGCCTGAAGCCCGGAGGAACATAGGCGGTTCACCGACATTGCGACGGATTGCATCGGCAACCCGGCCTGGATTGAGGCAACGCGGGCCACGTACGGGAACCGGCCTTCTGTCGGAATCGTGTTCCCAACCACTACGTAGTTGATCAAGGCAGGGTCGACCCCTGACCGCTGAAGGACCGCCTTCATCACGGACCCAGCCAGCTCAGCCGGTTCGATCTCTGACAGGCCGCCACCAAAGGTCCCGATCGCCGAGCGCCCAGCGCCGAGTACCATCACGTCACGTTCTTTCAACATTTGCGGCCTCCGAAGAGTGAATATCCGCAATAGGCGGATCGAATACAGACAAGCGCTTAAGGTCCCCTGCTTGGTGGCCAATCGGTGAGCCGGTAGCCTGAGAGAAGACCGGGAAGACCGGAAAGTGGAAGTAAACTGGCTCCGGATCCTCTGGTCAAGCGCGATGTGAGTTAGCTAGGGGCTAATTCAGTAACAAATAGAGGACGCTATCAAAAATGACCAATTCTTGCGTGGTCAAATTGACACGCGCCACATTCGTTGCTCAGGGCATTCGTCAGCTCACCATGAAGCCGCCGTCGACCCCCAACAATTGCCCCGTAATGTAACGGGAAGCGGGACTGGCGAAGAAAAGCACCGCCTGGGCGACCTCCTTCGGGTCGGCGATGCGCCCCATGGGAATCCGGCCGGGACCGATCATGGGACCGCGGATCTTGAACGCGGCGCTGATATTCCGTGCACCCTCGCTCGCCATGCCGCCGGGAAGCACCGAATTGACCCTAATTCCCTCCGAAGCGAACTCACCGCCGAGCGTGCGTGTGAGGCTGTCGACGGCCGACTTTGCCGCGTCGTAATGCGCGTTCACACCCCAGAGCGTCGTGCGAACCGCGCCAACTGTGGAGATGTTGACGATGGACCCTCCCCGGCCGCCGCGCCGCATGCGCGTGACCGCTTCGCGGCAACACAGGAATGTCCCGCGGGCCGTGACGTTGAACATGCGATCCCACTCGGCTACCGTCATGTCAAAGAATTCCGCCTTGGAACGATCCGCCACGTTGTTCACAAGGACATCCACACAGCCGAACTGACCGTCCACGGCCTCGAACATCCGTTTGATCGATTCCTCGCTCGAAAGATCCACGTGGCACGGGAACGCGATGCCGCCGGCCGTCTCTATCTGCGTCGCCACCGCTTTTGCGCCCTCAACGTTGAAATCGGCGATCACGGTCCTCGCCCCAACCTCAGCCAGCAGCCAGGCGGTATCGCGACCGAGTCCCTGGGCCGACCCGGTGACGATTGCCACCCGGTCGGTCAATTCGAAGATGCCGGCGAGCCGGGTTCCAATCCTGTTTTGGTCGATCATAATGCCTTCTATTTGGAGTATTGGGTTTGGCCATCCGCAAGGTACGGCCGGTCAGTCGTAATGCCACGGCGAGTTGCCCACCCAGGACTCGCTGTAGTCGCCCACCGTCCGCTCGATGCGTTGGCGAACGTCCGGCGTCAGCTTGGCCGCCAAATCGAACGCCTTCACGTTCTCGACAATCTGCTCCAGGCGGGAGGCGCCGATGATGAGCGTGCTCACGTGGGGATTCAGAGTGCACCACGCCAGGGCCAGTTGCGCGAGCGGAGCCCCCAGTTCATCGGCGAGGCCTTTCAATTGGGCGACGATACCGTTTCTGCGGCGGTCGATCAGCGGTCGACCCAGCTGAGGCAGACCGGCCATTGCCGCCGCGCGGGAACCGGCGGGAACGCCGTCCAGATATTTCCCACTCAACAGACCGCCCGCCAACGGACTCCACACGGCAAGGCCTATCCCGGATTCCTGGCATAGTCGCGGATATTCACGCTCGACGCGGAACCGGTCCAGAAGATTGTATTCGGGCTGTTCCACGACCGGCTTATGCTTCAAGCCGCAGCGGCCGAGTTGCGTTGCTTTCATCGGAGGACTGCCTTCAGCTGACCAGAAAACCACCGTCCAGCACGATTGACTGGCCGGTGATGTAACCGCCCGACGGGCCGACCAGATAGAGCACGGCGGCGGCGATGTCCTTCGCTCTACCATAGCCCAGGGGCAGTCGCCGTTCGGCATCGGAACCCGGGCCCTTCAGCGAGCCGTGCGCGAGCCGTGCCTGCAGCGGCGGGTGAAAACGCACCTTGCCGGGAACCGCGCCAGGCAGGACGCAGTTGACGAGGATTCCCTGCCGTGCGTAGTCCATGGCCGCGGACCGCATCAGGCCTGTCACCCCCGATCGCGCCGCGCCATAGGCGCCATTTCCCTCGAGCACGGGGTGCAGTGCGCCCATCGTCGTCACGTTGACGATGCGCCCGCCGCGGCCGGCGGCCACCATGCGCTTGACCGCCTCACGCACGCAAAAGAATACGGATTTGAGATTCACGGAGAGCACCTCGTCCCAGTCCGCGCCCGTGACGTCGACCAGGGGGCCGTTGTTCGTCATCGCGGCACAGTTAACCACGATGTCCGGGCTTCCCCAGGTGGTCCGCACCTGGTCGAACAGCGTGACGACCGACGACTCCGACTCCACATCGGTGGAGATGCCGAGCGCTCGGCCCCCCGCAGCGACGATTTCATCGACGAGCGTCTGCGTGTGGCGGACGTCTTGTCCGCGATGACCACGGAGGCCCCTGCGGCCGCCAGCAGCGGCGCCACGTTCGTGCTCGAGTTGGCACCGCTGTCGGTAACCACGGCTATCTTGCCGACGATCGAAAACAGCTGGCTGAAGATTCCCTCGGTCAATGCGGCCACCGCAGGGGAAGGTGACTGATGCAGTTGACCACGCCCGGACTGAACACGGAGGCACCGTCGGGATCGATTTCAAACTCGGGAATCACAGTCAGCCACTCCTCGAGGAACATCTTCATCTCGGTGCGGGCCAGGAACGATCCTGGACAGCGGTGGGGGCCGGCACCGAAAGCGGCATGAATCACGTTCTTGCGGCTGAAATCGACCTCGAGGGGGTGCTCGAACTTGCGGTCGTCGAGGCCATAAAGCAGCGGCGGCAGGACCACCTTGTCGCCCCTCTTGAAATGTATGACCTTGTAATCGAAATCCCGGGTCAACGTGCGCGCGGTGGCGGAAACTCCGAAGCGGCGCATGAGCTCATCGGTGGCATGCGGAATGATCTTGGGGTCTCCCGCGAGCTGCCGGCGATGTTCCGGATGCCCTGCAAGAAAATGCGCCGTGAAGGTCATCGCGGAGGCAACGGTGTCTAGGCCGCCGAACAGGATCACGAGCATCATGCTGGTGATGTCCTCCTCACGAAGCGGCCTGCCATCGATTTGTGCGGTGACCACCGCCGTCATCAGGTCGTCCCCCGGATGGGCCCGCCGCTCGGCGATGAGGTCGCCGATGTAGGCGATCATGTTTTGTAGTGTGCCTGTCTGCGCAGCTCGGCGGACCGACCGCGCGTCGTCCATTCGGTCCATTCCAACAGCCGCCGCCTGATTGATGGTTCATGCGTTCCCCCGTTCTAGGTCCACTCCCCCTGATTGTAATCGGCCCTCAGCCCCCGGGGTGGTTACCTACGGTATATAATTAGATGACATTTTGTCATCAATAGGAGTTGCGTCGTGTTCCACGTCCAGAGCCTCGCGCCCTTCGTCCAGATAGTGAAGCGGGGCAGCTTTTCAGCAGCCGCTGCCCACCTCGGAATTACGCCACCGGCGGTCAGCAAGAGTGTTGCACGACTCGAGCGCGAACTCGGCGTGCGCCTTTTCAACCGGACCACCCGGCAATTGCACCTGACCGGGGAAGGCCGCGAATTCTACGAACGCATCACCCCCCTTTTCGACGGCATGTCCGCGGCAATCGAGGAGATGCGTTGCGCCCGGAGCGCACCCAGCGGACTCGTCCGCGTCTCCGTGGGGGCGACTTTCGGCCGGCACTGCCTCATGCCGCGGATGCGTAGGTTTTTGCAACGATATCCCGAAATCGACCTGGAGATCGAATTTACCGACAACCCCACGGACCTGGTGGGACGGGGATTCGACGTGGAGTTGCGTCACGGCCACGGACGCGAGACGAGTGTCGTGTCGCGACCGCTGTGCGCGTATCCGATCCATCTGGTTGCGAGCCCCGAGTACCTGTCGCAGTGCGGGGTTCCTCGCACGGTGGACGACCTCTCACGGCACGACTGTATCGGCATCCGGCTGCCGACGGGACTGCCGGCGCACTGGCGGTTGATCCGCGATCGGCGGCCGCAAAAGCCGGCGACGCGCAAACGGACGGAAGCCTTCGACATAGAACCCAAGGGGCGCCTGACGGTGGCGGCACAAAATGACATGAGCCTCATCGCGGCGGTGCACGGATATGGCATAGCGCCGTCGTCCTTGCCCGCAGTCCAGTCATTTCTCGAAGCGGGACGTTTGAAGATCGTGCTGCCCGAGTATCGCGTGCAGCCGCTGCACCCGACGGACGACCGGATGTTCATCCATTATCCGCACCGGGAATATCTCGCCCCGAAGGTCCGGGTGCTGGTGGACTATTTGATCGAAGAGTTCCGCGGTGGAGCGCCGCAGGCCCCTGCCACGGTACGAAAAGATTTCATCAAACGGTTCGCGGCCGCATGACCCGCCAAGTCCACGCGGCGATGGCGGCGCCCCGCTGCGAAAACGGACGGCGAGAGCATCCATGCGGCATAATTCTCGCATGAAGCAGGCCCCGGGGAACCAGATGACGAGCAGAGGGAAGATCGCACGCGCCGATGTCCGTGAAAAAATCCTCAACGAAGCGACCCGGTTGTTCGGCGAGCGCGGCTTCCGCGGCGTCGCCCTGCGGGACGTCGCCGCGACGTGCAAGATTCCGCTATCGACGCTGAGTTCGCATTTTGCGAGAAAAGAGGATCTCCAAGACGAAGTGTTCGATCGTGCGGTCGGAAAGATCATCAAACGTGTCTTGAGCTCCAGCCTGCACGATGGAACCCCGAAACAAAGATTCCGGCAATACATCGTGAACGTGGCGGAATTGTTTTTGAGCGACCTGCCCGAGATGAAGGTATTGGACAGGGAATGGCAGGAACTCGACAAAGCCGCTACCTTCAGCCGCGTCGTCCGTTCTTCGACCGATCGAACCACTGTGGATTCCGTCCGGTTCACCGCGGAAATGGTCAAGAGCACGAATTCCGACATCCTCGAGACGATACCCGCCATCAGGGTGGCGCAGATGGTGTTCTCGGCCATCTATGGGATCATCAAGCTGAGATCCGTCCATCGTTCCGCCGGCGGAAGACAAGTCAGCGATGCAACGCTCACACGCCACATCGTGCTGATGGTGGAGCGCATGCTGAAAATTTGATTCGATGCGCCATTGTTGCGAATGAATTTCAACGGCTTCCGCCGTCTGATAAGCGGGTTTCCTTGACAAGCCTCCTCCCATATGGACAAATGTCCGTATCAGAATGGACATTTGTCCGAGTTCAGGAGACGGGAAATGCGGAACGTGACTTTTTTGGTTATGGCCTTGATCTTCGCCGGTGAGGCGTTTGGAGCGACAGGCTACAACGCGACGTTGGCGCAACCTCTCACCGAGACGAAATCGCTGGTCATTTACGATAATCTCTTCCGTTGCGATGGCTCGGTTTGCACTCTCGTATCGCACCCGACCAGCTCGATCGGTGATCCGCGCACTTGCCGGGCATTGCAGCGCAAGGTGGGAACCCTTACCGCCTATGTGGTGGATGGACGGCCCTTCGATGCCACGAAGCTGGCAAAATGCAACGCCGCTGACTGAACCTGCCGTTTTCGGGCCCCCGGGCGCTTCCGTAGGTCGACTCGACCCGGCGCCCGGCCTGACACGACCGAGATCCCGCCCCTCCCCGGCCCCTCGGTACAAGCCAGATCGATTTCCCGGACCCGGCGGTTTGCCGGCATCTGCCGGCTGTCCTTGGTGACGGTCACCCGTACCGATCACGATCGAAATACGGTCGAGTCAAATTTCACCGAACCAGCATCCGGCCCCGCACAGGAGTGTGGCCGGCGGATGAAGTTGACCTGGTTGGATGTGAGTGTTTATATTGTTGACCATCGTTCACATACTCACACATTCTCAATACCCCTATGAACAAGTATCTCGCCACCACGAACTACCTCCTGTTCGACGTGAAGGAGCGCGTTGCGCGCATTACGCTCAACCGCCCCGACAAGCGCAACGCCCTGTCGCCGGCCATGATGGCCGAGCTCCGCGACGCGTTGATCGAGGCCGACGCCCGGGTCGACGTCAACGTGATCATCCTGGAAGGGGCGGGAAAGGATTTCTGCGCCGGCTACGACCTCGCCGGTGCGTATGCCGGATTCAAGGAGGGGGAATCGCCACCCTGGGACGAGTCGAAGTATCGGACACAGAACGGCTCGTTCGACGATGATTGCTGGAACCTCGAACAGACGCAGAAACTGAACCAGGCGATGTTCGACATCCACAAGCCGGTGATCGCGCGGGTCCAGGGCAACTGCCTCGCGGGCGGCACGGATCTCGCGCTCATGTGCGACTTCATCATCTGCACCGAGGAGGCGAAACTCGGCTTTCCCGCGGCCCGCGCCAACGGCACGCCGCCCACGCAGATGTGGGTGTACCACGTCGGGCCGCAATGGGCGAAGCGGATCATGATGACCGGCGACAATCTCTGGGGCCGCGATGCCGCGCGCATCGGCCTCGTGCTCGACGCCGTTCCCGCCGACAAACTGGACGAGGCGGTGAACGAACTGGCGCGCCGCATCAGCTTCGTCGACGCCGAACTGCTGTCCGCCCACAAGCGCATCATCAATGCCGCTCTCGAACTGCAGGGCGCGAAGACGCTGCAGCGCTTCGCCGCCGAAATGGACTCCCGGGCTCATCTGAGCAAGGGGCCGCGCCGGACGCAGTTCAAGGCCGACATGGCCGAGCATGGCTTGAAGACCGCCCTGAAGAACCGCGACGAGCCGTACGGCGACGGCATGGTCAAGGCGCACTGGCTGAACAAATAGCGAGGCAAAGTCCCATGTCCGACAGTTTCCTGATCGAAGAACCGGTCGAGGGCGTCACACGAATCACGTTGAACCGCCCCGACTCGATGAACGCCTTTACCTTCGCCATGTACGAGGAGTTCGTCGAGATCCTGAACCGGATCAAGTTTCAACCGAAGACGCGGGTGGTGATCCTCACCGGGACCGGCAAGGGATTTTGCACCGGCCATGACCTGCGCAACGGCGGCAAGCCGGGCTGGGTGGATCCGGAGGTCGGCAAGGCCTACGCGACCAAATATACGATGAGCGTGCTCGCCTCGATCCCCACGTTGATGCGCTCGCTGCCGCAGCCCATCATCTGCGGGGTCAACGGCACGGTGGCCGGCATGGGCTACGTCCTGCCGCTGGCCGCCGACATCGCCATCGCGGGCAAATCCGCCAAATTCGTCAATTCCATCCATAACGCCGCCACCGGCTGCGAACTCGGCATGAGCTACCTCCTGCCTCGCGCCGTGGGCACGCAGCGGGCGGCGGAACTGCTCCTCACCGCACGGGCCGTGCTGTCCGACGAGGCCGAACGCATCGGCCTCGTATTGAAGACGGTACCGGACGAGGAATTACAGGCCGCGTGTCTGGAAGTGGCCAAAGCCATCGTGGTGAACGTACCGCTCGGGATATGGACCACCAAGCAATCGCTGTATTACAACCAGAATGCCGGAAGCCTAGAGCAGGCGATGGAGATGGAGACCCGCGCGGTGTTCATGGCCCAGTCCACCGAAGACGCGGCCGAAAAGAAAAAGTCCTTCTTCGAGAAGCGCGCGCCCCAATTCACATCCAAGTAGTTGCACGGCGGCGCCCGGAGGCGCCCTCCCGAGGAGCATTAGATGAACTATGAAACGATCCGCTATGAAGTGGCCGACGGCGTCGCGACGGTGACCCTCAACCGTCCGGACGTGTTCAATGCGATGAACCCGCTGATGCAGGCAGAATTGCTCGACATGGTCGATCGCACCGACAAGGACGATGCCGTGCGCGCCGTCGTCGTGACGGGCGCCGGCAAGGGATTCTGCGGCGGCGCGGACCTGTCCAAGGGCGCCGACATCTTCGACAAGAGCGCCAAAGGGGGCAAAGTCGAAACGGCCATGCGCGAAGATGGCACGTTTGATTATTCGAAGGAAGCCTCCCGGGACGGCGGGGGGCGCCTGGCGCTGCGCATCTACCGCAGCTTGAAACCCGTGATCGCCGCGGTGAATGGCGCTGCAGTCGGTGTCGGCGCGTCCATGCTGCTCCCGATGGACATCCGGATCGCGAGCGACAAGGCGCGGGTCGGCTTCGTCTATGCCCGGCGCGGCATCGTGCACGAATGCTGCTCCTCATATTTCCTCCCGCGCATCGTCGGCATCAGCCGGGCGCTGGAGTGGAGCTTCAGCGGCAGGGTCATGCCAGCCGCCGAACTGAAGGAAGGCGGATTGTTCCGCGACGTGGTGCCGCCGGACCAGCTTTTGCCGGCCGCCTATGCCATCGCACGCGAAATCAGCGACCATACCGCGCCGGTGTCGATCGCGCTGATGCGCCAGATGCTCTGGCAGGGCCAGGCCATGCGCCACCCGATGGAGGCTCACCAGCTCGAAAGCCGCGGGATCTGCACCCGCGGCCAGAGCGCCGATGCCAAGGAAGGCGTGCAGTCCTTTCTGGAAAAGCGGCTGCCCCACTTCCCGTGCGTCGTCTCCAAGGACATGCCCGACTATTTCCCCTGGTGGGAGGAGCCGCCTTACGCCTGAGAGCGGCCGGTTGAGCCAGCAACTTTTTGCGGAAGAATGAAAACATGAAGACGTCCGTCACCGAATTGTTCGGGATCCAGCATCCTATTCTCAACGCCGGGATGGGACGGGTGGCGCTGCCCAAGCTGGTGGCGGCCGTGTCCAACGCAGGGGCTTTGGGGGTGTACGGCGCGGGATCGAATCCCCCCGACGTGACGCGGGCGGCGATCCGTGAAATCCGCTCGCTCACGGACAAACCGTTCGGCGGCAATGCACCGCTGGCGCTGCCCAATGGCATGGAGAACGCCGAGGTGCTGCTCCAGGAAAAGGTCCCGGTCATCAATTACTCCATGGGCAAGGGCGACTGGATCGTCAAGCGCGCCCACGCCTACGGTGGCAAGGTGATCGCCTCCATCAACAACATCCACCTTGCACAGCGCGCCCAGGCGCACGGGGTGGACGCGGTCATCGCCACGGGCTTCGAGGCGGCCGGGCATGCCGGCGACATCACGACGTTCGTGCTGATTCCCCGGCTCGCCGAACTCCTGAAGATCCCGATCATCGCGGCCGGCGGCGTCGCCAATGGCGCCGGGCTGGTTGCGGCCATCACCCTCGGTGCGGGAGCGGCGTCGATGGGCACGCGGTTCTGGACCACCCGCGAAAGCCCCATGCACCAGAACTTCAAGGACAAGGCGGTCGAACTCGACGTGAAAGACACGCTGTTTTCCGACCGTTTCGACGGCATACCCTGCCGGCAGATGAAGACCGCGGCGGCGGAAAAGATGCTCGAATCGCGGTTGAATGTGTTCCAGATATTCAAGGACTCGTTCGGCATCGCGCGCGAGCTCAAGACCCCCTACCCCAAGCTGCTCCTGCAAACCCTGTCACTGGGGCCGGCGAAGATCGAAATGATGATGCGGATGTCGCAGATGCTGAAGATGCACACCATCACCCTGACCACCGGCAACCTCGAAACCGGCATGACAGCCTCCGGCATGTCGGTGGGCTTGGTCCACGACATTCCCACCGTCGCGGAATTGATCGCGCGCATCATGGCCGAGGCGGAAGCTGCCTACGCGGCCCTGTCGGCCCGGATGGCTTCGTAGGCTGCGTGGGCTCCCCGCCGCTCGAACTGCCCATCCGGATCGAGGACGTCACCACCGACTGGCTGACTTCGGCAATCGGCGCGAATTTTCCGGGCGTCGAGGTCGTCCGAGCCCACACGACCGAGGTCCTCTGGGGGACGGCCACCAAACTCAAGATCGACGTGGACTACAACGCGCAGGGACGTGCCGCCGGACTGCCCACCTCGTTGGTAGTCAAGGGCGGCTTCGCGGAACATCGCGAGTTGATGGAGTCGTGTTACGTGCTTGAGGTGCGCTTCTATCGCGACCTCAAGCCGCAGCTCGCCCTCAACACCCCGCGGGCCCTGTTTGCCGGCGACGACGCCGGCCGCCGACAACACATCGTCGTCATGGAGGACATCGGACGGCGCAATGTCGAATTCTGTCGTGTTCAAGACCCGCTCGACTATCGGCGGGCGGCTGCTCACCTCGACGTCATCGCCCGCTACCAGGCGCGCTGGTGGGACAGCTCGGAGTTCAAGCCCGGCGGTTCACTCGACTACCTCGACATTTGGGAGCCGCTGCCCGAGGGACCGGCGGGAGCCTATTATTGGGGCCAGCTCAAACCGGACAACTGGGAACGCTACATCCGGCTGCCGCGGGGTGCGGCGATCCCGAAGCGCATGCACGACCGGGAACGGATGCGAGAAGCGCTGATACGCCTGACCCGGTTTGGACGGCAGGAACCCTTCTGCTTCCTGCACGGCGATTACCACCTGGGTAATCTGTATTTCGATGCGGACTGCACGCCGGGGACGCTCGACTGGCAATCGTACCGCAAGGGCCATTGGTCCCACGACGTCACCTATTTCATGATCTCCGCCTTGGACATCGAAGACCGCCGCCGCTGGGACCGCGCGCTGCTGAGCCATTATCTCAACCGTCTGGCCGCCCACGGGGTTTCCGCCGTTCCGGATTTCGATACCGCGTATGACGCATTCCGCCGTCAGATTCTCGACGGACTGTATTTCTGGCTGGTCAATCCGGTGGAGTTTCAGGCCGAGGAGAACAACTGTGCGGTCACGCCGCGTTTCGCCATGGCCGCACTCGATCATGGCACGTTCGACGTCCTGCTGGGATGACGTCCGTCGACCGGATCCCGCACCAGGCAACCCGGTCAACTCGCGCCGCGGCCACCGTCGATCAGGTAGTGGCCGCCGGTCATGTGCGATGACTCGTCGGAGGCGAGGAACAGCGCCAGCCCCGCCACCTCCTGCGGCGTGCCCATGCGTCCCTGCGGGATCTTGGCTTGGATCATCGCCCGGGTTTCCGGGCTTGCCGCCATTACCATCGGCGTGACCGTCGCGGCCGGACAAATGGCGTTCACGCGGATCTTGTCCTTGACGTATTCGAGCGCCGCCGTTTTGCTCAGCATCATGATGCCGCCCCGGGAGGCGATGTAAGCCGAGGAGCCCGGACTGGCGCGAAAACTGCCGATCGAGGCCATCATCACGATCGACCCCCCGCCGCTGTCCATCATGGGCGGAACCAGATACTTGAGAGTCAGGAACGCGCCGCGCAGGTTGACGCCCTGCACACGGTCCCACTCCGCCTCAGGCAACTCGTGGATCCGCTGGGGGCTGTGCGCGACACCGGCGTTGTGGGAGAGGATGTCGAGCCGGCCATGAACACGGCGGACATGCGCGGCCAACGCCTGCACGTCTTCAGACCGGGACACATCGCAGCGGAAGAATTCCATCGCTGGCGCATGCCGGGCGGCCAGTTCCTTGGCGCTGTCGCTCGGCGTGACGGCGATGACCTTCGCGCCCTCCTGAACGAAGCGCTCGGCGATGGCGCGTCCGATGCCCTTTCCGGCACCGGTCACGACGGCAATCTTGTCCTCGAGCCTGCCTTTAGCCGACGGATGCATGATCAACTCGCTCCGCGACCGCCGTCGATCAGGTAGTCCGCGCCCGTGATGTGCGGCGCCTCGTCGGAGGCGAGAAATACGCACAATGCCGCGACCTCCTCGGGCTCGCCGATGCGGCCCTGCGGCACCTGGGAAGCAAGGTAGGCTTTCAATTCCTCACTTTGTCGTTCGATCAGCGGTGTACGGATCACGCCGGGGCAGACCGCGTTGATGCGGATGCCGTCCTTGGCATATTCGAGGGCTGCGGTCCGGGTCAGCATCAGGATGGCCCCCTTGGAGGTGATGTAGGGGGACGAGAAGGGCGTTCCCCGGTGGCTGCCGATCGAAGCCATGTTGATGACCGATCCGCCGCCGCCATCGAGCATCAGCCGGAGCGCATGTTTCAACACCAGGAATGCGCCCCGGACGTTGACGTTCATGACCCGGTCCCATTCGGCCGGATCGGTCTCGTGCACCCGGGCCTGGACCCGATTGCCGATACCGGCGTTGTTCACCAGCACGTCGAGCCGTCCGTGCCGGGTTCGACAGTGATCGATCAGCGAGGTGACCTGCCCCTCATCGCTCACGTCGCATTGGAAAAACTCGATGGCGCCGGATTTTCCGCAGCCGTCCGCGACGCGCTGTCACTGCCCGTGACCGCCACGACGTGCGCACCCTCGCGGGCGAAGCGCAGCGCGATCGCCCTGCCGAGTCCTGCGCCCGCGCCCGTCACGACCGCGATCTTTCGTTCCAATCTTCCCATTTGACCTGCTCGCGCATACTCCCGGTACGGAGGCACCACGGATGTTTGTTGATTAGAGTCGTACTTCGTTTATATTATTGAACGTCGTTCACGTTTGCAAATCGTCCGCCGGAGATCCGAAAGTCCCCATGCGACTGCCCTTGAAGCCGGAAGAAATCACACCTCAATGGCTCACGGAGGCGCTGCGCGAACGGCACCCCGGATTGGCGGTGACCCGCGTCGACATCCTCAACATCCTGCCCGGGACCTCGACCAAGATCCGCATCCGGCCGACCCTGGCGACCCGCGGCACCGGCCCCCCGCTGCCGGAAACCCTCATCGTCAAGGGCGGCTTCGAGGATCACAGTCCCTCGCTTGCGCCCATGTATCTGACCGAGATGCGCTTTTACCGCGACGTCCAGCCGCACATCGATCTGCCCAGTCCTTCCTGTCATTTCGCCGGCACGGACTTCGACTCTCACCAGTCAATCGTGATCATGGAGGACCTGGCAGCCCGCGAAGTCCGCTTCTGCCACGGACAGCGGCCGCAGACGCCCGACGAGGTTGCGCGCAGACTCACCGTCATGGCCCGGTATCATGCACAGACTTGGAATTCCCACGAGTTCGAAGCCGGCGGGCGGTTCGACTGGATCTCCGGCCGCCACGAGGGCTGGAGCGTCGTCTACCAGAATCGCTATCTCGAACCCGCGGTCTGGCAGTCCTGCATGGAAGCGCCGCGCGGCGCCGCGGTCTCAAGCGTGTTTCACGACCCGCGCTGGATGGCCGCCGCACTCAGGGACCTCGGAGAAATCCATCGGCGCAGTCCGCCCTGCCTCTGCCACGGCGATACCCACCTCGGCAATCTACACGTCGACGCGGATGGCAGCCCGGGCTTCTTCGATGCGCAGGTGGCGCGGGCCCCCTGGCAGTTCGAGGTGACCTACCATCTGATCTGCGCGCTCGACCTGCGCGACCGGCGCAGCCAGGAGCGCGCGCTGCTGCGTCATTATCTCGATGCGCTGCGCGGGGAAGGGATCGATCCGCCCGACGAACAGCGCGCGTTCGAAGCGTACCGTCGGGAGGTGGCCTACGGACTCTTCATCTTTCTCATCAATGAAACCCGCTTCCAGACCGAGGCGGTGAACACGGCATATACCGCGCGCTTTGGAGCCGCGGCACTCGATCTCGGCACCCACGAGATGGTCGGCCGGTAAGGGTCCCTTTATGCAATTGTCGTATTCGCAGTCATCGCATGACCGTTGACTCGCCGTGCCGTGGGCGCATGCCGTCGAGCAATAGCGACAGAGCGAACTCAAGTGCTGCGGCGCGGGCCTTGCCACTCGGCGGACTTCCCAGGAACGCGGTCAGGCCCCCGCTTACAAGCTCGCTGAAAGCAGCGGCGGCTGCATCGGGATCCCGTATCGACAGACGACGATCCTGGGCGAGCGCGACGAGATAATCGGCGATCGGCGCCAAGGCCCGCGTTCGCTGATGCACTGCAGTGTCGAGGAAATCTCCAAGATCCTCGCGGGCCTCCACCACCGCACGCCACATCGCAACGATTCCGGGATCGGCATGATAGGTTTGGATGACAGCCCCGAAATCTCGCAGCACATCCCGCGGATCGCGACCGGGATCGATCGTCACTTTGCTCAAGCGATTGAACAGCAGAGGCACGCCGCGCTCCATGGCGGCTCGCAGCAGCCCGGCCTTGCTACCATACTGCCGGTAGAGCGTGGACTTGCTGGCTCCGAACGAGCGTACAAGCCCGGCCATGGTTGTCGCGCGATAACCGATCGCCATAAATTGCGCCAACGCGTGGTCGAGCAATAGATCGCGACGAATCGATTCCTCGGACTTTGGAGGGCGGCCAAGCCTGTTTCTTTTCAACTAGGATCTATCCGTTCTCTTCGTCAGGCTTCTGCTATCAGCGCCTTCCGCAAGTGCTGCGACTATCCGTATTGGAAATTACCGCAATTTTGATTCGAGCGGGACGGCTGCCAGAGCGACTGCTCGTTGGGATCCGGGTTCGATAACGGCAGCATCGCCTGGAGTCGAACTTATTATAGCGAGGTTCGAGCAAGTCGTCCCCGACCGCTGTCGATGTCAGCCGAACAATTTCTTCAGCGTATTGCCCATCGGCACGGGAAGGGTGATTCCGCCATCGGCCGGCCACCGAAGCATCCCGAGCGCCGCCGAGGTCCCCCCGTCCACATGGATCACCTGCCCGGTGATCGACTGGGCCAGATCCGAGGCCAGAAACAGCACGGCATTCGCGAGATCGTCGACCGAGGGGGGCGTCTGCAGCGGGATGTACATCTTGAACGCCTCGGCCCACCATTCGGCCGGAATGTCCGCATTCATGGCATGAATGGACGGCGGTAGTGCATTGGCGTTTCCGGCGCTCGGTGTGGTGTCGGGTGCGATCACGTTGACCCGGATGCGTTGCGGGCCCAACTCCGCGGCCATGGCCCGTGAAAATTGGGTGGTTGCCGCCTTGGCACCCGCGTAGACCGCAAAACCGCCCGCCGCCCGGTGCGCCTCAATGGTCGTGAAATTGATGATGACGCCGCCGCGCCCGGTACGGCACAGCAGGGGCACCGCCAACCGGGTGGAGTCAATGACGTAACCGAAGTTTCGACGGACGTCGTCCGCACACGCCTCGGCCGACTTCGACATGAAGGGTTCCATGACCACGCCGCCGACGACGTTGACCAGGACATCGACGGCCGGAGAAAAGCGCTCCACGGCGTCGAAAAAGCCACGCAATTGCGCCGTATCGGTGGCGTCGGCCACCTCGGCCAGAATTCGCCTTCCCTCGGGGGTCAGTTCGCGCTTCAGCGCCTCGACCGCCGCCGCATCCCGGTCGCAGACGGCCACGTCGAGGCCGGCACCCACGAGCGCCTCGGTGACGGCGCGTCCGATGCCACCGGCGCCGCCGACGATGACCGCCCTCCGCCCTCGCAGCCCGGTTCGCCGCTCCCAGAATCCCGCCGCCGATGCCGTTCCGCTTGCGTCAGCGCTCATGGCGTCATGGTCCGGAGCAGCTCCAGGATCTGCGGCGCCCGGTGGCGATGACAAATCAGCAGATCCGGCAGGTAAACGTTCTCCCGGTTGTAGATCAAGGCAGAGCCGTCCAAACGCGACGTGTGCAGGCCGGCGGCCTGCGCGACGGCGATCGGCGCGCAGCTGTCCCACTCGTACTGCCCGCCGGAATGAAGATAGATATCCGCCTCGCCCCGGACCACCGCCATGGCTTTCGCACCCGCGGATCCCATGGGAACGAGTTCGGCACCGAGACCTTCGGCCACGGCCACCGCCTGGGCCGCCGGCCGGGTGCGGCTGACCAGCATGCGCAGCGGTTTCCCCTCGCCCGCCAGCCCGCACGGTTGATCCGACCTCAAGGTGACGCTGAGTCCTGGCAGCGCGACGGCGCCGATCCGGGGCTGCCCGTCCACCGCAAGTGCGACGTGAACCGCCCAGTCGCTGCGCGCCTCACCGTACTCCCGGGTGCCATCCAGCGGGTCCACGATCCACACGCGGGAGCGGCCAAGCCGGGTACGGTCGTCTTTCGCCTCCTCGGAGAGGACGCCGTCGTCCGGCCGGTTTTCGCGCAGCGCACTCAGGATGAACTCGTTCGACAAGCGGTCGCCGATCTTACCGGTCGCCGCACCTTCGAAGAGTCTGGATCGCTGCAGGGTCAGGAGCAGCTCGCCTGCGCAGGTCGCAATCGACGTCGCGAGTTCAGCATCGCTGCGGATCATCCGAGCACTTTCTCGACGATCATGGCCGCCGCCTGTTCCGGTGTCATCGCGGTGGTGTCGACACGCAGTTCCGGAGCGCCCGGCGGCTCATAAGGACTGTCGATCCCGGTGAAGTTCTTGAGCTGGCCGCTGCGCGCCTTCTTGTAGAGCCCCTTGACGTCGCGTCGTTCGGCCTCGGCCAGCGGGGTATCGACGAAAATCTCGAAGAATTCACCGGGAGCCATCATGTCGCGCACCATCTGCCGCTCCGCGCGGAAGGGCGAAATGAACGCCGTGATGACGATGAGCCCGGCGTCGGTCATGAGCCGCGCCACCTCGCCCACACGCCGGATGTTCTCGATGCGGTCGGCTTCGGTGAAGCCGAGGTCGTGGTTGAGCCCGTGCCGGACATTGTCGCCGTCGAGAAGAAAGGTGTGCCGGTTCATGTGGGCGAGCCGCTTCTCCACCAGGTTTGCAATGGTGGACTTGCCGGCGCCCGACAGCCCGGTGAGCCAGAGGACGGCAGGCCTTTGATTCTTGAGCGAGGCGTGACGTTCACGCGACACGTCCAGGGCCTGCCGGTGGATGTTCTGGCTGCGACGCAGGGAGAAATGCAGCATGCCCGCCGCGATCGTCGCGTTCGTCAGCTTGTCGACGAGGATGAACCCACCGAGCGTCCGGTTCGACTCATAGGGCTCGAAAACCAGCGGACGCTGTGCCGAGACGGTGACCACGCCGATGGCGTTGAGTTCCAGCGTCTTGGCGGACAGGTGTTCCTGCGAGTTGACGTTGATTTGATATTTCGGCGCCTGCACGGTGGCCGTCACGGTTTGCGTGGCCAGCTTCAGCCAATAGGGACGGCCCGGCAGCAGCGGAACCTCCGACAGCCAGACGAGACCCGCCTCGAATTGATCGGCAACCTCCGGTGGATCCTCCCGTGCGGCAATCACATCGCC
Source organism: Steroidobacteraceae bacterium (assembly GCA_052143815.1). Lineage (GTDB taxonomy): Bacteria > Pseudomonadota > Gammaproteobacteria > Steroidobacterales > Steroidobacteraceae > Bog-1198. The sequence continues at coordinate 41,990 of JBKQSA010000103.1, read as the reverse complement.
TCGCGAACAATCCACTTCATCCGTCAGGCACAGGGTGACGGACTGTCCCGCCACCGCGACCGGCATGTCCCCGCCCTGGACCACGATGCGCGCCACCGTGGACAGCTGGCCGGACGGCAGTATCCGCACCGGGTCGCCGGGCCGGACGGTCCCCGCGACGATCAAGCCGGAGAACCCCCGGAAATCCAGATTGGGACGGTTGACCCACTGCACCGGCATGCGCAACGGCCCCACCGGATCCGCATTCGTTGCCAGCTCGACGGTGTCGAGGTGTTGGAGCAGCGAGGGGCCCCGGTACCATGGGGTGTTCGACGAGGGTGCGGTGATGTTGTCGCCCTTGAAGCCCGAAATGGGAATGGCCGTGAAATCGGCGATGCCGATCGCCGTGGCGAACTCCCGGTAGTCCTTCACGATGTCGTCGTAAACCTTTTCGTCGTAGCCGACCAGGTCCATCTTGTTGACCGCCAGCACGATGCGCCGGATCCCGATGAGATGCACCAGATAGCTGTGGCGCCGTGTCTGGGTCAGGATCCCCTTCCGCGCATCCACCAGGATCACGGCGAGATCCGCGGTCGACGCGCCCGTGATCATGTTCCGGGTGTATTGCTCGTGGCCGGGCGTGTCGGCGACGATGTACTTGCGCCGCTCCGTCGAGAAGAACCGGTAGGCCACGTCGATGGTGATCCCCTGTTCGCGCTCGGCGGCAAGCCCATCGACCAGCAGGGCGAAGTCGATCTCCTGACCCTGCGTGCCGATCCGGCGGCTGTCGGCCTCCAGGGCCGCCAGCTGGTCCTCGAATATCATCTTGCTGTCGTACAGGAGTCGTCCGATCAGGGTCGACTTGCCGTCATCCACGGAGCCGCAGGTGATGAACCGCAGCAGGCTCTTGTGTTGATGCTGCTCAAGGTATGCGTCGATGTCCGTCGCGGCGAGCTCCGACGCCTTGAATGACGAGACCATCAGAAATACCCTTCCTGTTTCTTCTTTTCCATGCTCGCCGCCTGATCCGAGTCGATGACCCGGCCCTGCCGCTCGGAGGTGGTGGTGAGCAACATTTCCTGGATGACCTGCGGCAGGGTCGCCGCGGTGCTCTCGACGGCGCCGGTGAGCGGATAGCATCCCAGCGTCCGAAAGCGGATGGACCGCTCGACCACCTGTTCGCCCGGCCGCAGGCGGAATCGTTCGTCATCGACCATGAGGATCACGCCGTCGCGCACCACCGTGCGCCGCGGCGCCGCGAAATACAGGGGAACGATGGGGATGTTCTCGAGCTGGATGTACTGTCGAGTTCGGTCCAGTTCGACAGCGGGAACACGCGGATGCTCTCCCCCGGCGCCTTGCGGGCGTTGTACAGGTTCCACAATTCCGGCCGCTGCCGTTTGGGATCCCATTGATGATTGGCGGAGCGAAAACTGAAGATCCGCTCCTTGGCGCGGCTCTTTTCCTCGTCGCGCCGCGCCCCGCCGAACGCCGCATCGAACCCATGCTGGTCGAGCGCCTGCTTCAGGCCCTCCGTCTTCCACAGGTCCGTGTGCGCCGGACCGTGATCGAACGGATTGATTCCGCGGACGACGGCCTCCGGATTGCGATACACGATGAGCTGCATCCCGCTGTCGCGCGCCATGCGGTCCCGCAGTTCGTACATCGCACGGAACTTCCAGGTCGTGTCGACGTGGAGCAGCGGAAAGGGCGGCATGCCCGGAAAGAATGCCTTGCGGGCCAGATGGAGCAGCACCGCGGAGTCCTTTCCGACGCTGTAGAGCAGCACCGGCTTGGCCGCCTCCGCAACGACCTCGCGGATGACGTGGATGCTCTCGGCCTCGAGACGCTGTAGGTGCGTCAGCGGCGGCGGTGCCCCGCCCTTGTCCGCCGGACGTACATCCCCACCTGTCGATGCCGCCATAATTTCTCCGAACTCCGAGGTCAAGAATGTGTATTCAAAGCGATGCTCCGAGATCGTTGACCCAAAGACACGCACTTTCTGGTTGTCCAATCTATCCGCTTGCCGACTCGCGCGCGGAACCTACGGGTCGCATCCGCATGGCCGTGAAGAATTACTCAGCCAGGGCTTTCACCTCGCCATAGGCACACCAGCGCGATTCCACAGGGGATACCCGACTCCGCGTCCCGCGCGATCCCATGTCTCATTTCCCGACGACATCGTTCACATTGTTGAACGCCGCACTTAAATTTGAACGCACATCAGCGCGTTTGTCAATATCGCCATCTGGAAGACTGCTACGCGTGAAAATAAAATCGATGCCGCTCACCTTTCATCGGGCACATTTTGCCCTCACCAACGGCGCCGCAATTGCGCGCCAATCCGGCGTTTGCTCAAAGCCGCCGCGCGTTCTCCCGGCGTGATGAGCGGCGTAGAGGCTGGCAGATGATCGCGCAAGGCATGGAATGGAACCTTTTTCAGGCTCGGCGTCGGATGCGAACTGGCTCGATACCAGCGTCCAATCAACATGCCGCGCAGATGGCCGGCGCAGTCCAGCCAGTTGTGAATGCCGGGATCATCGACCGATAACACCGCACGAAATTTCCCGTCCGCATCCACCCGGGCTTGCAATCCGTTCAAGCTGCTTTGGCGCTGCACCAATTCCACCTGGTTCCACAATTGATCGATCACCTGCACGTTCCAGTAATGACAGGATGCAGGCAGATCGGTTTCGAGAATCAACACCTCGCCCGGCTCGATCTCGAAGGCGCATTCGAAGTAGGCCTGAGGCCAGTCGCCGCCGTTTCCCAGATCCTGGAAGGAAGTCAGACGCATCGTGTTCACGAAGCCGCTGTCGCGGGTGCGGTTGACACAACCGATGCTCAATTTGGACAAGCGCATTGCATAGCCGCCCAGTAGTTCGCGGATCAGCTTGTCGATCGCGGCCGGGGAGGCTCTCGATTTGGGTGGCACGGTGTCGAGTCGCTCGATCGCCAGGCGAACGTCGCGCTCCCTGCCCCAGTCGTAGGAAAACTGCCGCAGCAGGATGAACCGGGCTTCCGGATGCAGATACAGCCAGTTCCCCGAATGCCCTGGCGGACGATGTTCACTGAAGACGACCTCGAACGACCCGTCGGCCTCGAGCGCCAAAGCATCGACGTCATAGTTGTTGAATCCAGGTCCCGGGGGATCTCCCATGCCGATCATGACCTTGCCGGTGGCAAATCCGACGACCGGTGCATTTCCGCGCTCACCGACGATCCGGTAGACACCCTCCCCCCGCACCGGCGCGTAATAATAGACGGCGTCGGGATTGGGTTGGGCGAGGAACACGGAATTCTCGAAAGGAGCCCAGTCGGGATGCTCCGGGTCCGCCTGAAAATACAGAAAATAGCCCTGCGCGAGATTCATCAACAATTGTCGATACACCTCGGCGCGAATCTGATCGTCGTCCGGGCCCCAGGCCAGCTTCACCAGAGCCTCCGCCGGCTTCAGCAGGTCCACATAATCCGACCAACTCATGAGCACCGTGGATGCGGAAGCGGTCGATTGCATTTCATTCACCATCTGGATGCGTCCTTCGTTTGCGGGACGAATGATTAGACTATAGATTGATCCGGCCGGCACGTGCCGTAACGGGGGGTTGGCTCATGGCAGCAAAAAAATGAAGGTCGGAATCATCAGTGCGAATTGGAGCCTCAAGGTCCATGGCGCCGCCTGGCGCCTGTTTCCGGACGTCGAAGTTGCCGCGATCTGCACCGCCCATCGGGAAACCGCCGAAGCGGCGGCGGCGGCGTTCAACGTGCCCCGCGCCTACTGGAACGTCGACGATCTGGTGGCCGATCCGGACCTCGACATCATCGATGTCGGCACGCGGCCGTCGTATCGTTACCCCATGGTGATGGCGGCCCTTGGTGCGGGAAAGCATGTCTACGAGGCCCTGCCCTTCGCGGTCGATGTCGCGAAGGCGGAGTCCATGCGCGATCTGCAACTCAAGAGCGGCCGCGTCGGGGTCATCGACGCCCAGTTCCGCTGGGTGCCCGCCGCCCAGCACTTGAAACGCCTTCTCGATGACGGCTGCATCGGGCGTCCGCTGGGGTTCAACCTGCAACTATTCCTTCCGCTGCACCGCCACGAGGACTTCGTCTATTCTTACTGTGCGTATCCCGGCAACGGCCTGCAACCCTACAAATGGCTGGCCGAAAAGAGCAGCGGCGCCGGCGCATGGCGCAACTTCGGCACGCACTCCATGCTGCTGCTCACGCATCTGATCGGCGACATCTCCGAGGTTTCGGGCTGCCTCTCGAAGGGGATCGACCGCTGGGACCTGCCGGATGGATCGAAGCTGCCTGCGGAGAACGAGGATCTCGGGTCGGCGGTGCTGCGCATGAAGAACGGCGCGACAGGCACCGTACAGACCGGTTGGTGCGTACCTGACACCGCGGGATTGCGCCTGGAGCTGTGGGGCGATCGCGGCCGGGTGCTGCTCGAGGATCCGAGCTTCGGAGACGGCACCTCGGCGCGCCTGTTCATCGGCAACGCCCAGCCGGTGCCTTACGGCACGCAGAACGGCTCATGGGTGACCGTCCCGTCCGCTCTATTCGAGGTTCCCGGCACCGGCCTGAACCAGTCGAACGCGTATCCTTACATGGTGTCGATGGCCTGGATGTTCCACGACATGCTGCGCGCCATCCGTGAAGGCGGCTCCGGTTCTCCCAACTTCACCGAGGCGGCGCGAGTGCATCGGGCGGTGGAAGCCGTGGTCGTATCGGACCGCGAGCGGCGCTGGGTGCGGCTCGACGATTTCAAGTAATGCCGCAGCCCTCGAAATTCCGCGACCGCCTCGCCGGACGCGTCGCCCTCGTGACGGGGGCCGGTTCCCAAACCGACGGCATCGGCACCGGTCGGGCGATTGCCACGGTCTTTGCCGGAGAAGGGGCCCGCGTTTGTCTGGTCGACCAGGATCCCGTCCGCGCGGAGCTGACCCGCCGGACCATCGAGGCCGCCGGCGGCGACGGTTTCGTTTTCGCCGGTGACATTGCCGACAGCGCGGTCTGCGCCGCGGCGGTGGCGGCCACGGTCGCACGCTACGGCTCGCTCGACATTCTCGTCAACAACGTGGGGGTGAGCGGCGGAGGTGGCGAACTGTGGGACCTCGACGAAGCGCAATGGGCACGGATGGTCGACCTCAATTTCAAGACCTGCGTGCTCATGACCAAACACGCCATGCGCCCGCTCGTGGCCTCGGGACGAGGCGCCATCGTCAACATCGCCTCCACGGCCGCCCTGCTCGCCTCCGGGGGCAACTACGCCTACGGTCCCGCCAAGGCGGCGATGATCGCCTTCAGCCGGGATGTCGCCGTGACCTATGGCCGGCGCGGGGTGCGCTCGAACGTGGTCGCACCCGGCCACATATTCACGCCTCATGTCGAGGGCTTTTTCGACGCCGCGGCCCGGGAGGTCCGCCGCAAGGTGGCCCCGCTCGGCGTTCCCGGGGACGCATGGGACGTCGCGGCGGCCAGCCTCTTCCTCGCGAGCGAGGAAGCCCGGTTCATCACGGGCATCTGCCTCGCCGTCGACGGCGGCGTCACGCACACCATGCAATTGACGGCGCACCGGTTCATCGAGGAGTGAATCAACCCGCGGATTTCTTCAATCGCTGCTGTAGCGCAATCACGGTGTCCATTTCGTCGAGGCCGCTCTTCGGCACGTCGAAAGTTGAAAGATCGTCGATTTGTCCGAGATGGACCTCGATCTCCTCGGCCGTCGGCGGCGTCTCCCCCGCCTGATACCAGCCGTGGGTCAATCCGACGAAAATCCGCGAATATTTCCCGCCCAGCACCGAGTACATGTTCTGCGACGTGGTGCATTTCTCACTCGCAAGGTAGGTGACCAGCGGCGCGACGAACGAGGGCTGCATCCCGGCGATGTAATGCGGCACCTTTTTGGCGGCCGCGGCGAGAAAATCCGCATCGGGCCGCACGTCGCCGGGCTTTCCGCCCAACCGGCCGCCGACCGCATTAGGAAATACGCAGTTGATGACGACCCCCGGCGGCGCTTCCTGGGCCACGACGTTCATCAAGCCGATCATCGCCGTCTTGGCGGAGCCATAGTTGCTGCGGATCGGATTGCCGAATATTCCGGACTGCGAACTGACCAGCACGATGCGTCCGTACCCCTGCTGTTTCATCAGCCGGTACGCAGGCTGTGTGACGAAGAAGACGCCCTTCACGTGCACGGCATAAACAGCGTCGATGTCCTGTTCCGTCAACTCGCCGAAGCGTACGTTGCGCTGGTTGCCCGCATTGTTGATGACGATGTCGATGCGTCCGAAATGATCCAGCGCCGACCGGATGATGGCCGCCCCGCCTTCGGGCGTCGCAACCGAGTCGTAGTTCGCGGCGGCCCGCCCGCCGGCCCCACGGATTTCCTCGACCACGCGGTCGGCATAGCCGGTCGAAGCGCCCTCCCCGGTGGTCGACCCTCCGAGATCATTGACGATGACCGCCGCACCCCGGGCTGCCAGCGCGCGGCTGTATTCCCGCCCCAGCCCTCCGCCGGCCCCCGTCACCACGGCGACCCGTCCGGCAAAGTCCATTGCACTCATCGACGGCTCCTGAATTACTGAGATTCGACCAGTCGCGACAGCCGCTCGCAGATCAGCCGGCGAGCCTCGCCCACGATGCCATCGATCAATTCCCGGCAGGTCGGCAGGTCGTCGATCAAACCGACGGCGATGCCGGCCGCGAAGGCCCCGCCCTCTGGATCGCCCGCCACGGCGGCCTCGACCCATCGCCGGCTGCCCGCGAGATCGAGCAGTTCATCGTGCGAAGCGCCGCCGCTCCTCTCCAACTCCAGGATCCTGTCGGTGAGCGCATTGGCGAGCACCCGGGTGGAGTCTCCGATGGAACGGCACACCAGCGTGGTGCCGCGCTCGCTCGCGGCGAGGTAGCGCTGCTTGACGGCGGGATGCATCGGCGACTCGGCGGTGAGCACGAAACGTGTGCCCATGCTGATGGCATCCGCGCCGAGGCACAGCGCGGCAGCGAGGCCGCGGCCGTCGGCGAAGCCGCCGGAGGCCACCACGGGAATTCGGACCTTGTCGACCGTAGCCGGGATCAGCACCAGGCCGGGTACGTGGTCCTCGCCGGGATGGCCCGCGGCCTCGAAGCCGGTGATGCTGACGGCGTCGGCGCCGAGCTGTTCGGCTTTCACGGCAAACCGCACGGCCGTGCACTTATGAAGCACCTTGACGCCCACGCTCTTGAGCGTGGCGATGTGGCGGGCGGGGTTTCCGCCCGCTGTCTCGACGAAGCGCACACCGCAGTCGACGATGGTGCGGACGGTGTCGTCGGGTTTGACGTCCAAATTTGGCAGAATGGTGAGGTTGACGCCGAAGGGCTTGGCGGTGAGGCTTCGCAGCTTCCCGATTTCCTCCCGCAGCGCCTCGGTCGACGGCAGGGAATGCGCGGAGAGAAAGCCCAACCCCCCCGCGTTGGCCACCGCCGCCACCAGTTCGGCCCGGGCCACATGGCGCATGCCGCCCTGGATGATGGGGTGCTCGATGCCGAATAGCTCAGTGATGCGGGTGTGGAACATGGTTTATTCAGGCCTCGTGGCGCGATATCCCGTCAGTCGTATTTCGTTGCGCTCGACACGGACTCCCAGGCCGCCAGTTCCTCGCTCACGCCCGCAAGCGTCTCGCGCTTGTAACGCACGGCGTCGGCGCCCAGGGGCAGATGCAGCGGAGGCTTCGCGGAATCCACCGCAGCGAGGATGGCGGCAGCGCCCTTGGCCGGGTCGTTCTCCTGGTGGCCGTCCATCTTCTCGAGCCCCGCGCGCACCATGCCGGCCGTGGGGGCGTACTCCTCGATCACCCGTGCCGATCGGACGATGGCGGTGTTGGACGACCACCGGGTGCGAAACGCACCCGGCTCGACGATCGTGACGCGGATCCCCAAATGTCCCGCCTCCGCCGCCAGTCCGGCTGAAAACCCCTCGACCGCGAACTTCGAGGCGCTGTAGATGGACATGCCGAGAATGCCGCGAAAGCCGGCCACGGAGGCGATGTTCACGAAATGACCGCGGCGTTGGGACCGCATGAATGGGAGCGCGGCCTGGGTCACCGCGACCAGGCCGAAAAAGTTCGTTTCCATCTGGCGCCGGATCTCGGCGTCGGAGACCTCCTCGGCCGCGCCCGAAAGACCGTATCCGGCGTTGTTGACGACCACGTCGACGCCCCCCGCGGCTTCGATCGCCTCGGTGACGGCCGGCCTTACCCGTGCGGCATCGGTCAGATCCAGCAGCTTCGCGACAGCCCGTCCCGGGGCCAACGCCTCGAAGGCCGCGGCCTGATCGGCCTTGCGCAGCGTACCGATGACCGTCTCGCCTCGCGCCAAAACGGCCTCGGCAAGGGCTCGTCCCAACCCTGTCGAGACACCCGTGATCAGCCAGATGCGTTTGTGTTCGGACATGCATCGCCCTCCCCAGTATCCGAGCAGTCTTGCAGAGAAGCGGCCGGCTAGTCAAATACCCGCACGTCGTTCAGTTATTGGTACTCCATTGACATGTTCGTGATAATATTCATACTAGCGTACAACGTTCAATTATCTGTTCGCGGTCGATTCGAGCCCTGCCGGGGGCGAAAACGAGGGATGGCAAGCCGTGGGGAATTTTGTCAAAGGTAAGGTCGTCATCGTGACCGGGTCCGGGGGTGGAATCGGCCGGGACATCGCCCGGATCATGGCGGAGCACGGAGCCCAGGTCGTGGTCAATGACCTCGGCAAGGTGCAGGAAACCGGCGAAAGCGCGGCGGAGCGGGTGGCGCAGGAGATCCGCGGCGCAGGCGGCGAGGCCGTCGCGAACACCGACAGCGTGGCCGCGCCGGCATCTGCGGCACACATCGTCCAGGCGGCGCTCGACAAATTCGGCCGCATCGACGCCGTGGTCAACAATGCCGGCATCGTGCGCGACCGCATGTTCTTCAACATGTCCCCTGAGGAATGGACCGCCGTGATGGACGTCCATCTGAACGGGTCCTTCTACGTGTCGCGGGCGGCCGCTCCCCACTTCAAGGCCCAGAGCTCCGGCGCCTACGTCCACATGACCTCGACCTCCGGCCTGATCGGCAACATCGGCCAGGCCAACTACAGCGCCGCGAAGATGGGGCTCGTCGGCCTCTCGAAGTCGATCGCGCTCGACATGGAGAAGTTCAAGGTGAGGTCCAACTGCATCGCCCCGTGGGCGTGGACGCCGATGACCGCGACGATTCCCGACACCCCCGAGAATCAGCCGCGCATCCTCAAGATGAAAAAGATGGAAGCGGCAAAAATCGCGCCGCTTGCCGTCTATCTCGTGAGCGACGCCGCGGCGCACGTCTCCGGGCAGATCTTCGGGGTCCGCGCCAATGAAATCTACTTCTTTTCGCAGATCCGGATGATGCGGTCGGTGCATCGCGGCGAGGGATGGACCCCGGAAAGCATTGCGGAGCATGCCATGCCCGCGTTCGAACACAGCTTTTATCCGAACGTGACGTCGCTCAAGCTGACCCCGTGGGACCCGGTCTGACGCCCCCGTCCATGGAAACCGTCGGTCTTGGATTCTGCTTCGAGGACCTGCCGCTGGGCCGGCAGTTCAAGACCGTGGGGCGCACCGTCACCGAGACGGACGTCGTCAACTTCATCAACACCGTCGGGATGCAGGAAGTTCTGTTCATGAACGTCGAGTTCCTGCGCGAAGAGTCGGACATCAAGGGACGCGTCGCGCCGGGTGCCCTGGTGTTCTGCATGGCGGAGGGCCTGCTCACCCAGTCGACCATGCAGGGCACCGGCTTCGCGTTCCTCGGCATGCAGTTCGACATCAAGGGGCCGGTGTTCGTCGGCGAAACGATTCACGTTGAATGCGAGGTGATCGAGGCCCGCCGCTCGAACAGCCGGCCGAATCGCGGCCTGATCCGCACGCGCAACCGGATCTGCAAGCACGACGGCACGCTCGTGCAGGAATACACGCCGCTGCGCATGATCAAGTGCCGGACCACGGGCCCCTGATGAGCGACCTGGGCCACGCGGAACGCAAGCCGGCCAGCGGCCCGTTGGCGGGCGTGCGCGTCATCGACGTCACGGTCAACGTCCTGGGTCCGGTCGCGACCCAGATCTTGGGGGACATGGGCGCCGACGTCATCAAGATCGAGACGCCCCAGGGGGACCCGAACCGGGAAACCGGTCCAGCACGCCATCCGGGGATGTCGGCGATGCACATGAACGTCAATCGCAACAAACGCAGTCTGACGCTCAATCTCAAGCGACCCGAGTCGCTCGAGGTGCTGATGCGGTTGGTGGACACCGCGGACGTGTTCGTCCACAGCATGCGCCCCGCCGCGGCCGAGCGGCTTGGCATCGGCTACGCCAAATTGGCCGCCCGGAATCCCCGCCTGATCTACGCCTTCGCTCCGGGCTACCGCCAGGATGGACCGCACCGTGACTATCCCGCCTTTGACGATGTCGTGCAGGGCGAGAGCGGCATCGCGGCCCTGATGGGCCAGGTGACCGGGGAGCCGCGCTTTTATCCGACGGTCATCATCGACAAACACTGCGGCTACGTGCTCGCCTCCAGCATCGGCATGGCACTCTACAGCCGGGAACGGTCAGGGCGCGGCCAGGAAGTGCAGGTGCCGATGTTCGAGACCATTCTGTCATTCAACTATCTCGAACATCTCTGGGGCGCCGCATTCGACCCGCCGCTCGATCCCGGCGTCGGCTACGTGCGCCTGCTGACCAAACATCGCCGCCCCTATGCCACGCAGGACAGCCACATTTGCGTTCTTGCGGTCAACGACGATCAATGGCGCCGGATCCTGCCGGCGCTCGGGCGACCCGACCTGGTGGCCGACCCGAGGTTCGCCACGACATCGGGCCGCGTGCAGAACTATGACGAACTCTACGGCATCGTGGCCGACCAATTGAAGCTGCGGACGACGGCCGAATGGCACGAGATCCTCGACCGTGAGGATATTCCGAACGGTCCGCTGCATACCTTGCGCGAGCTCTGCGACGATGCGTATCTCAAGGAGACGGGCTTTTTCGTCCGTTACGATCATCCCAGCGAGGGTCCCGTGATGACCACCGCACCGCCGGTCAGTTTCTCCGAGACGCCCTGCTCCCTACGCCAGCCGCCGCCGCGGCTGGGCGAGCACAATGACGAGATCCTGCGCGAACTGGGCTACGGGGCCGCGGAGATCGCTCGGATCACGGCCTGACGCGAAACCATTTCGGTCCAATCGCCGAGCCGCCGCCACAGCGCCTCGCGCGTTCCCGCAAAATTGTGCATATGGGCCATGCGCGGCACCACGAACAACGACACATCGCGGCTGTTCCAATAGGCCGAGGGTTCGGCCCAGGGGTCCGGGCAGACGTCCCGCTCGCCGACGCCGATGAACACCGGCACGTCGATGTTGGCCGCCTCGGGCGTGAAATAGCCCGGAGAATTCATGGCCACCGCGCAGGCGGGGATGGTCGCGCTACCGAACGGGGGCACGGATTTGCGCACGGGATACCCGCCTTTCATGTCCGCGTCGAGAATCTCCTTCGGCACGTCCTCCCAGTGAAACGGATAGCGGAAGTCCATGATGTTGGCCGCGGAGACGGGAACCGACAGCTCCTCGCAGGGAGTCGCCCGGGTGAACATGAACGTCGCCCGGGAGCGCCGCGCCGCCTCCTGCGTGGGCTGCGGCAGCTGCGTGTTGATGGCGCTGACGCCGAGGATGCCCACCGCATCGAAGGTGTGCCGGCGGCCCTGCATGACGATGGTGACGCCCGCCCCCATCGACTGGCCGATGCCGACCACGAAGGGCTTCGCCACGGGGGGAAAGCCTTGCCGCAGCGTTCCCTGCGCCAGCCGCGCGAGCACTGCCTCGACCATCGCATGGTTCGCATCGGCCAGCATCTCGACACGCAACGCGTTGACGTGCCCGGTCGAACTCTCGCCGACGCCCAGATGATCGTAGGCCACGAAGATCATGCCGCGGGCGGTGTGGTATTCGGCCTGGCTGTAGCCCGAATGCCCCTCGAACCGCATGGCGAAATAACCGCGGGAATAGCCGCCGCCCGGTGAGGCGAATATGACGAGCGGATTCGCCGGCATGCGCACCGGGTCCGGAAGGTATACGGAGACGGCCAGCACGGACGGTCCCGGCAGCGCCACGGCCGCGGTCACGTCGATGCGAAGTTCGACGGGCTGAAAGGGGTCTGCGATGGTTGCGGTCATGGGGGCTCCTGTCTTGCAGCGGTCTGGGCAAATTTTCCGGGATTGAGCACGGGGCCTGCCGTGTGCTGTCCGCCGTCGCCATGGATGACTTCGCCATTGACGAACGCGGCGGCGTCGCTCGCCAGGAACACGGCCGCCCCGCCGACATCCTCGACGGGATCCCCCATCCGGCCGAGGGGGATCTGCGACTCCATGAGGTCGAGGATCGCGGGCTTGCGGGCATGATAGCCGCGGTACTCCGGCGTGTCGGCCAGCGGCATCAACAGGTTAGTAACGATCTGATACCGGCCCCAGTCGACGGCGGCGGTGCGGGTCAGGCCGATCAGCGCCCAGGCGGCCGCGTTGTAGGGCCCGATCGCCTCGTTGGCGCCCTCCCCATAGCGATGCCCGACGTTGATGATCCGGCCCGCGCCGCTGGCGCGCAGGTGAGGAAATGCGGCCCGCATGGCCGCGTGCATCGCGGTCACGGCGCCCAGGGCCGTGGCAAACGCCGCCGAGCCTTGATCCTCGAGCGCCGCGATTGCAGGGGGCGGCAGCGCGTTGTTGACCAGGATGTGCAGCGCGCCCAGGCGTTCGACCGCGGCCTCGACGGCGCGGTGGATCGAGCCGGGCACGTCATCGGTGTGGATGTCTTCGGCGGCAATGACGGCGACACGGGCGCCCTCACGCAGAAAGCGCCGGGCGATGCCGGCTCCGATGGCATCGGCCCCCAATATGACGGCCGCCCTGCCCGACAACGCGCCGGTCATCGATCGCTCATTGAAATCGCACACCGGGAGCATGCAGTTGCGGCAGGCCGAGCAGGTGGGCGCCGCCGTCGATGAATAGCGACTGCCCCGTGATGTACGCGCCGGTATCGGAAACGAGTCCCAGCACTGCCAGGCCAATGTCCTCCACGGGCCTGCCGTGCCGGCGCATCGGATTCTGCCTGGCCACGGCATCCGCTTTCTTCGGGTCCCCCTGATAGAACGCCTCGTAGGCGGGACTCATGCCGGAGGGCATCACCACGTTCACGGTGATCTGATACCGTCCCCATTCGTTGGCCAGGGTACGCGTGAGCCCGCGGATGGCCTCCTTCGCGCAATTGTAGGCCAGGCCGTAGCGGCTGCCGTAGACGCCGTTGATCGACGCCACGTTCACGATCCGGCCACGGCCCGCCTGTCGCATGTAGGGCAGCGCCGCCCGGCTGGTCCACAGCGATGCGTGCAATCCGGAATGAAGTGCCATGTCGAGGTATTCGTCGCTGATCGGATCGGCCGTCTCCACCAGCGGAGGCACGGTCTGCGCATTGTTGACGAGTATGTCGAGAGCGCCGAAGTGCGCGGCGGCCTCGACCACCAGCCGCTGCGCCGACGTCCGGTCGCTCACATCCGCCGGTATGAAATGCGCGTCGGCACCCAGATCCCGGAGCGCGGCGGTCACCCGAATGCCCTTGTCGGCGGAGCGGCCGTTGATGACCACCCGCGCACCTTCGCGCGCGAGACACGTGGCGATGCCCTCGCCCAAGCCCTGGGTCGAGCCGGTGACCAGGGCGACCCGTCCTTGCAGCCGGCCGCTCACGTTCCGTTCGGATCCTTCGCACGGGGCTCGACGTCGACGCGCAGCCGCCGCAATCGCATCGACTTGATGAACCAGCGACCGTCGATGCGTTCGTAGGTTTCGAAGTAATGCCCGTAGCCCTGCAGTGAGCCAACGGGGGACGAGGATCCCTCGGCCCACCAGATCCGATCCTCCATCGCCCACACGGCATTGGCCGATCGGTCCGAGGTGATGTTGATCTCCGGGCAATGGCCATGATGGACCGTGACCGCATCCGACAGTTGCCTGGCCGGGAGCTCCGCAATTTTTGCGGGACCCGTGAGGACACAGCCCGGGACGTCGTCCGTGATGTCGAACACGGCGTCGTCCGCGAACAGCCCGGCGAAACCGGACCAATCCTTGGTGTCGATGTAGCGGAAGTAGCGGGCCTTCAGCTGTTTGAGTTCTTCGATGGCGAACAATTTGTCGATGGGAGTCATGAGTATCCTGCAACGGGCGCGAAAGTCAGGCTTTCACGTCCAAAATGATCTTTCCCTTAAGGCCGCCCGCCTCGAGCAGCCGATGGGCCTCTGCCGCGGCCTCGAGCGGGAGCCTCAGAGCAATGGGCACGGTCATGCGGCCTGCGGCAACCTCGTCGAGCAGCGCCGCCAACCGCTCACCGTCCGGGCGTACCGCCACGCACGAGGGCTCGGCCGGCAACCCGTCCGGATCGATGGGCGTCGTCGAGACGGTGAAAATCCGGCCGCCGGGTACCACGTGCCGGCACAGGCGCGACACCGCCGGGCCGCCCACCGTATCGCATACCTGATCGAAGGGGGCGCCCCGCCAATCATCGTCACCGAGTACGATGACCTGCGCCGCACCCAGCGCGCGGGCCTCGGCCACATGCGAGGCACGCACCGCCGCGATCACGTGGGCGCCGAGGCGGCGCGCCGCCGCGAGTGCGAAGCGGCCCACGGCGCCGGTGGCACCCGTAATCAAAACCCGCTCACCCGGCGCCGGCCGCACGCTGTCCTCGACGACCTGCGTACCAGTGAGCCCGGCGCACGGCACCGCGGCGGCCACCGCAAAGCTCAACGCCGACGGGATTCTGGCGACGGCCTGGACGTGCACCGCGACGCATTCCGCGTATCCCCCCTTGGTCACCGGGTCCAGCAGAGCGGCCACCCGAACCCCGGGCGAAAACCCGCAGACCCCTCTGCCCACCGCCTCCACGGTCCCTGCCACGTCATAGCCGAGGATATGGGGAAATTGGAGGGGCACCAGATCGCGAAACATTCCTGCCCGCCATTTGAAGTCCGCCGGATTCACCGACGCGGCGGCGACGGCAATCAACAACTCGCCTTCGCCGGCCCGTGGACGGACGGCTTCGACCGGCCGGAGCACATCGGGCGGCCCGTACCGTTCGAAGACCACCGCCCGCATGGTCGAGGAAATCACACCGGCTCCGCCCGCCACATCGCCTAGTTCAGAATGGGAGCACGAACGGGTTGCGCTCGATGGTCAGGGGCCGCTGATACGAAGGATCATTCAGATCGCGGGAGGCCACACCGGTCATGGCGTATACCGCGGCCGCCTCGGCGGGCACCGGCATGTCGTTCAGCGATCCGCCCCATTCGATGATGCATTTGCGCGCGGCGATTGCCCACCTGCCCGCCCTTCGCTCCAGACGGTCCAGATATCGGCCGCCGTGCAGGGAGAGCGCCGGATCGAAATTGTTGCGGCCCGCGAACAACCAATACGTCTCGGCGTGCGCCGTGTCCCCACCGAGATCGCAGCGATGATTCAGGATGTAGTGCTTGTGACCCTGTTGGTACTTGCGATGGTACGCGAACGCCCAGTCGACGAACTGTTCGGCGGTGCCGACGAACGCGCCATGATCGTCGGTCGCCCCCGGATGGTAGGCGGAGAGCAGCATCTCACGATCGAACCGGTCGACCCCGCTGCAGTAGCGCATCTCGCAATCGAGGATTTCCTGACGGTCGATGAGTGTCTGGACGGCGGGCGGCACGGTCGAAGTCGTCATGGTCACACCCTCAATGTTGCGGTCGCATGTTGACGACCCGTCCCGAATCCGCCGCGATGATGACGTCGCTGCCCGGCGCGAACCCGGCCAACACCGCTTCGCCGATCAGGCGGTTGCCCATCTGACCCCGGCAATAACTCCGCTCGTCGAGCGCGAGCGCATGATCGCCCGCCGCATCGCGCACCGTCACGCCGTCCCGCGATATCGCCGTGAGGCGGCCGACATACGGAACCTTTCCCGAGGACGGCATGATGCGCGTATCGATCGACAGGCGGAAGCGGTCGGAATGATTGCCGATCCCGCTGTGCGGGGTGTGCAGGTCCATCAGCAGCACGTCGCCCGGCCGGTAGGTCGTGCGACGCCAGGCAGTCCACGAAATTCGGGACTCGCGGATCGGTGGGATCTCGATGCCCGCCTTCTCGTGAAGACACGGACCGTGATGCAACCCCTCGGCGACGGCGATCCCGCCGACGTCGGCATCGATCTCGGCCAGGGGAATCCAGCAGATCAGAAACGGGAGGCCCTCGTTGTACACCCCGTCCTCATGAATGAAATCGAACCGGCTCTTCGAGCGGTCCGCCGCAGGGGGCGTGGCGCGATACTGGGTGAAGGGGATCCAAAACGGCGGGCATCCGAACAAGCGCGCGAAAAATGGGTTGATCCGGGCGTCGTTCATGATCGTGGTTTCGCAGACCTTGTCCGCCGCCAGCTTTTCGATGATGGGCGGGAAGGCGGCCAGACTCGACCCGTTGTAGCTCAGTCGCGGATCGCACCGGTCGGCGACACCCAACTCCTCGAGGTAGCCGGCAAATTGCGATCTGGCACGGCCGATCGCGGCCGCGTCGAGCACGTCCCGGAAGAACCAATAGCCGTCCCGATCCCACGCCGCCTGAAGAGCCGCCGCATCGCCGAGCAGTGAATTGGAGACGTGCAGCTCCGGCATATCGGTGAAAATATTTTTCAAAGAGGCATTCATGCCGACGTACCCCTCGTCAGGTGACTGTGCCGTGCGGCAGGCAGACGGCGGACAGGCGATTGAACCGCCCGTCCGCCCGCCGGAACAGCCGAGGCCTACTTGTACTTGAATGCGATGGACGCACCATACATGCGCGGCGGCCCGTAGGAACCCGCCACGATCGGCCCCGGAATCTCGTAGACGAACGTGTTGTAGCTCTTGTTGAAGATGTTGTTGGCGAATGCCCCCACCTCGAGGCGACCCCCGCTGGAACCCATCGGAATGTCGCCGAGCACCAGCTTGCCGTTCACGAGCCAGTACGACGACACGGGCACATCCACATTCGGCACGGAATAATAGCTCGCGGTGCCGTTGGCCTGCACATTCACGCGCCACACTCCGTAGCTCGTATGCGCAATCTCGTCAGTCACCCCGAGCGAGGTGGACCACGTCGGCAGCGCCACCAGGTGGAAGTCGGCGCTCACCGTCGGGAATCCCGGCGGCGGGGCGAACGGATTGGTCATCGGGCTCTGGGTGCCGTGCAGGTAGGTCGCAGCCATTTCGAAGGTCAGGCCGGGAACGGGTTGGTAGGCGCCGTCGAATTCTAGGCCGGAGATGTAGATGGGCGTACCGCTGAAAAACTCCACGGTCGAACTGTTGACGGTCTGGATGTTTTCCTGCGCATCTTTCCATTCTTCGTAGAACGCGGCCAGGTTCAACCGCACCGTATGCTCGGCAAGTTCCGACTTGATTCCCAGTTCGAAGGCATGAACCGTGCTGGGCTCGGAGTACTTGAAGATCTGCGAGCCGACGCTGAGCGCAGGCGCCTGATAGCCGGTGGAGAAGCGCAGATACGTCGACACGTCCGGTGTGATCTTGTACGCGATCGCGGCCAGAGGCGAGGCCTGGGTATGGCTCACGCTCGGCGAGCATTGTGGCGACTGCGGACAAGGCAGACCGCCCGGGATGGGCGCGTTCTCGATGGCCGGATAGGTCACCGCCGCCCAGACGTCGCCGCCGTCCGCAGGCCGCACCGCGGACTTGTCATCCTTGCCGACACGGAGTCCGGCGGTGAACGACAGCTTGTCCTCGAAACCGGGCGGCCGATACGTCGCCTGACCGAAGACGGCCTTAGAACTCTCGGAGATATCCGCACCGGCCGTGCTCACCGGGCCGAACAGCCCCGGGATCACAGCGGAGCTGGTCGGTGCCGCGAGCGGCAGGAAGGGGTAGCCCGTCGCGAGCACGTTGGGTACCACCGTACCGAAGTTGGTTGTCTCGTCCTGTGAGCCAGTCTCTTTGATATAAAACAGCCCGGCCACCCAGTCCCAGCGGTCGCTCTTGCCGATCAGCTGGAACTCCTGGGAAAACTGACGATGGTCGATGAAGTAAGTGGGGATGACCCCGGTCAAAACGCCGTTGCAAAAGGTCGGTCCGAGCACGCAGTTGAAGAAGTTCGCGTTCCCCGGCGTGAAATAGCCCGGCGAAAAGAAGGGGCCCGGGTCCACCGACGCGATCTGCGCCGTGTTGTATTCCGTGATCTTGTCGACACGCTGGGCGCTGATGGATTTGAAGGTCAGATTGTCGTTGATTTCCCATTCGGCGTTGAACCGGTTTCCCCAGTAGACCTGAGTGTCGAGGGGTCGATAAGTTGCCAGGGGCTCGCTCAGCGGCGTGCTCGTCTGACTTCCCCAGACCGAGTTGTAAGGTGCTCCGGTGGGACTGTAGCTGATCTGAGCGTTCCAATCCTCCGTCGACTTCATACTGGTGTAGTCGCCCGCATATTCGAACTTGAGGTTGTCCGAGGGCTTCAGGAGCAGCGTGAGTTTGCCGGCGCCCGATTCCAACACCCCGTAATTATGCTGGCCGGGCGCGGGATTGGTGGTCCACCCGTTGCTGTCGGTGCCGAGCAGGTCGATTTTGGTCGACAGAATTCCCACCGCCGGCAGATCGATGTGCACCGTGCCCTTCTTGTAGCCGAAGTTGCCGCCCTCGAATTTGGCGTTCATGTCGAAGTCGCCGGACGGATCCTTGGAGACCATGCGCAGCGCGCCGCCTTCGGCGTTCTTGCCAAACAGCGTCCCCTGCGGTCCGCGCAGCACTTCGAGCCGCTCCAGATCGTTGAGTTCGAGCGCTAGCGAATTCTGCCGCCCGTAGTACACGTCATCGATGTAGGTCGGGACGGGGTTTTCGTTCGTGATGTCGCTGCCATTGGGATTGAGGAATCCCCGCATGCCCACCTCGAGGATGGTCGGGTTGCCGGCAAAGGGCACCACCCGCACCGAGGGGACGTCCCCGCTCATCAGGCTCCCCACGCTGGTGATGCCGCGCCGGTCGAGTTCTTCCGAGGTGAGCGCGGCCACGGACCCGGGCACGTCTTGCAGGCTTTCCGAACGCTTTTCCGCCGTCACGACGACTTCCTCGAGGCCCGAGGTGGGCGTGGAAGCCGTTTGTGCCGCTGCCGGGTCTGCCGACGCCGCGCCTCCCGTGAGCAAAGCGGACGCGAAAAATGCGGTTGCCGAGAACACACAACCCGCGGCGGCCGCGCATCGTGGTGCTGTTGGTTTGGCGTTCGACTCCATAATCACTCCCGTTTCTAGCCGTTGAAGTAATGCGCGGTGGGGCCGCGTCTGACACCGATATTACTGTTGCAAATCGCAAAAGTCGAATTTTCGCATGTCGTTCATATTTTCGAATACGCACGTTGCATCCCGGCGACAGATCCCTGCGCTACCCCAGACCCATTCGCGCCCGATAGGGACCGAAGTTTCTTTCGATATCCTGGACGCCGATGCCGTACGTCTCCAGCCGGTACCGGTGTTCACCATGCTTCGCCGGCGGGTTCGCGCCGAGCCAAGCGCGCATGTCCGCCTCCACCGAGGATTCGAACTCCAGTTCGAAATGGGCGTACACGCCCCGGAGGATTCCCAATGGGTCCGCATGCAGGTCCCGGTGGTGCACGTCGTGAAACTGCGCGGGTCGCGACCGGCGCACGCGCTCGGTGTCCTCCACCGCCCGGCTCCAATAGGCACACTCGCGGGGCCCGAGCACGTCCGCGCGCGCAGCGTCGCCCTCGAACATGCGGCGCGACATGTGCAGCGTGCTGCACAGGGAGGGAATCGCGAGCAGCGGGTCCCGGTGGGTCTGCACGACGCAGGCGTCCGGAAATACATCTAACAACGCTTCTATCTGCGCAACGTGTCCGGGGTTCTTGAGCAGCCAGCGTTTGTCCGGCTCGTCGGCGCCAATGAGTCGCAGCACGTTCGCATAGCGCCGGTACGACGGCAGCTCGTTCTGCGTCAGGAACCACTCGTCGAAGCTCGGCACGTAAACCGACGAGGCAAAACGGTTCGAGGTGAAGCTCTGCCGCAGCACCTCGAGGCATTCGTCGACCTCGCCGGCGACGACGTCGTGCGCCTTGCGCATATCAGGCATCATCGTGAAATAGGCTTCGAGCGCTGCCACCGACGCCTGGTAGGCCGGGTGGCCGGCCCATTGCGCGCGGGGTGGCCGCGGCATTGGCGCCTCGGTCAGCCAGTGCTCCAACCCCTGGAACTGGGGATCGAGCGACAGCAGTTTGTGCAGCGCAGTCGTACCCGTACGCGGAATGCCGATGATGACCAGCGGACGCACGATGGCATGCTGGAGACAATCGGGCCGCTCCCTCCATCCTTGCTCGGTATGCAGCCGGGCGACGAGCGTCGACAGCACCATGCCGTACGCGAACTGCCGCCCTGTGCTCGTCAGCCGGGGATCCGAATCGAGTGCCGCCAGCAAGCGGCGGAGCGCCGGACGGTAGTCCTCGTCGCCGAAATCGGTAAGCGAGGTTTGGCTCGATGCCACCTCGTGCAGTTCCTGCTCGGCGCCCGCAAACGAGTCAGCCACTGCGGAAGACTACCCGCGCCATCGAGGCTGCGCTCGGTGTCGCGGCTTGCATGTCTCCCCCTGATAATCACATAATTGAATATGGTTCATAAATGTAAACGAGACGCCATCGTCCGTCAATTGATGACTCTGGCACGGCGTACGCGGTGAGCCTGTCTCCCTCGCTCGAGGCGGCCCTCACGGCCGGCACCGAATCACGAACCTCCGCGAGCGGCGCCGATGGCGTCCACTATCTCGCCTGGAATCCGCACGAAACGGCAAAGCCGGCACTGTTATTCGCGCACGGCCACCGCGGTCATGCGCGTTGGTGGTCACCCATCGCACCTTTCTTCACGGACCGGTTTCGCGTCTTCGCATTGGATTTTTCGGGCATGGGTGACAGCCCGTGGCGGTCGGAGTATCTGCCCGAAACCTTCATCGGCAACCTTCTCGATGTGATGGATGCCGAGAGGCTGGAGAGCGCCACCCTCGCAGGCCATAGTTTCGGCGGGTCGATCGTGCTGCGCGCGGCCGCGGCGGCCCCCCGACGCGTCTCGCACGCCATCGTCATCGACTCGTGGCTGCGCTTCCCGGAGGTGGAGGTGGATGCGGACCCGCCTCCGCTGCGCGTGGGACGCGGGGGCCTTTATCCCGATTACGCCTCCATCCGCGCCCGCTACCGCCTGCTCCCGGAACAACCCGTGGCCTGTGCGGAGCTGCTCGAATTCGTGGCACGGCATTCCGTCATCCAGGAAGCGTCCGGATGGCGCTGGAAATTCGATCCGGCGCTGCCGCAGCACCTCGGCCCCATCGCAAGCGGCGCGATCCTGCCGACGATCCGAACGCGCACGGACTACGTCTACGGTTCCCTGAGCGCATTGGTCGATGCCGCACGCGCCGCCAAAATCGTGGAGAGTCTGCCGAACGGCCGCGCACCGGTGGCCATTCCGGATGCGCACCACCACGTCATGCTCGATCAGCCGCTCGCGCTGGTGACCGCCCTGCGGGGATTGCTCGCGTAACACGGGTCTCGCAGTTCGGGGGCGCCGCCCGAGGAGCCATATCAAGGCGCATCGCATCGATATCGATTCGATATCGGTGCGATCCAGGCGAGAAAATCGCATTTTTCCTGGGCTCGAGGGATCCCGTTGCCCGCGTGGGATCCGCATCTAAGGGGATCCACCTATGGCCGGGGACCCAAGAGGGCGCACAGTGGCGTCTGGAACAACCCACGATGAGGTCCTCCCATGGCTGGCAAGAACCCTGTGATCCCGTCCCACGTCCCGCAGACCCTCGTGCGCGACATCGACATTTATTCCCCTCCCGGTGCGGATGAAGACTATCACCTGGCCATGAAACGGATTCAGGACAGTGCCCCGGACATCTTCTGGTCCCCCTACCAGGGGGGACACTGGGTGTCGGTTCGCTGCGAGGACATGTATGAGGAGTTCTTTCCCCGGTACGAGATCTATTCTTCCAGCATTCTGTCGGTGCCAAAGGAGGAGTCGCTCCCCTACAAACTGCTCCCCATCGAATCCGACCCGCCGGCTCATACCGCCTATCGAGCGTTGATCTCACCCTGGTTCACGCCGAAGGCGATCGGCGATCTGGAGGTGAAGGCCCGGGAGTTGACCATCGGTCTGGTGGAAGGGTTCAAGGACCGCGGCGAATGCGAGTTCATCACCGAGTTTTCGCAACATCTGCCGATTGCGATTTTCATGAGCCTGGTCGACCTGCCGTGGCAGGATCGCGAACTCCTGATGGGCCTCGCTGAACGCCAGGTGTACCAGAAGAGCCATGAGGACCGCCTCGACTCGCTGCGACAGATGCAGGGGTATCTCGCCGGCAAGCTCGCGGATCGGCGAAGATCAAAGGGTTCCGACATGCTCAGCAAAATCGCGACGGCTACGATCGACGGTCGCCCGCTGAGCGACGTCGAACAGACCGGCATGGCGACATTGGTGCTGATCGGGGGCCTCGACACAGTGGCTTCGATGCTGGGGTTCGTCGCCGCGTTCCTCGCCCGCAATCCCACCCATCGCCGTCAGCTGGTCGAGGATCCCACACTCATCCCGGGTGCCGTGGAGGAGTTGATCCGCCGTCACGGCGTTGCGCAGCCGAGCCGCCTGCTCGTCAAGGACCATGAGTACAAGGGCGTTCGCTTCAAGACGGGCGATCAGATCGTGCTCTCCACCATGATGAGCGGCCTCGATGAACGGGCCTTCCCGGACCCGATGAAGGTCGATTTCCGGCGCAAGGTGTCGACGCATGCCATTTTCGGCAATGGGCCTCACCGCTGTCCGGGGTCCTTTCTCGCCCGAACGGAAATCAAGGTCTATCTTCAGGAGTGGCTGCGGCGCATCCCGGACTTCGAGATCAAGCCGGAGGACAGGCCGATCGTCCGGGCTGGCATCAATGGCAGTTATTGTCGCCTTCCGCTCAGCTGGAAAGTGGCTTGACCGCAATCCCGCAGCGCCTTGCGCAGACGTTGCGTCATCCGGCCCCAGGGTCCATCAACCCAGAAGCGACGTTGGCGCGGCCAGCGACTCGACTATCGTGCGCATGAACCGGGCCGCATCCGCGCCGTTGAGCACCCGATGATCGTAACTCAGGGACAGCGGGACCATCAGCCGCCACTCCACCGCGCCGCCTTCGCCGCGCGTGGGCTTCCACTGCGATTTGGTGACGCCGAGAATCGCGACCTCGGGCGCATTGATGATGGGGGTGAAACCGGTGCCGCCGATCGACCCCAGGGAACTGATTGTGAAACATCCCCCGGACATTTCGGCGAGCGACAACCCCTTGTCGCGAGCCTTGGCCGACAGCGCCGCCACCTCCTCGGCGACCTGAGGCGCGCTCTTGCGGTCGCAATCCCGAACCACACCCACCAGGAGGCCGTTCGGTGTGTCGATGGCCACACCCAAGTGATAATACTTCTTGAGGATCATCTGTCCCGCCGCCACATCCAGCGACGCGTTCGCCTTCGGATGCGCCTTGAGCGCGGCGACGGCCGCCTTCATGATGATGGCGAGCGGCGTGACCTTGCGGCCCGCATCCGCCGAGGCGCTCTGGCGCAGGGCCTCGAGTTCCGTGATGTCCGCCTCGTCCTGGTGCGTCACGTGGGGAATGCCGAGCCAGTTGCGCGTGAGGAACGCACCGCCGAGCTTCTGCAGACGCGGCAGCGCAACCCGCTCCGTGGAACCAAACGCGGAAAAATCGAGGTCGGGCCACGGGGGCAGATCCGCTCCGAACGGTGGTCGGGCCGAGTTCACAGGATTTCCGCCAGCACGGCGCCGACCGGATAGGTGTCGCCGATCTTCGCGATGATCTTGAGCCGGCCACTGGCCGGGGCCTCGATCTCCTGGACCGACTTTTCGCTCTCGAGGGCGTAGAGCGGCTCGCCCTCCTTCACCTCGGCGCCGTCCTGCACCAGCCACTGCGAGAGCACGCCCTCGTTCATCGAAAAGCCCAGCTTGGGAACCAATACTTCGGTGCTCACTGACAACCTCGCGTTGACATCAGGGGGATTGGCCGAGCGTGCGCCGCACGGCTGCTTCGATCTGCGCCGGTCCCGGCACGAAGGCCGTCTCCAGAACCTTCGAAAAAGGGACGGCCGAAAAGTTCGCGCCGACCCGCTCCACGCGCGCGGCGAGTTGACCGAAGAGGGCGTCGTGGATCTGGGCCGCGATTTCCGCTCCGACGCCGAACGGCTTCACCGCCTCATGGACGATCACCGCGCGACGCGTGCGCGCCACCGACGTGAGAATGCACTCCGCGTCGAACGGCGAAATCGTGCGCAGATCGATCACCTCCGCGTGGATGTTCTCGCCAGCGAGCTTTTCCGCCACCCGGATGCATTCGCCCACCATCCGGCTGTAGGAGATGAGCGTCACGTCATTCCCGGGGCGCACGATGTGCGCCTTGCCGAGCGGAATGCGCGCGCCCGGCTCGGGAGCCGGACCGGGGTTCCAATAAGTCGGCATGTTTTCGATGAACAGGCACGGGTCTTCGTCGAAGATGCACGACAGCAGCAGCCCGTAGGCGTCGGCGGGGCAGGACGGTGCGACCACCTTCATGCCGGCCGTATGGGCAAACCAGGCCTCGAGGTAGTCGGCATGCTGTCCGCCGGTGCCGAAGCCCGCTCCGGTCATGGTTCGGATCGTGAGGGGCACATGGGTCTGGCCGCCCGACATGAAGCGCAGCTTCGCCGCATGATTGACGATCATGTCCATGGCGACGGTCGTGAAGTTCATGAGCATGATCTCCGCCACCGGGCGCATGCCGACGATGGCGGCGCCGATGGCGGCGCCGATGATCGCCTGTTCCGAGATCGGCGTCGACCGCACGCGCGCTCCGTACTTTGCGGACAGGCCCTTCGTGCAGCCGACGATGCCGCCGGC
Source organism: Steroidobacteraceae bacterium (assembly GCA_052143815.1). Classification (GTDB taxonomy): domain Bacteria; phylum Pseudomonadota; class Gammaproteobacteria; order Steroidobacterales; family Steroidobacteraceae; genus Bog-1198. Next base: position 17,004 of record JBKQSA010000103.1, on the reverse strand, counting down.
CTGTTCGTCCGCCACGTCCTCACCCAGAACGATGACCCCCAGGTCGAGCCGCAGGGCCTCGTCGAGCGCGAGATTGACCGCTTGGATGGTGTTCATCGTCGATTTCGCCGGGTTGCTCATGCGCCCTCCCCGGCGGCCGACAAGACGTCTTGCGTCAGTTCGTGAAGATCCGGCACGGCGCTCTGCAGGGCGAATTCGACGGCCTCGTCGATCTGCCCGTGAATCGCGGACTCAATGGCCGCCAGGTCGCTCTCGCCGGCGTGTCCCTCCGCGATGAGCCGGGCCCTGAACGCCGGAACCGGATCCTTTTTCATGGCCGCCTCCTTTTCCCCGGGCCGCATGTAGACGTCGGCATCGCCGAAGACATGGCCGTGGAAGCGGAACGTCATCGCCTCCAGGAGGGTCGGACCACCGCCCGCACGGGCGCGCTCGATGGCGACCCGTGCGGCGGCATACACGGCGCACGGGTCGTTTCCGTCCACGGTGACGCCCGGCATTTGATAGGACGCCGCACGGTCCGACACGCGCGCCGCCGAGGTGGCGATGTCATAGCGCGTGTGCTCACCGTAACCGTTGTTCTGGCACACGAAGATCACCGGCAATTTCCACACGGCGGCCAGGTTCAGCGACTCGTGAAAGGCGCCGATATTCGACGCGCCGTCCCCGAAATACGCCACGGCGACCCGCGACTCGCCGCGCAGCTGCGCCGCGAGGGCGAGGCCGTTCGCGATCGGCAGCGAGGAGCCGACGATCCCGGTCGTGACCATCACGCCGCTCGCCGGGTGGGTGATGTGCATGGGGCCACCCTTGCCCTTGCAGGTGCCCGTGACCTTGCCGGCGTACTCCGCCCACAATTCGCGCATCGGCACCCCCTTGGCGAGCAGGTCGTGCACGTTGCGGTAGATCGTGCAGATGTAGTCGTCGTTCGTAAGCAGCACGGAGATCGCCGCGGGTATCGCTTCCTGGCCCCGCGGGGAGTAGTACGGGGCCACGATCTTGCCGGCCTTGATGAGGGCGCGGAACCGCTCGTCGTTCTGCTTGATGAGCGTCATGCGCCGGTAGATGTCGACCAGCGTGGCGCCGGCCGGATTCGGATCACTCATCAGGCCACTCCCCTCAGTTGACTCGCCGGTGCGGACGCAGCGCCCAGTGCATGTTCCGCGGCAATGAAGCCAAAGACGAACGAGGCGCCGATGCTCGCACCGGCGCCGGGATAGGTCCGTCCCATGACGGACGCCGTGGCGTTGCCCGTGGCATACAGGCCCGGAATCACGGACCCGTCCGCGCGCACGACGCGGGCGTGTTCGTCGGTCACGATGCCGCCCGCGGTGCCCACGTCACCCGGGTACATCGCCACCGCATAGAACGGCGCCTGTTCGATGGGGCCCAGATTCGGATTGGGCTTGATCGTGGGGTCGCCGTGGGCGCGGTCGAAGGCGCGGCCGCCGCGCCCGAAATCGGTATCGACCCCCGCGCGGCAGAAGCCGTTGAACCGTTCCACCGCGCGCGCAAGTCCCGCCGCGCCGATCCCGCACTGCCGCGCAAGATCCGCGATCGAATCGGCCTTCTTCAGATAACCGCTCTCGATCCACGCGGGGGGGACGCTCCCGGGACTCGCCGTACCCCAGGGATAATACTGGCGTTGCCGCCGGTCCATGATGAGCCAGCTCGGCACCGCGCGGCCGGTTTCTCGCTGGCGCGCGAACATGCGCTGACCGATTTCCATGTAGGCACCCGCCTCGTCGCAGAACCGGTTGCCGTCCTGATCCACCATGAAGGAGAACGGCAGCGACAGATCGAGGTGATGCATGAACGGCAGGGGAGATCCGTCGGGCAGCTTCGCCCCCTCCGGGAAGGTTTCTCCGGGCCCGAGCGAGGTCACGACCCACCAGGCTTCCTCCATGCAATCGAGGCCCGCGCCGAGCGCCTGCGCCGCGCGGATCATTTCGCCGGTGTCCCCGGGGTTGGCATTCGTCCAGCGCACTGGATTGGGTTTGGGTTGATACTGTTCCCGCATCTCGCGGCTGTGCGAGAAGCCGCCGGAATTGATGAGCACGCCGTGCCGGGCGCGGATCCGGACCTCGCGCCCTTCGTGCGTCACGACGACCCCCGTGACGCGGCCCTCTTCGACCACGAAATCGCGCGCGGGCGCCTGAGTCCAGATGGGCAGCGCCTCGCGTACGGCGATCTGCAGCATCCGGCCCTGGATGGCGGCGCCCGCGCCGCGCAACTGCTTGCCGGTGAGCTTCGCATACGCCATGCGCGACATCATCCGCATCGCCATGCGCTTTCCCGCCCAGGTGCGCTTCGCGAGGAACAGCGTGGGAAAATCCTCCGAGCCCATCGGCAGGCCGAACCCCGGATACATCGACAACCGATCGCGCCAAGCCCCCAGTTCATTGATGTCGAACAATTGCGCGACCAGGGAGCGCCCCCGCGGCTCGCCGCCGGGCCTGTCGTCGTAATAGTCCGGCCAGCCGTCCGCATATTTGAACTTCATGCCGTTCCGTTCGAGGAACTCGATCATGCGCGGACCTGAGCGCAGAAAGGCCTCGCGCCGGGCCTCCGAAGTGGCCGGCCCCCGATAGGTGACGACCGCATCCATGTATTGCTTCGCTCGCTCGTAGGAATCCTCGACTCCGGCGCGCTTCATCACGGGATTGTTGGGGATCCACCAGACTCCTCCGGAGAAGCCCGTGGAGCCGCCGATCTTCGGCAGCTTTTCGACGATCAGGGCGCTCTTGCCCAACCGCTTGGCCTGGAGCGCCGCACACATCGAGGCGCCGCCGCTGCCGATGATCACGAAGTCGAAGGTTTCATCCCAGGTGTTCATCGGTTCCGCAAGCCACTGTAATCACACATAGTTTTCAGCTTCTCCGGCGACCCCGCCCACGCCACGCACGCCTTTCGATCCGCGCGCCCCGGCGCCGCAATCCACACCGTGATGCTATTTTTCTGAACGCCGTTCGATTATCTTAACGGTTGAGGATCGGGTGTCAACGGCGATTTCGGCACGCCGCCGGCTTTCCCAGTCCGTGTACCGCCCCGGCCGGGGCCAGTTTAGGAGATGTCGTGAGCTATACGTTGAGTGCCGACCAGTTGGCCGTCCAGGAGCTGGTCCGCCGGGTCGCAAGGGAAAAGGTGGCCGCCCGCGCGGATGCCATCGACCGCATGGCCGAATATCCCCAGGACATGTTCGATCTGCTGAAGGATCTCGGCCTGTTCGCACTCCCCTTTCCGGAGAAGTACGGCGGCACGGGAAGTCTGCTCTCCGGATGCGTGGCCGTGGAGGAATTCGGCCGGGTTTGCTACAACACTGGCTACCTGCTCGTGGTGCAATGGGTCGCTTTCGGTGCCTTGCTCGCCGCCGGCACACCGGAACAGCATGAGCGGTTTCTCCCGGGACTCGCGTCGGGCGCGCTGCGGGGCGCATTCTCGACCACCGAGGCCCAGAGCGGTTCGGACGTCTCGGCGATCAAGACACGGGCCGAGTCGGTCCCGGGAGGCTACCGTTTGAGAGGCGCCAAGATTTGGTGCACGAACTCGGACATCGCGGACTTCGTGCTCGTGGGCGCCAAGTGCGCGGACGCCGCCGGCAAGGACTCCATCAATCTGTTCATCGTCGAACGGGGGACCCCTGGATTTACGGTCGGCCGCAAGGAGGACAAGATGGGCGCCCGCGGAGTGCCGTCGTGTCCGCTGTTCTTCGACGATGCCTTCATTCCTTCGGCGAACCGCATGGGACCGGAGGGCGGCCGGGGCTTCAAGCTCGTCATGGAGGCCTTCAATTCGAGCCGGCCCATCGTCGCCGCACGCGCGGTGGGCCTCGCGCAGGGGGCGATCGATCATGCGGTGGGATTCATCCAGAACCGCCGCGCGTTCGGCCGTGCGATTAGCGATTTTCAGGGCGTCCGTTGGATGATTGCCGACATGGTGATGCAGACGGAAGCCGCCCGGCAGCTCACCTACCGGGCCGCCTCCATGGTCGACGCCGGAACCACGGGCCAGGAGCTCGCAAATTTTTCCGCCATGTCGAAGTGCTTTGCCGCGGACGTTGCAATGAAGGTCGCCACCGACGCCGTACAGCTCTTCGGGGCGGCCGGCGTATCCAACGAATATCCCATCAACCGCTATTTTCGCGATGCCAAGGTCGTGCAGATCATTGAGGGCACCAACCAGATCCAGCGCAACATCATCGCCAACGGCGTGCTGGGCCGCGAAGAGCGGCGCTGAACCAATCGACCCGGTAGGATTTTGCATGTTCAAAAGTGACCTCCTGAAAGGCAAGCGCGTGCTCATCACGGGCGGCGGCACGGGACTTGGCAAGAGCATCGGCCGGCGCTATCTGGAGCTCGGCGCGGAGCTCATCATCTGCGGACGCCGCCGCGAGGTGCTCGATACCGCCGCCGCGGAACTGGCGGCGGCCACCGGCGGCAAGGCCGTCGGCATGACCTGCGACGTGCGCGACGCGGATGCGGTCGAGGCCATGATGGGCGAGATCTGGTGCGAAGCGCCGCTCGACATCCTGGTCAATAACGCAGCCGCGAATTTCATCGCCCGCACGGACAAGCTGTCGGCGCGAGCCGTGGACGCGATACTCGGCATCGTGCTCCACGGCTCGTTCTACTGCACAATCGCCTGCGGCCGGCGCTGGATCGAGGCGGGCCGCCCCGGCACGATACTGAGCGTCGCGACGACGCCCTCGTTCACCGGCCAGGCCTATACCGCGCCGTCGGCCGCGGCCAAGGCGGGCATCGTCGCCATGACCAAAAGCCTCGCGGTCGAATGGGGTCCGAAAGGCATCCGCCTGAACGCCGTCGCGCCCGGTCTTTTTCCGACCGAAGGCGCGTGGGAGCGGCTGTATCCGCCGGGCCATCAGGCGGAGCCGCAGGAATTGGGCGTGCCGCTGCGGCGTTTCGGCAGCCATCTCGAACTCGCCAATCTCTTCGCCTATCTCGCGTCCGACGAATCGGGTTACATCACCGGCGATCTCATCGTCATCGACGGCGGACGCTGGATGCAGGGGATCGGCGGCCCCACCTGGCGTTCGATGCAGGATTGGAGCGATGCCCAATGGGAATCGCTGCGCAAGCGATGACCATGGGACCGTTGCACGGCGTCAAGATCGTCGAACTGGCCTGCGTCGGACCCGGGCCGATGTGCGCCATGCTCCTCGCCGACCTTGGCGCGACGGTGCTGCGCATCGACCGCAAGCAGCCGTCGGGATTGGGTATCGGGCGACCGCTGCGTTTCGACGTCCTGTTGCGCAACCGCAAATCCATCGCTCTGGATCTCAAGAATCCTCTTGCGATAACCGCCGCGCTCGACCTCATCAGCCGCGCGGATGCGCTGATAGAGGGATTTCGTCCCGGGGTGACCGAGCGGCTGGGTCTCGGCCCCGACGTATGCCTCGAGCGCAATCCACGCCTGGTGTACGGGCGGATGACGGGCTGGGGCCAGTCCGGACCGCTCGCGCACACCGCCGGTCACGACCTGGGGTACGTCGCCGTGACCGGGGTGCTCAATGCCATCGGCCGCCGCGATGCGCCGCCCACGATCCCCTTGAACTTGGTGGGCGACTACGGCGGCGGCGCCCTGTATCTCGCACTCGGGTTGCTGTCCGGAATCATTGAGGCACGGACCTCCGGCCGCGGCCAGGTCGTCGACGCGGCGATCGTTGACGGCACGGCCTCGCTCGCCAGCACCTTCTTCGGCATGCACGCCGCCGGCATATGGCGCAACGGGCGCGGCACCAACTTCACGGATTCCGGCTCGCATTTCTACGAGGTCTATGAATGCGCCGACGGAGGGTGGATGTCCGTCGCGGCATTGGAGCCCAAATTTTACGCCGAGTTCCTGCGGCTGCTGGGACTCGATGCGGCGCTGCTCGGCGAGCAGATGAACCCTGAGGCGTGGCCGTTGGCCAAGGCCCAGGTTGCAGCCCGCTTCAAGACCCGGACGCGTGACGACTGGATGGGGGTGTTCGAAGGCTCCGACGCCTGCGTGGCGCCGGTGCTCGACTGGGACGAGGCGGCGCGGCACCCGCATCTTCAGGAACGCAAGACCCTGATCGAGATAGACGGGATCACGCAGCCGGCACCCGCGCCGCGGTTCAGCCGCACCGTACCGCCGACGCCGCTCCCCCCAGCCCCCGTGACCCCCGACAACACGCGCGCGGCGCTCGAGCCCTGGGCGGACCCGGAGCAGATCGCCGCCTGGCACGATGCCGGTCTGTTCGACTGAACATCATCAAAATACCCCTCGACTTGAGTGAGCCATGGACCTGAAATTGACCGCTGACGAGATTGGGTTTCGCGACGAAGTGAAGACGTTTTTCCGTTCGGCACTGCCCGCCGACATCGCGCGCAAGTGCCGTCGCGGCCAGCGACTGTCGCGCGAGGATCTGGTGCGATGGACGCGCATCCTTTACGACCGCGGCTGGGCGACCCCGGCCTGGTCGCACGAGTGGGGCGGCACGGGCTGGAGCGCCGTGCAACAGTACATCTTCAAGGAAGAGCTGCACATGGCGCCCGCGCCGGAGCCGCTGTCGTTTAACGTCAACATGATCGGCCCGGTGTTGATCGCCTTCGGCACCGAGGCACAGAAACGTGAATTCCTGCCCCGCATCGCGCGGCTCGACTATTGGTTTTGCCAGGGCTTCTCGGAACCCGGCGCGGGATCGGATCTCGCCGCCCTGCGCACCCAGGCCCGGCTGGAAGACGACCATTACGTCGTCAACGGCCAGAAATTATGGACCTCGACCGCGCATCACGCGAACTGGTGCTTCCTGCTGGTACGCACCAACCCCTCGGGGAAGAAACAGGAGGGCATCACCTACCTGCTCATGGACATGAAATCACCGGGCATCACCGTGCGGCCGATCATCACGATCGACGGCCACCATGAGACGAACGAAATGTTCCTCGAGAACGTGCGCATCCCCGTCAGCCAGCGCATCGGCGAGGAGAACAAGGGTTGGGATTATGCGAAGTATCTTCTCGGCAATGAGCGGAGCGGCATTGCCCGCGTGGGGATCTCCAAGATGCGGGTCCACCGTGCCCGCGAGTTGGCGGCTGAGGTCCGCATCGGCGATCACTCGCTCGCGGACGAGCCCGCGTTCCAGGAGCGGGTCGCTGCCCTCGAGGTCGAGTTGAAGGCCCTCGAGATGACGCAGATGCGGCTCATCGCGCAGAGCACGGCTGCCGCCAGTGGTAAACCCGACCCCAAGTCGTCCATCTTGAAACTCAAGGGCTCCGAACTGCAGCAATCCGCCACCGAACTGCTGCTCGAGGTCGCCGGGTACGAGTCCATGGAATTCGACGCGGAATTTCTCCAGGGTGCCGAGGAACCCGCCGGCGCCGCCGAGTGGGCGGCGACCATCGCACCCAACCATTATTTTGCCCGCCATGTGTCGATCGTGGGCGGCTCGAACGAGATCCAGCGCAACATCCTCGCGAAATCCGTGCTGGGATTGGGACGCCCGGCATGAATTTTGACCTCACCGACGATCAGCAGATGCTGACCGAGGCCCTGCAGCGGTTGCTAGCCGACCGTTATGGTTTCGACCAGCGGCGGGCCATCGCCGCGGGCGACGACGGCTGGAGCCGGGAGATGTGGCGTCAATACGCCGACATGGGGCTGCTAGCGCTGCCGTTTGCAGAGTCGGATGGCGGACTCGGCGGCGGCGCCGTCGAAATCATGTTGGTGATGGAGGCCTTCGGGCGCTCGCTAGTGCTCGAGCCCTACCTGGCGACGATCCTGCTCGGCGGCGGACTCATCCGCGAGTGCGCCACGGCGGATCAGCGTGCCCGGTGGATTCCGCCGCTGATCTCCGGCGAGCGACTGCTGGCATTCGCACATTCGGAACAGGACTCGCGCTACGACCTCGCAATTGTCGACGCGCGGGCCAGTCGGCGGGGCGCGGGCTGGGTACTCGACGGCCGCAAACGATACGTGATCCACGGCGACTGTGCCGACCACTTTCTCGTCAGCGCACGTATTGCCGGCGAGCGTGCTGCGCCGGACGGCATCGGACTGTTCTTCGTCGAGGCGCACGCGCCCGGGGTCACCCGCCGCGGCTATGTTAATCAGGACCGGACGCGTTCCGCCTCGGTCGAATTCACCGGCGTCGTGGTCGGCGACGAGGATGTCCTCGACGCCGCAGGTACGGCGCTGCCGGCGATCCAGCGCGTGGTCGACCGTGCCCTCGCCGCCCTGTGCGCCGAGGCCGTGGGCGTCATGAGCCGCGCGCTGGAGATCACCGTGGATTATCTCAACGTGCGGAAGCAATTCGGCGTTCTTCTGGGTTCTTTTCAGGCCCTGCAGCACCGGGCGGTGGACATGCTGGTGATGACCGAACAGGCTCGCAGCATGGCGATGTACGCCGCCATGATGTGCGACGCGCCGGAACGGACCGAGGCCTCGAAGGCCGCGGCGGCGGCGAAGATCCAAATCGGCAAATCCGGTAAATTCGTGGGTGAGCAGGCGGTCCAGCTTCACGGAGGAATCGGCATAACGGAGGAATGCCAGATCGGCCACTATTTCCGAAGGCTCACGATGCTCGAACTGATGTTCGGCGACCGGCACCACCACCTGATCGCGCTCGCCCGCGGCGGCGGTTTGAACTAGGCGATCGTCGCCGATCCGGCACTCGCCGCGGCACCGGCCGCCGCGGCATCGGCGCCCTGCCCTTCGCGCTCGCGCAGGCGCCGCCGCACCTCGGCATGCGCCGCGGCATCGAGGGGAAAACCCCCGATCAACGCCGCGGATGCCAGATGGGCCAGCGCCGGTCCCAGGGAAAATACCAGCAGCAGACCCTTGAGCGCGGCGGGCCCATTGTGCGCGGTCCGGGGATCGAAGCCGAGCCACGCCACCAATGGAAGCGCGATGCCGACCGCCACGGCGGTCGCCGCCTTCATGGAAATGCTGAAGACCGAGAAAAAAAGTGCCGTCCGATCCTCGCCGGTCGCCAGTCGATGCGCGTCCGCGACGTCCGCCACCATGGCGCGCAGCATCAGATTTCCCGATCCCTGCGTGAGCCCCTGCGCCACCGTCAAAGCCACGAGTAACGCAAACTCGCCCCGTACGAGACAGAGGAGCCCCAGATTGATCGCCGCCTGCGCGAGTTCGCCCAGCACGGCGGCCCGCGACTTGCCCAGGCGCAGCCCGATCGCCATCCACAGCGGTCCGGCGACAATGCCGAATATGAACTGCGCGAGAAACAGACCGCTGGACCACGCCGGCAGGCCCATGTACCGGTCGACGATGAACACGAACAACGTGCCGCGGATGGTCTGGCCGAGCATGACGGCGAAATCGGACGCCAGAACCCGCAGGAGCAGCCCATTCGAGAAGACCGTGACCAGGGTGCGCCACAGACCCGGTCCGGACGCAGGCCGGGCCGGCGCCGGACGTTCGGGATAGGCGTTCAACGTAAGCCAAAGCCCCAGCCCCAGGGACGCCAGGACGAGCGCACCCATGGCACCCAGCTTTCGCGCGCCGTCGCCCGGCGCCACCTGATCGATGATGGTCGGCAGCACGAGCACCAGGAGCAATCCGATCGCGCCCGCCACGTTCTGGTAGCTCGCGATGCGGGTGCGCTGGTCATAATCGTCCGACAGCTCCCCCGACCAGGCGTAGTAGGGAATCTGCATCATCGACCAGCCCAGATAGAATGCGAACATGACGACCGCGAGATAGGCCGGCGAGACGCCGAAGACCGGGAAAAAACAACAGCACTCCGGAGGCGCCGAACAACGCACCGCCGGCGCCGATCCAGCCGCGGCGTCTGCCCCTTCCTGCCAACGCATGATCGCTCATCGATCCGATGAGCGGATCGGCGGCCGCCCCCCAGAGTTTCTCGAAAAGAAAAATCACGCCGAGGGCCGACAGCGGCAGACCGTACGACTGGGAGAAAATGGCCGGCAGGTACACGCTGAGCGGCATCTGCACGGCCGTCAACGGGAACGCGAGCGCCGAAAAGGCGACCAGCCGCCCGCGGCTCAGAGCGGACATGGAAGATCGGTTGCGCGGTGCGCGCGCGCCAGGCTATTCGTCATTCAGCCAGCGGACGAAGCGGGACAGCGGCAGAAATCCGTCGTGCGGCAGCCCGGCCACGATCTGCATGGCACGGCCCAGTTCGACGATGCGTTGCACGCCGGCCGAGGCGAGCGCATCCCGCAGCCCCGTCTTGCGCGGCGCCGGGTAAACGCCCACGGTCTGCGTCGCAACCGTGACGTATCGCAAAGCCGACCGGAGGTCATCGACCGGAACCACGTTCACCACGCGTCCGTCCGGATGAAAGTCGACCGGCTCCTCCGACCGGATCACCACCCCCCGCCCCTCGTAACCGCCCCACACGCGGGCGTAGGGCTCGAGTCCCCGCAACCCCTCGATGGCGGAGCGCATGTCCGCAGGTAAGGGGTTGCCGCAGGCGGAGCAGCCGGGACGCGCAACGCCGAGCCGCACCTGCAGCAGCGCGCAGAAGCGGTCGATCTCCTCGACGCTGCCTTCGATGAATTGAACACGGCTCGACACGCAGGCCTGTTGATTCATCGCCGTCGCATCCACCGCGGCCCGCTCCGCCGCGTCCGCCAGCGTGTCCTCGGACGCGAAGATCTCGCGCCCGATCAGGGAGATCGAGGTCTTCGGATCGAACGACACCAGTTCAAATCCGGGTCCCACGTATTTCTGGGCGGTGCGGATCGTGCTCTCGCCGCCCCACGCCACGAGCTTGTCGAAATATTGCGCGCGGAACAGACGCGCCTCCACCTGCGCATCGCCGCCGCGCCAATACACCGCCGAGAACGACCGCGCGAGGGGATGACCGGGCGCCACCGCACTCAGGGCACGAAGAATGGCCGTCGCCGTGAACAAATCGTTCGAGGGAATCTTGATGAGATGCACACCCTTGGTGAGCGCCCCGCGGATCACGGTCTGCGCCGCAACACCCGGTGCATTGCCCGCGATGATGTGCACGAGCCGCGGCGGGAAGGCGCGCACGCCGACGCGCCGGCCGGCCGGTGTGACGACCTCGCGCCAGCCGTCCACGGAGGCGGCGCCGCCGAGTTCCTGATCGACCTGAAATTCCATGCCTGCACGGTCGCTGAACATCCGCCCGAGACCCGCATAGGAGGTTTCGAGCACGTCGCGCGGCAGCGGACTCGACCGGACGGTGAATTCCAGTGCCTCGGCGACCCACCCCTTTGGATCCGCCGTCAACCACTGCCCCGTCGCAACCAGGATGTCGAGGATCTCAGCCAGCGGGACATCGAAGGCGGGTCCCGGCTGCGTGCGCAGCCAGACCAGGTCGTCGAGGTGCAGGGAGGGTGTGGTGAACCGCGCCCCGGCTCCTCCGAATTCGAGGTCCGCACCGGTGATCGTGACGCCCTTGACCACGTGGCACAGGGGAACCGGTCGCTGCTCCATCCGGGCGTTCATGAGGCCAGCGCTCCGCTCACATAGGAGTCGATGGTGCCCGCGCACCCGATGTGATCTTCCTCGCCCACCTGGGCATAGCGGGCGATGGTGTCCAGAATCGTGGGACCCGGGCGACCGCAGGGACAGCGCTCGCCGAAGTCGGCGGTGACCCGGTCCCCGCTGATGAGACCGCCCCATCGGCCGTCGTAGAGCAGGTCGAGAAAGGCAAATCGCCCCTCGACGATCCCGCCGAGGTTGCCCGGCGGGTTCAAGAGCCTCTCGCCGGGCCCATCCAAAATCAGCATGATGAGGCCGGGCGGACAATGATAGCGCCGCGCTGGGCACACCGGCATTATCTGCGCCTGCTCGGTCATTCCATAGGCCCCGCCGCGCTGCACACCTGCGTAAAATTGGGCCACCCGTTCCTTGTAATCTTCGGGGAGGGCCACGTTCTTCACGCCGCCGCCCGCGGAAACAACGCTCTGAGGATTGAAGTCGCCGTCGGGGACACCCAGCGTCCGGGCTCGCTCGAGGATCGCGAGGTGCTGCGCCCACAGGCCTGTCAGCACGATCGGCTCACGGCGGTGTTCCAGGATCTTGTCGATCAGACGCGCCATCCCCGCCTGGGCGCGTTCCGCGCGCTCGGCGTTCTGCGACTGAAAGGCGGCCACTTCGCCGGGCGTGGCGCTGCCCTCGGCCATGCGTTTGCGCAGCGCCGCCTGAGCGCTCACGTCCTTGATCCGCAGCGGTTCGGCGGTCAGGAAATGGGCGGAGTCCGGCCGGCCCCAGACCTCGGCTCCGATGCGTCCGGCCTCGATGCCGCTGTTCGGGCCCGAGCGGGGAAACAACGCGAATACCGCGCGGTCGCGATTGGGCTTCATGACCGGCCAGCCCAACGAATTGCCGAAATGTCGCACCTTGAGCCGGTAGTCGCCTTCGGTGGCGTTGAGAAACGAGCACTTGCCGCTGGTGCCGCTGGTCGCGAGGATGCGGTGGCCCGCCGCACCCAGCCGTTCGATCCACTGGTCCACGTCCTCGACGCCCCCCATGTCGACCTCGGTGACCTTATCCACGGACAACGTCTGCAGCCACTGGAGCAGGCGGTCCCAACGGCAGTTCTCGACGAAGGTGGCCGGATAGGACTTGTACACCGAATGCGCGAACAGGAGCGGGACCAGATCATCGAGCGTGCGGATCTCGTGCACGCCAGTGTCGTCCGCGCGGCGTCGCAGGACGCTGATCTGGTCGAGCCGCTGCGCCACGAGTTCGCGCGCAGCGGCAAGCTGCAGCGGCAGCAGTTCACCGGCCGGATGGTCGTACGCATCGGGCTCGACGATCATGTCCAGAAGTTGTTGACGCAATGGAGTCATCGGCGTTTCCTCCCCCGGGTTCTTATACTCCATGATGCCTCCGATGGCGATTTTTTGTACGATGTTCTACTATGTGAACCTCATGCCGGGCAAAGGCCCACCCAACCGACACTTCGAGGAGCGAGCCGATGGAAGAGCGCTTTGATGCGGGCCGCAAGGTCATTCGAGAGATGTTCGGGGACAAATTCCTCGCCGCCTTTCAGGAACAGGTCGAATCCGGCGGGTTCGGATCGACTGCGGGCCGCCTGGCGCTCGGCAGCGCCTTCGCCGACGTCTGGGGCCGGCCGGGCCTCGAACGTAAGTACAGGAGCATGGTCGTCATGGGCGCGTTGATCGCGCTGCGCACGCCGCACGAATTCAAGAATCATGTGCGGGCCGCGCTCAACAACGGCTGTACCGTGGCCGAGGTCGAGGAGGTCATCATTCAAACCATTCCGTACGTCGGATTTCCCGCGGCGGCAATTGCGCTGGGTGCCGCGGGTGAAGTCCTGCAGGAACTGGGGCTGCTCAAGCCGGGCCAGAGTGCCGAGGACCGCGGCCTGCGCTGAGGCGCCGGGTTGCGCACCACGGGAGTACGAAACGATGAACGACATATCCACCGGATATGACGATATGTGGGCCGCGTACGCCGAGGCGATCGATGCGGCGCGCAAGACCGCACTCGACTGGCGCTGGGCGACCACGCCCGAGATGCGCGCCCAGGCGATGTACTTCATCTCTATGATGCAGGGATTCGGCTTCAACACCTACATGGGCCCGCGCACCGCCTACCCCAGCTTCTTTTCTCATCTGATGTTCACGCCCGTCGAATACAACTGGGGCGCCCCGAGCCCCGATTTCCGGTACCACTGGACCAAGATCGACGGCGCGCGCCGGTACCGCATCTGGGGCCGCCGCGGCAAAACCCCGTGGCTGCACATCCAAGCCCAGCGTGGCTGGTGGGGAGATGCCGATCAGAGCAATCTCGGCAGCTGGGACGTCGACGAATTCCATCTTGCCGCCGATGGCAGTTTCGAGATCATCGCCGCACCGGACGAACAGCCGGGCAACTGGATGAAGCTCGACCGCAGCGCGCGCCAGATCTGCCTGCTGGTGCGCGACATCTGGGACGACTGGGAGGTCGAGGAAGGTGCCACCATTCATATCGAGTCGCTGGAAGCCCTCCCGACCGACACTCTGTTGCTCACGGAATCCGAGATCGCGGAACGGCTGAGGGGAATTGCCTTTCAGACAGACTTCTCCCTCAAGACCTGGATGCGGATGGTCGACGAGGTGTACGACGCCGTGGGGTTCAACCGGTTCTGGCAGTCCACGGAAAACGTCACGCGCATCGGCGGCAATCCGCTCGCGGGATACGTGAAGATGCTGTACGACCTGAAGCCGGACGAGGCCGTCGTCATCGAATGCGAGATACCCAACGTCAAGCATTGGAGCCTGCAACTCGCGGATTTTTTCTTTCAAACCACGGACTACCGGTTCCACCAGTCTTCGATCAACAACCGTCAGGCCCGCATCGATGCGGATGGGCGGGTGCGCCTCGTCCTCTCCGCGCAGGATCCCGGCATACCGAACTGGCTCGACACCTCCGGACTGCTGCGCGGTTTTGCCCAATGGCGCTGGTATTTGAGCGACGCCTTCCCCGTGCCCGGTGCCACCCTCCTGCCGGTCGCGGATGTCAGACGGCATCTGCCGTCCGACACACCGACGATTTCGCCCGAACAGCGCAGGGGGCAGGCCGACTGGCGGCGTCGCCAGATCGGACGCCGCTTCAACGTCTGAGGCTGGGTAGCGCGGCGCGAAAAGCGCGCAGATCCTCCGCAAAAATCTGCGGCTGCTCCATCGCGGCAAAGTGGCCGCCGCGGGGCGCTTCGTACCAATGCACGATGGGATAGCGCCGCTCCGCCCACGCACGGGGACAGCGGAAAATCTCGGCCGGATAGACCGCGATTCCGGTCGGCACGGTGACGGATCCGGGCACTTCGTCGCGTCGCGCTTCGGCCAGCGCCTGCTCCCGGTACAGCCGGATCGACGAGGCAATGGTGCCGGTGAACCAATAGAGGGAGATGTTGGTCAGCATCGCATCCCACGAGACGGCATTTCTCGGGTCGCGCACCCCATCGCGCTCGCAATCGGTCCAGCCATGGAACTTCTCCGTGACCCAGGCGCACCAGCCGACCGGAGAATCGGTCAGCGCATAGGCCAGGGTTTGGGGGCGCGTGCGATGAATCTGATAGTACCCAGCGCCGAGTTCGACATGGCGGGCGACGGCGGCGAGCCAAGCCTTCTCGTGATCCTGCACCAGGTCCATCGGATCGGCCACGTCCTTCGGCGGCTGCGGCGTCAACAAGTTCAGATGCAATCCGGCGCAATGCGCCGGGTCGAGAGTCGCCGTGTGATGGGCAACGAGACTTCCCCAATCGCCGCCCTGGGCCACGTAGCGTCCGTAGCCCAGACGGGCCATCAGTTCGACGTGACGCCGGGCGATGCACAAGGGCGACATGCCGGCCGCCGCGGCGGGCGGCGATCCTCCGTAGCCCTGCAATGACGGCGCGACCACGTGGAATGCGTCCTCCGCCCTGCCGCCGAAGCGTTCGGGGTCCACCAGCCACGGAATCACGTCCAGGAATTCGACGATGGAGCCCGGCCATCCATGCGTCAAAATCAGCGGCGTCGCCGCCTCGTGCGGCGACCGGCAGTGCACGAAATGAATGTCCGTACCGCCCAAACCCGTCACATACTGCGGCAAGGCATTGATGCGCCGCTCCGCCGCGCGCCAATCGAAACGATCCCGCCAGTGATGGACCAGCGATTTGAGATAATCACCGCGCACTCCGTAGCCCCACTGCGCATCGTTCACCTCGTCGGGCCAGCGCGTGCGGTCGATCCGGGCGTGCAAATCGGTCACCGCCTCGTCGGGCACCGCGAAGCGGAAGGGCCGCAGCGCGGCGCTCATGCGGTCGGTCCCACGGAATCAGCGCTCGCGGGTTTGGCTGCATAGTCGATTTCGATGCGCCGCATGAACTCCTGGATCCCTCGCGGCTCCGCCCAAGTTCGCCGCGGGTCACACGTCGGCAGCAATAGACATGGCTCGACGTGAACCGGCATCAGCGAGGCGGCATTCTGGCTCTGCGCGAATTCGGGATTGCGCGTCCAGTGGGGCCCGACCATCGCGAAATCCATCCTGAGTTTGCGTATTTTCAAGGGGTCGCCTCCGGGAGCATCGTCCGCAATCGGTACTTTTCATCGCAGTGCGCGGATCGCCAATAACACAGCGCCGCGACGAGATAGAGGATCCCGGCGAGGGCCATGGCGTAACGCAGGGAGTCGTCGCCCTGGCTCGCCTTGAGGCGATCGCTCACGACCCCGACGACGAGGGAACCGAGTCCGATGCCCAAGAGGTTTTGAATCACATACGCAAGCGACATCGTCGTCGCCCGCATCGTGGGACGCACTTGATTCTGAAGAAAGGAGTAGACCGGACCGTATTGACTGCCTGGCACTGCACTCACGAGCGGCAATGCCACATAGACGGCAAGCGGGGAATCCAACAGTGTCAGGACGAGGGTCAGCGGCAGCCCCAGGCAGGCGATGAGGGCCGGCAGGCGCAAATTCCAGCGCTCATCCCGCAGGATCAGGCGATCGGCGAGCCGGCCGACGGCCGTGATCGCGCACGCAGCAAATACATGACCCAGCGCGATGAGCATCCCCGCCTGCGCCAGGGTCATGTGATGGCTGCGCAGCAGGAACGACATCATGAATGTCGATAGTCCCACGGCGGCGACGGACGTCGACGTCATGGCACAGAACATCCAGCGTACCGGCGGGATCGACGCCAGCAGCCGCAGCGTCGCTCCGAGTCCCGCGGGCGATTCGCGGGCGGCCGGCTGTTCGGCGTCGGCCCCCCCTCGGGCCGGCTCGCGAAAAGTCGTCCACACGAGCAACGCCAGCAGCACACCCGGTATGCCCGCCGCGTAGAAGCCGGCGCGCCACCCGAAACGAGAGGCGATCCAGCTTCCCATGGCATAGGTCAGCACGAGCGCCAGCGAGCTGCCGCTCATGTACACCGCGATCGCGCCGGAGCGGGATTTTTTTGGATACAGATCGGTGATCAGCGAGATGGACGCCGGCGGCGCGCCGGATTCGGCCGCACCGACCGCCACCCGCGCCATGAACAGCTGCCAGAAACTGCCCGCCAGGCCGCAGGACGCCGTCATCG
>JBKQSA010000102.1:0-11315 GCA_052143815.1 Steroidobacteraceae bacterium | reverse complement strand
TCTCCCGTCATGCGGCATTCCTCACAACGCAACGTCATTGTCTCGGCCATGGGTTGAATTCCTCTCCGCGTCGCTGTCTTGATTGCCGGACGCACCACCATCAGGATCGCGGGAGCGGTCCTGCGAGACGCTCTTGGATGATGATGCAGTTTCCGTCTGTTGTTCTCGGTACGCCAACCAGTATTTAAGCGATTCCGCGTCCGGGACCTGTTGGTCGTTCTTGCGGAACGCCAACCAGTTCTTGACGGATTCTTCGGCTGTCGTGGGGGAAGACGTTGAGCCGGGCGGCATCGCGTTCTGCTCCGCTGATCTTAAGGTACGGGCTTTAGCCTTCACTGGCTGCTGTTCCTGCGGGTTGAGCGAGGCCTGCGCGGCCTTCTTCTCGGCCTGCCGCCTGCGAAGGTACTCGCGCTGCTTGCGGTTTACCTCGTCGGCGTTCGCCCGGCGCCGCTCCCGCTGCTTGCGATTGATCTCCTGTTGGTTGGCCTTGCAATACTCGCGTCGTTTCTCTTTGAGCTGATCCCGGGTGAGCGCGCCGTTCGGGATCCTCTTCTCACCCTTCCGCCGTTCGGCCGATTCGATCGCCCTCTGCCGACCCACTTGCCGCTGCCGTTCGAGGACACGTGCAAGCTCCTCGGGTCCTTGTCGACGCGCCTCGACGCGCTCGCGATGTCGCGCTCGGATGTCATCGCCCGCCGGCGTGCTTTTGCCGGAGAGGCGTTCCGAGTAAACGATTGTCGGCGGCAGTACGGCCTGCGGCTCGCGATCGATGCCTTGATCTTGGTAGCTGCGATGATCGACGCGTACTGACAAGCCTGCCTCGCGCAGCGCCTCATTCGTCACCTGCGCCCACCGCTCGCGCATCCACAACAGGTCCTCCTTGGAATTTCCCAGGCCGCGAGCATGCCGCTCCGTTCCCGACAGCTCGAGCGTCGTCCTCGCCCCCAGCCCGTCCGGACCCACCTCACGGGTGGTCATGAGCACATGAGCATGATGATGCCGATGATCCGCCCACGGACGCGGCACGTGAATCGCGAAGTCCACGGCATTGCGATACCGATCCGCCAACTCCCGCGAAAACCCGCGCACCAGATGCACCCGCTGCGCCGGCGACAACTCCAGCGGCACATGCACCAGGATTTCGCGAGCCAGGCGGGAATTGCATCGCCGCCCCGAGTGCTCCACGGCATTCCACAGCACCGATCGATCGAGCGCCCACGCCATGTCCACACGGCCGGCATAGTCCGCCGGAAGGATGATTTCCGCATGAGCGACATCGGTTCGTTCGGAGTAGTTGTAAACCGCGCCCAACCGCTCATCGCGGATACGCTCGCCGGAACGGTAGGCAGCCGCCTTGGTCGCGCTACTGCCTTTCCCTCGAGAAAAAGTCTTAACGTGCAAAAAGTAATTGGCCATCGCGTTCTAAAGATCCCTTCCCCGCGCCTTCGACAATACCATAGCATTGTCATGCAACCGGCGGGTGCGCGCAGTAACGCGCGGTCGTCACAAAGGCGATCGCCCGGACCGCCCTCATTCTCCCGATTGAGCCGCATCGATCCGTTCACAGGGCAGCTAGTGGAAATGGCTCCGCGTGCAGAATGTCTGAGCTACCCGACACATGGCTAACACTCCTTTCCGACCCGACCGGTATCAACTGTTACCGATGTCCCCGGATAGGACCATCGAAGTCTGAGTGCGCTCGAGGCTGAGGAGCTTGATGCCGCGGGGCCACGCCGTGGCTGAGCGCGTCGCTCGCTCGCTGGGGATTTCGGAGCGAACGCTTCACCGCCGCCTGTCCGAATCGGGGACTTCTTTTCAAGACGTCCTCGATCAGTTTCGAATCGAGGAATCCGAACGACTCCTTCTGCAAGGGAAAGTGGATCTCGCCGCAGTCGCTTTAGCGCTCGGGTTCTCTGAACAAGCCGCATGGAATCGATTCTTTCGAAGACTGCGCAACATGAGCCCGACAGCCTGGCAGAACGCTAATGGTCAGAAGGGATAGAGACACTGTTCGTAGCCCTCGCGGAGACAAACGAGCGGACCAGCAATGGAGCGCCGGTGAATCGTATTTCGCGGAGAGAAGGTTTCCAATTGTGGGCTGGTCGGTCGCTGGCCCAACTTCAATAATGATGACTACTGAATGATCGTTCAATAATTGGTCATAATATCCGATCTGCGAATGTTGACTGTAGCAGCCAAGTTCAGATGTCCGCTTCTGGCTATTCAAATGTCCGCTTTAGTGATGGCAACGAGTAGTTTCTGGATGACGTAACGTATTTTGCGCACATTTTGAGGCGGTGGCCTCGGTCTGGAAAAATGGAAGTTACCACACGACCAAGAACCCAGACCATGAGAGGCCACCATGCAAAACGATACACCGACGCCACTAATTAGCTGAGGTGTGGCCTCAGCGTATCTTGGAATCGTACAATGCCCAATCATAGTGTTCTTGGAAGTCGGGTATCTCTTTCAAGCGGGCGAGCTTGACCCCATCGACGCGTGTATGATCACTGCGTGATCGGACCACAAGGACGTACCGATGATTTTGGAAGTATTCCTGCTCGATGATCCGGCCAAAGCCAACGCTCACGCGGTGGTGCTCGCGCGTTGCGAGAACGATACGGCGATCGAGTCTTTGCCGATCAATCGAGCGCTGCAGGATTTGCTCGATTACGGTCGAATGTTGGGTTCTGTCATTGCCGGCAAGTCCCCTCGCCCTCCGCCGAATGAGCTTGAGAAGTATGGCATTCGTTTGTTTGAAGCCCTGTTCAACGGGTCGATCTTAACCCTGTACAACCGGCTAGCGGCAGATGCGGTCAGCATTCAGATATTGAGCGATCGGGCGGACATCCGCGAAATCCCCTGGGAGTACATGCTGACGCCCAATTGTCGACCGGCGCCGCATCGAAATCGGTCGATCGTGCGGGTGCAAGTAACGTGCAACGGAAATACCTGTCCTGCGCCCAAGCAATTCGATAAGAAGGTCAATGTGCTGTTCGTGTCGGCGGATCCGGTTGATCAAGCCGGGGTGTCTTGGGAGGACGTGCTAGCGACTGTCAACAGCAGCTTCACGGCGCAGCTCGGTCCGGGCGTGTCGATCAAGGTGATCGAGGGTGCAACCCGGCAGGCGTTGATGCATGCGATCCGTGCGGAGCGCTTCGATGTATTTCATTTTTTTGGGCACGGCGACGTGCGCGGCGGTGTCGGGCACTTGGTTCTGCAGGACTTGAAGACCGGGAGCAGCGATTTTCTGTCGGCGAGCGACTTAGCCATCGCGTTTGCGGGCACCGGAGTGCGCCTCGCAATTTTGAGTGCGTGCTTGTCGGGCGCGGGGAAATTCTCTGATGATTTTGGCGTGCTGGCGACCGCGCTGATTTCCACAGGCATTCCGGCAGTGGTGGCCAATCAGTATCCAATCCCGTACAAGTCGATCTCCCCTTTTGTCGCCAGCCTGTATGGCTCGTTAATTCAACAAGGCGACATCGATGCGGCCGTGGCTGAAGGGCGCGCGGCACTCGCGGTGATGTTGAATGGCCCGACGGGCCGTGACGCCGTGGTGGAATGGGGCATTCCGACGCTCTATCGCTTGGCAAACGCGCGCCAGATATTCGCGCCATGAAGAAGTTGTCAGGCGTGACGCTGGTACGTCGAGTGCGCGATTTCGCGGCGCAGCTCAAGGGTTTCGGTCGAGCGGTGACGGAAAACCGGCAGCCGGTAGCCAAGAAGGCCGCGAAACCCCGGCTGCGGATGGCCGCAAAAAAGAAGCTCAAGGCAGCCACCAAGTCGCAACCCAAATCCCGGACGCTGCGCGTGGGGGTGTTGGACCTCGGGGCATGGCTCGGGGATCTTCGTTCACTGCTTGAAGGGTTGAACCGCGTCCAGACCTTGTTTGAGTTTTTCGAAGTGCAGGCACCCGTCCCTGGGGGTCTCATCAAGACCTCCGAGGGCATGCTGCAGTGGGCCGCGGAAAATGGCCTATACACCGGAAGTATGGACGCGTCGACATTCGAGCCGCAGATGATTGCGGATGAGTTTTTCTTGGCGGCCGAGGACATTCGCAAGGCGTTAAAACTCGCTCGTGTGGTGGGGGTCACCGCGGCGATGATTGCCGGGGTCGACGAGGACGGTGTGTACTGGAACCATGTGGCGGCGGGAGAAGAGAAGACCATTTTGTTATCCATGAAAGATGTGCGGGCTTTTGCGGAACAAGCCGAGCGGCCGTTCGCGGCGGCGGTGGGGGCACTTCTGATCGGGGCGTTGTTCGCCAGTATCAACGAGAAAATCACCTATCACGCCGATGCGGGGTGTCTGTTCGATGACAATCAGTCGCGCGTGAGTCTCATTGAAACCTTCAAGGCGTTGAGCATCGAAGCCTCCTGCTTTAACAAACTGACGCCGAAGCAGCGGGTGGCGGCCGATGCCATGCTCTCGGCGCTTCGACTCATGAAAAGGAAGTCTGTATGAGCCAAGCCGTTATTTTGATTCCCGGCATCATGGGATCGGTCTTGTACGATGGCCATGAACTCGTCTGGCCGGGCAGTCCGGCCGAGTTGCTGCTGCCGTACAAGCATATGGCGCAGTTACTGAAGCCTCAGCTGCAGGCGACCGATGTGATCCGGTCCGTGTCGATTTCCAAGCAGTATAAAGACATCCTTGATTCGCTCGAAGGCGCCGGATTCCACGAAAAAGGGCAGCCCCCGACGCTTTTGGCATTCGCGTACGACTGGCGCAAAGACAATGCACTGGCGGCCCTAGGCTTAGCGGACGCGGTGGATAAGTTCGCGAAACCACTTGGCGCGAGTGCAGAGATCAACTTGCTGGCACATAGCATGGGCGGATTGGTGAGCCGGTATTACTTGGAATCGGGGCTCTACGAAAAGCGCCCCGGTTTTTCCGCCGTCAAGCGCTTGATCACGATGGGCACGCCGCATTTGGGATCACCGCTGGCGCTGACCGCGGCGCTCGGCCAGGAGAAGCGCCTGTTCTTAAGTGCGAAGCAGGTGCAGACCCTTGCCAATGACAAGAATTTTGCGGCGCTGTATCAATTACTACCCCCGCGCGGCGTGCTTTTCGCGTGGGATCGGAGTGAGCATGCGCGCTTCGGCGGTCTTGATGTCTATGCGGATCCCGCGGCCACACAATTGGGGCTGTGCCGAGACAACCTCGATGCCGCCGCACGATTTCATCAGGAGCTCAATCTCTCCAAGAAGCCCCCGAACGTGCGCTATTTTTGCTTCGTGGGAACACAGCAGACGACGCTCAACGAGGTGCACGTCACCCTCTCAAGGGGTCCGTCCAACGGCGTGCAAAAATCCGAGCGCAAGGATGCTGGCGATGGCACGGTGCCTTTTTGGAGTGGGTCATTGAGCGGTTTGCAATCGATCGCAGTAAGCGGGGAGCATGGTGAGCTGTACAAGACCGCGGCCTTGAAGCAAGTGCTGGGAGTACTATTGGATGCCGAGACGCTAATGGAGGCCGTGGGTGACACGCCCGAGATTTCACTGCGCCACAAAGTGGTCACTCCGGGTAGTTCCGTGCATGCCGTAATCGATTTTCCGCGAGGCACGGTCCAGGTTATCGCGGAACTGCGATTAAGGCCGGAAATGGACAGTGCCGGAAATCTCCAACCTAACGCGCCCGCGACCTTAACCCTACCGATTTCCTACCAGGGTCCCCCAATAGATCACCTAGAAGTGCTGATTACCGCGCCGGATTTCGCAGGCGTGTACCGAGTGGAGTATGTGGATACCGGAAGCGCGACAGTGCAAGCCACAACGGAACTATTCGTGCAGCGAACGATTTGAATGGTGCCTTCCTGTGAGATTTCCTACAAGATGTCCTTTTTTGCGTTAAGGATGTCCTAAAGGAAAAATCACGACCTTCTGCCGATGACGGCTGGCATCCGGGTATCCACTTTCTGAGATTTATCGGCGATTCCCCGAAAGGCGGCGCGCCGAAGAACCTCGATTATGCGGCCCGTCACACCGTCCCACCGTCCGACAATTCCAGCAGGTACTCGACGAAGCGCTTGTCGATTTCCACCGCCGCTTTCTTGACTGGCAGCAGTGCGAGCTATCCGGCAATAAACCGTCGTAACTCCTGCGATTCGGTCTGCTAAAAGCCGGTCATACCCGAGTCAAGATATTCCATATTACCCAAATGTAGCCAATGACCAAAAGAGTTTGGATCGCTTCGCTGTGGGAGACGCGAGGCAAAAAGAATCCAACCAGTACGACCGTTACGACAATGCCAAGCCAAATGATAGGAGCGATCCCGCCAATAAATAGGACAAGTTTGTTTTGTCGAGGCTCTGTAGGCGATGAAGACCCCCGTGGAATTAAATCAACGATGAAATGAGCAATGTCATCCCAATTCGTCTCGGATAGCGCTGCTCCGTGTTGCCCCGGTAGATATTTGCATTCAAAAACTCCGGCGGCGTTTTCTTTGAATCCATTGTGGCCCGCACTGCCTAGATCTTGAAGGTTCAGCATTTCCAATGCTCCGGGAAAACATGCCACAACCCAGTCGGCGGTCGCCACGTAGTTAAGCACGGCCTCGGTCTGTTTTCGTTCAATGACCATTCTCCAGTCATAATCTGTCCGAACAACGCTACCTGCAAATACAATTCGCTGGAATTGGCAGGCCCTGTAATCCTTGAGCGCGCTCGCCAACAAATATGTTCCATTGCTGTGGCCCACGTACGAAAAGCGAGCGTTGGGATAAAGAGCCTTCGCTTCGACGTACTGATCCATTAGCCATTGAACTTTGTCCCTACGGCGCGAAGGTAGGAAGAACGGTATCATAGCAAAATAGCCGTAGCTCGATGTTTGCGACGCGTAAATCGTTGGCGGAGCATTTCCGAGCGCCTCCACTTTGCGGGCAATCTTTTGTGTCCAATAGCCAACATCGCGGATTCCGTGGATCACAAATATGACGTCGGTGACGCGACGTCGTGCTTCAAGCAGTCCAAGATCGTCGGGCAGGAGGTTCGCTCTTTTTAGAGTCGCCGCATCTCTCAATAACGCTCGTTCAAAGACATTACGCCGATCCTTTCCTATCTCAGAGTCGTCCATTTCTATAACGTTGGCATGGCCCGAAAATGGTACATCGAGGTAAACAAAATCACGGCCAGTCACAAGATCGATGTTGTCCGTGGGGGCAACCAGATCATCAATTGTTCCGAGAAGTTGAACGGTAAGGGCTAACTGCTGACCGTCCAACTCTTTTCGCTTACGTAGCGCAATCCACTGCAATCTCAATTCAGTAATGAACGGCGCACCCTTTTTAATCTGAAGGATCGTGTATCGCGCGCCAGTGATGGCGAGCACGATGTCACCAAAATAAATACCTAGCTTCATGACGATCGCACGAGGAATATTGAGATGATGAGTAAGCGACCAACCCCGATTCATACCCGCGAGTAGAATGATTCGCTTTATTTGTTTGAACCACGGTCTTTCTTCCAAAAGCTGCTCGCCGATAGAATCTTCGAAGCGAGCCTCTGAGCTCTCTGGGCCCGCGAGCAGGTACACCTTTCGCGCAAGAAGAGCCCCACAACTGTGACCTATTAGAAGAATTTCTTCGAATGGCTGCCAATGTTGCATGAGTCTGAATGAAATCTCTGCCTCAATTAATCCTTGAATATCTCGCGCGATCCGCAGTGGTTCGGCCGTTGAAAAGAGACCGAGCGGAAGCGAGGGAACTAAGAAGTAGGAAAGAGGGACCGCCCCCTTGGTAACTTGAACGACATGGGACAGGTTTGCCGGATTGTGCGTATATCCATGTAGAACTACCACTAGCACCCTGTCGTCGGGTTTCGAGTGACCGGTAGGGGTTGATGCCATATTCATGTCCTTTGATCCAATAGTTCAATAGTTCGTCCGTGCAAGATGTAACAAATTTTCCTGATTACGGCGACCCAAAGTATCGGCCGCCAGGCGAGTCTCCGCAAATCAAAAGCTGATCCGGATGAGAAGACCTGGAGCCGCCCCCCCTTTTGAGTAGCGCTTCGGATTTGAGTCTAGCCCCGGCCAGGCGGTTGGACGTGAAGAAGCGATTTACCGAAGAACAGATATTCGGGTTTCTGCGGCAGGCGGATAAGGGGATCGCGTGAAGGTGCTGTGACGCAAGCACGCTTTCTCGGAGGTGGACCGTAGCACCAAGGGCGTTATTAGAAAGCAGCTCAGGCTTAAGCCCAACGCAGTGACAGCGACTGCCGGGCTCTTTAGGGGGTGAGATACATATCGAGTCCGACAAATCCAGGCAAATTGATGGGGAGTATCGCGAGCTCTCATAGTCTTGCACCAAGAGAATCAGGCTCAACAGCAGATATAAGCCGATGAAGGCAGCTACCGCACTCCACAGTCTTAACATGCGGCTCGCCGTGCTCTACCTATCCTCTGCTTCTCCTAATAGGGACGCCAGCGTAAGGGGGCTCTCGCAACTTCCATGCTTATCGAAGGTGATCAAGTAAAAAGGAACGGTCCCACCGTTAGCAGGGGGTAGCTTTTCATACGGACCGACGGCAGTCATGGGACCACCTCAATCTCCTTTCGTTGCCCCGAAGTACTCGTGGTTGCATGCGACTTATCGGTTGCTTCTACAATAATGCCGAGTTTCTTTGTTGCGTCTAGCGATTCTGGCGCAGTCACTTTACTGTGCACGACACCATCTGCGGTCGTGCCTTCCGCCGCTATTATGATTGCCTTTGCTCCATCTTGGGTAAGTAGAACGGAGTAGCTATAGGGCGGCTCACCACCAACAATGGTCGCATCGACAATAAACGCATCACCTTTCTTAACCTGCTGATGGTCTGCAGTAACAGTTGGAATTCCAAAGGACGTGGTATGGCGGGACCCGTCGGTTGCGGCTCCAAAATAGAATCCCACTATCGTACCGAGGACGCCTATCAAACTGGTAAGCACCTCTTTCCCGAGAGTAAACTTCTTCGTGGGATCGTCGGCATCTGTCGCTACGACAAAAATAGTCAGAGTAAGTGCAATGCCGACCGTACCCACTGCAATTAAGAAGGTTATTAGCCCTCGCGCGGTAGCGGTGTCGCTCAATTGATGAAGAAGCGTCTTGTCCCAGCTGCGTTCGTTGCCCACAAAAATGGAGCCTATAATAAAAATGAACAGGAGGCAGGCTACCGCCGATATTACCCACGGTCCCACCGTCATCAGTACGTACTTAATTTTTTGTTGAGTTGGCGCAGGGTCGGGCACTGGATCCGGAACGTTCATACAGCCCTCCTAAGTGCTGATTCTATCGCTGCTTTCGGCTTCCCTCGAAAACTCATTTCCCTTAGCAGAAGTTCTGTATGGAATATCCGCGCGGAAGTGACGCAGACAGATACGAAAAGAAATGAACGCGAGAGCGCAGTGAATGGAAAGGATGCGTATCGTGCGCACCCCTTCTCGCCGACAACCTGACTAAATTGCAGTCAATCATTTTCATCCATGAAAGGATAATGACTAGCGCCGGAAAAACAACTTGTCAATAGACCTCGAAAGACTTCGCTCGGCACGACGCCGCAACCGTAGATCAGCGCGGTCGCCCATATTCCGCGCTCGCTCCGCTTCCCAGGGACTCGTTTCCCGGGACGCGTACGGTGAAGCGTTCGCGTACGACCGATCGCGCGGGATCAAGGTGCGCGTCGTTTCTCCTGTTCGATAGCACCTCGCTGCAAAGTTACGAACCAGAAGCGCTGTGCGAGACATTGGACGCACACGGCGGGTACGTTGCGACGACTGTCCATGTCCCATCAGATTGCTTAGTCTGTGTGACATTTAGAGGAGGCGGTAAAGTTGCCTTGAAGCGTGCTACGACCCCCGCTACATCAGTGTCGCTGATTTTCGTAAGAGTAAACGTTCCGCATATCATTTCGATAGACCTCTTCTAAGGTACGTGAAGATCGCTGATCGCCCGTGCCCGGTCCGCTTCCATCTGCGGATTATCGAGGTCGATCAGGATCTCGGGTGGCAAGCCATGTAAGTCAGTGTCTGTCGCGTCGGCGTTCATCCAGTCCTGCAGCGCCTTCATTCTTATCTGATCCACTTGGTTGTTGGGCGAGATCCACGAACGCAGCCGCTTCGTCGTGTCGGTGGCACTGATAGTTCCGGTCCGAAGAGCGTCGATCTTGGTCTGCGCTGCCTGTTTATCGCCCGTGGCCGCCTGCGTTATGCTTCCAACCGCAGCCGGCATACTGCCCGCGTTCTTTAGATCTGCAAGATCAAGTTCTGCAAGTGGCAACGGATACTCGCTGTCGCTCTGCTTGATTCCGGCGAGAATCTTGAGCTTGACCTTCGCACGATTCGCCTCCATTTGCGCGAGCAGTGCCGGCAGTGTTCTCTGGAAATAGAGATCCCTGTTGATCACCGCACTGCCGCCCACTATTCCAGCCGCAGCTGCTGAGTATGCCGACTTGGCCGACGTACCGGCCGCCGTCGTCGCCAGTCCTCCTAGAGCCAGCGCTATCAAATCGCCACCGAGAGTCACGGTATTGCCAGTGCCCCAAAGTGACTTTTCGTATCCCGTAAATTCTATGTCGTAAGAACGAACTCGGCTAAGAACGATGATGTCGCGCGCCGCGCGCTTCTGTGTCGCATCGGTGAGAGATCCATATTGAGCATCTTTTGCCGGATCGAAGTACGGCTTTAGCGCTTCGAGAGCTGCCGATGCCTTCTCAGGGTCCTTAGGATATCCCGCGATTGCTGCACATCCACAGAGAGCAACCGCCGTTAAGGCGGGGACGACTATTCGAAGAAATATTATTGTCATATCAGGCTGTGGTCGAGACGTTAGTAGTCGCATGTCGTGAGTAGCTCGAGGACATCGTCTGCGCCAACGGTGGATATCTATCAGCGTGGGACTGGAAGATGGTCATTGCCGTTGCAATCTCAAATATGCACAAGACTGGGGTCAAGGCGACAGCCAGCCGAGCAGTCCCGACCAATATCATGGCCCTGGACCAGTGATAGCCTTCGCGTCGATGATTCGACTGTGCGGAAGGTTGTCATTTCATCCCTGAATTGATTCGATGCGAGTGTCTGCGATACGTGACAGCTAACCCCGAATCACAATTCACGTCAATATGATCGGAAGCAATTGGACCGATAATTATTTTTCTTTCCGATGAGGGAAATCCGCCGCGGATGTCGCTATTCTTTAAAATCAGCCCACCGTTGTTGTAGTGACGGGTGATTCCTCGCTTGGTGAGCGCAGGGCATTCGCGGCTCACGCTTATCGCCGAGTTCTCTGTAGATTCAGACCCGCTCCTTCGGTAAGGCGTGAATTCTTTTCGCCTTTTGCTACGT
>JBKQSA010000101.1:0-12824 GCA_052143815.1 Steroidobacteraceae bacterium | reverse complement strand
GGCCGACGGGGTGGCCGGCGCGCACTGCGTTCACGAGCTGTGGATGCGCGGCGAGATGCCGATGAACATCGAACGCGCGCTGGAACGGCTTTGGGCGCAGGCGGCGGACTCCGTTCCGGAATGGCTGCCGATGCGCTATATCTCTTGGCTGCCGAGCGTGTACGACATCGCACTCACGTTCCGCGCGAGCGGCAAAGGCCGATCGAACCTCTACTTGGTGTTGCTGGATTATCCTGATAGTTTCGGCATTTACGTGGGTATGAGCAAGTACAGTCCGATGCAGCGTTTCGATCAGCACAAGGCGGGCATCAGGGCCGCGGGCAGTGTGCTGAAGCGCGGCCTCGAAGTGCTCACCGGGCCGACGCTGCATCTGCAGTACATCCAGCGAGCCGAGGCCGAGAGAATTGAAGTTCAACTGGCGGAGGCCCTTGCGGCAAACGGTCTTCTGGTCAAAGGCGGGCACTGATGATTCTGATCGGAATGTTCGATTCGCCGTTCGTGCGACGGGTGGCGGTCACGTTGAATCTGCAGGCGAGTGACGGTGCTTGGTTGATCGGCGATCGCATGACGCAGGCGGATGTCACTGCGAGCTGCGTGTTCACCTTTTTGCGCGAGGCGTCGGCCGGCGAGGGCGCCCCGGGGTATCCCAATGTGGCGGCGCTCAGTCAGCGCTGCGAGGTGCTGCCGGCATTCCGAGCGGCTAAAGCGGAATTCTCGGCACCCGGCGCGAGGAACTGAACTCGGTCGGCAGGGCCGATTCGGTCCAAGAAACCGGCACGGGCCGCACGGGCTGAACCCGGCCGGACGGATCGGTCAGTTCTTCTCCAGTTTCTCTAGGTGCGCGAGCACCAGGGCTACCTGGTCGGTGGCACCCAGGATCACCGGGGTCCGTTGATGGATGGCGGTCGGCTGGATGTCCATCACTCGCTGACCCGGTGCGGCGAAGGTCTTGCCGCCGGCCTGTTCGATGATCATGGCCATGGGATTGGCTTCGTACATGAGCCGCAGCTTCCCATCCGGCGCCTTCTTGGTGGGCGGGTAGAGAAAAACGCCGCCTTTCAACAAGATGCGGTGCACGTCGCCGACCATGGCTCCCGTGTAGCGGCTGGAATAGTCATTGCACTGCGCCCAATCCAAGTAGCGCTGATAGCCCTCGGGGAACGTTTTGCGGTTGCCCTCGTTGACGGAATAGGTCTTGTTGCCGCTGGGGATCATCAGGTTTCGTTCAACCCGCATGAAAGCGCCGATGCTCGGATCGAGCACGAACATGTCGACGCCCTTGCCGATGGTCAGGACGAACACCGTGGATGATCCGTACAGCACGTACCCGGCGGCCACCTGCCGCACCCCGGGCTGTAATAAAGACTCCTGCGCGCTGCCCCCGTGTCCGGTGTGCTCCAGGATGCTGAAAATCGTGCCGACACCGCCGCAGATGTCGAGGTTGGACGATCCGTCCAAGGGATCGAAGAGCACGCAATACCGGGGCACGCCTTCGACGTCCTCCCTGAGGATCACCGGTTCCTCGTTCTCTTCCGATGCGACGATGGCAACGCCTTCGCGGCCGCCAAGCGTGGCCAACAAGACGTCGTTGGCGAGCACGTCGAGCTTTTGCTGCACCTCGCCTTGCACGTTCTCGACGCCGGCACTGCCCAGCACGTTTTCCAGCCTTGCGCGCCGCACCTTGTCCGCGATGATTTTGGCGGAGATCGAGAGCGCAGAAAGAATCCACGAGAAGGTTCCGGACGCGTGGGGATAATGGGCCTGCTGCTCTAGAATGTGAGCCTGCAGTGTTGTGATTCGGAGCTGGTCGCGAGAGGTTTTATCCATGTCTCAAGGATGCTCCAGGAGCGGTCGTTGAATTTGCGATCCGATTGCGCAATTCTATACGCTATACTCCTTGATGATAAGCGTGCACCACCGGAATAACTCTCCGCCGCAGCGGGTGTTGCGGCTGACCGAGGGATTGGGCGCCGGCCGCTCGATTCCGCCCGCGGGCACCGGCGCGGCGACCGAATCCCGTCAGTTTTTTGAGCCGCAGCCACGCGCGCAGCGCGTCCCAGCGCGCGCTCGAACGCGGCGGTGCGTACGGCTTTCAGCCATGAGCCGCGCCTTCCATAATACGATTCGGAGCTGGTAGTGTTGATCGAATAGCAACAATTCAAAGAACAGGGGAGGCGTCATGTCTTTATCATGCAAGATAATCAAGGTTGTGGCGGGCGTGTTATTGGTGGGTGTGGCGGGGTGTGGCCAATCACCGCAACCCTCGGCGCCGGCGAAAAAGCCGCCGTCACAAGCCAGTCAGCAATGGTCGAGCATTGCAAACGGCTTCATCGAAGACTATCTGCAGGCGCAACCGTTTTTCGCGGCGCAATCCGGGCGGCACGAATTCGACGGTCAGGTGCCGGACTTGAGCCCGCACGGGATCAAGCGCGAAATTGCCCGTCTGCACGATTCGCGCACTCAGATCGCGGCCGTGGATCCGGCGCCGCTGGAGCCGAGGGAACGGTTCGACCGGGAGTATTTGCTCAGCGTCATCGATAAAGATCTGTTCTGGCTCGAGAAGGCCCGCTATCCGTTCAGCAACCCGTACTTTTATCTCAACAATATCGATCCGGACATGTACCTGAGCCGCAACTACGCGCCGCTCGACGTGCGCATGAAGGCGTACATCAAGTACGCGCGCGCCGTCCCGAAGCTGGTGGCGGACATGCAGGAGAATCTGAAGGGGCCGTTGCCCAAGACCTACGTCGAGTTGGGCATCGCGGATTTCGGCGGATTTGCCGATTTCTATACCAAGGATGTCGCGCCGATTTTTGCGGCGGTCAGTGATCCGGAGTTGCAGAAGCAGTTGACCGACGCGGACACCAATGCGGCGACCGCGATGACCAACTTGAAGAATTATTTGATCGGGCTGCGCAAGACCGCGACCGATAATTTCCCATTGGGCAAGGACCTGTTCGCCGAGATGGTCAAGGACACCGAGCGCGTCGACCTGCCGGTCGAGCAGATCGAGGCCGCGGGCCGCGCCGACT
Organism: Steroidobacteraceae bacterium; assembly: GCA_052143815.1. Classification (GTDB taxonomy): domain Bacteria; phylum Pseudomonadota; class Gammaproteobacteria; order Steroidobacterales; family Steroidobacteraceae; genus Bog-1198. The sequence goes on along the minus strand of JBKQSA010000101.1, from coordinate 9,792 downwards.
TGGCGCGCAACAGCCAAGCGCTCAAGGGGGAGTGTGCGGTTTATTTGCCGAAGGGCAGTGTCGCCGCGTGCATCGCCAAAGTGTCGGCGAACAAGCCGAAGGGCAGCCCCGTGGAAGCCGCACGCGCGCAACTGGTGGAACTGAAGAAGTTCGTTCAGGACCACAATGTAGTGAGCATTCCCGGCAACGACGAAGCGTTGGTTGCGGAGGCTCCCGTCTATAATCGGTCGAATGCTGCGTTCATTCAGGTGCCGGGCCCCTACGATAAGGGCGTGGCGTCGACGTTCAACATTGCGCCGCCGGATCCGAAATGGTCGAAAGCCGAACAGCAAGCTTACATCCCCAGCGAAGCGACGCTGTTGTTCACGTCCGTTCATGAAGTGTGGCCGGGACATTTCCTGCAGTTCCTGCATTCGAATGCCAACCCCTCCAAGCTCGAAGCGCTGTGGGTGGGATACGGGTTCGCCGAAGGGTGGGCTCATTATTGCGAAGAAATGATGGTCGAAGAGGGACTGGGCAAAGGCGATCCTGAAAAGCACATCGGGCAGCTCATGGACGCATTGTTGCGCGACGTACGGTTGCTGTCCGCCATCGGAATGCACACCGAAGGCATGACGGTGGCGCAGTCCGAAAAGATGTTCAGGGAACAGGCGTTTCAAGACCCGGGCAACGCGCGCCAGCAGGCGGCCCGCGGCACGTATGACCCTGCATACCTCAACTACACACTCGGAAAGTTGATGATTCGCAAGCTGCGCGCCGATTGGATTGCGAAGCAGTCGGGCGGCGCGGTGGCCGGCGGTGCGGGAGCGGCCGGCGCCGACGACCAGTCGCAGTGGCATGATTTCCACGACAAGTTCCTGTCGTACGGCGGTCCGCCGATTCCGCTGCTGCGCAAGGAAATGGTGGGCGAGGCGGGCGGTTTGCTGTAATCCGGAGTGATGCCCCGCCCTGGCGCCTTTGCCAGGGCGGGTCCTTGCCAGAGCGAGGCCTCCACTCGCTAGCCGACCGTTACTTCAGCGTGATCTCGCGCATGCTGTACTCGCCGGTAATGTCGCGTAATTTTGGATACTCGTGCTGCGCGGTGTCGGTGGTTTTCTTTTTGCGCTCCTCGCCCCACTCCTTCATGAACGCCTCGTAGCGAGCCTTGTTCGGCGCCATGGCCTCGTTGTTTTTGAACTTGACGATGAGCAGCAGGTTGAATGAACCGCTTTCGGGCAGGTCGCTCCTATAAATGTGATAGTCCTCGATCTGACCGAGTTTCTTGGCGACTTCACTTGACGCTACCCAGGTCTTTTTGAGGCCCTCGAGGTAGGCGTCTTCCATGTTCGCGTACACCTTGATCGTGGTTACCGACCAGACAGAGTCGCTCACGGTATAGTCCTTCCAAGGCTCGAGATCGGCAAATGCCGCCGTCGATCCGAGCGCCATCGTCAACGACAAGAGCATCAATTTGAATCGCATGTGAATCCCCTTTTTATTGATGAATTGGTATGGCACGCGGTCGAGGGTGGCCGCATGGGCCGATAGCATGGAAGAGAACGATCCTGATTTCAACGCAGCCGGACATTTGCCGCGGGCCGTATCCGCCGGTAATTGTCGTTTGCCGAGCCCGTAGACTAAGCTTGCGTAATGGCGGTTAGCCCAATCGACCTCAAAGCAGTCACTGCGGCGGGATTTGCGGCACTGAAGCGCGGCGATCCTAAGGCCGCACGGGCGCATTTCGATCAGGCCGTCGTGGCTGGCGCTGCCGATTCGGCGGTCTGGTGGGGGCTATCGATGGTGCACCGTTCGAGCGGAGCATCGGCCGAGGAAAGCGCAGCGCTCGATCAAACGCTGAGATCGGATGCCCGTCACCTGCCGGCGCTGCTCGCCAAGGGCGATGTGCTCGTCAAGCTGGGCGACCGGCGCGCGGCCGATGCTTACTACAGCGCGGCGCTCAAGCTCGCGCCGAGCTTGCCTTCCTTGCCGCCCGAATGGCACGCCGAACTGCGGCGCGCCGAGGCCGCATCCCAGCGCTTCGCGCGCGAGTATGAGACGCATTTGCTCGCGGCGCTCAGCGCCAGCGGACTCGGGTGCCCCGGCACCGAACGATTCGTCCACGCGATCGACTTGTTGCTCGGTAGAAAGCAGATCTATCCTCAGCAGCCCAAATATTTCTATTTCCCCGAGCTTGCTCAAGTGCAGTTCTTCGATCGGCGCAATTTCGCCTGGGTCGATGCGCTGGAGCATGCCTTCGACGGCATCCGCGCGGAGGTACGCGCGCTGCTCGACAAGGGCACCGGGTTCGTGCCGTATGTTCAGCGCGTGGCGAACCGTCCAAACTTTGATCCGCGCGGGCTTCTGGACAACACGGACTGGAGCGCGTTTTTCTTGATCAAGGACGGCCTGACGGTGGCGGACAACGCGGCGCGCTGTCCGCGAACACTCGCCGCGTTGCGCGACGTGCCGTTATGTCGAATCGACAACCGGACCCCGTCGGTGCTCTTCTCGGTGCTGCGGCCGGGCGCTCGGATTCCGCCGCACCACGGATTCATGAACGCGAGACTCATCTGCCATTTGCCGCTGATCGTGCCGCCGAAGTGCGGCCTGCGGGTCGGCAACGAGACCCGCGAGTGGCGCGAAGGGGAAGTCGTGGTGTTCGACGACAGCATCGAACATGAGGCCTGGAATTCCAGCGCCGAGCCGCGCGCGGTGTTGATTTTCGACGTATGGCGCCCGGAGCTATCCGACCAGGAGCGGAACCTGGTCTCGACAATGCTCGCGGCCATCGATCGGTTCGATGGGCCGCGCCGGCCATGGACCGATTAGCGCTCTGGACTCGCGCCTGAGTGTTCCGCTCGCTTTAGTGGCCGCTGCATCCAGCACCGCAGGCCACGGGCTTGTCCATTTGTTCCCGCTGCTGCTGGCGCAGGTCGAGAACCGCCGCGAGTCCGCTTTCATCGACGCATTTTTTCGACGTGAAGTGCGTGCCGATAGTGGCATCTTCGTGGCAAAACAGCGTTACCCCCTTGCGCACTTCTTGGTGGTAGCCGGCCTGCCGGGCCTTCTTGATCGTCTCGGCCGAGGGACCCGCCGGCGCCGCAGCCGCCGGGGTCGCTGCAGGCGCAGCCGGTTGGGCGGCCGAGGACGTCGACGCGGCAGCGGCTGGGTCCGCGCCCGCCGCAGACGCGGGAGCGGCAGCGGGTGCGGCTGGGGCCGCCGGGGCGGCCTTGTCGGCATCGGGCTGCTGCGCGGAAGCCAGCGTCACGGCGATTGCGCCGGCGGCGATCCATATTGCCTGTGTGATTCTAGTCATGAATTTCCTGTGCGAGCCCATTCAGTCTCGCGAATCATAAACCACGAAGGGCTATCGCGCGCGCATGGCCCGGCGCGCCCGTTCCGTGGTGACCCATCTGGTCACGATAGTTCACGCGCGATCCGGTCGAACACCTCCGCCCAATCGCCGGGGCGCCCCTGCCGAAACAATCTCATCGTCGGATACCAGGGGCTGTCGTCGCGTTCGCTCAGCCAGCGCCAGTCCGCTTCGAAAGGCAATACGACCCAGACCGGAGCGCCCAGCGCGCCGGCCAGATGCGCGACGAACGTGTCCGACGTGATGATGAGGTCGAGGACCGCGATGAGCGCGGCGGCATCGTCGACCCCGCCGGGTCCCAGATCGTAGGGATCGGTCAACTGCGCGATCTGCGCATTGAAAGGGACCTGATTCAGCTGTTCGATGCCCTCGCCTTTTTGCAGCGACACCAGGCTCACGCCGGGCAGGCCGGCGATGGCCGCTGCCTCGCGCAACGGAAATGAGCGGCCCTTGAGCCAGGGCTGTTTCTCGGTGGCCGAGTTCCCTTGCCAGTTGAGGCCGACCCTGCGGCCCGGCAGGCTGCCAAGCCGCCGTCTAAACGCATCTACCGCCGCGTCATTGGCGTGGACGTAGGGTACTCCGCCGGGAATGTCATCGATCCCGGTGCGCAGTGCGAGGGGAAGACTCAAGAGCGGACAGACGAAGTCAACGCGCGGCAGCGGTTCCCCGCAGCCAAGGAGCGCGCCGCGCATCCCGAGTGAGCCCAGGAACGGCCGCAGCACCGGCTGCACCTCGAAAACGACGCGGACGCCGCGAGCCTCCAGCACCGGGATATAGCGGCAAAACTGGAGCGTGTCCCCGAGGCCCTGCTCGGTATGGACCAGCAGCGTCTTGTGGTCGAGGGGCTCGCCGCCTGACCATCGCGGCACGTCGAAGCGCCGCTGCGTCGGAATGAAGTTTGCGACCCGGAAGCGCGACTCATACAGCGGCCAGCCGTCGCGGAAATCCCCCAGCGTCAGCTTGATGAGCGCTTGGCTCCAGGCCGTCATGGGTTCGTCCGGCTTGATGGACAATGCGCGATCGAAATAGTCGAGGGCTTCGGCGTAGCGCTTCAGGCTCTTCAGCGTGTTGCCGGCATTGGTGCAGGCCTCGGTATGGTCGGGTTTGCAGGCGAGGGCGCGCGCAAAGCTCTCGATCGCCTCGTCCGGCCGCGACAGCCGCGTCAGCGCCACGCCGCGGTTGTTGAGCGCTTGCGCGGACTTATCATTGAGCGCCAAGGCCCGATCGAATCCGGCGAGCGCCTCCTCGCAGCGGTCGAGCTGCATCAGGGCGACACCCCGCTGAAAGTGCGCCTCGAACCACTCCGGGGCGAGCCGCAGCGCGTGATCGAAACTTGGAACGGCATCGCGGTAGCGTTCGAGCTTCATGAGCGCCATGCCGCGATTGTGGTGGGTGGCCGCATCGTTGGGCTGGCTCACGAGCGCCGCATCGTAGCTTGCCAACGCCTCGACGGGCCGGCCGAGAGCCAGCAATACATTGCCGCGGTCGCCGTGGATCGCGGGTCGATTCGGCTCCAGAGCCCGCGCCCGATCGAGGCTCGAGAGCGCCGCGGCATAATCCCCAAGCGCCGCCTCGACCAGACCCCGATTGTGATGCGCGTCGGCGTAGTTGGGATTCAGCGCGATCGCCTGTTTGAAGGAACGCAAGGCGTCCTGCTTGCGATTCGCGCGTTCGAGAGCGACGCCCAAATCACCGTGGGCGTAGGCATCATGCGGCGCGAGCCGCACGGCTTGCTCGAGACTCGACAGCGCGGCGTCAACCCGACCCATGCGCAACAGCGCGATGCCGCGGCCTCGATACGGGCTGACCGCATCGGGTTTCAGCGCCAGCGCTCGGTCGTAGCAAGCCAACGCTTCGGGGTGCCGTCCGAGCGCGCAGAGCGCATTGCCGAGATTGCTCTGCATGGCGAAATTCTGCGGCTGAATCTGCACGGCGGCGGCAATCATTCCTGCCGCCTCCTGCGTGTGGCCCATCCTGGCCAAGGCGATGCCCAGAAGGTGCAGTGCATCGCTATTGCGGGGTTCGCCGGCCAGCACCTGGCGATAGGCGGCGGCCGCTTCGGCGAGCCGTCCTTGCCGATCCAACATGACGGCCTGCGCGAGATGGCGGTTGCTGCTCTTCATCACGCCGGCAGCGTAGCGCGGAGTACAACACTCTCGCCAGTATCCGCCGGGCGGTCCCTTGCACCGCGCTGGGCCCAGGATTTTTTCGGCCCGTGCGTCCCGGATGATATACTTTCAGACACTGGTGCTGAGTGGGAGAATGACATGAAACAGCTTCAGCTAGCGGCTGCAATGGGCGCTCTATTCGTCGCCGGCGCGGCTTGCGCTGATGCGGGCGGTTCCCGGTCGGCCGACGTTCCCGCCAGTGCGACATTCGCTGCTGCCACCAGTTGCAGCACCATTTATCAGCCCCCGGTAGGGCATCCCTTGCTGGCCTTGCAACAGGAGGCGCTGAATCTCCGACAAGCCGATGGCGGAACGCTTACCGCGGAACATCTGGCCTACCTGCGCGCCAAGCTCGCCGTCATCAATAAGTTCAATTGCAAATGATGGTGAGCGCGCGCCGCGCTGCCGCGCTGTGATGTCGTAACGCGTGATCGGGTCCACCTCCGGCGTCGCCTCCGCCCTGTCGCAAATCGGCACATTGCTGGAGCAGGGGCAGGTGGCCCAGGCGGTAGACGCTTGTCTGGCGATTCTCGCGGCCTCGCCCGGCAACGCTTCGGCCCTGCACCTGTTGGGTCTGGCGCGTGCGCGGCTGGGGCAAGCCGGGGAAGCTGAGCACCTGCTTCGCCGTAGTATTCAACGCGAACCTCTCAACCCGGTATTCCAAATCAATTTTGCCAATTTTCTGCGGCGCGCCGGACGCTTGTCCGAAGCGGAAGCCGAATACCGAAAGGCGCTGCTGGCCGCGCCGACCGCACGCAAGGCAAGGCACAATCTGGCGCTCACGCTGGCCGAACTCGGACGGCACGCGGAGGCTGAAAGCGAGTCGCGACGGCTGCTCGGCGAGGATGATCGCGACTCGGAAGCGTGGTCGCTGCTGGCATTCGTTCTGACCCATCAAAACCGCCTGTTCGAAGCCGAAGTGGCCTATCGCAGGGCTCTGGATTTGGCGCCGAACTACGGACTGGCGCATCAGAACCTGGGCTCGCTGCTGATCCAAATGGACCGCGCCGAAGAGGCATGGAGCGCGCTCGAGCGCGCGCGCGCGCTGGGCGCGCCGGAATTCGAGCTGCTGTTCAGCCGCGGCCGCGCTTTGGCTTTGCTGTATCGTTTCGAAGATGCCGAGCACGAGTTCGGTAAAGCGGTTGCGCTGCGCCCCTCTCATCTGGAGGCGCAGGCGAATCTGGCGCGGCTGCGCTTCTTGAGGGGTGATCCGCAATTCGCCGGCGCGCTCCTCGATGCCACCCGTGCCGCGCCCGGCGATCTACCGCTGCAGCACCTGCTGTGCACGCTGCTGGTTCGCGGCGGCCACTATGAACTCGCCGAGGCGCGAATTCGCGACGTGTCGAAGAAGCACAGCGCGCCGCCGCAGTTTCGTGGCTTGTTGTCGCAGATGCTGTTGGAATTGGGCCGGCTCGAAGAGGCAGAGACGGAAGCGCTGGAAGCGGCTGCGGCAGAGCCGCGGAACTCGCAGATCCTCGACACCGTGGTATCGGTACTGCTCTCGCGGGGCCGAGCGGTGGACGCGCTGCCGTTCATCCAGACGCAGCGCGCCCGCGAGCCCGATGTACAAAGTTGGCTGGCGCACGAGGCCGTCGCCGCGCGGCTGATGGGCCGCCCGCTCTATCAGGATTTGTACAACTATGAGTCCTTCGTTCGCGCCTGGCGGATGGAGCCGCCGCCCGGCTGGACGTCGATGCGGGAACTGAATGCGGCCGTATTGGAGGCTCTCAAGGCACGCCATCGGCTCACCTCGCATCCGCTCGATCAGAGCCTGCGCAACGGCAGTCAAACCGCGCGCAACCTGGTGGTCGATGCCGATCCGGCGATCCGGGCGCTGCTCAACAGCTTCAGCGAGCCTTTGCAAATGTATCTGCGCGAGATCGGCGGCGATCCAGCGCACCCGTTCACCGCGCGCAATCGCGGCTCAGCAACCATCACCGAAAGCTGGTCGGTGCATTTGCGCCGCGGGGGGTTCCACGTGAACCACGTCCACCCCCGCGGGTGGATCAGCTCCGCGTATTACGTCGCCATTCCCGGGGAAGTCAGCGACGCGGCGTTGAAATCCGGGTGGCTCAAATTCGGCGAGCCCCGATACGCCGTCCCCGGCGCCGATCCGGCCTACCAGGTGCAGCCCGAGCCCGGGCTTCTGGTGCTGTTTCCCTCCTACATGTGGCACGGCACGAATGCCATTCATGGCGCAGACCCACGCACCACCATCGCATTCGACGCCCTGCCGACCGATTAGGCGCGCAGGCAGTTCACTTCCCGCCAGGAAAACGCATCAAATCCAGCTTGACCTGTGCGAGGATTCCCTTCCAGTCACCCATCGTCTGCTGCCGATACAATTTCGCACTGGAATACCATGGGCTATCGCTTCTCTTAAGAAGCCAGCGCCATTCCGGATTGAACGGCAACAAGATCCAGGTTTCCAACCCGAGTGCTGCGCTCAAATGCGCAACACTGGTATCGACGCTGATGACCGCGTCCATGCACGCGCAAAGCGCCGCCGTATCACTGAAATCTTCCAGTTCATCGGCAACATTCAATATATCCGGATTGACTTTCAGGGTGTGCTCGTCAGGTTCGCGCACCTCCTTTTGCACGGAGACGTATTGACAATCGGCGGGTAGATAGGGGACCAAGTCCGCCAACGCGATGGACCGGTTCCGATCGTTGTGGTGCGTGATTCGGCCGCTCCACACCAAGCCGACGCGCGGCTTCGTACGCTGCCCCAGCCGGCTTTGCCAGTGTGCAACCTTGGCCGTGCCGCTCTGCAGATAAGCCGTTGGGAACGGGATGGTGTCGAGGCGGGTTTTGAACGCGAGGGGAAGGCTCATCAAAGGGCACTGATAATCAAACGCGGGCAAGGCGTTCCCTTGGGCGATCACTTGCGAGACGCCGCCCAAGTCGGCGAGTAAGGTTACCAGCGGCCTGTGAACCTCCAGAACGACTCGAGCGCCCAGCGCCGAAACCAATTTCGCGTAGCGGCAAAATTGCAGCGTGTCTCCGAATCCCTGCTCGCTGTGCAGAAGGATGGTCTTCCCCGCGATGGATTCTCCACCCTGCCACAAGGGTTGCGCGAAGCGAGATCTCTTTTCGAGTTTCCAGCGCCATTCGTAGTCGAGCCATCCATGCTCAAAATCACCCGCCAACAACAAGGTAAATGCCCGGTTGCAGTGAGCGCTGACATAGCCGGGTTCGATCGCAATGGCTCGGTCGTAGCGGGCCAACGCCGCGTCCAATCGTCCGAGTTCTTTGAGTACGAAGCCGCTGTTGGAGAATGCCTCCGCATAGTTGGGCTTGACCGCGATGGCTCGGTCATAGCTTGCCAAGGCCGCGTCAAATTGCCCGAGATCTTTCAGCAAGTTGCCGCGGTTGAGCAGAGCATCGGCTTGATCGGGATTGATCGCGAGCGCTTGGTCGAAACTTAAGAGCGCGGCGTCGAATTGCCCGAGTTTGTGAAGGGCCGAACCTCGGTTACCGTAGGCCACCGCACTCTTTGGGTCGACGGCGATAGCTTTCTCGAACCATTGCACGGCTTTTCTCGGATCATTCGTTTGAGCCGCAATGACGCCAAGCAGGTTCAACGCATTGAAATGCCGCGGTTGTGTCTTCAGTATTTTTTCATAGATGAATTGCGCATGTGCCAACTTACCCTGCAGTTGGAGAGACAGCGCCTGTTGGAATTTCGCGGAAAGCTGCGCCGATGCGGAAGGTGTTGCCGCTTTGTCCTCGCGAGAGTTTGGGAATTTGCGGGGCATTCTTCGGGCGTCCGCGATGCTTAAATCGAATAATCCCACCGCCGGAAATAGGATTCCAATTCCGGCAGCACGCTCTGAAAATGCCGCTCGTAGTTCTTCCATCGACCGACGGGCTTGTTGCTGACCGGCTCAACGACCTGGGAGTAGCTGGGCGTGCTGATGTAGCCCTTGCGGCGCGCATGGTCGGCCGGAGCGAGCAACGCGTCGTCCCAGGGCAGCTCCAGGAATTCGGTGAGTCTGCGCACCTGCGCCGGGAAATCGCCAACGAACGTCTCGTATTGCAATTCGTAAGTCGCCGCTTGCAGCAGCGGTAATTGCTCGTACCAGTAGTCAATGGAGCGTCGATAACCATCGGCCAACGTCGGCAAATCCCGGCACAGCATCGCGAGGTCGGGAGCGCGAAAATGCTGCGCAAAGCAGCTGAACAGAACGTCGCAAGGATGGCGGATGATGAGCACCGTCTGGGCGTTGGGAAAGAGCCGGCGAATCAACGGCAGGCGCAGCAGATTGA
>JBKQSA010000100.1:0-35981 GCA_052143815.1 Steroidobacteraceae bacterium | reverse complement strand
GAAAGCGAGACCTGCTCGCGCAGGCGTTCCGCCGCGTTTTCGGCACGGCGCTCTTGCGCCAGGTCGAGGATCACGGACCCAAGCACGATGATAGTGATGATGACGAAGCTCGGGACGTCCCCGGTGAAGGCCGATACGGCCGCCGCACCGAGCAGTATCAAGACCAAGGGGTTGCGAAAACGTCCCAAGAAGTCGGCCAGCAGGCGCTTTGGTTTGGCCGAATCGATCCGGTTCGGTCCAACCGATTTAAGAGCGGCCGCAGCGTCGGTAGCGCTCAGGCCGGTATCGGAGGAGTGTAGCTGTTGCAGAAGCTCGGGGAGCGAAGTGCTCGCAAGATCCAATATGCCCGACTCTGGTTCCGCTGCGCGCTTAGCCGCTCTATCGCCTGCGGGTTGCGGCGTCGCTGCATTGGGAGTGACCGAGGGTGGTTGGTTCATATCCACGAGTCCATGATGTGCTGCTTACGTCCGTAGAAAGGGCCGCCAACAGCTCCGCTCGAACTCGTCAGCGGCACGCCTCCCTCGCGCGCGGCTTAGGCATGTCGGCGCTGATAGTCATCGCGAAGGCGGGCGATTCGTGCCTCAATGGCCGTCTTGAGGCCCCCCTGCTCTTGGTCCGCTTTCCTTTGCAGCGTCTGAACCTTCATGTGTAGGTCCTCTTCGGCCTGCTTGGACCGCGCCTGGTCTTGCTGCCGCCTCTTCTCCATTCGTGCGTGAAGGTGATCAATCTGCGCCTGTAATTTTGCCTTACGGTCGCTTTCTGCCTTGGCATGTTCCGCTTTGAGCTGGTCGAGTTCGGCGCGCTGGGCGGCCGCCACGCTTGCGCGGTGTTCATCCTCGACGGAATTCGTGACCGTGCGGAATACGACCCCGCCAAGAGCGTCCATCCGCGTGTCCACGGGCGTGACCCATTCCTCATCCACATCGGCGACGATGGCATACTTGCCCGGAGTCAAGGCCGTCGAGATGTCGGACAAGAAGTCCGCGGACCCTTCGAACGTGTACAGATCACCGATGAAGCCGAGCAGCGCACCGGTGCCCATGCCGACGGCAACGCCGACGGGTCCGCCCAGCAGCCCAATCACGCCGCCGAGCGCCGTGCACGCCAGGGTCCCGACCGGGAACTCGTCGTCCACACGCTCCCTCGATATCGTGCCGTCGGCGTTCTTTTTAATCACCGCAAGCGAATCCACCGCAATGCTGCAGTCGCGATCCAGCGCAGACAAAGCCCGCACACCCTCGTACGCCGCTTTTTCATCGCCAAATACGACTGCCAACATTTTTTTCACGCCAATTCTCCGCGGGCCGTGTCGGGTAATCCGCCGCTCATACTTTCGCGAAAGTTCGACTGCTCGGAACACGGCGCAGTGCCGCGCCGAGGGCAATCATCCACGCACCGTCGAAAATGAAATCGATTCCGATGGCCAGACCAATGAACCAGAGGCTCGATGTCGGCAGCTGCATGAGCAGCATCACGCCGAGGGCGACGGAGACGAGCCCGGAGAACATTGCCCAGCCCCACTGCGGGAACTGCAGCGTGCCGGCGCCAACCGCCCGGAACATGCCGCCGACCAGGAAGAACGAAGCGAGCACCAACGTCAAGCTCAATTCCCCGGCGACCGGATAGCGGATCAGTAGGTATCCCGTAAAGCCGCGCAGCAACGCACTCAATAGATACAGGAAGAAGCTACTCCGGGTGCGCGTACGAAACGCCTGGATCAGCGCGAAAACGCCCCCCACCAGCAGCAGCCAGCCGAAGACCAGCACCGTCGCCTCTGTGGCCGTTGCGCTATAGGCGATGCAGACGCCGCCCACGGCAATGAGCGCGACGCCGAGGGCCACGAACCAGCCCCATGAACCGTGGATCTCATCCAGGCCCGCCTCGATCTGCCCGGCAACCGAATTACGATCTAACATGGTCGTTACCTCTCTGTGACAAGGCCCTAAGGACGCGGGCATTTATGCCCTGTGGTTCAAAACATCATCTCTGCTCCAGTGGATTTATAACCGCCAAAACCAATTTCACATAAACTCTAGGCGCTCTCCACGCCTACCGATATTGGGGTTTTCACCTATCGAACCCCGCGCATTGGAGGATGAGGCTACGAAATTAGGCTCCTCGATCTCCGACATCTTGGATAGGGACCTGCAGCGGTAGCCGAGACAGCCTAAGGTCCGTATAGGCCACCGCAAAATATGGGCTGATCATATATACAGTCACGAAGCGGTATGCTATTTTTAGCACCTTCAATTGCGGTGACTCGGTGTCAGCATGGCTACGCGACAAATTGGTTCCAAACCCCGAAAGATTGAGGTTTCCCCGAGGAATCGAGGCGGTGGCACCCACCCCAAACGCAAGCAAAAGACCGGCTCCACAGAGCATGTGTACGGCGTATCGTTGCCCGAGGGTTTACACGAAGCGATAGAGACCGAACGCGGCAACTTGTCCAAGGCCGAGTCCCTGCTCGGCTGTTTGGTGATTTCCATGGAGTACGAGACCGATTGCGTGACTGCACCCTACTACCCCGATGTAGCTCAGATAGCCCGCGATTTGGTGAGACAGTCGATCAATGGACTGGATTCCCTGGCGCTGCAAAAATGCCTATTGCGCAATAGAGTCAAGGAGGAGCCTGACCTGCTGCGTATCGGAACATGCTCGCTTTTCGGTCAGGGTGAGCCGAACGCGCCGAGTGTATACGGGTGTAGCCACTTACCACGGACTTCGGCAGCGCTGCTCGTGGAGGTGCTCTAGGAGCCTGTCTGTATTCCACGAGGCTCACGCGGAATACTCAGACAGGCTCCTAAGTGATCCGAACAGCCGAGTCCCGTGTCACGCCTTCGGCTGCAGGTCACTTACGACGCGACAAGAACAAGCCGTAGCGGTAAATGGGATCAATCCATCGATTCACCACCGAGAAGCCTGCTCGGTCCAATGTTGCGGCAAGCTCGGCTGGATCGAACTTCCACATCACTTCGGCATCGATCAACTCTGACCTGCCGAACGACACACAGAAGCTGAGATTGGCAAGATTAACGGTCTGATCCGCAAGGCTCTCGATACTGACCTCATTCCGTTTCATCCGGCAGTTATATTGCGATCTATATCCAAACTGATCCATGACGAAATTGCCGCCGTACCTGCGATTGAGATGAGCGAGCATATTGAGAGTTGAGCGCGCGCCATAGCCGGCCGAGTCGTTGTAAGCACTATTGATGATGGCGGGGTCCTTATCCAAATCGGCACCGAGCAATAAGTAGTCTCCCTGCAAGCTAGCGCAGAACAGCTGCGCCAGCAGCTCATCGATTTCCTGCAAATCCATATTTCCGAGGGAACTACCTAGAAACAGAAACAATCTGCCCCGCGGACAGGCGGGCAGCGCTCGGAAGCTCTCTTGATAAGTTGCGCCCAGACAATGCACAAAGAGACGCGGAAAGCCGGCCGCCAGCAGGTAGGCCGTTGCAAACAGCGTTTCCGTGTCCACATCGATTGGAAAATAGTCGCAGCGCATATCGCGTTTTGCGTATTCCGCCAACAGAATACGCGTCTTTTCCGCTGTTCCCGCGCCCAGCTCCACGAGAGGAAGAAAGCCGCAACGCTCAATGATCTCGCCGGCATGCGCCTGCAGCAGGCGCGCTTCAACACGCCGCAAATAATACTCCAGCGTATTACATTGCCGTTCGAACAGCGTGGTACCTATCTTGTCGTAGACATACACCGCCGATATCTTCTTGGGATTTTTGGTTAGGTTCAGAATTACATTAGGCCCGTCCCCCGCCAACGGATCTTCAGTGGATCTGATGAGAAACCGAATTCGCTCAGCGGCACCGGCCGCCGGCAACGACGGCTTCATTTGAAAATCAAGGTATCGAGTTCGTGAAACATCTTTTGGTAAAGATCGAGATAAGTCTCCGCCCCTTCCCTCAACAGTTCGCCATGCCCCGGCAACACATCGAGGTATTTGGTAACGCACGTTCTTGTGTTGTTAATGTGGTCCGGCTCATGAACGTAGTGCGCGCGTAGGTACTCGAACTCCGGCGTCTCCCGCGAAAAGCGGTACTGCGGGAATTTGAGAAAGATATCGTGCCAAGGCATGAATTCCTTCACGCTGGTGACCTCCGATGCGGTGTGGACACCCAGAGCGAAAGCCGTCGGTCGTTCTCGATACCAGGAGAATAGGGCTTCACCCAACGTGACGGCCGCAGCACACGCATTTTCCGGCGTCTCAACTTCGTCCGCTGAGATCCCGAGATATTCGGCGAATTGACGGGCCAACTGCACGTGAGTAATGGTTTCTCGCAAGCCGTACTCGTCGACCGCCGCATCCAATACGTAAGCTCCGATTTCATGGCCATTCCTGGGTAAATGCGGAAGAATCTCGTCCGACAGCCGACCGGCCAGGATCGCAATCCCCCCAATGGTGTGGCGATTGAAGGCAGCCATGCTGGCGAGGAACAGAAGCCTCTCGGATCGAGTCAATGATCGAGCCGCGAAATGCTGGTTGAACGAGCTCAGCGCCGCGGCTGCCGGATGCGTGATGCAGCTCGCGAAAATCTCGGCGGCTCCTTGCATGGGCAAACTCCTTCTAGCAGCAAACAGGATTTGAATGAAGATTGCCGAATGAACACCGTCCCCTCAAGCGACTATTTGTCTCGTTTAGAGTGACCTGAAAGCACCCATCGAAACGAGACCCGCCGCGAGCGATTGGTCATCCACTGGCGGACCCGGACACGGGTAACACCGCAATGGCTTTCAATGCTGTTGGAGGTCGCCGCGCACACGTTCGATACTTTGTAGCAGCCAATCCCGAAACGCGGTGACCGACGGGTGCGTCGCGGCGCCTTCCGGAACCACGAAATAATAGGCGTTCTTCGAAAGCACCGCCAAACTGAACGGTTTCACGAGACGCCCCTCGGACAAATAATTTGCCGCCAGGAAATCATCGCCGATCGCGACTCCCTGTCCGCGCACGGCGGCGTCCAAGCAAAGGGCCGTCTCGCTGAAGACAATGCCTGACCTGACGTCGACGTCGGCCGTTGTCGTACAATTCCGAAGATATTCTTCCCATTCCCGAGTCGACCGATCGTGCAATAGGACATGCTGCCGTAGGTCATCGGGCGGGCCGAGCGGTGACCGTGTGCCGAGATCTTTCGCGCACACCGGGAACAGGCGCGACCTGAACAGGGTTTCACTGTTCTTGAGCTCCGAACCCGCTTCCGCGTACAGGATTGCACAGTGCGCCCTGGGCTCGAACAACGAGGTCGACGCCTTCTCTGCAAGAATCTCTACAAGGGTATTGGGCACACTCGCGTAGAATTCGGCAAGCCTTGGAACCAGCCACAGTCCGGCAAAGTCTGGATCGACGGAAATGACGAGGCGTTGCGCATTCTGAGTTCTATTCAATTGCGTAAATGCGCGTTGAATATGAGAAAACCCCGTGGATACCGCACCGCGGAGTATCTCGCCGGCATCGGTCAGGATGACTTGCCGATGATGGCGTTCAAAGAGCTTTCTGCCGAGCTGCCGCTCTAATTTTTGTATGTGCCGGCTTACGGACGCGTGATCCACATGCAACTCTTCGCAGGCCTTCTTGATACTTTGGTGCCGGGCCGCCGCCTCGAAGGCACGCAGCGAATTGAGCAACGGAAGACGAAATCTTGACATGTGCGCCCCATCCCTAGGGTCGAATGCTGATGCTGCCGACGATACATTACCGAGCCAATGATTCGCCAGACGGGTTAGACCGATATGCGGACCCTTAAGGGGCACCCCTAATCAACGCGGGTAACCTGGGCCAGGTTTCTGCGCGATCGGAACATCAATAGCTATTGACAGGTGTGGCACTCCATTTCCTGCGTGACTTCTGCGAACTCATTCGAGCCAAAAGAGTCGCGCACCCCGCGTTGACAGTGAGCGGTTCGGTATCGCAAGTTAGAGGCGCTTCCCGGGAAGCAGGTATCCCACTCACATCTAAACGGTTGAAGGAGATTGCCATGAGCACGAGTAAAGTGATCGAACTCGGAAAAGTGTCGGTGGAAACGAAGGGCAGTCTGATCGGTGTAGAGAATCTGTTGCACCCGTTCAGCGGCCCTAGCGCTTGAGATCTTTCTAGTCGGTGCGGGCACGGTGCACCGGCGACGGCGCATCGTGCCCTCCGAAGGCGGACCAGCACACGACCATGAGTGCCACGACCTATTTTCTTTCGAACAATTGCTTTGTATGCAGAGCGCAGGCCTACTGGATCATCCTCGACGCGAAACACGATCAATATCTTTGCGTAGCACATGACGACTTAATGACCATTGGCCATCGGCTGTACGGATGGCGAGATCAGTGCCTCGACACGGAGCATCGTCCGTCACCGGGCGTCGAGAAGGAGCCTCTAATCGACTCGTTACTCGCTAGCGAAATCATCACCCGCAACCCAAAGGATGGAAAGTCGTTCGCCGAATCCGTACACCCGGTTCGTGAACGCTCGATTGACACACCAGAGCGCGTTGCCTCGGCCAAGCCATCCGCACTATGCATCCTGAGATTTCTTTTGGCGTGCGCCCGGGTGGATTGGCAGCTGCGCACAAAAGTGCTCTCCCGCACTCTCGCCCGAATCGAACGGCGCCGGCGCCACGGGGTATCGTCCGCCGTCAATGGCGATGCAGCCCATGTCTCGACCGTGATATCCGCATTCAAGGCGCTTCGCCCTTTTTATCCTCGCCCCTATCTTTGTCTGTTCGAATCACTTGCGCTACTCGAATTTCTGGCTCGTTATCGTCTTTTTCCGCACGTCGTCTTCGGTGTGGTGGCGGACCCGTTTCAAGCCCACTGCTGGCTACAGGAGGGACCCATTGTGCTCAACGATAACCTCGAGCGCGTCGGAAAATTTAGGCCCATTCTCTGCGTGTAACCATGACGTGACCCTTATCCATGTATCGGTATGTCGCGTTCATTCGGAATGCTCAGCGGCCTCACGCCAATACCAATGCGCGGCAGTTGACAGACCGGTTTCGGCAAATACACCCCGCGTGGAAACTATTGGACTGGGGTAAGGGTCTTTCGATATTTCATTCACCTCCAACGGGCCGATCCGCCGGGGAAATCCTGCTGCCCGCCGGCACGGGAGCCATACTTGGCACGTTGTTTCCCGAGGACTTGGACGTCTCGCCCCGTCATTGGCGTCCCACAATCGACGAGAAGCTCGCGGACGAGATCGTGCGCACGCGGGGCCGCCGCCTGATGAAATGTTTTTGGGGCAGCTACATCGCATTCCTCAACAACCGCGACGGCACCGAGCACTACATTCTTCGTGATTGCTCCGGAAAGATTCCCTGCTACAAAATCACCCGCGGCGATACGACCATCCTCACCTCGAATATCAACGACCTTTCCGGTCTGCCCTTCCCATCGTTTTCCCTCAACGCACGGTATCTTGCCGGATTCGTCTATGCCGCCGAACTCGCACAGAAAGAGTGTGCGTTGAATGAGGTAACGGAGCTCTTGGCGGGAGAATGCCTCGAATTGGCCGACACGCACGCGAGGCAATTGACCCTGTGGGATCCGCGGACCATCTGCAGGGAGTGCGCCGTGGAGAACTTCGAAGAGGCTTCCCGCCAGGTTCGTAGGGTTACACAAGCGTGTGTGGACTCTTGGGCGTCAAAGTACGATCGTATCGTCCATTTGCTGTCGGGGGGGTTGGATTCCTCGGTCATACTGGGTTGTCTGAAGCGCTCGCCTCATTCCCCGCTCGTGACCTGTTTGCACCTGGAGTCCGGTGAAGCGGATGAAGACGAACGCGAATTCGCGCAGCTCGCCGCGTCCGCCGCGGATGTCGAACTCATATTTCAACCGGGATATTCGCAGCACGCGAAGTATGACGAACAGATTTTTCGCCTTCCGAGGGCACCTAAACCGAGCGTTGCGCATCTCGGGATTACCATTGAATCAGATCTCCGAAACCTCGTTCCCTCGCAGGCCAAGGCCGAGGCGATATGGGACGGGCAAGGTGGAGATCACCTGTTCTTTGAGTCTCGTGCGGCGTTTGGCGCGGTGGATTATGCGTTTCGCCATGGGCTGACCGGCGACTTTTCCGGGCATGTTCGGAGCGCGATACGCCGCTCGGGACTATCCTATTGGGGAGTCCTCGGGAGATCGCTTCGATTGGGGCTACTTCGAGCGGAGTGGCGACCTGAGGATGAATACCATCGAGAGGTTAC
Source organism: Steroidobacteraceae bacterium (assembly GCA_052143815.1). Classification (GTDB taxonomy): domain Bacteria; phylum Pseudomonadota; class Gammaproteobacteria; order Steroidobacterales; family Steroidobacteraceae; genus Bog-1198. The sequence continues at coordinate 27,777 of JBKQSA010000100.1, read as the reverse complement.
GTTTCTGAATCCGGCTATCGTCCCCGCAAACATCGCTGACTACGTTTGGCAACCCTGGCTGGCAGACGCGTCCGATCTTCCACCCGGTAAGCGATGGCAGATATGCCTTCTAGGACGCTTGATTCACCGGCATCGTCCCGTTCCCGAACTTCAGTATGCGAGTGAACATCATCCGCTTTTTTCCCAACCGCTATTCGAACTCTGCCTGCGCATACCGACCTATACTCTCGCGCACGGGGGCATCGATCGCGCTGTGGAAAGGGCTGCGTTTGCCGATCGCGTACCCGAACAAATCATTCGACGCGAAAACAAGGGATCGGTTTCGACCAGTCTCATGAGTAAGATTCGCGAATGCCGTCCCTTCTTGCGTGATCTGGTACTCGACGGCGTGCTGGTCAAAGAGCGCATCATCGAGCGCGCATCGCTGGAGCCTTTTCTCGCCGGGAATCGCCCCGTGAACCATGAGGTATTTTGGCCCTTCTTGTCGTGCATCGCCGCTGAAGTCTGGGCAAGAAAATGGGCCGACGTCGCGTGGCGTCTCTAGCGAACTCCGGCACCCCCGCTGCACACGTCCTTCCGGTGTCACCCTCATCGCCTCTTATTGCGGAGCTCTATTCTTCCAAATCGAAGCCATCGCATCCCAGCGAGCATAGTGCGCCTGGTCATCGACGTCATGGTGGCGTTCGCCGCGCAGCCAATAGTCGAACCAGTCGGCGGTTTGCTGCATAGCTGCCGCTCGATGACGCGGGTCCCAGAAAATGTGGCTCTCAGCGGGAAAGAAAATGAGTTCGGTAGGTATTCCCGCATCCCGCAACGACGAATGGATTTCCAATGCGGCGAGAGCATTCGTCTTCGCAAACAGTTGAAGGAGCGGACCGGCAAATTCCTTTGACCGGAATGAGGCCGACAAACGCAGGTGATTTTCAAGGACACCGGGATCGAAAGGCGATCCGCCATAGAGCTGACGGTAATATGTACGAGCCGCTTCCCCCGCGACCCCATAGTGTCCCGCCAGAAATCCTCCGGCATCGCCCTCGACGGCGGCATGAAAGAGCTTGGACTGGGTCATCGCCCATTCGACGATTTCCGCGCCTCTGCTGTACCCGGCTATTCCGGTTTTCACCGGATCCGCCAATCCCTTGGCGATTGAGGACGTCAAGGCCGCCTCCATGCTCGCAATGGGATTGAAGGCTTCACTGAATTGAATTTCCGAGACGCCTCGGTTAGCTTGCATGCCCACTCTCGTCTCCGATGCCGCGCGGGTCCGTGAAGTAACCCCCGGCTCGTTGACCGACAGAACAAGATAACCCCGCTCGGCCAACACTTGAATCGGAAACTCCCACTGAAAATCGCCATTGGCGAATTCGTTACGTGCGTCATGTCCGTGAGTAACGACGACAGTGGGGTACGAACTTCCCGAGACGTAGGATCTCGGATAGGTGATGTAACCGTCGTTGGTGATTCCGTAGCGGTTAATCCACTCGGTCCGCTCGACATGCAGCGGATTTATTTCGGCGTATGCCCGGTTCGCCTGAATCGCAGTCGTTACCATTCCGGCCTCCATCGACACCTCGACCAGTTCCGGCGCCATTCTCAGGCTCTCGCGTACGCAGATTCCATAGCTCGCATCTCTCGTGAAGCTGCAATGACTGAGACTGTCCGTAATCCTCGCCAGTGCTGCACCCGCTCGAGAGCCGGGGATGGTCACCAGTCCATGCCTATCGTTGTAATTGACCGCTAGAATCAATCGTTCCCTGCGTTGATCGCTCCAAGCACCAAAGCCGTAGCCGCTGCTCACGTCATTGAATTGGACTAGGCCGTAATCCTTCAGGATCATTCCATCGTCATCCACCTGAATTAAACGACGGCCTTCAGCGGTTAAATTGACGGTCAGGTAGCCTCGCCCATCGGGAGCCGGTACCGAGTTGAAGAGCTCGTGCGGTGTATTGCCAGGCCACTCATGTGCAACGCCGGAAGCCACATCGATGGACCATTTCGAAAACTCCACGGACGCATCTGGTTTTGAGAGCCACAGAGAATACTGGATGTGCCGCGAATCCTTTTCCCAGAAAGCTGAGCCCCGTTCACGGCTGAACATAGTTCCCACCCTGGATCCGCCGGGCACAAACGCCACGATGCGATCGCTTGCGTCCGCCGGTCGTAAGACGTGAAGTTCCGCTCCCAGGATTCGCGTCGGATCGTTGAAGAACGAATGAACGTACATCTCGCGGTCGTCGTATGTAATTCCCTGCTGTGCCATCGCCGAACGTTCGGCGGGATCACGCAAGCGGTAGATCGAATACCAAAGCGATTGACCATCCGGCGCCCATTCATACGAAGCGACTCCCGTCTCTCGCGGCCCTTCTGTTACATTGCCATCGACCACGCTCTCCGCCGCACCGACGACCACGGTCCGCGGGTTGACGGCCAGCGGATGTTCGCGTCCCAAGACATCGACATCGTAGAGCTGTATCCCGTCCCCGAAATCACCCCGCACGGTCCACGAGTCCGAACCTGGATGCGATGCGAGTTGATCGAGGTAAGCGCCCTCCGTGATCTTGCGTGCCCTTCGACCATGTGGTTCTACGACATATAGGGCGTATCTAATGTCATCGGAATCGATGAACGATTGCTTGACCACAAAGGCCACCTGCCGCGTCTTCTCGGAAATGGCGGTGCCGGTAATACGGCGCACCTCGACGATGTCCGCGATATTCCACGTTCGCTGGACCAGAGCGCCCGTTCTGCGGGCCGTCGAATCAAGGAACGCCGGCAGCCGATCCGCCGCCGCCGCGCCGCAGGAAATCGAACCGCTGGACACAGCGAGGAGTGCCAGCAGGGCCATCGGATGCAAAGGTGAACTCCGGCAAAGCATACGCGCTACCAACGCTTCTGCAGCCGGAGCGAGATGTACCTGCCTAAAGCATTGGCGTTCGCCCCATCATAGTTTATTGGGAAGCCGTTGGGGTTCGCCACATAGGGTGGGTTCCGGTCTGTCAAATTGATGACACTCAACGTGACCGCGAGCCCATGAAGCGGCCCTCCGCCCGAGGCCAAGTCATAATTGGCGACGGCATCGGCGGTTGTCCACGACGAGACGTGTTCTTCTGGCGTAAGATCGTTGTTCGAATAGGCATTCGTGAAGTTCAGGTAAAGACCGATACTCAGCGGCCCACGTGTCATGATTGCGCGGCCGCGAAGCCGTAGATCGGTGGGATTGAACACGGTGTTCCGGAACGATGTCACCGGCGCCGAATTGGTAAATTGGTCGTCGAACGAGAAGATGTACGTGCCGTCGAGTCCCGTTTCGTACTGGGTATCGAGCATCGTGGTCTTATACGCAAACCGAAAATCCAACCCTCGCGTTTTGACCGTGGAGAGATTCAAGGCGCGGGAATCAAAAATGGCGCCGATGGTCGTCGGATCCACGTTATAGAAATTGTCGTATGTCGGCTCCGATATCAACTGTTGAATGAGCGCCGCGGGCGGATTCCGCTGAACGATCGCGGGACCCAACGTAGCCGCGTCGACGAACGCGTTGCATCCACAGATACTGCCGCCGGCAACCTCGATTTGATTCCTGAATACGATGTCGTAATACGTGAGCTTCGCGGTGAAGCCCGCGAGTTGGAGCGGTTTGAAATCCAACCCGACTGTCCAGGTGGTCGCCCTTTCCGGCTTCAGATCCGGATTACCGCCATACACAGTGAGCGTGTTTGGCGTTCCGCCGGGCGCCGGATTAAATAGATAACCCGGTATCGGTACGACTTCCGAAGGAACCGGATTCAATTCGCTGAGCAGCGGCGCCTTGAATGACGTGCCGTAGGTGCCGCGAATCGCCACGCTGCTTAGCGGATGCCATATCGCGCCTAGCTGAGGATTGTTTGTCGACCCAAAATCGCTGTAATGTTCGCCTCTGTCGGCCAATGATAACTCGAGAGCCGAATCGCTCCGACCACCACCGCCTTGTCCAACGATCGGTATACGTAATTCGACGTACCCGGCACCGACTCGTCGGCTCGGGTAGAACGTATTGTCAGTCGCGGGAAGCAAATACGTGTTGCCGAACGACTCGCTGCGATACTGCCCACCGACCGCGTACCGAACCGATCCCGCTGGAATCGACACAAGTACGCCATCCAAATTGGCGTCCACCGAAATGATGGCGGACTTCGTCTTTTCTAGGTTCTGCAACGGCGATACGGAGGGCGTTTGAAACAATTGCTGCAGCGTATCGCTCTCCGAATAAGTCGCCGATACGCCCAGCTCATTTTGGTGCGTCAATTTGAACGTCGATCCGAGCGAAGCGCTGTAGCTGTCGATGCGCGACGGGGACACCTGCGTCGCATAGCCGTAGGTAGAATTTCCGATGGTAATCGCGTTATCTGTCGATCGGTGGGAGTAGATCAGATCGCCGTGTAAATCCAGGCCGGGCGTGATTTCCTGATCGATGTTTGCGAACGCGGCGTGTTGGACTTGCTCGGGAAGCAGGTCGAACGGTAATGGTACGTCTCTCAGATAATCGCGACTTGCCGCGGACAATGGAGTTTGGTCGAAATACTGGTAGCTCAGCACGGCCGACCCACTTCCCCAGTCGTTTCCCACGGTCTGTCCCACTTGAGTATCATGCTTTGAACCAGTGCTGACGGAACCGTATTGAACTCGGCTCTCCGCACCGTCGAACTTGCTGCGCAAGATAAAATTCACGACGCCGCCGACAGCATCCGACCCGTAGACCGCAGAGGCTCCGTCAGTCACGACCTCAACGCGATCGACCGCGGTCAACGGAATCATGGAAATGTCAACGAAGCCCCCGTTGCTATTTCCCGGCGCAACGCGATGACCATTGATCAGCACGAGCGTCGCGTCGGTGCCCAGGCCGCGCAAATTCGGTGCGCTACCATTCACCGCGTTGTTGGTTTGACCGCCGCCGGTTACTTGGCTGATGGTATTTTCAGATGCGCCGCCGTTGAAATTCTGCGGCAGTGTCTGCAAGAACTGTTGCACGGTCACCATGCCCGTGGCGTCGATGTCCGCTCTGGTATAGACCTCCAGCGGCGACGCCGAGTCCTTGGTGCCCCGTATGTGCGTGCCCGTTACCGTGATCTCTTGAAGTTCCTTGCTGTTGCGATCGTTTTCATCGGGATCCGCAGAATCTTTTACTGCGGAATCGGACAACACGCCCAAAGGAGCCGGCACGTCAAGGTCTGCGTAGGCGACACGGACGACGCCCGCGCCGGACGGGAGATAGCCCTTCCGGGCAAAGGCGTTCTGCGACGTCGCTGCCGGCGATTCCAGTACTTGAATCGTGTTCTCATCGACGTTCACCGCCGTGAGCCGCGTACCGGACAGGATCATCGACAACGCATCCGCGGGCGTGAATTCGCCCTTGATCGCCGGCGCTTGGAACCCTGCGACCAGCGACGGCTGGTAGGAAATGTTGCACTTCGCCTGAATGGCAAAGTCCCGTAACGCCTTGTCCAACGGCTCCGCGGGCACATCAAAGCGCGACTTGACATCCGCGCCCGCTAAGCAAGCTGCGGTATCGAGCGAAAGAACAGCAGCGAAAATCAAAAGCCACGCAATTCTCGAGCGTCGACACATGGGTACATCCCCGATTGCTTGCCAGTACGTCCACCGGTATTGGAATTTTTTTCGGATGCCGAATTCGGCTCCCGATTAGATAAGACGTAATCGGCAAGTCGCGAGGGATCACTCAATGGGAAATATTTTTCATCACCTCGATTCGTCCGCCCTGTCGGTCAGAATGATCTTGTTGCCGCGATTGATGAGGCGCAGGTGATACGCAGTCGCCATGGCACGCGCGAAACTGGACGGATCACCGATCCCGAACACCCCGCCGACGCGCAACTGTCCCGCAGTCTGGCTATCGATCGTTAGTGATTTCGAACCATAGCGGTTGAATTCCGCGGCCGCCTCGCTCAACGATGTGTCCTCGAAAATCAGCTGACCTCGTTGCCAAGCCGTCACCTTGTCGATTGAGGGGGTGTCCACGGTTTCCGCGGCACCGCCCGCAAACTTGAGCCTCTCGCCCGGATTCAGCAACTTCAATCCCGCCACTACATCGCTTGGCAGCACATCGGGCCACGAAATCGGCTCCACCGCCACCCGGCCTTCCATCAACGTGACCGCGAAAGCCGACCCAGCGGGCTCCTCGCGGCGAACCATGAAGGAAGTTCCCACGGCGATGATTTTCCGTTCGCCGATGACGACGACAAAGGGTCTGGATTGGTGTTTGGTGACATTGAAAAGCGCCTCCCCGGTTGCCAAGGTCACTTTTCGCACGCGGTCATCGTATTGGAGAAGGACGCGGCTATTCGCGTTGAGCGCCACTCGCGTGCCGTCGCTCAACTCGATGGTTCTTTGTTCGCCGGGCCCGGTTACCAATGTCGGGACTCGACGGAAATGAACCGCGGAAATGAGTACTCCGCAGAGGACGGCGGCGCCGGCCAGCAGCGGGCCCAGATACTTCGAGCGAGATCGACTCTCGCCGAATGCGCGATTCGGAAGATACCCGGGAAGATCGCCGCTGCGTTGCCAAGCCTCAGTGGCCAGTTCGAACGCCGCCGCATGTCGCGGGTCCTCCGCAATCCATCGTCTCACTCTTGCCTCGAGATTCGCATCGCGGCCCGGACCGTGCAAGTCCGTGACCCACAACACGGCCTGCACCCGGATATGTCGCGGCGCAATCCTATTTAATCGTGCGATTCGCGATTCCATTATCGTCCGTTTCCGCGTGCTCCATGATGGCCAACAGGGCTCGCGCGATGTGCCGCTTTATCGTGATGTGAGAGATGCCCATATGATCGGCGATTTCCGCATAGCTGTAGCCCGCCCGGTGAGCAAAATAGATCTCGCGCGTGCGCTGACTCACGGAATCCAGCAATACACTGATATTCCCCAGGCGTTGTTGCGCCTCCAAGGATTGTTCGGGGGTGGATTTCGGGTCGATCAGCCGGTGGCGCATATCGAGATCCTCGATTGGCAGCACCTGGCGTACGTCCAAGCGATCACGGCGATGCTGATCGATGGATAGGTTATGGACGGCATGCCGCAGGAAGGCCTCCTCGTTCGTCACCGGGGCTGCCTGGCAATAGACATGGAGGCGCAACATGGCCTCCTGGATGAGATCCTCGGCGTCTTCCCGAGACCGGCCTTTGCGCCGCAGGAATCTCAGCAGACGCTCAAAATGCGCGGGACGCGATCTCATGTTTTACGGAGCGGATTCCCAGCGAGTCAGGAGGCCCGTCAACTCCCCCCATCGGGCCGCCGACGCGCTCCCCTCGCCTTCCCGACGATTTCGTCGCGCCGAATATCGATGTCGGGAGGCGCATCCACCCCGATTCGGACCTGGCTTCCGCGGATTTCCAGAACCGTTACGGTGATGTTGCCGCCGATCGTCAGCGACTGCGTGGGCCGTCGGGTCAAAATGAGCATGATCCATCGCCTCCTGCCGGTGATCGCCTCCTTGGCGCATTGAATAGACATTATAATGTCTAGACACTATTGTGTTCAACGGCCGACTCTTGGGGCGTGCCCACAAGATCGATCCTCCGAAGTCTCGGTGCCGAAGTGCGGGAACGCCGCAAACAGCGGGACCTGAGTCAGGAGGAACTGGCGCACCGTGCGGGAATTCATCCAAATGTCGTGGGTCGGCTAGAGCGGGGCCGTGAAAACGTGACCGTCCTGACCTTATTTGCGATTGCGGTGAAGCTGAATCTGTCGTTGGCGGAGTTATTCGCGGGCGCGGCAAAACAGCCTTAAGCGGCCACGCTAAGTCCTTGAGTTGCCGGCGATTTCAACATTATAATGTCTAGACAGTATCCTGTTCGAAGATCGAACCTTGTGTGTGCGCACAAGATCGATCCTTCGCAGTCTCGGTGAGGAAATTCGGGAACGACGTAAACAACGTAACCTGAGCCAAGAAGCACTGGCGCATCAGGCCGGAGTGCATCCGAATGTGGTGGGACGGCTTGAGCGGGGTATTTATAACCCCACCGTACTGATTCTATTGGCGATCGCCGTGAAACTGAATACCTCCCTCCTGGAGCTGTTCGCCGGGGCAGCCAAACGACAGTAACCGTCGATTCCAGCCGGCGGCCCTTGATCGACCCGTGGAAACTCGATGCCGATCGGCAATCATGAACCGCCTCGGACCGCCCCAATCTTTGCGCGAAACGCAAACTCCGATGCACGTTCTCTCGCGCCGCCCCGACTCGACAGGCGGCCGCCGCGCGATTCCTCGCCCGGCATGCCGGTTAGGCAGACTCCTCGGATCGGGCTTCCGTTCGAAGACGTTCCAGATCGTGCCGATAGGCGTCGCCGTCACCATAGTCCACAAAGCTGCCATAGCGCGCGTGCACGCCGAGCACGCGCCGCGCGTGCTTGATGGGGCACCAATACTCCTCCGTACGGGACGCGACTTCCCGGCCGTACGCGATCAGACCGTTCGCATAGGCGCAGTACTCGCAGTTGAGTTTCTCGATGGCGTTAAGATAAGCCAGTTGCCCTCGGTCGAACGCCAGATAATCGCTCCGGCGTACGCGCGGGATCCCATACACCGGGAAGCACACAGCCTGGTACACCATGACAAACAGATCCAGCAGCAGCAGTGGAATGATGAGTGCATAAATCGCCGGTGCGGTCAAAATCATTGCCGGGCGTGCGCCGAAGACGTAGGTCAACAACCGCGCTTTCAGGAGGCGGTGCTTTGCAATTACGGCTTGTTCGAATTGCACGGCGCCGTCCTGCACTTTGTAGTTTAGTTCGATGCGTCGCTTGGCGATCGCGATTTCGAGCTGTCGCTCGAGGGCGCGAATCTCTCCGGAGAGTTGGGTAATTTCGTCGCGGGCGGTATCAGTCATATTCTAAAGCTTCCTGTGCTGCTCATTCGAATGCCTTGATTAACGCCTCGATCTCAGTCCCGAGCGCTTTGTCATGCGGGGTTACGGGAGGGATTTTGCGGTCGACGCCGAGCAACTGGTACACGGCCATTTGCGCCGCTCGGACGGAATACTCCACCGTAAAGACCGTATCATCCGGAATTTCGACGAACTGGCTGACGAACGCGAGGTTCTTCGAGCCAGCGGGCACCGGCAACGGGCGATCACCACGCGCGCGTGGCATGAACATGCTGGTGATATAGGGCATTCGGCAAGGAATGCAGTTGGCCGAGCCGATAGTCTCCAGATCGAACCGGATATGCCCACAGAGTTCCCGCAGTATCTCCGCTCCGGTGCAATCCGCCATCGCCTTGGGGACGAAATTTCCGATGCGATCCGGCGACAGTGCGTACCCCCAGAACACCTGCACATAGGCGGGCTGGTTTCGGAAGTGCGGCTGGTGCGCCAACACGATGGACATGAGCCAATTCGAGTCCTTGAACGTTACGAGACCGCCGGTGCCCGGCTCGTTTCCGGTGAACTCCGTCATCCGGTCGAAGAACGCGGGATCCTTCAGCGTCACCGTAAACGATTCCCACCATGACTGCGCGATGCAGCTGTTGAACGCCTTGGGATTTCCGAATGCCGGCCTGCCTTCCGCCAGCTTCTCCCAAAGAGTCCAGCCAATGCTATCCTGCTTGGTCCGTCGCGCTGGGGCACTCGTCATCGACCCCAGACTCGACGCGTCCGTCATGAAGCCGTTCTGGATGAAGACATAGTCGTCGTCACTGACTCTCATTACCTCGAGGGCGCCCCGCTTGAGGCAGTGGATGGCCGTCACAATCAGCCGGTCATCTTCGGTCCGGTGATCGAGATCCGTAACCTTGCAGTCAGCAATGATGCGGACGCCTTGGGAGGCTAGCCACGTCTGTAGAGGCAAGACCAACGATTCGTACTGGTTATATATCGTTCGCTTGATTCCCGCGAGTGTTTCGATGCGCGAGAACTCCAGCATGAATCGGTGAAGGTAGCGCTTGAACTCCACGGCGCTGTGCCAAGGCTGGAAGGCAAACGTCGTGGCCCACATATGCCAGAAGTTCGTTTCAAAGAACGGGGGCGACAGCCAATCGGTGATGCAAGTGCCGGCGAGAAGTTCTTCATCAGCTTTTGTTAATTTCAGCAGTTCAAGCCGGTCTTGCATCGAAAATCCCATGGACTTCACGGGGAGCCTCGCGCGGCGTCTGTCGACGAGCCGTGCCATCGAGTGCGACTTGTACTTGCGGTTGAAGTCCACGGTCTCGTCGAAGACGGTCTGGCCTGCGTGCTGGAGTGAGGGGATGGACTTAAAGAGATCCCATGTGCACTCGTAGTTATTGAATGTCAGCATGCGGCCGCCGCGCATTGTATAGCCGCCTTCGGGATCCCCGGCACCATCCAGACTTCCGCCCATGACCGGCGCACCGTCGAGGATGCAGATGTTTCTGCCGGGCATGCCGGCGTCGCGGATCATGAAGGCTGCAGCGGACAGAGTTCCGATACCACCACCGGCGAGATAGGCCTGCGATTTCGCATTCATGCGGTTGGCTCCTGGCGTTGGAAGTCGGCTCGAAGACCTGCGATTTGCGCGTCAATCGCCGCCTTGGCATCCCCTTTTTCCTTTGCCGCCTTCTTCTGCAGCGCCTCGACCTTCGCTTGCAACTCGCGCTTGGATTGTTCGGAGCGCGCCCGGGCCCGCTCTAGGTTCTTTTGAAGTCGCGCATTGAGTTGATCGATCTTCGCCTGCAGCTTCGCTTTGCGATCGGCGTGCGCCTTGGCATGCTCTGCTTTGAGCTGATCGAGTTCGGCGCGTCGCGCGGCCGCCTCGCGCGATGATCGATCGTTCTCTGCCGTCGTCCGCAGAGTACGAAATACCACTCCGCCGATGGCCTCCATGCGGGTGTCGACCGGAGTGACCCACTCCTCGCTGACGTCTGCCACCACCGCACATTTTCCGGGAGTCAAGGTCGTTGAAACGTCGGCGAGGAAGTCCGCATCGACGCCGGACGAATAAATATCCCCGATAAGACCGGTGATTGCGCCGACGGCGGCGCCGACGCCGAAGCCAATGGGTCCTGCCAGCAGCCCGATCAGGCTCCCGATCGCCGTACCACCGAACGTGCGGATCGGATACGTGTCATCGACACGCTTCGTGGAAACCGTGCCGTCGGCATTCTTCTGGATTACCGCTTGGGCGTGAATTGCGATGCTGCCTTCGGCATCGAGGTCCGCAAGCGCCTTAGCGCCTTCGTACGCCGCCTTTTCGTCCTTAAACACGACGACTAACATCTTTTCCATGTGAATCTCCTGAGTAAGTAGTGAAGGACGCCGCTTTCGCCCAGGCGTCGGGATCCAGATAGCGGCCGTCCTTCGGTTTCGCCATGACCTGGTAGCCGTGCCGCGGGCCTCCCGAGGCGAGCAGGAACGTGACATCCAACGTGACTCTCGTTCAGATTACGCATCGTGCTCCTTTCAAGCCGACCTCGGGGCGAAGCCTTCAGATCATGTACTGGCCGCCATTGGCGCTGATCGTTGAGCCCGTGATGAACGCCGAGTCATCACTCACGAGGAAGCCAACGATGCGCGCAATTTCATTCGCTTGTCCGAGCCGCCCAACCGGAATCTGCGCGATGATCCGGTCGAGGATTTCCTTCGAGACGGCCGCGACCATGTCCGTGGCGATGTATCCAGGCGCGATCGCATTGACCGTGATCCCCTTCGATGCATTTTCGAGGGCGAGTGCCTTCGTGAACCCCAAGATGCCCGCCTTCGCGGCCGCGTAGTTGGCCTGCCCGAACTGCCCCTTCTGCCCGTTGATCGACGCGATATTGACGATGCGACCGAAGCCGCGCTCGCGAGTTTGCGGCTACAGTGTACCCGCCTGTTTTCAGATGTCGGGCAATAGCGCCTCCAATGCCTCGGGTGCCGCCTGTAATCAGAACGCTTCTGCTCATTTAGAAATGAATATCCTCAAGGGAATGTGGACAGCGTGCACTCAAAGGTTTCCACATCGTATCCGGAGTTTCCGCTAGCGGCTGCCGGACATCCGACGATCTCGCAGCCGGCGATTTACGTATGGCATTAATCACCGAATCGCGCGTTGCTATTGCTTCTGCATCGTCATGCCGGCGTACTAAAGGATTTGCTGCAGTTTGCGCTTAGCGCGTCGATCGCCAGCCGGATGCGATCGGCTGTCATCGGCAATCTATAGAGGCGTGCCCCGGTCGCGTCGAAGACGGCGTTGGCGATCACCGCGCCAGTGGTTGTGATCGGCGGCTCTCCTCCGCCCTGCGGCGCCAAATCATCATTCTTGACGAGTACGGCGTCGATGCGAGGCACCCAGGAGAAGCGTGGGATTTCATACGTGCCGAAATTTCGGTCAAGAATGTCGCCGCCCAGGAAACGAAGTTCCTCGGCCAGGGTGTATCCGAGGCCCATGGTGATCCCACCTTCGATTTGCATCTTGGCGCCCTCCGGATTGACGCTGATCCCCATATCCTGCGCACACACCATGCGGATTACCTGCACCCGTCCGCTCACGGCATCCACCTTGATTTCAGCCATCGTCGCAACATAGGTGCCGGCGTCGATGTTGCACGCCATGCCAACGCCTCGCTTGCTCGGTGCGGCAGCCGGCTGCCAACCGAAGGCATCGGCGGCTGCTTGCAGGACTCTGCGCATCCGGGAATCAGTCAGGTTGCGAAGCCGGAAGGCAAGCGGATCCTCACCGACCGCTGATGCCATCATGTCGATTTGAGATTCGATGGCAAAGACATTCATGTTGGCGCCCGGTGCCCGCCATGGCCCGATGGCAAACGGATGCAGAGAGGCCTGTGGCCCCGGGGGACCGTACGATGCGCCGCCACTCGATCGAAACAGTGCGTTGGGAATATCGTAGCAGGCCACGGCTCCGCGCTCGCCGGCCGAATAGACTACGGAGTCCCACAGCGCGATCCTTCCGCTGGTTTCGATCCCCGACACGATTTTCACCACGGATGCCGGATCGAAGGTATCATTGAAAAACTCCTCCGAGCGACTCCACGCCACTTGCACGGGCTTGCCGGTGATCTGCGCAAGACGCGCCGCTTCAATGGCTTGACCATCCGCACTCTTGCCGCCGAACCCGCCGCCGACAAACGGAGTGATCACGCGAACCTGCATCGGGTCCCATCCCAGAGCCTTGGCGATTTTATCCCGTGTGGGAAATGGGGTCTGCGTAGATGCCCAGACCGTTGCTCTTCCGTCCCTGATCTGGGCGATCGCCGCGTGCGGCTCGAGTGCCGCATGCGCCACATACCCTTTTTTGTAAGTCGCCTCGAAGACGTGCTTGACGTTCGCCCGCACCCGCGCCACATTGCCGCGCTCTGCGAGTGTTTTCAGTGTGGCGGCCTGCGACACGAGGCGTTCGTGGATACTTTCCGGATCCACCTTCGTTGCCGACCCTTGCCAGAGTGTTTTGATCCGCCCCAAAGCATCCTCGGCGGCTTCGGGGTCGGTATGCAGCACGGCGACCAAGCCGTCGTGATTGATGAGCGTGATACCGGGCAAGTGTTCGACCCCGGAAGTATCGAGCTGGAGTAAGGTTGCGCCATGCGTCGGCGGACGTAAAAGCCGCGCATACAACATGCCCGGAACTCGGATGTCCGCCGCGTATTTTGCCGCTCCGGTGACTTTCTCCAACCCATCGAGCCGCTGGGGTGACGCACCCATCACTTGGAATTCAGAGGCGCTCCGTGGAATCGCGTCGCTCTGCACGGTGCGGACAATTTTCGCACCCCTGGAAAGCTCGCCGTAGCTCACGCGACGGCGCGGCTGTCCCGCGACAAAGACCGTCCCATGCTCAACCAGCAGACTGTCCGGCGCTGCTCCCAGTTTCTGTGCAGCGAGCGCCACCAATTCGACGCGAGCTTGGGCCGCAGCAGCGCGCAGTACCGGCCCGAACATGCGAGTAGTGAGAGAGCCAAACGTGCCCATGTCCGCGGGGCATTTGTCGGTGTCGCCCAGCACCATGTCGATCGATGCGAGCGAAACCCCCAACTCCTCGGCGACCATTTGCGCCTGCGAGGTCAATACGCCCTGTCCCATCTCGATCTTGCCCGAAAACACCGCGACCCGGCCGTTCTTACCGATCACGAGATAGGCGTTGTAATCCTTTGGGTAGACGAAGAGGCGATTGGCCCCCTCCTGAGCGAACACCGCCGTAGGCCCGAGGCTCACGAACACGACAATGCCCCCGCCAACCATGTGAAAGAATCTGCGGCGGCTCACCCCTGGAAAGGTACTCACGACGGTCCGCTCATCCGTCGTGCCGCAGATTCAATGGCCGCGACTATTCTTTGATGAGCACCGCAGCGGCACAGGTTGCGTTCCATGTGGGAGACGATGGCGTCACGCGACGGATTCGGAATCTCTCGCAGGAATGCCGCCGCAGAAAGCAACATTCCAGAAGTGCAATATCCGCATTGGAATGCGCCATGCTCAAGAAACGCTTGCTGTAGGGGATGGAGTTCACCGTTGTGGGCTAGACCTTCGATGGTTAGTACGCGTTGGCGCTCAATGTCCTTGAGGTGGATGAGGCAAGAACGTACGGCCTTGCCATCGACGATCACGGTGCATGCTCCGCATACCCCCTCACCGCAACCGTACTTGGTGCCGGTTAGGGCAAAATCGGTGCGCAGGACCCACAGGAGAGTACGTCCGTCGTCGGTGTTTAATGTCACACGCCGGCCATTCAGATCAAAGCTGATCGGGCGCTTCATAACGATTATCCCGTACCTGGTGAACTCGCCGCACTGCCGCACGCAAAGTTGGCGTCCAGCCAGCACGCAATCAGCTTACTGAGTTTTGCTCGCCGATCTATAGGTGGTATCCGAAGAGCGTCTCGAGACGTTTCTTTTAGCGGCATCATCGCTATCGCTCTGCCAACCTCACGACAGCGTCGTGCCGAGCGCCGCGCCGATTCCATAAGTGACTGCGGCCGCGAGGCAGCCAAAGATCAACTGACGCGCCGCCGAATACCAGGGACTGCGGCCGTTGAACAGCGAAGAAAGCATGCCCACGGCACAAAGCATCGCGCCACTGGCGAGCGCACTGGCCCCGATAGCCGAAGGTCCATGCATCCAGAAAAACGGCGCCACAGGAAAAATCGCGCCGGCGGAAAACAACGCAAACGACGTTGCTGCCGCACTCCACGGATTACCGCCTAATTCGGCGGGATCGATGCCGAGTTCCTCACGGGCCAGCGTATCGAGTGCACCCTTCTTGTCCTTCATTATCTGCGAAGCGACGCGCTGCGCGTCCTCTTTCGGCATACCCTTGGCCTGAAAGATCAGGGCGAGTTCATGCTGCTCGGCCAACGGCGTCTGTTCAAGCTCCTCCTCCTCTCGAGCGATCTGCGTTTGCGCTAGCTCCCGCGCATTGGTCACCGAAAGCCATTCTCCGAGGGCCATCGAGCAAGCACCTGCGACCAGGCCGGCCAATCCGGTCAGCAAGACCATTTTATTGCCACTTCCAGCCCCGGCGATTCCCATGACCAAGCAGAAGTTGGACACCAGTCCGTCGTTCGCGCCGAGGATCGCGGCGCGTAGATTGTTACCCGAGGCGCCTCGATGCCACGGTTCGGCGCGGGCAATATCGGCGCCGGTTGTTGCGTCGCCGCGTGGGTTGGCCGCTACGGCCTGGATCACGGCCGCATGGCCGCGCTCCTCCGCAGAGATGGCATGCGCATCACTTTGGCCCGCGTACTTGTTCCGGTCGGCGAATTCCGCCGCCGCAACGGTCGGCAGCACGAAGCCCGGACCGAAGCGCTGCGCTAATCTCGCGAGTAGCCGAGTGCGGAAGGCCGGAACGAACCGTTCATCGTGGACCCCGGCAGCAGCCAGTTTGTCCCGCCACAATTGGGCATGGCTGGACTCCGCCTGCGCCAATTGCAAAAACAAGTCCTTGCGTATGGAGTCTGTTTCCGCGGCGGCCAGCGCGGCATAGAGCGCCGCGCCGTTGAGTTCATCGCGTAAATTGTCTCGATACCGTTTGATGTCGGAACTCATAGGGAGAATCATCCTACAAAATGAGTTGCATGCTGATTTTTTTCATCCGCGCTATGCCGTCCAGGTCAACCGTGGACCGGATGCGCGCAAACACGACCGCCGCCCGCACGACTGATCGCCCCCGCATACGATCGCCAAGAAACGCATTGGCGCGTGGGTGTCCAACGTCACGACCGGACGATCACCACTTCCGTATCAGCCACGCCAGTAGCGACAGCACCAAGCTCACGATCAACATCGTCGTGATCGGGATAAAAAGCTTGAACCCCGGCCGATCGATGACGATATCGCCGGGCAGATGAAACAGGTTCATCTTCTTGAGCCACGGCCAAAGTAGCCCTGCGACGATGAGAAATACGCCCAGCCCAATCAGTAGCCGCTTCATGGGCCCTCTCCCGTCTCGTAATCGCCTCTCCCCCACCCCATGGCCATCCGCGGCAGGGACCCGAAATTCGCCTGCGAAAGCCACATCGCAAAGTATAGACTGTGGCCGCACGCACCAGTTGCCGCCTAAGACAATTCTCATGAGCGCCCCCAAACATCCAGCGAAGACGCCGACGCACCGCCACCCGGACCGCGCGGGGCACAGGCCCGTAGGCCTTCGGCGCGTCAAAGTCGGTAAGCGTGAGATCGTGACCCAGGGCATCGCACCAGCAGTGCTGCAGGATCTGTACCACTATTTCATGACCGTCGGCTGGTTTCAGCTATTCGGCACGTTTGCCGCATTCTTTCTCGCCTTCGACGTCCTATTTGGCTTCTTGTATCACTTGGTCCCAGGATGCATCGCCAACTTGGATCCGCCCGGTTTCGCTGGCGCATTTTTCTTTAGCGTCGAAACGCTCGCGACTGTTGGTTATGGCGACATGCATCCCCAAAGCCTATACGGCCACGCCGTCGCGATGATCGAGATCTTCGTCGGCCTCATGTCCTTAGCGCTCATTACCGGGATCATGTTCGCGCGATTCTCCCGTCCCAAAGCGCGCTTTCTATTTTCCAGGAATGCTGTCGTGCGGCCGATCGACGGCAAACGTACGCTTCTTTTTCGCGCTGCGAACCAGCGCCAGAACGTGGTTCAGGATGCTTCGGCGCGGCTCTACATGCTGCGCGACGATGTTACCGGGGAAGGCTTTCGCATTCGTCGTGTCGCCGACTTGCCCTTGCTTCGATCGCAGCATCCGATGTTCGTCCTCGGCTGGACCATCATGCACGTCATCGACGATGAGAGCCCCTTAGCGTCCGAGACTGCAGAATCGTTGCAAAAATCCCAGGCGGCGTTTGTCCTCAGCGTGAGCGGCACAGATGAAACCACGGGTCAGGTGCTAATGGCCAGGGCAGAGTATTCCAGCGCGGACATTCGTTGGAACTCAGCTTTCCACGACATCCTGGAAGAAGCTGAAGACGGCACTCTTCGTATCGACTATGGCAAGTTCGACGATGTCGAACCGCTCGCAAAATCCGAGCCGAACTACCCGCGGCACTGAATGCGGCACCATTCAAGGTTGGCGACGACGCCTTCATGGAGGGGAGGATGTCAATATTCCAATCAGGCCATTCGCGGCTAGCGGTCGACTGATGCGATCTTCGAGACGACGGGCCATGTACGTGGTGACGCATCCAGGAGCGTTTGCTTTGCGCGTCCTGCGCGCCTTCCGCGCGAACCAGGCGTTGCTGCTCGCGGGTGCCGTTGCCTACTACACCCTGCTGTCCATCGTACCGCTGCTGATCCTCATACTGATTGCATTGTCTGCAATCATCGACCAGGGCGCGCTGCTCGCTACGCTGGGACGGTATCTTGAGTTGTTGATCCCGGGACAATCCGGGGCCGTCGTCGCAGAACTGGCTCGCTTTTTGGACCATCGTAGAGTCATGGGCTGGGTGTTGCTGGCGACGATGGTGTTTTTCAGCTCTCTCGCTTTTACGGCCCTGGAAAATGCGATGTCCGTGATTTTCGTGCATCGAGTCGCCACTCGGCGGCGCCACTTCCTGATATCGGCCGTCATTCCTTATTGTTACATCGTGTTCCTGGGTTGCGGGCTGCTCGTGATGACGCTGGTGTCGGGGGCGATCCAGACGATCGGTGCGGAAAGCATCGAGTTCCTCGGCCGCAGCTGGTCGCTCCATGGGCTTTCAGGCGGACTGCTCTATCTCCTGGGAGTCGGTGGCGAGGTCTTCGTGCTAACGTCGATCTACCTCGTCATGCCGGTCGGACCGCCGTCATGGCGGCACGCCGTGATCGGCGCCGTCAGCGCGACGGCGCTCTGGGAGATCACCCGCCACGTCCTGGTCTGGTATTTCGCCACCTTGTCGCAGGTCGGTGTGGTCTATGGGTCACTGACAACCGCCATCGTGGTGCTTGCCAGCCTCGATATGGCAGCGACCTTGCTGCTGCTCGGCGCTCAAGTCATCGCCGAGTACGAGCGTATCGGCACGCGAGGCGAGTATGCGGCCCCGCCACCGCTGCGCACCTAACAAATGCCGAATCCGCCGTTTACTGGACTATACAGAGACCAATGATAATCAATGGGTTATGTAATTTTTTGAGAATCGAACTTATAAGGAAGCTGGCAGTCATTTCTGAGGCAATAGCCGCTGCGATGCCGCCGATATTTGATGCCGATTTACAATGCCGACAGACGGCGTACAAAGTCGGGTGAATGAGCCACTCGAAAAATAGTTCGAATGACGCAAGGTCGGCAAGCCACGATGCGCCTGACGAACGCAGACTACTCCTGTTGATGGATCACAGCCTCGACTTCATAGAATTTTTGGGCAGTGACGGTTTAATTCACGGTGTTTCGAGCGCGATCACCTCCCTCGCCGGCTACGATCCGCAAGAATTGATCGGCCGGTCTTATAAGGACCTCCTCCACCCGGACGACTGTGCGCTCGCCGCTAGAGCCTTCTCGGAAGTAATGGCGTGCGGGCATGCGGGACCCATCACCCTGCGATATCGCGCCAAAACTGGCGCGTGGCGAACCATCGAGGCGCGTGCAAGAAACTACCTTGCGGATCCGGCTGCGCGGGGAATTGTGGTTGTAACACGCGACGTGACGGATCAGATTCAAGCAGAAAGCCTGTTGTCGGAAGCCAACATGGAACTCCACCGCCTGTCACAGCAACTGCTTTCCGCGCAGGAAGCGGAGCGCAGCCACCTCGCCCGAGAGCTACACGATGACGTCGCGCAGATACTTACCGGATTGAGTCTCCATATGGTGGCGGGACGCAACTCCTCGGCGGGATCCCCGGCCGGCAAGTCCGTCGAGACGTGGCGCGGGCTGGTCCAAGAGGCGCTCGATCGCCTCCGCGCTCTGATTGAAAATCTGCGCCCACCTGCGCTCGATCAGATCGGACTGATCGCCGCAATCCGCGCACACATCCAACGTGAGCGTTCCATCACCGGAACGGACATACAGCTCGATGTGGACGCGGACCTCGGCCGGCTGCCCCCCGAAGTGGAACTGACATGCTTCCGCATTATTCAAGAGGCTCTAGCCAACGCCGTGAAGCACTCCGGTGCAAAGCTACTGCGCGTTAGGCTACGACGCCTCGAGCACGCCCTGGAAATTACAATCGAAGATGACGGGAAGGGCTTCGACGCCGTGTCCACGAGAGCGCGCGCCGTCCCCGGCGGCAGCGTCGGACTCCTCAGCATGCGCGAGCGCGCGGCGCTCGTCGGGGGGCAGCTCGATGTTGTGTCCGCACCCGGACGCGGCACGGAAGTGCGCGCATTACTTCCCTGTTAGCGCCGCGGGGCCGTTCGTCGCGCGACGCCATCCTGATCTGCCGGCGGGTCCGCGTTCCGACGCACTAATCCTTCGGAGGCGCCTTCGTTCCACGCACCAGCAGCACTGGTACCCGCGTCGTTCGGACGACGTACTCCGCGTCGCTCCCCATGACGAGACGACGAATGCCCCGACGCCCATGGGTACCGAGCACTATCAGATCCGCCGGCCACTGTTCCGCATACTTGGCGATCACCGCACCGACCGGCCCCATCGGGCTCTCAACGCATTCGGGCTCCGCTTCGACACCTTGTTTGCGCGCAATGCTCGCTGCGTCGTTCAGGACGGTCTGACCATACTCACGAAGGTCCTTCAGCAATTCACCTGAAATCACCAGAGCATGACGACCGTCGGCGAGCAAATAATCATGTACAACGTGCAATAGTCGTAACGCGGCCTTTTGATCCTTCGCAAGAAGGATTGCGTGCTGGAGGCCGAGCAGGCTTGTTTCGCTGCCATCAACAGGCACCAGAATATGGTTGTACATTGACTGCGCCTCCTTTTTGTACCCGCTCCGGGAATATCGTACGCCCGGTGGCGGCCGACACCATAAGAGAAATTGCGTAATATCAGTGCCGTTCTGTGATAAAAATCATCGAAAGGATGCCGTGATCGCAGTAAATTATGATTATTAAGGAGTCTATGTGCGAAATCCAGCGGCGCAGCCAACGTTCTCGCGGGGGGCGAAACTCCTGGCGCTTCTGCTGCTCGCGTGCCCCGCTTACTTGCCGCGGGCGGGTGAAGTGTACAAATCGATCGATGCTGAGGGTCACGTCGTCTACTCCGACCGGGCTCCCACATCCACGGCGCAGAAGTCCGTTGTCCGTGTTGATCAGCCCGACCCGTCGGAAGTCGCACGGCTTGTAAAAGAGCAGCAGATTCTGAAGGCCGAGGAAATCCAACGCTACCGCCAAAAAACCGCGGACGACAAGAAGCAGGCTCTACAGGACCACGAGCATCAAGTGCAATGCGACAATGCTCGCAACCACTACTATTCGATGAAGGATGCACGACGCATCTTCCAGCGAGATGCCGACGGCAATCGAACCTACTACACGGACCAGGAAGCCGACGCAAAACGCGAAGAAGCCAGACTTGCAATGACGGCCGCTTGCGGAACGTGACCTACCGCCATACATCCAACATTATGGAAGTATGGCGACATGGCGGGACGAACGGCCGTTGGATGACAGCGCTGGTTGCTGTTGCTCTCACCTTGCCCAGCGCGCCGCCGATGGCACAAACAGCCTACAAGTATCGGGATGAAAAAGGACAATGGGTATTTACCGATGAGGCGCCCGCGTCGGCCGGGTCCGGCGAATCCTTCAGTCTCGCGCACGACAACAGCACACTAAAGATCTCCGTCATTCGCAGTGACGATGCCGAATCGACGCAATTGATCGCCATCAACGATTGCCTGTGTGTTGTTACGTTTCAAATCTCGATCGCCCAGCCCGGCTCGGCAGCCGCACCCGGCAGCGCCGGCTATCGGGCAACTCTAGAACCGAGAACCCGACGAACTCTGGTGCGAGTGGTGCGCACGGACGCGCAGCGTTCAGATCTGCGATATGCCTGGAAAGTCGCTCTTGGATCGCCAGATGCCGTCCACAATCCCGAGCGCCCCTATCGCGTACCTTTTGGCGTGGGTTCGACCTATTTGATTTCGCAGGCGTATCCGAGTCGAATTACCCATATAACCCCCGATAGTGAGTACGCCATAGACTTCGCGCTGCCCGATGGGACGCCCGTTTACGCGGCCCGAGAAGGCATGGTAATTAATGCACGACATGACTCATTTCGAGGCGCTATTGCTCCGGTCATGCTCGACCAGGCAAATGTCGTAGAGATTCTGCACAGTGATGGAACGATTGGCATTTACGCCCACCTGCATTGGGATTCGATCCGCGTGCGAATTGGCCAGCATATAGCGCGCGGGCAGTACATCGCCGACTCCGGCAATACCGGCTTCTCGTCCGGGCCACATTTGCATTTCGCCGTCGTGAGAAATGCTGGCGGGACGAACGTATCAGTCCCTATTCAGTTTGCCGGATTGGCGGGAATTGCCGCAACGCCCGTAAATCAAATGCCCTGGACGGCGTATTAGTATCAGCGTGCGCCGACGTCCCGCAAACCATCCACCATCACGAATCCATTACCCATTCGTCACGCTGCCGTCGCACCGCTGTCAAAGACCGCTCGTACGATGATGTCTAATCAAACTCGAGGTGACTGCAATGGATATCGAAGCCCGCTTACGTGCTCTTGAGTCACGATATCGACAAGCATTGAGTGCCTCGGTCTCCGCCAAAGCACACTACCTCGCGCTGCTCGACGAACCGAATTCCACCCCCGCCTCCATCAACCGAGCACGGACACAGTGGGAGAAGCTCGACGCACGCAAACGCGGGATTGCCGCCCGCATGGGCGAAATCGAAGACCTCGAACAAACCCTGATGGTCTAGTGACAGCGCCGAGCGGGCCGATTACCGTGTCTTGATCCCCGAGCGGGCACCCTTCAAACGCGTCAAGTATTCCCGCCATGGCACCCAGTAATATTTGGACCATCCCTCGGAGACACCGGCGAAATCGCCATCCGCAACGTTGACGTGCGTCAGCTCGATTCGCCCACCACCCTTGTCCGGCCAGAAGGACAACACCAAGGTAGAATCGAGATCGCGGCGTCCGAAGTTAGTGGATCGCCAAGACTGCACGATCAGCCGATTGTGAACGACCTGCAAGACCATTCCGGTTAAGGCCCCGCCGAATGCTTCGAACTTCGCGCCAGCTTTCGCCGCAATCTTCACGGGGGCTCCGGTAATCGCGGCGTGCCGCTTCGGGTCCAGGTACATCCGGTACAGGCGCGCCGGAGATCCTGGAAGGTTAATGGCCATTGTGACGGTTCGGGACATGGCGTTTTCCCCACGATATGAGACGACTCGATCGTATGTCAGTTTAAGCGAGCACCCCACGTTCCGCACGCGTCAAGCGCGGCCAGCCGGCTGAGCGCTGCCGCATCGCAATTCCGCTTGGTGACAATTGATTTTTTGCTCGTGAACGATTCACAAGTCGGGTGGACGCGCGAAAACGACTGATCGAGCGCGTGCGTGCTGCCCGCTCTTCGTAGCTTGCCAGCAACGCGAGGCTGGATCTCTCGATGGCATCGCGGAGCGTACTCTCAGTGACCTCACGTGGGAGCCAAAAAAATCGGATGACGTTCAGACGAAATCGCCTGAAGATTAAAAGTGCATTGAACGATCCCAGACCCAAACATGGCATAAGATTCTCGGGTTGACTCAGTGGCGAGCTATATAACCACCATTCGCCCACCGTGGACCTCCGTGGATTAGCTTCACTGTTTGTAATCCTGGGCTTACACAAAGCGCATTAATGGCGCAAGCCGCCGAATTGGAGGGCGGTTATGTAAAAGGGCTGTTTGAGTGGCGCCGCTCGGTCCGGCATTTGTCGGCCGGAGCCACGGGACCATGTTCTACAAAGCTATCAAGCAGGGCCTGATCGATCCGCGATCGTCCGTGCAGATTGGCATCCGCACGTGGAACGAGGACTTTCTGGATATGAACGTATTGGGAACGGACTGGGTACATGCGAACGGCACTGGCGCTGCGTCCGCCAAGGCGCTCGATATCGTGCTCCCGGTGCACATCACTGGCCGACATCCTGGTTCGATACCTTCATCGATCATGAGGCTTTCCCTCAATGCGCTCGGCAGTGAGTTGTTCGGTGAGAACTTTTCGAAGTGTTATGTCGGGTAATTCTGTGCCGTGATACTGGCTCGGCGCGGCATCGCCGAGAACTCCACCAGACCTATTGACAGCGAGCAAGATCACGACGAAACACCTCTGTTCCTAGCATCTAAGGGCCACTCACGGGATTTCCATCCCGCGTGCTTCAGCTGAATTTAGCATTTGACAATCTCACATCTAACCGGGTAACCGCGCGAAGAAATCATTCCGCAAACTAGAGGCGTCTCGATTTCGCGACAGAGGCCGTCTCGATTTCGAGACAATTGCGACACCCGCTCGTTGCCGATAGAACTCTCACCATGCTTCGCGCTGATTGAGTCTTGAGCGATTCGTTGTAGATCGAATGCTGAACGTGGGCGGCGCGACTTATCTCTTGTTCGAAAATAGATTGGAGTACCAAGATGCTTAGTCGTTTGACCCTATGGGGATGTATCGCAATTTCCCTTGTCACTATGACTGTTAGTGCACAAGCAAGCGGCACGAACTACCCGAACCCTGAGATATATGGCTTCTCGCCGACCTCCGGCCCCCCTGGCACGGTGATTACCGTGAACGGCAGCGGATTTACCGGATTGAGTGCCGCGTGGATCGGCTCCGGCCAAGATTCGAAGATTTCCGTCGTGAGCGATGCGGTGGTAATGGTCACGGTTCCCAATGATGCGACCACCGCACACCTGGGCCTGCTCAATCCGCAGAAATCCGTGTTCTCGCCGATCACCTTCACGGTCACGACGGCTGCGGCCCCCGCCCCCGTGTCGCCGACCGGAACGGTCATCTCCGGTCAAGTGTCGGGCGTAACCAACGTCTCAATTCAGCTGACCGGAAAGGCAATCAGCTTTTCGTCCACGAACGCGAGTGGGAACTACCGCTTCGCTAAGGTCAGTAACGGCCTCTACACTTTGGCACCGACGCATCCGGGCTATATTTTCACCCCCTCGAGCCTCGCAGTGACGGTGAATGGCGCATCGGTCAGCGGCAGCAACTTCACCGCCGAGGCGACGTCGGCGACCACCTATGGCATCACTGGCACGGTGAACGGCGCGGCCGCTGGCGTGATCGTCACGTTGAACGGCGCCAATGTCGGCTCCGCCGCGACCGATGAGAGCGGCAATTACGGCTTCTTCGGGCTGACGAGCGGCACTTACACGGTTAGTGCATCGCTCGACGGCTACACCTTCAGCCAGGCGAAGACCATTGTGCTCGGCACCGTGGACTCAACAGGCAATAACTTCACCGCTATGGCGACGCCCGCGAACAGCAAGGTCCAGCTAAAATCGTACGTTCCGATGACGCAAGCGACGGTCGGCCAGCATTACTCGAAGAGCCTTGTCGATACGGTTTCGGGCGGCACGCCGCCTTACCACTACCAATCGGCCCCCTTGGCAAACGGTTTTCCGCCGGTGGGCATGATCATCAATCCGGATGGAACGCTCGCGGGGACTCCGAAGTCCACCGGCTCCACCAATTTCAATGTTTGCGCAATCGATTCTGTTGGCAACAAGACGGCCTCGTGTGCACCCGCTTCGATCACCAGTGTGACCGCGACTGCCAGTTCACCGCCGACACCCGCGCCAACTCCGACGCCGACGCCGACTCCCACGCCTACACCGGCGCCTACGCCTACGCCGACACCTGCTTCTGGGACAAGCTGGGTGTACTACGACGGAGTGTTCAAGTGGCCGGGTGACTACTCGTTCGTGGCCACGCCCGACTACCAGGATACCAGTGGCGAGCCGCTTTCGGGCCCCTATGATATCAAGGTGACGATAACCAGTGCGTGGGGCGGATGGCTACCGTATGCGCTGAACTGGAATTTCAACTCGGCACCCTATACCAAGTTGACTTTTGCCTTGAAGCCGACGGTTGAGAACCAACAGTGGAACGTGTACTTCGTCAAGGTCGGTGACGTGCCGGTCGGGATTTATATCGACCCCACGCAATACGGACCGGCGCCAGTCGTCGGTCAGTGGGCGACCTACACGATTCCGCTCTCGGTGTTAGGCGTACAGGGCGACCCAATCTATAAGTTCTGTATCCACGATGAGACCGGCTTGTCGAACAACGTCTGGTATGTGGACAACGTCGGCTTCGAGCCCTAAGCTCAAGATCGTCGAGCCTGCCGTTCGAATTGCCATGGGCAACGAACGGCAGGTTTTTTTTGACGGCTGCACCCTGCGAATCGCAAGTCGAACTATTTTCTGAACGGCCATACGAACGGCAGTACCCCGCCCGGCTAGGTGAACGGCAACCCGCTGTTCTTCAGCCTTCCTAGGCGAAGCGTTTTCCTCGCATTGATATTTTCCACCGTTAATCCGATCATCGGGACTCAGCCCCCGGCAGACGGGTACCAGACTAAAATCGGCCGATCAAAACGAGGAGTTCCACCATGGACTCGCATGTGTACAAGACGATTCAAATCACCGGCAGCTCGACCTTGGGCGCGGACGACGCGGTGAAGATTGCAATAGAGCGCGCGGGAAAGACCGTTCACAATCTCCGTTGGTTCAAGGTAACCGATACTCGCGGTTACATCGAGAGCGGAAAGATCGCCAATTGGCAGGTCACTGTCGAACTTGGCTTCGCGCTGGACTGATCTTTCGATGTTAGGCACGGCGAACGACGCGTCATCGTCGTAATCCCCGCAGCTTCGATGATCGACGACGGGCGGCTCGTGGCCGTTCAAAGGTTGCCGGTCACGCGCACCAGACTACCGGAGGTCTGTGAATTGAGCAGATACAGATCGGGCGTCGCCGGGTCCGGCGTGAAGCTTGGTTAGGAGCGGATGAACCGGACCTAGGAGATGCAGCTCGGCACGGACGCGAATTTTTGCCTCACCTCAGGTCTCAGCGGTTGCACCGTCGTGAGACCACGCAACGCCAGGTCATGCGGCAGGAGCTCAAGTCGGTCGTGGCGGTGCAACGCGACCAGCGCGCCGGCGGCATCTTAACGGCTTGTCGGGATCTGCGCGCTGCGCGGGTCGAGCGCCAGCTCTCGCCGGTATACTTGGACGCGCGCCACGTAATGTTTCGCGATCCCTTCGATCATCGCCCGGTCGCGCTCGGTAACTTCGCGCACAATTTTTCCCGGCATGCCCATCACCACGGAGCCGTCGGGGATGACCTTGCCCGGCGGCACCATGGCGCCGGCCGCTATTAGACAATGACGTCCGATGCTCACGCGATCGAGAATCATCGCACCGTTCGCGATGAGCGTTGAGTCTCCCACCGTGCAGCCGTGTAGCAGCGCGCGATGGCCGACCGACACGTTCGATCCTAAATGCACGGGCTCACCTTCGTCCGTATGAATGACGGTGCCGTCCTGAATGTTGGTTCCGTCGCCGACCATGATCCAATCATTGTCGCCGCGCAGCACGCAGTTGAACCACACGCTCGCACCTACCCCGAACCGAACGTTGCCGATCACGCAAGCACCGGGCGCGACAAAGTATTCATCATTAACCGTTTGAACTCTTTTGTCGCCAAGCGAATAAATCACGCTCACCTCCGCTACTAAGTGCCTAGCTTACGACAATCGCAGGTCCAGCGCCGAACGAGGTCATGCTTTCGCAGCTAAGCACCTACGCGCAAGGAGCGCGCTGATCCAGCGCATGCACCCTCATCCGTGCCGGCGCCTCACGCACCCACTTGATCGAGCACCGCTGTTGCCTCGTGGCGATTGCGCTCGCCGGCGGCGCGCCAGATCTTTTCGCTCCGCGCAGCGGACTCGCCGGCGTGGCCCTCGAGCCGGCCGTCTCGGCACGGAGCAGTCGCGCCCAGACTGCGGCCAGGATTGCGACACGACTGCGTTGGAATGCCGTCGGTTCGTCACCCGCAATTATGGCGCGGCATCTTCATCGCCGGCGATCGCATGTAGCTCGCGCAGACATCCACGGCAGATCATCGCCTTTCGAGAGGCAAGCATCCCTTCGACGTCTTTCGGCTCCTTGCCACAGAATGCGCACACGAATGGGATTCCGTCTGTGGGCGCTGGTATGGCCTCCAGATCAATTCGACCCAGCGTCGGTGTGGTCGGATCGTCCGACTCGATGAGCCGAATCTGCACGACGTCACCCACCGCCGCGGAACTGGTCAACCAATGTGCATCCGCCTTGGGTTGACCCTCTGGCGCAATCTCCCCGTCCACCTTAATCCAAGCTTGATTGAATCCCGGATGAAACGTCACGCAAGCGCTCACCGCCTCCGCCATGGCGGCGCCGGCGACGATACGTTGCTCGCCGTTAATGATTACC
>JBKQSA010000099.1:0-11019 GCA_052143815.1 Steroidobacteraceae bacterium | reverse complement strand
GTAGGCGGGCAGCCGGGCCAGCCGCTGGTCATAGGGCAACACCGCGAGCGTGGGCAAGCTCAAGAAGGTACGGTTCCAGACGCCGAGCAAGCCCATCAGCACGGGGAGATTCTTTTCGAGCGGCGTCTGCGTGAAATGCTTGTCGATGTCGCTCGCGCCGCCCAAGAATTCCTGAAATTTCTCAGCACCGATGACGAGTTCGGCCACCAGGCCGATGGCGGACCAAACCGAGTAGCGGCCGCCAACCCAATCCCACATGGTAAAGCGGTGGTCGTCGGCAATGCCGAAGACATCCATGGCTGACGCGTTGGTCGACACGGCGGCGACATGCTTGGCCGGCGACTTCTCCCCCAACGCGCCGACGATCCAGGCGCGGGCCGCGTTGGCGTTCGCCTGCGTCTCCTGCGTGGTAAACGTCTTGGAACAGACGATGATCACTGTTTCGGCCGGGTCGATGGTGCGCGTCAAATCCTCGAGCTGGGTGCGATCCACGTTCGACACGAAGTGCGGCGTGATATCGCCGCTCCATTCATGGCGAAGCGCATCGCAAACCAACAAAGGACCCAAGTCCGAGCCGCCAATGCCGATGTTAACGACGTGCTTGAATCGCTTGCCCGTCACTCCGCGCTTGTCGCCCCGGCGCACCGCGCCGGCGAAATCCGATAGCTTGCGGCGCGACGCGTGGACTTCTGCCTGGATGTCGGCGCTGCCGGCAAATTCCGAGCGCAATGCGGTGTGCAGGACCGCACGCTTCTCGGTGGTATTGATCGGATCGCCCCGAAACATCGCGGCCCTATGTCCCGAGAGATCGAGAGCGCGCGCGAGATCGAACAACAGCGACAGCGTTTGGTGGGTGATGCGCTGCCGGGAAATATCCAGCAGCCAGTCATCGTACGCGACGTGAAAATTCTGCCAGCGCTGCGGATCGGCTGCGGACAAGTCCCGCAGATGAGCGGCTTTCAGTTCTTGAGCATGCCGGGCCAATGCGGTCCACGCCGGAATGGAGGAATTCAGTTTTGGCATGACTTATTCCAGGCTCACGAGCGTTGCGGGTGATAATACTCAAGATACCATTCGACGAAGTGCTTAACACCCTGTTCCAGTTCGGTGCTCGGTCGATATCCCACGTCACGAGCCAGGGCGTCGACGTCGGCCGACGTATCCGGCACGTCGCCCAACTGCATCGGCATCAGATGTTTCACGGCCTTGCGTCCGAGACAGCGCTCGAGCACCTCGATGAAGCGCAGCAAGGTGACCGGCCGTTGATTGCCGATATTGTAAATTTTATACGGCGCATGGCTGCTGGCCGGGTTGGGGACATCGGAATTCCAATGCGTGTCGGGCTGCGCGACGTGATCGACCGCCGCCACGACGCCTGCGACGATGTCGTCCACGTAGGTGAAATCGCGCAGGTGTCGGCCCTCGTAGTACACGTCGATCGGCTTGCCGGCGAGGATGTTCTTGGTGAACAAAAAGAGCGCCATGTCCGGCCGTCCCCAGGGACCGTAGACGGTGAAGAACCGCAGCCCCGTGGTCGGTAGTCCATACAACGACGAGTAGCTATGCGCCATCAACTCGTTGGCTTTTTTTGTCGCCGCGTACAGCGTCAGCGGATGATCCACGCACTGCTGCTCGGAAAACGGCAACCGGGTATTGGCGCCGTAGACCGAACTCGTCGATGCATAGACCAGGTGCTCGACAGCGTTGGCGCGGCAACCCTCGATCACCTCCAGGAATCCGGCGATATTACTATGCACGTAAACATGCGGATTCTGAATCGAATAGCGTACGCCGGCCTGCGCCGCCAAGTGCACCACGCGTTGAAATTTTTCGTGCGCGAACAGCTCCTGCATCGCGTTGCGGTCCGTGATGTCGATTCGCGCGAAACGGAAGTTCTTCGCCGGTTCCAGAATTTTCAAGCGAGCCGCTTTCAAATTGGTGTCGTAATACGCGTTGAGGTTGTCGAGCCCGACCACCTCGTGTCCCTTGTTCAACAGTAATTTCGCGGTGTGGAATCCGATGAAGCCGGCGGCTCCGGTCACGAGTAGCTTCACAACTTGCGCCACACCGTGTTGCCCTGCGAGGCCTTGTCGAGCAACGCCAGCACATGTTCGTGCGCCGCCAGTTCCTCGACGCTTGGCCGAACCACGACGATGCGCACGCCCCCGGCAAAGCGCAGCGGCGCGGCTTGGCGCGCGCGACTCCGTGCGGTGTCGGACTCCTCGCTCAACGTGAATTTCGCCTGACCTCCCGTCATGGCGAGATACACCTCGGCCAGAATGCGCGCATCGAGCAACGCGCCGTGATACTCGCGATGCGAGTTGTCGACCGAGTAGCGCTTGCACAGGGCGTCCAAGCTATTGCGCTGGCCGGGATGCATCTGCCGCGCCAGCGCCAAGGTATCGAGGACGCGGCAGAAATCGGTGATTTTTCCCACTCCGTCGAGCCGCCCGAACTCGCAGTTCAGGAAGGCGATGTCGAACGGCGCATTGTGAATAATGAGTTCCGCATCGCGCACGAACTCGAGCAACTCCGGCTTGATCTGCGCGAACGTCGGCTCTTTCGCCAACCGGTCGCGCGACAGACCGTGCACTTGCTGCGCGCCTTCGTCGATGTCGCGCTCCGGATTCAGATAGCGGTGAAAGGAGCGCCCCGTGAGCCTGCGGTTGAAGAGCTCGACGCAACCGATTTCGATGACGCGATGCTGCTGCTCGACTTCGAGGCCGGTGGTTTCCGTGTCGAGAACGATTTGGCGCATCAGCGATTACCGAGCCGCCAGGAGGTGATCGATGGCGAGGTTTGCGAGTTGATCCACATATTCATTTTCTTCGTGTCCGGAATGGCCCTTGACCCAGTGCCATTTGATATCTTGCGCGGCCGCCGCGGCATCGAGCTGCTCCCATAAATCTTGATTCTTTACGGGTTCGCGCGATGCCGTGCGCCAACCGCGCGCCTTCCAAGCCGGCAACCATTCCGTGTAGCCCTGCATCACATATTTCGAATCCGTGTACAGCTTGACCGCGCAGCGTCGTTTCAGGGCGCTTAAAGCCCCGATGGCCGCCATGAGTTCCATGCGGTTGTTGGTGGTATTGGTTTCGGCTCCGCAGACTTCCTTGCGTTCCTTGCCGGAGACGAGCAACGCCGCCCAGCCGCCCGGCCCCGGGTTGCCGCGACAGGCGCCATCGGTGTAGATCTCGACGTTCGTCATCTGGAGCCCAACTTGGTGGTCGGCTCCGCCGCGGGCACCAGCACGCGTTGCCGCGGTCTGCGCTTCGGCCGCACCAGGGTCAACGTCTGCACTCGCTTACGCGCCTTGAGCAGGTAGGCACCGGCGGCCCACGGGCGCCGCGCTCGGTACTCAGCTTGCCGGACCGTGCCATCGGCCAATTTTCGCGGGCGCCGGGTCATGGGCAGGGGTCCTAGATACCCGTAGACACTGGCCACTTCGAAATCAAGGAGCGCCATCCAGTCGCGCAGGCGCCGCTCGGAGAGCATGCGCCGCGTCTGCGGCGGAAACGCGGGACGGCGGAAATACCGGCCGAACACCCGCCGTGCGCCCCAGCCGCTGAAGGGATTGAAGCCGCAAATCAACAAGCAACCTTCAGCGCACAGAACCCGCTCCGCCTCGCGCAGCACGGCGTAAGGATCCTCGACCAACTCCAGCGTATGCGGCAGCAATATCGCGTCGATGGAGTCCGAGGAAAACGGCAGCGACGCGAGCGGCGCGCACAGCGTCACGCCCGCAGTCAATTCAGGCGCCAGCAGCGTCCTGTGCTGCGTGCGCGCGGCCCGCAACAGATGTTGCGAGGGGCCCCAGGTTCCCACTTGCAGCAACTCGAAACCGAAGACGTCGTCCAAAGCCACCTGCGCCAGCGCTGCTTCTTCGCGCAGCACGCGCGCGCCGAGCGGGCCGTCGAACCATTCGGCAGCAACGTTGTCACTGCTTGACTGCAATCAGGACTCCTTGAAATCACTAGCGAAGTTCGAATGTTACAGGTTAAATACGCCGCAAAATGTACAACCCATCAATGTCTGTCAGCGTACGGCCGGTGCGCGCCTTTGCCGACAACTATATCTGGCTGATCGAGTCGCCTCGAGCCCCCGGCCGCGTCGTTGCCGTCGACCCTGGACAGGCAGCTCCGGTCGTGGCGGAACTGCGTCGGAGCGGCGCAAGCTTAGCCGCGATTTTGCTGACTCACCATCATGCCGACCATATCGGGGGCGTCGAGGAGCTTCTCGAGCTAGGGCCGGTGCCCGTGATTGGCCCGGATGATACGCGGATCCCTCTGCGCACCGGCACCGTACGCGACGCCGACCGCTGCGAATTGTCAGACTTGGGACTTAGCTTCGAGACTTTGGCCGTGCCGGGGCATACTTTGAGCCACATCGCGTTTTGGGGGCATGGCGCGCTGTTTTGCGGTGACACGCTATTCAGTGCCGGCTGCGGTCGAATATTCGAGGGTACGCCTACGCAAATGAACGATTCGCTCAATCGGCTGCGCGACCTGCCACCGGAAACCCGCATGTTTTGCGGCCACGAGTACACGGCTGCGAATCTACGCTTTGCCTTGACCGTAGATCCTGACAATCGGGCCGCTCGCGACTATCGGGACGCCTTGGAGCGGATGTGGGCCGCCGATGCGCCGGGCGTCGTCACGCCCAGCCTACCATCGACCTTGTCGCTGGAAATTTGCGTCAATCCTTTCTTGCGCTGCGACACGGCCGTCATTCGCGCGGCCGCCGAGGCGCATGCCGGCAAGCCTCTAGCCGACGCCTCCGCAGTATTTGCCGTGCTGCGGGCCTGGAAAGACAAGTTCCGATGATGCGCCGCAGCGAGCGACCACCGGCGGTATCCCGCGTCCGCACAGTTGCCATCGCCGCATGCGTTGTGTGGCTTGCGGCCTGCGCACATCAGGCCGCGGCGCCGCCGGTGCGCGAACGCGTGGTGGTGCCTGCGGCGCCGGGCCAAACCGATGCGAGTGCCTCGCCCCCGGTCGCTACGGCGGGAACCACCCCTTCGCTGACCATGCCGCGCGAATGGCAGCACCACAACGGCGAGGACTACGACGACCTGTTCGAGCGTATGCGCGCCGGGTTCGCCTTCGATGAGGTCCAAGAGCCGGCGATCGATCAACAGCTCGCGTGGTTCGAACACAATCCGGATTATCTGGAACGAGTCTTCCAGCGCGGCCAGCGCTACATGTACCACATCATCACCGAGGTCGAGAGGCGCGGCATGCCCACCGAATTCGCGCTCTTGCCGGTGGTGGAAAGCGCCTATGAACCCTTTGCCTACTCGGTAAGCCGCGCCGCGGGTCTCTGGCAATTCATCCCCGGCACCGGCGTGCGCTTTGGCCTCAAACAGACTTGGTGGTACGACGGACGTCGCGACGTCATCGAATCGACACGGGCCGCTCTGGACTACCTGCAGGAGCTGCACGATGAGTTCAACGGGGACTGGCTGCTGGCGATTGCGGCATACAATGTTGGGGAAGCGGGGGTCGAGCGCGCCATCGCGTTCAACCGGTCCGTCGGTCGGCCCACCGATTTTTGGCACCTGAATCTGCCGGCTGAAACGCGCGCGTACGTGCCGAAATTGCTCGCGATGAAGCGGCTGATGGCAGAGCCCGAACGCTACGGCTTGGAATTCGCCCCGATTCCGAACGAGCCTTACTTCGCGGTCATCGACACCGATTCGCAGATCGATCTGAAAATCGCCGCGCAATTGGCCGGCACCAGCAACGATGAACTGATTGCGCTCAATCCCGGTTACAACCGATGGGCCACCGACCCGGCGGGACCGCATCGCATGTTGGTGCCCATCGACAATGCTGATGCCTACGAGAGCGCGTTGCAGACGCTGGCTCCCGAAGATCGCGTCCGCTATGTCATGCACGCGGTGCAAAGGCGCGAAACGCTACCCATGATCGCCAAGCGCTATGGCACGTCGGCCTCGGTACTGGCGAAGATCAACGATCTGAACGGCGTGCGTGTGAGCGAAGGCCAGTCGCTGAAGATTCCGGAAATCAGCGGGCAGTTGCCGGACAAGGTGCTGATTGCCGCGTCGCGGGTCGACCGCCCAGAGACCGACACCGCCGGACGGAAGGAACGGCAGATCGTTTATCGAGTGCGAGCCGGCGAGACGCTCTCCAGTATTGCGCACCGCAACAATATACCCGTGAGCACACTCGCGCGGCTGAACAACCTGGGGACCAGCGATTCCCTGGTGAAAGGTCAGCGCTTGATCCTCAAGGCGAGCGCACGTCGCTTCCGCGACGAGGGCGTGGTGAGCGGCCGCCGAGTGCTGTACACCGTGCGGCGCGGCGACACCATTTATAGCATCTCGCACCAGTTTCAGGTATCGGTCGATCAACTCAAAACGTGGAACGGCATCAACCAGCGCCATCAAATCAAACCGGGAAAGCGGCTGGTCATGTACGTCGATTCCAATCGACAGCAAGGCTAGTTCACAATACCCTCGACATCTTCGGCTCGCGCAGCGAGCCACTTAAGGTCGGGGTCGCCTCGACCCCGTTAATTCGGCGCGCCAGCGCCTAAAAATAGGCGAAGCGCCTGGAGAATAAAAATATGGGTTTCTTGAAGGGCAAGCGCGCATTGATCGTCGGACTTGCCACGGATCGTTCCATTGCCTGGGGGATTGCCCAAGCCATGCGTCGCGAGGGCGCGGAGTTGGCGTTCTCGCACATCGAACGTATGGCTGAGCGCGTGGTCCCGCTCGCAAAACAGTTGGATTCGACCATCACCTTTGAAATGGACGTCGCCGCCGACGACAACATCGAGCGCGGCTTTGCCCATCTGAAGACGCGCTGGGACTCGTTCGACATCCTGGTACACGCCGTTGCCTTCGCACCGCGCGAGGCGCTCACGGGGACCTTCATCGATGCAACCACCCGTGATGGCTTTCGCGTGGCGCATGATATTTCCAGCTACAGTTTGACCGCCCTGGCCCGCGCGTCTCTCCCCTTCATGAAGGGTCGCGCCGGAGCCATGGTGACGTTGAGCTACTTGGGTGCGGTGCGTTCGTTACCGGGATATAACGTCATGGGCTTGGCAAAGGCGAGCCTCGAGGCCAACGTACGCTTCCTGGCGGCCGACCTTGGGCCGTTGGGCATACGCGTCAATGCCATCTCTGCAGGCCCCATCAAAACGCTCTCTGCGGCGGGCATTCCGGGTCTTCGCCGAATGCTCGCGCACGTCGCCGCCGTTTCCCCTATCAAGCGCAATGTCACCATTGAGGATGTCGGTAATACGGCCGCGTTCCTATGCTCCGATTTGGCCGCCGGTATCACCGGCGAAGTGACCTATGTCGACGGCGGCTTCAATTCCGTAGGCATGAGCTTTCCCGCCGACGTGGAGGCGCGTGATTGACGCATCTCTTGAATGTGGCCGCGTCAACCGCATGGCCGGCCGTGCGTTGTTAAGGTGCGCGCTGCTTAAATTCGGTCGTCCGAGGGGTTAGTCATGTCAAGTTCATCGTTGCTTCAAATCATTGTCGTTGCCGGCGCACTTGTTGGGCTCGAAGCCTGCACCGGCTTGCCCGTGAAAACGGACATCAACCCCAATATGTCCGTCGCAAACTGTCATACCTATGCGTTTGCCGATGAGCACATGGCAAACGCCGACCACGGATCGGCGTTCGGCAATCCACTGAATTCCGAGCGATTGCGTCAAGCGATCGAGGCCAACATGGCCGCCAAAGGCATCCAGAAGGTGGATGACCGGAGATCCGCCGAGTGTGTAGTCGGCTACGCCATGGGCACGCGCCAAGTATTCGACGACTTCTATGGCCCCTACGGCGCCGGCTGGGGCTGGGGCGGCGGGTGGGGTCGCCGCGGCTGGGGTTGGGGCGGCGGCTTCTATGACGGCCCGTACGTCTACGACGAGACTCGAATCGCCGTCGATGTGTTCGATGCGAAGTCCCGCATCCCGATCTGGCATGCCAGTGTGAGCCAGACCGTATCCGATCTGACGGGTCCGCACGCTGTGGAGAAAATCAACGCCGCTGCGGCTGCGATCTTTGCGAAATTCCCGGTTGGCGGCGGCATGCCCCCTGCGGGCAGCCACGCGGCGACCTGATGCGCGCGCCGGCATGAGCCGGCACGGTGTCTATGCCCGGGATACGGCTCGCTTCACAAAGGCGTAGTACAGCGCCGCAAGCACGGCTGCCACCGCTAGGACGAGGAGGAAAAATCGGTGCAGCGAGCCTTTCAGGAGCTCTGGATGATCGCCCACCGTCATTCCCAGCCAAGCAAGCACCGAGGTCCACAGGAACGACCCCGCAAAGGTTGCGGCGGTGTACCAACGGAAGTCCAATCGTAGAATGCCCGCGGGAATTCCGATGAGATGCCGGATGACCGGCAGCAAACGAGAGAACAGCACACCGGCCCAGCCGTAATGCGCGCTCCATGCCTCCGCCATCCTAATTTTTGCGGCGGCGACGCCGACATAGGGTCCAAGCCGCATCACCACCGGCCGTCCCAGCCAGCGCGAACCCCCATACATGATCCCGGCGCCAATCCATGAACCCAACGTGCCGGCGAGAATGACTCCCAAGACGGATAATTGCCCTTGCGTATGCGCAAGGTAGGCGGCCGGTGGAATGATGACTTCGCTCGGGATCGGCACGACGGTGCTTTCCAACGCCATCAAGCCGGCGATGAGCCAGTAACCGCCCTGGCTTAGAACCGAGAGATACCAGTCCGAGAACTGGTGCAACAGGTCGGCCAACTAGTCCAACGCCTGCGCATTGATGATCACCTTGGCATCGGCGCGCGCCGCAGCGGCATAACCCTGCGCTTCGCTCGATGCGGACTGCTGCGCCAATTGCCGACGCAGCAGAGTTTCCTGCTCCTTCGGGTCGCCGTTCGGGTCTTCACGCACGGCGGTCACCGCAAGCACGTCAGCATCGCCGTCACTCAGGGAAAGTCTCTGGTAGATGGGCTTACCCTCGGGTTTCGGCGCTTCGAACGCATCGCGGCGAACTTCGACGGGCACGGATTGGTCGGTCCGCGACACGAACTTAGGCGGCTGAGGAGCCGACCCCAGGCTCTTGGCGACCGCATCCCACGCTTCGCCGGCAGTCAGACGCTTCACCGCATCCGCAGCGGCAACGGCGGCCAGCTCCGCGCCGCGTTGCTTCTTCCACGCGGCCACCACCTCGGTGCGTACCGCCTCGAGCGGCTTCTGTTGCGGCAGCTTGTGATCGGTTGCCCGCAGCACTACACCGCGTCCCTTCTCCACCTCCACGATGGGGCTCAAGTGCCCGTCAAGCACGTCTTGACTGAAGGCGGCGTCCAAGACCGCCGCGGACTTTCCTAACTCACCGCCGCCGTCGGCGCGGCGGAAGTCGGGGATATCCTGAACGGTCAAGCCCGCCTTACGGGCGACCACGTCGATATCGGTGGAGTTTTGCAACGCCGCATCTGCCAACTGGTCTTGGGCATTGTTGAACAAACGCTCTGCCTCGTTGCGCCGGTACTCGGCGTCGAGATCGCTCTTGCTCTGCTCGAACGTCCTGACGGTGGTGGGTTGGATGCCGTCCAGCTTCAATATGTGATAGCCGAATTGAGTTTTCACAGGCCCGCGGATCTCGCCCTCGTTCATGCTGAAGGCTGCATCGGCGAACGGCGCAACCCATACCTTGCGCTCCGACCAACCCAAGTCCCCGCCCTGCTGTGCAGATCCCGTGTCCTGCGAGAATTCCTTGGCAAGCTTCGAGAAATCCTCGCCCCCTTGAGCGCGCTTCAAGATCGCTTCCGCCTTGACCTTGACCGCAGCATCCTCCTTCGGATCCGTGACCTGCAACAGTATGTGGCGCACGCGGCGCTGTTCCGGCTGCGTGTACCGCTCCGGGGTCTTGGTCTTCTGTTCGTCGTAATAGGCTTTGAGCTGCGCGTCGTCGACCTTAACCTTGGACTCGAGCGAGCCCAAGCTGATTTCGACATAGCGCAGGTTCACGGTTTCCGGAGTCATGTACTGCGCTGTGTGAGCGTCGTAATACGCCTTGATCTGCGCATCGTCGGCGGTTGCCTCGGCGATGTATTTCGCCGCTGACACGGTGAACCACGATATTTCACGCTGTTGTCGAGTCAGAGCGCGCAGCTGTTTGAGCTCACTCGCCGTGGCGAAGCTCGAGATATTGAGCGCCGTGTCGAGCTGACGCAGTTTCACGTCGCGGCGGAAGAGACCTTCGATTTCGGAGATCGACCGGCCCTGCGCCTTCAACACGGCGATGGCATGGGTCTGATCGAACTTACCGTCCACTTGGAACGCAGGCACCTGAGCCATTGCCTTCAACAGATCGCCATCGCTCACCCGATAACCTAATGCATCGGCACGGGTAACCACGGCCTCGCTGTTCACGTACTCGTCGAGCACGCGCCGTTTGAGCTCATTGCGTTCGGTCTCGTCGATCGGCCCTTTGGTCTGCCGCTCGACCTGCGCAAGCTGCTGTTGGTACGACTGACGTACCTCGTTGCGGGAGATTTCGCTGCCGTTCACTTTGGCGGCATAGTTCGGTGCGCTCATGGTCCAGTTGATGCCCCAGAACACGAACACCAAGCCGATTGCGCCCAGCACCACGGCGGCAAGCCAACCTTTCAATTTGTCGTGAATCGACTGCAGCATGTTCCTACTCGTTCCCCTTCGTGTATACGCGGCTTGACGTCCGCGCGCCGGGCTCGCCGCCCGCAGCTACGCGCACCGGGCTCGCCGCCCGCGGCTACGCGCCCCGGATCATACCCGCAGCGCGGCCATGCGGCACGCGCGGGACTCTTCGTCAGGAAATGGCGGAGTGGACGGGACTCGAACCCGCGACCCCCGGCGTGACAGGCCGGTATTCTAACCAGCTGAACTACCACTCCGCGTGCTGGTGGGTGCTGAGGGGCTCGAACCCCCGACCCTCGCCGTGTAAAGGCGATGCTCTACCAGCTGAGCTAAGCACCCCCTGGAAGAGGCGCGGAAGTCTACGCGACGCGTTCCCGCTTGGCTAGTACCCGG
>JBKQSA010000098.1:0-5378 GCA_052143815.1 Steroidobacteraceae bacterium | reverse complement strand
ACGCAATCGCCTTCTGATAGGCATCGGTCGATTCCCGCGCGCGGCCCAATTTCTCGTAGGCAACCGCGACCTGGTACCAACTCCTATCGTCCGGCTGAATCACCGTAGCTTGGGACAGCAAAATCGGCAGGCTCTCCTCGTGTCGATCGAGGAAGTTCAGAGCAATGCCGAGGCAATAGCCATAGAGCCCGCCCGCGAGATCATAGGCGACGCGAAAGCAGCGCTCCGCCTCCTCCCAGTTGTCGTCTTCCTGCGCCCAGTGCCCTAGGCGATCCCAGAGGTAAGCGGCTTCCTCACCTTCGACGTACCGAATACTCGCGTCAAACTCGATCTTGAACGCGGGGTAGGTCATATCGGAGTCGTGGCCTTCTGATCGTAGGTACAGTCTGTTCAACAAGAGTTCTCGCACGCCGTTAGGGCTGTTCGGATGCGTCTTCAAGTATCGCCCCCAGAACGGAATACTCAGCTTTGCATTCTCCGTCGATTCGCGCCCAAAGCTGGCGACCTGCTGGGCACACCACGGCCAAATCCACGCTTCATCTTCCGCCTCGCTCAGCAGCGTGCTGATCTCACGAAACGCTGCCTTTCCGTCACCGAGATTGAAGAAAACATTTATTCGCCAACCGGAAACCGAAGATCGCTTTCCCAACGTACGTTCGGAAAAAACCACCTGATCGAAATGTTCGAGCGCCTCCCCGAATTCGCCATTTCGAACACAATGAACCCCAAGGGCGTGGTGCGCTTCCGGGAGTTGGTCGTCATGACGTAATGCCTCGCGTAAAAGTTCGGCTGCTTTCTCCCGGTCTCCCAACCTTTCGTAACTGGAACCGAGGTTCTTGTAACATTGCGCCAGGAGTGTGGAGCTGTCCTCGCCGCTCAGATGCTCGAGAGCGGACTCATATGCCTTGGCCGCCTCCGCATCCTGCCCCACCGCCGAGAACCCGTTACCAATCGAGTAGTGGAGGCTGCCCGCGTGATAGCGACCAGTATTTAGTTTGGACGTGAGGTGGGAGATGGCGTCCGTGATGCGCTCAGCATTGCCGATCATCCCGGCCATGCCGAGATTAATCACCGCCATGTAGCAGAAAGTCATCGCATCATGGTCTTTACCTAGGACAGATGCGAACTTCTCAAATGTGGCGCCGATGATCTGGTCAGAGCCGCTGTCGTACAGGCTGGAAAGCATGGCCACAGTCCGCGTTTCGTCTTCCGGAACATGCAGGTCTGGGAGGGCGCTTCTTACGACGGCGGGCAGATCTTCCGGATGAGCGGTCGTTTGTGTGACCCGCATGTTCCGCGATGACGCCGCGCTGGCTTTCGCCAAAGCCGCCAATGAGTTAAGGCGCGTATCAGTAAGGATCTCTGAGAGAGAGACAGTTAGAGTTTGTTGCTGGGACCAGTTTTGACCGCTGTGCTCATAACGCCGTATCACGGCATCGGCGAAGCAATAACGCAACGTGTCGCTGGGAATGTGATAGCAGGCGAAGAAGGAATGGGGTTGCATCAGCAGGTAGTTAAGATTGGACCGCTGTATCTCGACACTAATCGACCCGTCGGCGTTGGAGGCCCTTTCCGTACCTTTCAACTGGACGTGAATTCTTACGTTGGTCGCGCTTTCGTGATCGATGACCTCGATCTGGCAGTCGGTTCCGTAATCCTTGCGATCCGAAGCCTGAAGAACAAAATGTTCCGAATTCGATATTAGATGCTGGAAAGCGCCTTCGGCCTTGCTTGCCGTTACATGGTTTTCGGGACGCTTTGGCAGATCGTCGAGGTGGTCCATCTTCTATATTCTAAGCGCTCCGCACAGACGTATGGTAATTCCGCAGCGATATTAGCAGCCGCTGTGGCGGCGATTGCCACCCGTCCCGAGGTTGTCCACCATCGCAGCGAGAGGCACATGATACTCGCTGATCTCGACTGCGGAAATGTCCGCTTTTGGCCGGTTTCTGCTGCAAAGCTTACAATCGAGTCAATGACCAACCAGCTCTTGCGTCGCGTGATCAGAGCAGCGCTTGAACCAGGTCGCGACTCGCGCGAATTGGTGCTGAGCGCCAGTGCTGACATCAGCGGCCTGAACTACGCCTTCAAGGAGGGGATCCACACCCTCTACAAATTCAAGCCTTTCGCGACGACATTCGATGAAGAGGTTGTGCGGCAGATTCTGGTCGACAATGAGATCTATTTCGCTCGCGCGGACCAACTCAACGACAAGACGGAGCTTCAAATTCGGCATGAAATCACTGGCGACAAGTCCGATCCGGCCACCCGCGCGGCGCTGTTGGCTGACCTTGAACGTCTCATGCGGGAGGATTCCCGCTCTGAGAGTTTCATTCGGGCGCAACTGAAGGCGCTCGAGACGATCGACCTACAGCGCGCTGAGGACGAAGCCACGCGAATGTCGCGAGAGCGGTTGCGGCTGGAATTTCCCGTGTTCAGCCTCGCGACCAAAAATACCGAGGCGTTGCACTGGAAGGAATACGCGGCCGATTTTACAGGCCTCTGTATCCATTTCGACTCGACTTCGTTCGATACCACCTCGATCGAGTCTCCGTTTGCGGTGGCGCGGCGCGTCGAATACATGCCCGCGCGGCCCACCATTCCGATCCCGTTGGACATTGAAGCCACTGAACTCGCGCGTCGGGTCGGTCTGACCAAACCACTCAGCTACATCGGTGAAATCGAATATCG
Organism: Steroidobacteraceae bacterium; assembly: GCA_052143815.1. GTDB lineage: Bacteria > Pseudomonadota > Gammaproteobacteria > Steroidobacterales > Steroidobacteraceae > Bog-1198. The sequence continues at coordinate 2,687 of JBKQSA010000098.1, read as the reverse complement.
GCTGGTCGTCTGCAAAGGCTACAGCGCCGGGATAAAAATCACCGGGCAGCAAGGGAAATTCGACGGCAGGCACATCGTCGGCGTGACGATCGGCGAGAACATGTGTGCGCCTCAGATCGCCAAGGTCGTGGCGATGGCTCAGCGCCGCAATCCCGCCATTCCCATATCGATCGCGCGCCGGACGCCGGCGGGGATTCAGATCTCGCCGTATCCATAGGGAGACGAAAACCATGTCAGAAAAAGCCGATCCGATCTTGCTACGCGTGATGCTCTCCGGCGACGATTTCGAGCGCGCGTGCGATTTCGTCAAAGCGGCGCGTGCCCATCCGGTAGGCAGCATCGAATACGAGGCGCTCCTCCATAGCGCGATCCTGTTCTACGTACGGCCCTACTCAGACAACGAGCCCAAAAAATCCAAATTGCCGGATGAGGCGAGAAAACTCACTGGGCTTGACTTGCCCGCGATCCTGGGCGAGGACTTGTCGCTGCACGATCGATTGATAGCGCTCCGCAACAAAGTGATCGCCCACGCGGAGTCGGAGTTCTTTCCAGCTCAAACCCTAAAGCCCGCGATGGGTGCCGGCGCCAAGGGGCAACGGGGGATTGCATTTCAACGTCGATCATGGCACGTGGTTGACGAGAATCTCGACCTCGACGTTGAGAGTGCTCACGTTTTTTGAGGTGCCCTTGGTCGAGCTATTTGAGGTAGGTTCCCAGTTCCGGTTCCGCAGTGGTGTAGAGCGTGTGGGAACCGGAACCGGGAACAGCGGGGTTGCGGGGGGTGTCGGGCGACGATCAGGCGATGGCGGCGAGACGATAGCCATCGACGGAGCGCACGAGACGGCCGGTAGTGACCAACTCGGTCAAGCGTGCATAGAGGGTGGCTTTGCGTACGCGGCAAAGCGAGCGTAGTTCTGCGATAGGCAATGGACGATCGGAGTCGCTGAGGGCGCTGACGATGCGTTCATCCACGGAACTCGGCGGCAAGGGCTGGGTGGCGATCGATTGCACGCGCTCGAGCGCCAGAGCATCGCCGCGTTGAGCGAGTTCGAGAGCGATGCTCGGCGGGGATGGCGCGGCGCGGTGTTCGACGGTGAGATTGAGCTCGTTACCTGAGCGACGCAGGTACAGATTGGAGTCACCCCAGGCATGGAACTCGGAGGAGCCGCGCAGCGCCTGGCCGGCACGCATATTCCCGGCGGATTTTCTGGCGTGATGCACGACGAGCACGGCGAGGCTGTGCTGCCGTTGAAGGGTGCGCAAGTACGCGAGGAGCGGCGCGACTTCGCCCGAGGCGTTCTCATCGATGCGATGCAGGCGCACGAACGGATCGAGTACCAGGAGGCGCGGCTTGTATTGCTCGACAGTGCGCTCCAGTCGAGTGCGATCGGCCGGCAGATCGAGGCGCACCGTGGGGGCGGTGATCACATGAACATCCAGATCCTGCAGGCTCAAGTGCGCGGCGACGCAGATGCCTTCGAGTCGTCGGCGCACGACGTGCAGAGCGTCCTCGGCCGCATACAACAGCACGCGGCCCGGCTGCGGCACCGAGAAGTGGCGCAGACACGGCGTACCGGAAGCGACCGCGACCGCCAGATCCAGAGCGAGGAAGGATTTGCAGCACTTCGGCTCCCCACCGACGATGCCGACCGCTTGTTCAGACCACAGGCCGGTGACGAGCCAGCGTTGCTCCTCGGCGCGATCGGCAAGACGGTAGGCCTGCTCGACGGGCAGCGCGCTCAACGCCGGCGACCGGGCGTTTTAGGCTGTGTCGGGGAAGGCGTGTCATAGAGCTCGAAGAACAGCTTCTCATCGATCTGATGGGTCTCGCGTTGCGCGGCGAGCGCCAGCAACTCGCCGGCCATGTTCATCAGCGTGCGCATGTTTCCCTGGGCGTGATCGCTCAAGGTCGCGATGAGCTCCGGGGTCATGAGTTTCGTGGCGCCGGCCTTATGCAACACATGCCGTAGTGACTCCTGCAGCTCTTCGGGTGTGTTGCGCTCGAGCGCCAGGCGCACCCGCATGCGCGAGCCCAGGGGCAAGAGATCCTCGGCGCGGAAGCGTTCGATGAGGCGCTGATCGCCGGCCAGAACGACAGTCAACAGCAGGTGCGAGTCTAAGCGCGCCGAGCACAGCAGGCGCAGCTCGTTCAACACCGCGTGTTGCATTTCCTGGCCCTCATCGGCGATGAGCACCGGGCGGCACAGCGACGCATCGATATGCCCCTGCCAGCGCGTGCGCAACAGTTTGGCGCCGTTATAGCGGTTGTGGGGATGCAACTCGACGCCGAACAACTCGCCCATCTCACGGTAGAAGTCCGCCATTCCCGCCTGCGGCCGCGATAGCACGCCGACCTGCACATCACGCAGCCCGGAGAGCCGCTCGGCAAGCAGGCGCAACGTCACGGATTTTCCCTGCCCAGGTGAGCCCGTGACGAGCGCGAACCCGCCCTCACCGGCGAGTTGCTCGACGCGCCAACAGAACGAGTCGATCCGCGGGGTGAGTTGCAGGGCCTCCGCCGGGACATCGGGAGCGAACGGATTCCACTTCAGACCATACAGAGCCAGCAGTTTCTTGTTCAAGGGGTTTCTCCTTCGTTGTCGGTGAGTTCATCTTTGGGCAGGTACGGTGGCGGCAGTCCGGTGTCTGCCTGTTGCGCCAACAGTTTCTTCAGCAGCGGCGCGATG
>JBKQSA010000097.1:0-40135 GCA_052143815.1 Steroidobacteraceae bacterium | reverse complement strand
CGCATTGCGTACACGTCGATGCGTAGTACACGCCGACGCCGGGCACCACGAAATTCTCCGGCTGCACATACGACTCGACCAGTTCAGCACCTGATTCGATGGACGTATTGCCGCAGCCGCTTAAGGCTATCGTCGTCCCGCCGAGACCGACGATCTGCAAGAAATCCCGGCGGCTGACGCCACTACCGCTCATCAAACTCCCCTTGCCGTCAACATATCAGAGCCTATTTGTGGCATTGCCAACAGTCATTTGGCCCATGGCTGGTCTTGTCGCTCACCGCGTCAAGCTTGTGATCCTTTTCATGACAGCTGATGCACCACCCCATCGAAATGGCTTTGACGCGGCGCGCCGTGGTCATCGACGCCACGTCGCCGTGGCAGTAGCCGCAAACTTCCCGCGTCGGGCGGCCTTGGTCGAAGATGAAGCGCTGGATATGACGCTCATGATTGAAGCGCACGAAATCCGGCTCGTCGTGCACCTTCTTCCAGGGAATAGCTTGCTGCTTCGCCCAATAATCAAGCAGTATCTTGATGCGCGGCTTATCTTTGACGGATTCAATGCTCTGGTGACAACCGATGCATTTGCTGAGGCGCGGAATCCCGGAAACCGCACTGCGCCTGGCATACGTATGACAGTACATGCAGTCGATTTCCATCCCGCCTTTTTCCCTCGGCCCCGCATGGATGTAATGGGGAAACTCGATGGGCTGTGTGACTACGGGCCCTAGCGCGTAATAACCATCGGGTGTTTGGCTGCCGATGGGCCCGCCCTGCTTAAAGGGCTCATGCGGCTGATAAGGGCCGCCCGGCTGATAGGGGGTGCCTTGCTGAGCGGGTTCGGCGACGACCACAAACCCCGCAAACACCAGCGGAACGACTAGCAACGCGTATCGCCAGCCGCACATTCCCGCCCGCAGGACATTGCAGGTCTTCAGTATCATCCGCCCCCCAAGTCAGAATGTCCGCGCTTACGCGTCTGCCTCGCCGGCAATCAATTACGCAACGAACGCTGCGATCCGATACCCGGGAATTCGGAGTTCACACTCCGAATCCCAGGGTATGCTCACTTCCAGGGCGACCAGGAAGCTCCAGCCGCAGTCGCCGCCGGGTTCTGCACGAATCCTACGCAATAGCAGTGTGGGCAGATCTCAGTGTCGCCCGGGTACAGCTTGCAGCCGTTCACCGCATCGTCATTGTTTGGCTTATCCTTATTGGGGATGAAGTTGACGCACACTTTGCAGTTCTTTTCACCATTCGGATGATCCTGAAACTTCAGGGCCGTCCGAACCGCCGCGTTTTGCGTAGCAAAGGCTCGCTCGGACAATCCGGCAAGTGGTACTACGGCAAGCGCCGTCATTCCGACCTTAAGCACCTTCCGACGCGAATGTTTCGTTTGATCTTTCATTTGAATCACCCCCCGTTTGATCGCAACGCTCTAATTCCGGAGATACACGGCCCGGACCACGGACCTCACCATATTATCCGAGCGATTACGCGTAGCTGTCAATGCTGCTGCCATGTTTTAATGCACCGGCCAATTCAACGGAGCGAAGGTTGATTGTGATATAATTGCCGCCGTTGCGAGTGCGGGATGCGCCGTGTTTTACTGCTTGTTGTGCACCATCCTTGAACTGCTTGCGGGCGCTGCCAGCAACATGAAGCCGAGAGGGCTGCCCTCAAATGCAAGTAGTCGATCTTACCAGTACCTCTGCGATATCGCCCGGCGCGGCTGCCCCGGCAGGATTTCCTACCAGCACCAATCCCACCCGCGCGAATTCCATGCGCTATCATGGTCGGCGGCGCCTGGTACAGGCGATATCATTCGCCCTCGCAATACTCGTACCCGCTTCCGGCCTCTTGCGCATAGACCCGAGCGCCGGCGCTCTGGTCGTACTCGATCGCCAAATATGGTTTGCTGATTTCTTTCTCATTGCCGGGCTGTGGATCATGCTGGCCAGCGGGTTAGTCATGCTCTATTCCACTGCCGGCACGGTATTTTGTGGCTGGGTCTGCCCGCAAAACATCCTGTCGGAATGGGCCAATTTCATGACCCGCAAACTCCTCGGCCGGCGCGCCAAGGTGACAATGGATGGCAGCGCTCCGATTGTAGCCGCCACCAAAAACAAAGCGCTCAACTGGATCTTGCTGGGTCTGTCGCTGCTCGCCGCCTCACTGGTCGTTGCCGTAGTGCCGCTGTTCTACTTCTACGCGCCCGCTACCGTATGGTCCTTCGTGACCTGGCGCGCGGATCCGCGCCTCGCGGGTTCGCTGCACTATATCTATTTTATTTTTGTCCTGATCATCCTGCTGGATGTCGCCTTTATCCGCCACTTCTGGTGTCGTTTCGCCTGTGTCTACCGGGTTTGGCAGCACAGCTTCCGGACACGCGAGACCCTGCATGTCCGCTACGACGCCAGCCGCGCGGACAGCTGCACCAAATGCAGCTACTGCGTGAGCTCCTGCTTCATCGAAATTGATCCGCGCAAGACCGCTGTCTACGACAGCTGCATCAATTGCGGCGAATGCGTCGACGCCTGCAATCGCATGCACCACAAATCGGGCAAGCCGGGACTGCTGACCCTCGAGTTCGGCGAGCCCAAGGAAAAGAAAGAAGCCCGGTCGCGATTCCGTGACAATGCGACCTCGCTGGTTGCCCGCAGCAAATGGACGCTGGCGCTGGGCGCGTTCGGCGCCTGTCTGTTCCTCTGGGGCTTGCGGACCTGGGAGCCGCTCCATGTTGTGGTCTACCGCGCGGACGTGCAGCATCAACAAGGCAATCGCGACTACCGTATTGCGATATCGAACAAGCTTTACCATGCTCGGCAAGTGCTGGTGCACGTGACCGGATTGACTGCGGCGGATTACACGTTGGGGGCAACACAAGTCAGCCTGCCCGCTGCGGGACACGAATCCGTGCTGCTGTCGCTGTCCGACAAGTTGCCGCGCGGAGTGCACGCCTTTGCCGTGGAAGTGACTGCAGCCGGCTGGCACGTCCGGTTTCCGATACTGCATCTTTCAGAATAGGAGATGCCACGATGGACGACCAGGACAAACCCACCCCTTCTCTGGGCTCGGTGGAATCGCAGTGGGGCAAGGTGGACGCCGAGCATTTCGGCTATGCATCCGAGGAAGATCGCAAATCCAAACGTGGCCTGGAAGATTGGGAACTGGTCGAAAAAATACCCGAATCGCAGAAGCCTGTGCCGTATTGGTTCTTTGCCGTCGTCGTGGTGGTACTCCTGGTTGGAATCGGGTTGAGCTTTCCATTTTGGGGTCTTCGCCCCGGCGACAACCGCCCCTGGTTAGACTGGGGCTACCTGGTCGCCATCGTCTACATTGCTGTGGCCGGCTCCTTCGTCTGGCACATGGTCCGCATGTACGGTTCATCGAGGGCCGGTCGATTGGACTCGGACGCCGAGAAGGAAAAGCCCGAGGATGATCGCTGAACTGCTACGCGGCAGGTTGATCCGAGACCGGCGCGCCGCGCTGCCCGCACTCGTGCTGACTTTGTTCGGGTGCAGTGGCGGCACGCAGGACTCGGCCACCGAGAATTGGCGCGACTTGCAGGTTCACGTGGAATCGCGCAGCTATGCTCCGATTCCTGGAATGAAAGAGCTTCTCGTGTTCATCAACAGAAATCGCGTGCTGCCGGCGTGGGATTGCCGGGTGGATCTGCGCACGTCAGATGCGGATCCATGGAAGCAGGCCATAGAGGACGGCCATGTGGGAGTCTATCGACGCGCGGCCAAAGTCGACGAGCGCGATCATTCCGTGCTGCAGATCTGGATCCACGCCGAAGGGAACGAAACGGTGCTACGCATTCCGCTCAAGTCTCAACCCGCCTCACCGGTAGGCGCCGGGGACAACAGAGTGAGCGCGACGTTGGCGAAGTAGGCCATGAATCCGGCTGCCATGACTGTCGCTGCGACAGCAACCAACCTACCGTACCAATGCTGGACAGCGTGCAAGGCCACGGGATCGTGGAACATCAGGTATCCCTCCCAAATCCCGAATACCATCTGCACCGCGTAAAAACCGAACACCCCCAGCGTCATCAACCAGAAGGAGTGCTGTACCAGCCGCAGGGAGTAGATTGTTCGGCCGCTCAAAATCGGCAGCAGGTAGTAGGTGACGCCCATGACCAACATGACGACGCCGCCGACCAGATTGATGTGGGCATGAGCCAGCGGATCGATCATGTGCCCAGGCCCACCATAGGGGCTGCCGATCGAGTCGAGCCAGGCCCTGATCGGCGGCAAAACCTGCAGCATGCCGTGCATCGTGCCGATGAGCAGCGAGAGTGCAGAGACAGCCAAGAACTTGACCAGGCTACGATGGTAGGTGCCATCGGCAGGAGATACTTTAGACATAGATTTGAAGATCGCTGGTTCCGCCGGCCTACGGCCGGTATCCAGGAACCTCAAGCTAAACCGCAGTTCAGCACCTTGGGAACCGCGGCGAGCTACTCCACCGCCGTGAGCCGCTCGCTTATTCCTTAACCCGCTTCATTCCGAGGGTAAAGAGAGCAGAAGATACAAGAATACCGCCCACGAAAAGAACCACCGGAATCCACATATAACCGACGTTCATCTGCCACTCCTGTCATCAATACAGTGATCTTTTCCTAAAAGTCACGGATTGCGAGCTTCGCAGCGTGACACTGATTTTTAAGACTAGCACGGAGAGGAAAGCATGGAAAGAGACTTCCCCTTCAGAGCTCTGCTCGGGCCGGCTTGAAGTGCAGGACGACGCCGCCGGGCTCTCTGGCAAGGACTTCTATGCGTGGCCCAAGCTGCGCAAAATTGTTCGCCAAAGCGCGATTGTCCGGATCGTCACCGAGTATCACGTACGAAACGCCGCGCATCATGGCCAGTTGGCTGATTGGATCTTTCGCCGCCGGAGGCAACGGCAGGCCGTCGCATTTACAGGCGATCGAAGTACGTGCGGGCCACGAGCTCGCGACGAGGATCGCTGCCGCAGCGTGTCCGCTCCCCGTGCTGTCGCCGGTCCGCAGACTGTTCACGCCTTCCGCAAAGTCGCTGATCAACTTATCTTGGGCGGACAGGAGCTTGTGACGTCCCGCCTCATAGTCGATCTGGTTCGTGCGCATGAACGCGGTACAGGTCAGGAGAAGAAGCAACCAAAGCCATCCCCTCTGGACGATCAGGCCGCGGCCGGCGAGCGGCGCGCACGCCCGCAGCAACCACGGAAACCCTCCGTAGAGCAGCAGGGCGAGCATCAGCACCCCCCAGGTTCGATCGGCGGCCACCGCCCCGAACAACACGCCGAGAAGCAACGTGCCGCCGCTCAGATCAGCAAGGAGGCGCCGACGCTCGTGCAACGCCACTGCCAATGTCAAGGCGAGGAGCGCAACACCACCGAGCAACTCCCCGTTGGACAACGGATCCTCAGTGCGGCTGCCGCTAAAAACGGCGGCGGCGGCGGGCAGCGGGTTCTGCCCCCAAATCGTGCCGGGCCAGCCTAGGCGCATCGCCAGCACGAGCAATACCACCAGCGGAATGCCGAACAGAAAATATTCACGGTGCCGTCGGTCCGGTGGGTCGGTCCACCAGGTAAAAAAGAGCATTGCCGAATAGGCCAAACCCGCAGGATGCAAACTGACGGCGGCCGCACAAACCAGCAATTGGGCGAAGAACCAGCCGCCAAATGTGCCGCGTTCACTGCCCATCATCCGGTTGAGCCAGGCGGCCGCTCCACCAATCGCGAGCAAAAAGGGCGCCACAGATAGCGCGTTGATGCTCTCGACAGTCAATGGAGCGATCAGCAGCAATCCGGTCGCCAGCAGCGCGGCTTCAGCCTGATCGTCGAGGCGGCGCCAGCGATACAAAGCGGCTCCTGCCCCCGCCATGGCCAATAATGTCAACACTTTGGCGGCAATCACCTGACCGGGCCACAAGAAGCCCAGCGGCAAGAAAAGGATTACGCGGATATCAGGCGCGCCAAGGGTGAAAGCGGCGCTGGCGACCTGATCGCCGATGGACCACGCCTGCAACAACGCTTTGGCCCCTTCCTCGGTGAGCCCATAGGGATCGGATCGCAAGGTGAGTCCAACCAAAACAGCCCATGGCAACAACAACAGAGCGCCGCGGAACCTGAAAAGCAGTGCGCGCAGTTCCATGATCTATGCCTTGCCCGTTTGACCGGGGTCGTAACAATTCATGACCGCTTGAAAATCGCTGTCCTGTCTGAATTGCCCTCGATGGAAAATAAATTGGCGGCGCTTCCCCTGCTCGCTCACCCCAGTCAACCCAAACGATCGACCTGACCGATCCCGGTACAGTTTCAAGCCGTGCCGCAATTTTATGATTTCACCGCTCTTCAGGATCAAGTCGGCGGCATTGGGTCGGATCTCGATAGCGACCGGTGCGGAGGGCAGCCACATCAGGCGCGTTGTCAGAATGCGATTGGCGCCCGCGATCAGAAAGAAACACGCCAGGAAGCCGAGCAAGTACGCGACCGGGACCTTGTTGTCGTACCAGCTACTGATGGCAAAAACCGACAGCGCCGACACGGTGGGCACGTACAACAACGCATCCCAGAACACTCCGTGGTAGTCACGGCAGAGCGTATAGCGTGTGCCAATGCTCATGGACGGCCGCTGGTTTCAAGGTGCCACCCGTAAGCTGCTCGCGCCAGGGCCTGGAATTCTCCCACCCTGGCCTTAGAGCGCACTCTGGATGGCATTTTCGAGTTCGTTGTATAGCATCGAACCCGCCTGTTGAAAGCGAACGACACCCCGGCCATCAATGACAAAAGTCCACGGGTCGCCGGGCACATGGTATGCCTTGTAGGCTTCCGGACTATTGTATTGATCCATGTGAATAAAAATCATCTTCGTCTGGTACTTTTGCAACAGGGACTTGATCATCTGTAGCTGCCGATCACAGGGAGTGCAGTGAGCCGGCGTGGCGAATTCCAGCAAGACCGGCTTGCCGCTGGCGAGCGCCTGATCCACCGAGTACTGATACATCCGTTCGTCCGGCTGACGATAAGTGGTGATGCGGGAAATATCGCCGTCGACATCGGCCAGAGTCTTGGTGTGCACCCGCGGCGCCACCTCGCCCAGCTGCAGGGTCAAGGAAGAATTGTGAGACTGCTGGGCCTGGTTGTCACAGGCGCTCAACACCATCAACGCCAGGGCTGTTGCCAGCACGCGCGCGCCCTGGAGAACGGTCATCACGAATACCCCTGACCCGTCTTATAGATGTTGTATCCCCAAATGATATTCGCCAGCAGGACCAGCATACCGAAGGAGCCAACCGCCGCCATCAGATGCGAGACGGTCCGTTCAACTTCCGGACCGGGATCATAGCCGCCGATGACGCCAGCCAGCGTGAACAGGGAAACCATGCCGACGAGTCCGATGTTATGCATCCAGAAGTGAACCTTGACCAGGCGCAGACTATAGATAGGACGATTGACCAGGCGCGGAATGAAATAATAAATCGAGCCGAAAATGGCCATTTCAACCCAGCCTAAAAGGTTGATGTGTCCATGCGCCAGCAAAATCAGGTGGCCGTGGGGCGCCGTATCAACGTACATGCGCAGGACCGGGATGCCGCCCATCACGGCCCCCCAAGAAAAGCCGATGATGGCGTACAGAATGCAAGCATAGACAAACAACAGGGTCATGCGCGTGTATTCGCTGTCGCCGATCCCCGGCCGGACTGAAGGTGTCTCGCTCATGCTATCGATCGTCGTGGTGCACGGGCGCACCTTCCTCTCGCACATCGTGATATTCCGACTTCCATGCGGACGGCGCCCAAATTTTTACCATTTCATCGATAAAGCCGGAGCGCCCCTCCAACGGTAGGCGCGCATCGGGCGATCCTTGGGTGGCTTTCAACTCCGACAGAAAAACGGCGAGGGAATGCAGGTCCTTTTCGGGCAAACGGGCCACATAGTCCGCCCCCTTGGCTGAGCCATGGTCCACCGTTTGCGATCGGTAGGTCGCCTCCGGCTCATGCAGGAAGGCGATCAGATAATCCAGAGTGCGCCGGGAACCGATGCCGTCCAAGCTAACTCCGTTGTTGGTGCCATTACGCACAGCGCGATGACAGCTGGTGCAGCCTAGATCGCGAAAGCGCTCCGACCCATTAAGCCCTTCCGGCGAAAAGTCGTAATGCGAGGTAGCCGCGTACATCTTCTTACCGGAGTGCGCGCGGTAGATCTCCATGCCGATAAAGCTTACGACCGCAAACAGCACGAAAGCCGCGGTAATGCCGAACAGAACTTTTTCGCCCAATCGCAGGCCACTAGTCTTCATCGTGGCGACGCCTGACCTCCATGAGGACGACCCACCCCGGTCGGTACCCGATTATGCGCCCCCGGTCGGACGTGGTGACGTGCGGAGCACCGATCATTCACTGGTTGGTTACGGGAACCATGGAATTCCCGGCCGTCGTGGTCGGCGCCGTTGCCAGAAATGTGGCGATATTGACGATATCCGCATCGGTGAGGTTGTGTGCCATCTTGCGCATCATGGCGTATTCATCATTGGCGCGGCTGCCGTCACGCCAAGAGTTCAGCTGCGTAACGAGATAGGTGTATTTCTGCTGCCCGATAACGGGAAAAATGGGCGCCGCTCCGCGGCCGTTGTAGCCATGGCATGACTGACAGGCCGACACCTTGCCTAGAACTCCATATTTTACAATGGCCTGACCAAGATATCTTTCGCCGACCGTGGTCCCGCTCTCCTTGAGCGCTTTGAGATCGGACAAATCAGGTGGGCCAGACAGCGTATTGACATAGGCGGCCACATCGCGCCGATCCTGCTCGCTCAAGGCTGCTGCAAAGCCGGGCATGACCGCACCGGCCCCACCCGGGGTGCGCTTTCCACCCGCCAGGTCAGAGAGTTGCTTAACGACGTAGGGAAAGCCAATGCCCGCAAGACGGGGGGCCCCCATCGCGTCCAAACCCCAGCCGCCGGGGCCATGACAGGTCATGCAGGCGGGTACGTCCCCCTTGCCCTCATTGAAGATCTTCTTGCCATTGTCGATGACTGCTCCGGGGAAACCGGCATCCTCCATGGCCTGAGCAACCGCAACGAAGGAAAACAGAACTGCGACGCCCGCCAGCAACGAATTGACAGCAGGCCTACCGAGGAATGCACGCATTATAATACCCCCTTATCATAAGGTAACGTGGCTGGAATCCATCGTTACCACCTCACGCCCGTGTCGCAGCGCCGACCGCCCTACCCCACTGCCGCACGTACCCGCACCTCAGAATTCTCAGGAACTCTACTACGGATGCACGCTCATATCCAGAGTCCGGCCGCCTCGCGCCGCCGACCTCTTCGCCGCGGTGCGGGCTGAGGTGCTAAGCTCTCGCGCGGCAGGCCCCACCAGCAGGTCAATGTCGCCAAGGATCCTCAATGATTGAAACACTAGGTTTTGTAGCCTTTCTACTGGCTATCTTATTCGTCGCTACCATGGCCCCGAAGCCTTCCGGCAAGGAGAAGAAAGATCCTGATTCCAGTGACAAGTAGCGCCCTTCACTGCGGCTAAAGAAACGGGCCTTATAAGAAGCCCAGCGAACATGAATGGATGCTCTCATAGAGGAGCGTCAAGCTGCGGATGCGGTACTTCGTCTCTCGCGAGGGATCTCGCGCAATAGCTCCGCGCCGCGCTGGAAGTCCAGATTCTCCACCGCATCATGCAGCCCATCGAAGCTGGCCATCTCCAGCATTTCTCGCAACGACGGGGACAACACTGCGAATTTATCGACCGCCGCCAGATTCTGGGCTTCGAGTAGCGCGCACAGCTCATCGATTTCCGCGGAGTCGATAGGCGGTGCAATTTCGGCATGCGCGTCGCGGGCCGCGTCCTGCGACGATTTAGTTTCCAGCACGAGCGTTGTCTCTTCGCGCAGCGTGGTCAGCGCTGCGGCCAATTTTTTCAAAATCCCCTCCACGACATCGGCGGACCGAGAGTCTTGCAGCGCCCGCTCCACCGCGCCCGCAAAGCGCATGACGTTGGTCGCCCCGATCATGCCCGCGCTTCCCTTGAGTTTATGCGATCTCGCCTTGAGCTGTCGGCAAGCGAGGTCGTCATCGAGCGCAACCTCGATCGGCAAGGCGAAATCCGAATAGTCCCGCAGCATTCGGGCCAGCAGCGATTTGAACAGCAACAAATCGTCGCCGAACATTTGCTGCACCACGCCCGCATCGATGGACTTCATGAATGGGCGGCCATCGCCGTGACCCACAGACTTTTTATCATCGAAAACCATCGGAATGGGTTCGCCGCGCGCGTGTTCCACGAGCCGCCGTACCTTGCGAATCAAGACCTGCGGGTCGAACGGTTTGCTGACAAAGTCGTCCATGCCCGCATCGAGCGCGCGCTGCCGCTCACCGACCAATGCGCCGGCAGTCAACGCCACGATGGGCAACTGCAGTTTCAATTCGGTTCGAATGCGCCGGGTCGCCTCATTGCCGTCAAGAACGGGCATCTGCACGTCCATGAGCACCAGGTCGATTTCCTGATGGAGGGACCGCAACCGCACAATGGCGGAAGAGCCGTCAGAGCAGGTCATCACCTTGGCGCCCTGGTTTTCCAAAATGCGCTGTGCGACCTCAAGATTGATGTCGCTGTCATCAACGACCAGCACCCGCACGCCGCTCAACCACTGGGCATGCAGCTCATCGAAATTCGTGGATTCAAAGACGCGATCACAGCTGTCCGGTTGCCGGGACACCGCCAAGTTGATGGCATTGAAAAGCGCGGAACTGCTCACGGGTCGTACCAACAGAACATCCGTCGCGCGCATGAGTTGCTTGTGTTTCATGTAAGACTGGGTCGATTCGGCAACTACGATGACGGACGGCAGGTCCCCATGGATCCAGGCCTTCTCGAGGCGCGCCACCAATTCATGTGCATCCGTATCGCGTAGGTGAAGGTCCAGAATGAGCGCGTCCGGTCGCGCAAGCGCCGGGCTACCCGTCATGATCGAGATCATCTGTTCGCCGGTTTCCACGACCTGGGGATTCCAGCCGAGCGCACGCACCATCGCGCCGAGACCTTGCGGCGTATCCCCGTTCGGATCGACGATGAGAATTCGCAAGGCATTCGTCAGCGAGCCATCGACCTCTGGAGCGATCCGCAGCGGCATTTCGATCCAAAAGGTGCTCCCCACCGAGACGGTGCTGACGACGCCGATCTCACCTCCCATGAGTTCCACAAAGCGGCGCGCGATGGATAAACCCAATCCGGTTCCGCCGAAACGACGGGTGGTGGACGCATCGGCCTGGGTAAACGGGGTGAACAACCGTTCGCATGCTGCAGGTTCGATGCCGATTCCGGTATCTTTCACTTCGCAGCGCAGACGAACGCGTCCGGCGCCATGCTCCGTGCAGAAGACCGCCAAATTCACGTGACCGCATTCCGTGAACTTGATCGAGTTATGCATTAGATTGGTGAGGATCTGCCGCACGCGTGATGCATCCCCCATGACCATCCGCGGCAGCGACGCCGTCGACTCGACGATCAACTCGATGCCCTTCTCCACGGCCTGCGGAAGCAACATCTGACTCACGTCCTGCAGCAACTCGAGCAGATCGAAGGGTTCATCCTCCAGTGACATCTCGTCGGCTTCGATCTTCGACAGGTCGAGTACGTTGTTGATGACGCCGAGCAATGCGCGGCCGGCGAATTGGATCTTCGTCAGGAACTGACGCTGCTCGTCGCTGAGCGGGGTCTGCTCGAGCAGATACCCCAAGCCGATGACGGCATTCAGCGGAGTCCGGATTTCGTGGCTCATGTTGGCGAGGAATTCGCTTTTCGATTGGCTGGCTTTGCCCGCTACGGCAAGCGCATCCCGCAGTCGCTGTTCGAGCTTGCACCGATCGGTAATGTCCTGTATCGCGCCCACGATACGCACGGGAACGCCGCCATCGCTTTCCACTTCGGCCGCCATTCGGATCCAGATCGCTCGATTCTTCGCCGTGACGATGGGGATTTCGAGGTCATAACCCATTCCCGTCTCTTGCGCTGCCCGCGTCGCTTCGCGCAATCGTTCACGCACTTCAGGCAACAGGAACGTTTCCACCAATTTCTGAGTGGGAGACACGTTTTCGTCGACGTCATGGATGCGGTAAGTCTGGGCCGTCCACTGCTGCTCTCCCGACGCAATGTCGATCATGAAGCCGCCGACGCGCGATACATTTTCGGCGCGCTGCAGCAGCTTCACGCTTTCCGTCAAACGGCGCTGGGCTTCCCTTTGGGCAGTGATGTCATGGCGCAGCATCTCAATACGATGCCGATTCCGCGCGAGCAACAGCAAGCCAGCGGCCAATGCACCCACCAAGCCGGAAATGAACGTTCCCAACAGCAAGATGCATCCGGGACCAAGTAACACGCGCATCTCAAGCCCTAAGTCCGCGAGGCGACTCGCGCGTGCTGAAGTCGGCAATGTCGACGAATTCGGCTCTATGGCCGCCCGCAATTTTCGCGCACTGGACAGCGTATTCGGCCGCAGCGATGAGATCACTCGGAACCCCGCAAGCGAGCGGCCCCTGGGATAAGCCGGTCGCGGCGACGTTCGTCACGCCGCCCACGGATAACGTGATCCGCCGTTCGGTGGCAGTGTTCAACATGGGCAAGTCGTCAATGGCCTTGAGCGTGCGGCCTGCAATGTTTTGCGCACCTTCGTTGTTCGTTTCGGGCAGGAGTAGCGCGAACCTCCCGCCACCATGACGTGCCACCAGGTCGCTGGGTCGCTGCGCCACGGAACGGAGGGCGTCGGCAACCGAGCGCAGACAGGCATCGCCGGTCTCTTCGCCGAATTCGGCGTTAAGAGCGGTGAAACCGTCGATATCCGCCAACAGCAGCGAGAGCGGCGCATGCGAACGCTGCGAACGCAGCCATTCCTGCGTCAAGGTTTTCTCCATCTGGCGCCGGGTCATCGTACCGGTGAGAAAATCCATCGTGACGGCGCTCCTCACCGTATCGGACAATGCCTTCAGCCGCTGATAAGTGCGTACCCGAGCCAGCACCAACGATGCATGCGGCGGCTTGCCGATGAAATCTGCGCCACCGAGTCGAAGTCCCACTGTTTCCAATTGCGGGCTTTCGTGGCTGGTCATAAAGATGATGGGCACCGACGTCAACTTGGGGTCGCTCTTGAAAGCCTTGCATATTTCAAAGCCGCTGAAGTCGGGGATCTCCACATCCAACATCACCAGATCAGGAACGGTCTCGCGTGCCAGCTTGAGCGCGACTTGACCGGACGTTGCAAATCGAAGCGGCGTGTAATCGTTGAGTATCCGGCTCAGGATGCGGATCACCGTCGGGTCGTCGTCGACCAGCAAAATGCTGAATTTCTCTTTGGCTTGCACTGCGCGAGTCTTTACAGTCCGCTTGCTTGAGGCAGCCAGTTGTCTCCCGGCGACAAAGCCGACTCAATGGCGTCGGCCAATGTCGTCGCATCGAAAGGCTTCGTCAGAAACGCGGCCGCGCCGAGGTTCATGGCGCGCTCACGCAGGACGGGATTTTCGTTCGCCGTGATGAATATGATGGGGGTCGCCGCGGATGCGACCAGATTCTGCAGGCGGTCGGCGACCAAAAAGCCGTCACCGGCCGGCAGGGAGACATCGAGAACCACCACATCCGGGTTGTTCTTTACCACCGCGGATACCGCGCTCACGGCATCCTTGGCCGTATACACGGTGTACCCCATGCTCTTAAGGCGTACGCCTATGCCGAGCAAAACGGTGTTGTCGTCATCCACCAATAACACTCTCTTCATGGATTCATTTCCTGCTGCTGTGATCTGTCACAAAGCTGATTACACAAACGGCCTTTCGGCTTCAAACTTGAGCCATGCTTTCCCCTAAGCCTCCGACCGTCAAAAAAATGCCTCGGAGCGTGACGCATCTCGAACTTCTGCAAGCGATGTGCCAAGACGAGGAGACATCCTTGGATTGTGGGACGAATGGCGCAGAAGTGAGAGCGACGTTCGGATTGAATTCCCAGCTTATGGAAAAACTCAACTCCAACGCAGCAACGCAACCGCACATATTGCTCGTCGATGATGATCCAGGCGCCATTCAACTCATGGGCGGCATACTGACGAACGTGGCCGGGCTGCGTTTTGCCACGAACGGCAAGGATGCGCTCCGGCTTGCCGGCGAGTTGGTTCCCGATCTGATCCTGCTTGATGCAGAAATGCCGGGAATGAGCGGTTTCCAGTTGTTGGCAATGCTCAAGTCCGAACCCAGTCTGATGGATGTGCCGGTGATTTTCATCACCAGCCATACCGAGGCCGGGTTCGAAGTCTCCGCGCTGGAAATGGGGGCGGCCGATTTCATCGCGAAGCCTTTCCGATCGTCCCTGGTCCTTGCCCGCGTCAAGATGCACTTGCGCATGAAGCGTATGGCAGACGAGTTGCGCCGCGCCGCCACTACGGACGCGCTGACGGGTGTTGCGAATCGGCGCCTATTCGATGAACTGCTGGCGCATGAATGGCCGCGCGCCCGGCGTACCGGACACGCACTGTCGCTGCTGCTGATCGATATAGATCACTTTAAACTGTACAACGACCGTTACGGACACCAAAAAGGCGACGAGTGCTTGCGGCAGGTGGCGCATGCCCTGCGGACGGCGTGCCAGCGGCCAGCCGACCTGGTTGCGCGCTATGGCGGGGAAGAGTTCATGATGCTGCTGCCGGAAACGCCCCGATCCGGCGCCGAGCGCGTGGGCGGTCGCGTGCTCGAAGCCTTGAAAGCGCTCGACCTTGTACACGAGGGCGCAGTGCCGACGCGGTGCGTGAGCGTAAGCATCGGTATCGCTTTTCACGACGACGCGAGCCGGTGCCGGGGAACGTCGCACGGACACTGTACCGCCAGCAATCTGGTCTTGGCGGCGGATTGGGCGTTGTATGCGGCCAAACGCGCCGGCCGCGCCCAGGCAAAATTGTTCGACATCGAGGACGTATGCATGCCGGACTCGGCGCTCGCAACAACGCTCTCGGCGTAGCGGCTTGAATACGCCCTGGTGACCGGCCGCGCAGTTCACTTTGGACCGCAGGTGACACCCGAGCAAGTTCAGGCTACCGTCTGCACCATGGCTTTCGAGAATCACGCGATCAACCGGTCGATCGTCAAGCTGCGTGCCGTGGTGCCGGAGAACGCATTCACTGCCGGCATCTTGGGCTCGGAGCGGGTCGGCAATGGCATCGTCATCAACTCTGACGGGTTGATCTTGACGATCGGCTATCTTATCACCGAAGCCACGGATGTTTGGTTGACGGTGGCCAACGGACATGAAGTGGCGGGACATGCACTGGCCTACGATCAGGTGACGGGTTTCGGCTTGGTGCTCCCGCTGGAAAAACCAGGCGTCCCACCGCTCGAGCTAGGTTCATCAGCGGGTATCCATGTAGGCGACGAAGCACATGTGCTCAGCTTCCCGGAATTTGCCATAGAGCAGGCGGTGCACGTCGTCGCGCGGCGTGAGTTCGCCGGCGCCTGGGAATATCTTCTCGAGGGTGCGATATTCACCGCGCCCGCACATCCTCATTGGTCCGGCTCGGCGCTCATCGACGATGACGGACTGCTGGTCGGCTTGGGATCGTTACTGGTACGGGAAGCCGTCGCGGGCGAGGAAACGAACGCCAACATGTTCGTTCCCATCGATCTGCTCAAGCCCATCCTCAACGATCTGATGACTCGCGGCCGCGCGGATCGCCAATCGCGTCCGTGGCTCGGCGTATACGCAGTAGAAGTTACCGGGCGGGTCTACGTGACCGGCGTGGCGGAAGGCAGTCCCGCTCAAGTAGCCGACATTCGGGAAGGCGATCTCATCCGTCAAGTCGGCGATCGAGAAGTCACCACGTTGCCGGAATTCTACCGTCATCTTTGGTCGCTGGGGCCCGCCGGCGTCGGCGTGCCCTTGACGACCGTGCGCGGCGGCACGAGCCTGCACGTCATCGTTCGTTCGGTGGACCGCACGGATCTCTTAAAGCGGCCTCAAGCGCACTGACCCTCCGCAAGGCAGCCGCTCATGCCGGCGTTGGAAGCGGTCGGCGCAGGTCTGCGGCCTCACACGGAGGTCTCGCGAGACCGCAGCAATTCTCGACCGTGCGCCAGCACGAATTCCTTGAACGCAACGGCCATCGGCGACAAGCGTTTCTTGGCCAAATGTGCGACATGCCACTGCCGTATCACGGGTGTGTCGCGTACGTCCAAGACCACCAATCGTCGCGTCTGCATTTCCAAGTCGATGGTGTGACGCGATATGAAGCTCACGCCCATGCCGGCCATCACCGCCTGTTTGATGGTTTCGTTGCTGGCCATCTCCATACCGACATTGCAAGCCAGGCTGTGCTCCTCGAAGAACTGCTGCATGGCCAAGCGCGTGCCGGATCCCGGTTCGCGCACGATAAAGTTCTCCCTGGCCACTGTTTCGACCAAGATGCGGCGGTGAGCGGCGAGCGGATGATCGGGCGCCGCGATGATGACGTGGGGATTCTGTGCGAACGGTTCCGCTATCGTATCCAACGTTTGCGGCGAACGACCCATGATGGCCAGGTCCACTTCATTCGCTGCCAATTGGTCGATGACGGAATCTCGGTTATTGACGGCGAGGCGGATTTCAAGTTCCGGAAAATCCTTGCCGAAGCGCGCCAACAATTGCGGCACGAAGTACTTTGCGGTGCTGACGACGGCAAGATTGATTCGGCCGCGGCGCAAGCCGCGAAGTCCATCGAGGGTGTCTTCCGCATCCTTCAACGCGCGCAAGATCTCGCGCGCACGCGCCAGTAGTTCCTGTCCGGCCTCGGTGACATAGAGTTTCCTGCCGATGCGTTCGAACAGCGGCAACCCGGCGCTGGCCTCCAGCTCCTTGATGTGCATCGACACCCCGGGTTGAGTCAGGTGCAAGGCTTCGGCGGCCTTGGAGAACGATCGATTGGTGGCGGCGGCCTCGAAGACCCGCAGCTGTCGTAACGAAACGTGTTGAATCGACATAGTCAAATCCACTGATACATCAGCTAAATCTTAACATGTGCCGCACGAATATTGATTATCGCTTATGTGAAGGTTTAGACTTATATAAAGGCTTAGACTAAAGTCGGTCTGGCAAGGATTGAATCCAGATTCTCGCAGCCAGTTCTCTGAATCCTAAGGAGCCATTCGATGAAGTTGCGGGCCCTGATACTCGACGTCGACGGGACCCTAGCGGATACGGAGGAGGCACACCGTTGCGCCTTCAACGAAGCATTCCAGCAACTGGGGCTCGACTGGAATTGGAGTCCGCCGACATACGCTCACCTGTTGCTCACCACGGGGGGTAAGGAGCGACTCGCGGCCCACATCGCCTCCCTCCCCGTGCCGCCGGCGGAACGTCGAGCATTGAGCGATCGCATCGACGACATTCATCGGGCTAAAACCCGCAACTACACTCGGATGGTTCTGGCGGGCGAGGTGCCGCTGCGCGATGGAGTGGCGCGGCTGCTCGACGACGCGGCGCGGTCGCGCGTCCGCTTGAGTATCGCCACGACCACGACATTTGCCAACATCGAGGCGCTGTTGCGCACCAGCTTCGGCGACGATGCGCTTGATCGCTTTGCCGTGATCGGTGCGGGTGATCACGTGGCCCGTAAAAAGCCCGCGCCTGACATCTATGAATATGTGCTGCGTCAACTGAACGCCTCGGCCGACGAGTGCGTGGCCATCGAAGATTCCGCCAATGGCTTAGCCGCCGCCAAGGCCGCCGGGCTGTACACCATCGTGACCCCGAGCTATTGGACGCGTACCGAGGATTTTTCGGCTGCCGACCTCGTGCTGCCTTCATTGGGATCGGCAGATAACCCTTTGCCGTCGCGCACCGCCTCGCTGATCGGCAGCAGCATGCTCGGCATTCGCGAGATAGATCGACAACTCGATGCCATTCGCGAATGCGAATAGGGCGATCAACGACTTGGGGGGACTCATGAGCATGCGAGAAAAGACGATTACAGAATTCATGATGGAGGAGCAGCGTAAATTCCCGGGGAGTACGGGAGATTTTACGGCCCTGCTGAATCATGTGCGCCTGGCGTGCAAGCGCATCAGCTTCATCATCGGCCGCGGCGCTTTGGCGGGGGCACAGGGGTCTGCGCAAGCGACGAACGTTCAGGGCGAGACGCAGATGAAGCTGGACGTACTGTCGAACGACATCTTTTTGCGCACCAGTGAATATGGCGGAAATTTGGCCGGCATGGTCTCGGAAGAACTCGAGGAGCCTTACGAAATTCCGGAAGAATACCCTCGCGGCAAGTATTTGCTGTCCTTCGATCCGTTGGACGGTTCCAGCAACATCGATATCAATGCGCCGGTGGGAAGTATTTTTTCCGTATTGAAGGCCCCGAATGGAACGGCGGTACCGAGCAAAGCCGATTTCTTGCAGCCCGGAGCGCAGCAGTTGTGTGCCGGATACGCGATCTATGGGGCGACTACCATGCTGGTCTTCACCGTGGGACGGGGCGTTCACGGCTTCACCCTCGACCGCGGGTTCGGCGAGTTCATCTTGACGCATCCGGACATGCGAATCTCGGATGACACCAGCGAATTCGCGATCAATGCTTCCAACGAGCGTTTCTGGGAACCACCCGTCAAGCGCTACGTGGTCGAGTGTTTGGCCGGCAAGGGCGGCGTGCGCGGCAGGGACTTCAATATGCGGTGGATCGCTTCCTGTGTGGCGGAAGTCCATCGCATCCTGATTCGCGGCGGTTTGTTCATGTATCCGAAGGACTTCAAGGATCCCGCCAAGCCGGGACGGCTGCGTTTATTGTACGAAGCCAACCCCATGGCCATGATCGTCGAGCAAGCCGGCGGCGCGGCATCGACCGGTCGAGAGCGCATTCTCGATATGCAGCCCAGCGACCTGCATCAACGGGTACCGCTCATTCTCGGCTGCAAGGCCGAGGTCGACCGCATCGAGCAGTATCACCACGAGCACGATCAGGGCCTGGATCGCGTCTACAGTTCGCCCTTGTTCCAAGAACGCTCGTTGTTCATTCAAACCTAATCAGACGTCGCGCGAGGCACTCATGTCAGCAAAGCATCCCGTCATTGCGGTCACCGGCTCGTCCGGAGCCGGCACGACCTCCGTTACACGCACTTTCAACTGGATATTCAGACGCGAAAACATCAACGCCGTTCTCGTGGAGGGTGATTCCTTTCATCGCTACGATCGCGAAGAAATGAAGAAAATGATGGCGGAGGCCGCCGCCAAGGGCGACAACAACTTCAGTCACTTCGGTCCTCAAACCAATTTGTTCAAGGAATTGGAAGAACTGTTCAGCCACTACGGCGAGACGGGACGCGGCAAAATCCGCCGCTATTTGCACAACGAGAAGGAGGCCGAGCCGTTCAAGCAAGAGCCGGGTACCTTCACCGAGTGGCAGGAAATTCCGAAGGACACCGATCTCATGTTCTATGAGGGACTGCACGGCGCCGTGGTGACGCCCGAGGTCAATGTGGCGCGGCATGCGGATCTGACCATCGGGGTGGTGCCCATCATCAACTTGGAATGGATTCAAAAACTGCACCGCGACAGAGAAACACGGGGCTACTCCACGGAAGCGGTTGTGGGCACCATATTGCGGCGCATGCCCGACTACGTGAACTACATCTGCCCGCAATTTTCGCAGACGCACGTCAATTTTCAGCGCGTGCCGACCGTCGACACATCCAATCCTTTCACGGCGCGCTACATACCGACCGCCGACGAGAGCTTCGTCGTCATCCGTTTCGCCGATCCGAAAGGAATCGATTTTCCCTACCTGCTATCGATGATCCATGATTCATTCATGTCGCGGCCGAACATCATTGTCGCGCCCGGCGGGAAAATGGACTTGGCGATGCAGCTGATCCTGACGCCGATGATATTGAAATTAATGGACACGCGGCGTCGCGCCATTGGGGCCCGCCCGGCGCGCGCCACCGTCTAAATTGGCAATCGATCGGCGGCACGCCGCCGGTCCCGCCAATCGCCCAACCACTCCCTTGCGTGAGGCGGCGAATCCTGCCCGCGAGGTTCGACTGCTTTACAATGCATGGGGACGAAACAGCACCATGCATCTTCGCGAACAATCCAATACTCGATTGCGCGGCATCGCCTTCATGATGGCCGCGGTGTTCATCTTTTCGATCATGGACGCTCTCATGAAGCGCCTGTCCGCTCACTATGCTCCGCTGCAGATCGCTTGTCTGAGAAGTCTTTCCTCATTCGTGTTCTTGATACTGCCCATTGCTTGGCAGCGCTCTTGGGTGAATCTCAGGGTCTCGGAGCCCATGCTGCATGCGGTGCGCGGTGTGCTGGGCATCATCATGCTAGCGACCTTCGTATTCGCCGTGCACCGCCTCACGTTGGCCCAGACCTATTCGCTGTTTTTGGCGGCACCCTTGTTGATGACGGCGTTATCCGTGCCCATCCACGGCGATCGGGTGACCGCCCGGCGATGGCTCGCCATCGCGTGCGGATTGGGCGGCGTACTGCTCATCCTGCAACCGTGGGACGGCGGCGCCTTCTCGATGGCGGCTGCCGCCGCCGCCGCCATTGCGACCGTCTGTTACTCGCTGAGCGCGTTGACGGTGCGGACTTTGGGACGTCGCAACACCAGTATGTCCATGGTGTTCTGGTACTTGGGGTTGGTGGGCCTAGGATCGGGCGCCTTGGCAATCAATGAATGGCGCGCCGTAGAGGCGGCCGATTGGATATGGCTTGCCGCGATCGGCGTTTCGGGGGGGCTGGGTCAACTGTGGTTGACCGAGGCTTTTCGGCGGGCACCGCCATCGGTGGTGGGGCCATTCGAATACACCGCGATCCTCTGGGCCTTCGGCATCGACTGGATATTCTGGTCGGCGTCGCCTTCGACCAGCCTACTCATCGGAGCGTCCATCGTCATTGCCAGCGGGATCGTCATCATACTCGACGAACGCCGCATGGCCGGACTCGCGGTGAATCCGGCCTGCCCGCCGCCGTGAGATCCGCGGTAGTAGAATTGCGGTTGTAAGTCCTACCCTCTTTCCAACGGAGTTTTCCATGAACAGCATTCGGCGCAGTAACGAGAGAGGTTTCGCGGATCATGGCTGGCTCAAATCCTTTCACACGTTTTCATTTGCGGACTACGTTGATCCCGATCACATGCAGTTCGGCCCGCTGCGCGTCATCAACGAGGATCGCGTTCAGGCGGGCGCCGGCTTCGCCACCCACGCGCACCGGAACATGGAGATCATCAGCTACGTACTGGAGGGCGAGCTCGCCCACAAGGACTCGCTCGGCAATGGGTCGACCATCCGGCCGGGCGATGTTCAGCGCATGAGTGCCGGGAGCGGCGTGCATCACAGCGAGTTCAATCCGTCGGCTCACGAGGTCGCTCACTTCCTGCAGATTTGGATTCTGCCGAACGCACGCGACATCGAGCCGAGTTACGAAGAGAAACGGTTCAGCGCTGAGGAAAAGCGCGGACGCTTGCGTCTCATCGTCTCTCCCGACCGTGCCGAGGGTTCAGTGCTCATTCATCAGGCTGTGCGGATCTACGCAGGGTTGTTCGATGGCGATGAGCGCGCAGAGTTGACGGTGTCGCCCGGTCGCTGGATTTATGTCCATGTGGCGCGCGGCTCGTTGACGGCAAACCGTACGCCGTTGAGCGCCGGCGACGCCGAGCAAATCACGGACGGCTCGCGATTGAGTCTTGCCGAGGGACGGCAGGCCGAAGCTTTGATATTCGATGTTCCGGGAGAGGTTGGCTGACGCCGCAGTCTACACGGCCGAGCTGCGACCTTGCCGCGACCACCACCAGTAAAACGGCAAGCCGGCGAGCAAGACGGCGACACCTTGAAGGGCCTGGCGCGGCGCGGCGACGAAGGTGTTGACCAGCAAGCCGATCGTGACCAAGAGAAACGCCAGCGGAATGATCGGATAACCCAACGCTCGATAGGGCCGCGGCGCATCCGGCATCGTTCGCCGGAAAATGAACAGCGACGCAATGCTCAGCCCATAGAACGTCCAGGACACGAAAATCACCGAGTCCGTCAACGCATCATAAGAGCCCGACAGCGCCAATACGCTGCCCCATGCAGCTTGGGCCAGGATCGCACGGACCGGCACTCTGGATCGCGGCGACAGCTTGGCCAACCCGCGAAAAAAGAGTCCGTCGCGAGCCATTGCGAACGGGATACGCGAATTCGCAAGCACGCTCGCGTGCAGCGAGCCGAAGGATGAAACCATCACCGCAACGGCCGTCAGAGAGACGGCGATGGGTCCCAGAAAACGCTTGAGCACCTCGGTGGCCACGGAGGAACTGGTCGGTATGCTCGCGATTTCCACCGGCGCCAAGGCGTAGTAGTAGGCAACGTTGACGAACAGGTAGAGCGCCCCGACCACGACCATGCCCCCGATAAACGCGCGCGGCATATTACGCTGCGGATCGCGAATTTCGCCGGCAAGCGGGGCAACGTTGTTCCAGCCGTCGTACGCCCATAGCGCCCCCAGCATGGCGGCGCCGAAACCCGCAATACCGCCGCGTGCGCTTGCGGCAACCCCTTCACAGGTCCCTTGTGCCCCAGACTCGCCCAGATGCAGCCAGCTTCCGGGAGCAAATAGGAATGCAGCCAAGCCGACGCCGAATACCAACACAACTTTGGCAATGGTGACCAATAATGCAGTACGGCCGCCCGTGGCGACCGAGGCACAATTGATGAGCGCCACCGCCCAGATGGTCGCCAACGCGACCAGCGTCAAGCCCGTGATGCCTACATGCAAGCCGATAATGGCGCCGTCCAAGTGCCAGCTTGCGAGAACGCCGCCGAGCGCGACGTTCATGAAAATCGCAAGCCCAACGGCAAGCGCTGCCTGCGAGCCGGCGCGGGCAACGGCGAACACCATCCATCCATAGAGAAAGCCGATCAAGCGGCCGTACGCGCGGCGCAAATAGACGTAATCTCCGCCCGCCTCCGGCATCATGGCGGCGATTTCCGAATAGGAAAATGTCCCCGCAAGCGACAGCAGCCCCGCCGCAATCCACACCACGAGCACGGTTTTGGCGCCGCCCACGTTGCACGTCATGACGCGGGTCTTCAGGAATACCCCCGTCCCGATCATATTGGCGACGTTGACCGCGATGGCAGCCCAGGGGCCCATTCCCCGCACGAGTTCCGTTCGCGCCGGCGACGCAATGTCCTGCCCGCCTATCGCCGACATATAACCCCCTACTGTCCCGTCTTGATCCGCGTCCACACTCGCGTGCGCAAGCGATCGTAATCCGTCCCCAATTCTGCCGGCAGATACAAGCGGGCACGCAGATCGGGCGGCGGATACACGGCGGGGTCGTTCAAGATATCCGGACGAACGAAGGGTCGCGCTGCCATGTTGTCGTTGCCGTAGTGAATGTCGTTCGTGATTTCGGCGATTACTTTGGGATCCAAAATGAAATTCAGGAATTTATGCGCAGCTTCCGGATGGGGCGCGGATGCGGGGATCAGGAACGCGTTGTAGGTGATGTTGGATCCTTCCTTCGGCAGGATGAACCCCAGCCGCACGCCGGTGCCGTCCTCGCGGGCCCTGGCCTGCGCCACTTCGTAATCGCTGGACCAGGCGATGGCCATGCAGGTTTCCTGCGACGCCAGTTGGTGCCAGTAGTCGTTGGAGTCGAAGGTTCGAATGTACGGGCGCACCGCCATCACGACGCGTTCGGCGGCTTGCAGGTCCTCGGCCCGTTGCGAATTGGGGTCCAAGCGCAGATAGGCGAGCGCGAGCTGGATGACGTCTTCCGGTGAATCCAGGAAAGTGATCCCGCAGTCGGCGAATTTTGCAGCCACCGCGGGATCGAAAATCATCGCGAGACTATCCGTGGGGGCATTCGGCATGCGCGCCTTGATCAGATCCACGTTGTACGCGATCCCGTTCATGGCGTGCAGATACGGCACGGCATAGCGATTGCCCGGATCGGCCTGAGCTTGAACCGCAACCACCGCCGGATCGAGATATTTCCAGTTGGGCAGCTTGCTGCGGTCGAGGGGCATATACGCGCCGGCTTTGATCTGCCGGCCGTAAAAACCGGTGGTGGTGCTGACGATGTCGTAGCCCGAATGACCGGCTAAAATCTTCGCTTCCAACGTTTCGTTCGAGTCGTACAGCCCATAAACGACCTTGATGTGCGTTTGGTGCTCGAACTGCGCAATGGTGTCATGACCGATGTAGTCGGCCCAGTTATAGATGTTGAGCGCCGGTTCTTCCGCAACGGCTGCAGCGTGATGCGGCTCGCCGCAGGCCTCTAAAACGAGGGCGGCGAGCCCTACGCCCAACGCCCCAAGAGCCTGTCCGAGGCTCTTAGGCACGCGCCAATTCGGAACCGACCCATTCGTGGAATTGACGAATGACGTATTCCTCCGGCATGACCACTCCACCGACGTGCGGCGCGGCCCGCAGTCCTCGTTGATTGAGTTCACACACTTGGGCATCCTCGGTCATCACGAGGTTCGTGAAGTCCACGACGTTTCGCATGTCGAACGCGGGATCCGCCAGAGTTTCGGCAGAGAACAAGTATTCGACGCGCAACTCGGTCTGCTCCG
Source organism: Steroidobacteraceae bacterium (assembly GCA_052143815.1). Classification (GTDB taxonomy): domain Bacteria; phylum Pseudomonadota; class Gammaproteobacteria; order Steroidobacterales; family Steroidobacteraceae; genus Bog-1198. The sequence continues at coordinate 15,558 of JBKQSA010000097.1, read as the reverse complement.
GTCCCAGCGGTCGCAGCCGTACGACTCGCACGTAGTCGACATGTCCTACGAGGAACACGGACGGCAATCCCGTCATATAGACGGCGCCCAGCTTCCGATCCTCTTCGGATATCCCCGTAAACGGCCTGCCGGTCAACTGACCATCCGATGACCACGTACTAGCGCCGCTGCGCAGTCCACCTTTGAACTTCGGATCGGGATCGGCCGCGTTCAAATTCCAGTTTGGATCGTCGCGCTCTTCCAATAGTCCGCGGCCATAGATAGGGACGAGCTGTGACAGCTGCGGATGCACCGTCGGGCAGTGCAGGCACTCATTGTAATTTTCCCAGAAGATCTTCCAATTGCATTGGACGTTCTTCAGCAGCACATGACCTACCTGCAGATCCTCGAGCGGCCACGCCGCGAGCCGATTCAACGGGAGATCGAAGCTCCTGTCGAACGGCGGAGGAGTGTCGGTCAGTGCTGCGAATATGAACCCGCGCCACTCCTGGAGCCTGATCTTGTACAGCGGAAAATCCGCCAAATCGAAGCCGTCTGCGTGGCGTTTCGACGACGTTCGCAGCAGATCGCCCTGCAAGTTGTACGTCCATGCATGATAGGGGCAAATGATGGACCCGGATCGCATCACGCCTTCACTTTCGCGGCACAGCGCCGCGCCACGATGCCGGCAGGTATTGTGAAACCCCTGCAATTCACCCGCATCGTCGCGTACCAGCAGCAGTTTCTGGTCGCCCAGTTCGAATGTGCGAAACGAGCGCGGCCGCTGGACGTCGCTGGAGCGGCCAACGTAGATCCAATTTCGATACCAAATCCGTTGCAGCTCGCGCTCGTAATGCCGCGGATCGAAATAGAGGTCTGCGGGTAGACCCTTGGTAAGTTCCTTTAACCCGTTGTAGCGGCCGTTAGTCGCGTCGGATGTCGTTTGCATACACCTTTTCCTTCAAGCGCGCATCAGAGCGCCGCTAGGATCATACGCGGGTCCCGTCAGGCGAACCGCCCGATGTCGCTCGCCGATGATTTCAATCTCGAATCCACCGTCGGCCGACGCCACCGATGCCGGCACATAGCCGAGAGCCAGCGATGAGCCGACGCGGTGACCGAATGTGCCGGAGGTCACCCAGCCGACGACACAACCCTCGTGCCAAATCGGTTCGTCGCCGAGCGCGTCCGCATCCGTCGCATCCACCTTGAACCCGATCAAACGCAACGCTCCGCCGCCGGCTTTTTCCTCCGCGGCAGCAGACCGACCGATGAAGTCGCCCTTCTCAAAATCGATGAAACGCCCGAGACCGGCTTCGAAGGGACCGTATATCGGACGGTACTCGCGCGCCCACGTGCCGAAAAGTTTTTCGATGCGCATGGAATTCAGCGCCCGCCCGCCGAACTCCTTGAGCCCGAGCTCGCGTCCGGCTTTCACCAGCGAATCATATAACGCCCGCTGGTAATCGGTCGTCACCCACATTTCGTAGCCGAGTTCGCCGGTAAACGAGACCCGCCCCACATAGGCGGGAACCATACCGATCTCCATGCGCCGAAACGACATGAATGGAAACGCGGTGGTGGCCAAATCGTCGCGCACCAAGCTTTGCAACAGCGCACGTGATTTCGGTCCCGCAATCGACAACCCAACGTATTCCATGGCGCACGGCCGCACCATCACGCCGGTCGGCGGCAGATGCCGCTCGAACCAACGCATATAGCAGACCTCGGCAGCATAGGTGCCGACGAGGAAGAAGTGGTCTGCGCAGGGGCGGCACATGGTGAAATCACCAATCAGCTTGCCGCGGTCGTTCAGCATCGGGGTGAGCGCGACGCGGCCCACCTTGGGAACGCGGTTGGCCATGATGCGCGACAGCCAGTCGGCGGCACCCGGTCCTCGCACCTCGAATTTTCCGTAGTTGGATATCTCCAAGAGACCCACGGCATCGCGTACCGTCGTGCACTCCAGGGCAATGTGCGGGTGCGCATTCGAGCGGCGAAAGCTGACGTGATCCACGGCCTCCTCTGCGGTCGGGGCAAACCACAACGGATGTTCGAGACCGCAATAGTCGCCGAACACGGCATGCGAAGCGTTGAGTTTTTCGTAGATCGGCGTGGTGCGCAGGGGACGCGCCGCCGGTAGTTCCTCGTTCGGGAACCGTATGCTGAAACGGCGGGAGTAGGTTTCGCGTACTTTGGCATTGGTGTACGCGAGGGTCGTCCAGTCGCCATAACGCGCGACGTCCATGCCCCACACGTCGGCGCCGGGATCGCCGTCCACCATCCAGTGCGACAATGCCAAGCCGACCCCGCCGCCCTGGCTGAACCCCGCCATGACGCCGCACGCCACCCAGAAATTCTTGAGGCCCCGGACCGGCCCGATCAACGGGTTGCCGTCCGGTGCGAAGGTGAATGGGCCGTTGACCACTTTTTTGATGCCCGCGCTTTCCAAGCTCGGAAAATGCTCGAACCCCAGTTCGAGGCTCGGCGCGATGCGTTCGAGATCGTTCGGCAACAAGTCTTGCCCGAAATCCCACGGCGTCGTCACCTCCGACCAGGGAACTCCCGCGCGCTCGTAGGTGCCCATGAGCATGCCGCCGCGTTCCTGACGAAGGTAGATTTCGCCCTCGAAATCGATGGCATGAAGCTGTTCCGGCTTGCCCGCCAACTCGGGCAGGTCGCCCGTAATGAGATACTGATGCTCCATGGCCAGCACCGGTAATTCGATGCCGACCAATCGGCCCACCTCGCGTGCCCAAAGGCCGGCGGCATTGACGACATGTTCCGCCTGCACGTTGCCGTGATCGGTGATGACGTCCCAAGTACCGTCCGAGCGTTGCTGCAAATCGGTCACGCGGGTATGGCGCACGATCTCAGCGCCGCCGATCTGCGCGGATTTGGCATAGGCGTGCGTGACGCCGTAAGGATCGACATGGCCCTCGATGGGATCGTACATCGCTCCGGTGAAGTGCTTCTTGTCCATTAGGGGGAACAGCTTGGCCGCCTCATCCACCGAGATGATCTCCAGATCCATCCCAAGATAACGGCCGCGTGCTTTGGCCATCTTCAGCCAGTCGAGCCGCTCGCGCGTACCGGCGAGCATGATGCCGCCCGTGATGTGCACTCCGCAGGACTGCCCCGATATCGCTTCGATCTCCTTGTAGAGTTGTATTGTGTATTGCTGCAGTTTCGCGACGTTCGGATCGCCGTTCACCGTGTGCATGCCGCCGGCTGCGTGCCAGGTCGAACCCGATGTGAGTTCGGCACGCTCGATCAACAGAACGTCTTTCCAACCCGCCTTGGTCAAGTGAAATAAAACGCTGGCGCCGACGACGCCGCCGCCGATCACCACCACTTTTGCGTGGCTCTTCATAGATGCTCCCAATTCATCGAATTGTGTTCGTTATGACGACGAATAAATGGACAGGTACGGTATCGCGCATCGAGGCGCGGTCACTCATTCGCTACGGCCAAGTGAATAGCCGGACAAGTCTTCCCCGAACCGGTACCGAACCGCTCGATGAGCCAGGAGCGGAACAAGGCAATCGCGGTATCGCTCAAGGCCTCGGGGTGAGTGGTCAAATAGTAGCCATAGCCGTCATCGAGGCTCGCGTCGTAGGGGCTGACCAGGCGCCCGCTGCGGATATAGTCGCCGAACAGGTAGCTGTCGACCAGTGCGATGCCCTCGCCGCTCAACGCATACTGCACGGCAAGCACCGCGGTATCGAAGACCAGGCCGCGTTCCACGTTCAACGAATTCAAGCCGGCATGACGGGCGAATTGCAGCCACAGATGATGTCGCGGCATGTCGGAAATTCGCACGTGCACCAATTCGTTGGCCGCGATGAATTCGGCCAAGCTCTTGCCCTGGTGTCGCGCCGCGACGCTCGGATGACAGAGCATATGGAGGCGCACGGGCCACAGCAAGTCGGTCACCAATTCGGTTACGGTCGGCTTGGAATAGACGACGGCCACGTCCACATCCCCGGGCGGCGGCCCGACCCCGTACGGGCTCACCAAATCGATTTCGACCTCGGCAGCCGCACGCCGGAAATCACGCAGAATCGGCACGGCCAGGTGAACTGCGAAACTGGGCGGCATCTGTACCCGCAAGGTTCGTACACTGCTGGCGCTGTCGTTGCGGATGTCGTCGAGCGCGTACTCCAAGCGATCGAACGACCTCATCACTGCCGGCAGAAGCAGCTGGCCGGCCTTGGTCAACACCAACGCGTGAGGGCGGCGCTCGAAGAGCTGCGCGCCGATCAACTTTTCGAGGGCGATCACGTGTCTCGACAAGGCGCTTTGTGAAATCAGCAGTGCGTTCGCCGCGGCGGTGAAGCTCAAGTGCTTGGCAACGCCTTCGAAGGCGCGCAGCGCATTCAACGGCAGCCAGCGGCGATCGATCGATGTCTTTGCCATTAAGGAGACCACGCCTTGGTGTAACCAATCGCCCGTTTTTGATCCTCGACGATGGTTCGCGACGCCATGAACAAATGATACGCCGCCCAGAGGCCGGTGGGCGCAAGGCATAACAAGGCCGACCGCAGCGACGACGCATCGGTCGCGTGACCGCCCGCAAACCAATCACTCAACGCGCCAACCACCCACGGCGCGACGATGAGATTCAAAATATTCGCGACCAGCAGCGATATGGCGATGAACATGTTTCGCATATGACAGGGCGATAAATTGTTGAGCAGGCCGAAACAGGGGCCGATATAAAAATAAATCGCCGGTATGAAAAGGCAAAACATGAGTTTGCACAACCACAGCGACTGCGTGGCATACGCGATCATCGACGGGATGGTCGTAAACGCAACCCCGCCCGCCAGCAGCCACACCACGCGGCGCGGATCCGCCATGGACGGTCGAGAGAGGAGCCACGCGGTGCCGATGGTCGCCAGCGATCCGCCCCAAAGATGGATGTTCCCGGTCACGGCGCCGGCCTGGCCCACATCGAGATTGTAGGCCCGCTGCAGGAATGTAGGCGTCCAGTATATGAGACCCCATCCCCACAGCGCGCACACGCCGCCGCCCATCACCACGTGGAAGGCGGCCTTTTGGCGCCATAGAAAACGCAAAGACTCGAACAACGACGGCCTTACGTCATCGACTATGGCGTCCAGTCTTCCCCGCGGCGGTTCGCGCACCGTCAACAACACCAGAATTCCGACGAGCAGGCCGGGTACGCCGAGCGCGATGAACGCGGCACGCCAGGTGTACGCATGCGCGACATGACCGGCCATGTCCGCCCCCAACCAGGCTCCGATGGGGGCACCCAGCGCCAGCACCGTCATTGCCATCGGTCGCCGGTCAGCCGGAAAGCAGTCCGAGACGATCGCCGTGGATGGCGGTGTGCCGCCGGCTTCGCCGACGCCTACGCCGATGCGCCCCAACAGGAACTCGAGGTAGTTCCGCGACATTCCGCACAAGGCGGTGAATCCGGACCAAATGATGAGCGCCATGGCGAGAATATTGCGGCGGTTCGAACGGTCCGCCAACCAGGAGATCGGTATGCCGAACGCGACATAGAAGAGCGCAAGGGGAATACCGGTGAGGAACGCCACCCCGGCATCGTTCAATTTCAGTTCCAGTCGTATGGGCTCGAGTACGGTGGAGACGACATAACGATCTGCAATATTGATCGCATAAATCAAACACATCAGGATGAGAACATACCAGCGCTCGACCGAGGAAGGAGCTTTGGTCCGCGGGATGTCGATCGCACTGATACTACTCAAACGATGCACCTCAAGCGGGACTCGAATTACCGCACCATACAGGGTTCGCAAGGGTTACGCGACGGAGGAAGGCGGCCATGCGTTTTCGAAAAATAACATGGCCGGATCGCGAAATGGCATAGCGCGATCGGGCGATCAGGCTAAGCTCGCGGCAGTGGATCAATTTGACTACATAATCGTCGGCGCCGGGTCTGCCGGATGCGTTCTTGCCGATCGCTTGTCCGCGAGCGGGCGGCATCGGGTTCTGGTCCTCGAGGCCGGCGGATCGGACTCTCGGTTCTGGATCAAGACACCCATCGGGTATGGCCGCACGTTCGCCGACGCAACGGTCAACTGGAAGTACCAAACGGCAGGCAGTCCAGGACTCAATGGCCGCACCATGTATTGGCCGCGCGGCCGAGTGCTCGGCGGGTCGAGTTCCATCAACGCGTTGGTGTATTGCCGCGGCATGCCGGCGGACTTCGACGATTGGCGCGCCATGGGTCATATCGGCTGGGGATGGGATGACGTGCGCCCCTATTTTGAAAGATCGGAGCGCCGCGTGGATCCCGCCGGTCGCGCGATGACCGACGGCCCGCTGGACGTCAAAGACGTGACCCCGTTCCTGCACGAGGTACGCGCGTGCTGGATGGGCGTTGCCCGCGAACTAGGCTTGGCCTGGACCGACGACTTCAATGGCGGTCATCCCGAAGGACTCGGCTGTTACCAGCTGACCATTCGCAACGGCAGGAGGCAGTCGGCAGCCGATGCGTTCATGAGGCCGGCGCTGAGGCGCGCCAACGTCAAGCTCGAACTCCATGCGTGGGTTAGTAAAATCCGGTTCAACGGGCGCCGCGCAACGGGCGTCGAATGGTCGCGCGACGGTCGGCAGCATTTTTCCGCTGCCGGCGGCGAGGTGATCCTCTGCGGCGGCGCCGTCAATTCGCCGCAGCTGCTGCAGCTGTCGGGCGTAGGACCGGGCGATACCTTATCCGCGCACGGCATTACGGCGCTGGTCGACAACCCCGCGGTCGGTGGTCATCTGCAGGACCATCTGGCCGTGGTCTATTCGTTCAAAGCAACGCAACCGACACTCAACAATGAACTGCATTCGACCCTTGGAAAATTACGCGCCGGTCTGCGTTATCTGTTGGCGAGAACCGGGCCCTTGGCACTCAGCGTGAATCAATTCGGGGGGTTTCTGCGTGCGGATCCCGCTGCGACGCGCCCCGACGTTCAACTCTATTTCAATCCGGTGACCTACGGCACCGGAACTGCGGCACGCACCCGCATCGCAGTCGATTCATTTCCCGGCTTCTATCTGTGCTTCCAACCGACTCGGCCCACGAGCTTAGGTCGCATCGATATTGCGAGCGCGGATTTTCGCGAAGCCCCGCTGATCGCGCCCAATTACTTATCCACGGACAAGGACATTCTCGACGTCGTGCACGGCGGGCGTCTCCTGCAAACCATCGCTGCTACCCAAGCAATGCGCGCCTTGATTCTCGAACCCCTCGAACCCGACTTGGGGTCGCTCGGAGAGTCTGAGCTCATCGCCGATTTTCGGGCGCGTGCGGCCACCGTGTATCACCCGGTGGGCACCTGCAGGATGGGGAAGAATGCCGCCGATGCGGTGGTCGATTCTTCGCTCCGAGTGCATGGCGTCGAGCATCTGCGGGTGGTCGACGCGTCGGTGTTTCCGACCGTGACATCGGCCAATACGAACGCTCCGACTCTCATGGTGGCGCAAAAAGGCGCCGACCTTATTATCAGCGGCGGGTAAATCCGCAACAAGGAATGTTATGAAACTCGATAATGTCAAGGTATTCGTGGTCGGCAATCCCCCGCCGGGTTTCGGCGGGCGCTACTTCGTTTTCTTGAAATTGAAGACGGCGTGCGGAATCGAGGGTCTCGGCGAGGTCTATGCGGCAACCTTCGGACCGCATGTGATTGCATCCATGATCGAGGATGTCTTCATGCGGCGCTTTGCCGGCCGCGATCCGTTTCAGATCGAATCGATCTGGCGCGAGAGCTATGGTTCGGGCTTCAGCCTGCGGCCCGATCTATCGCTCATGGGCGTGGTGAGCGGACTGGAGATGGCGTGCTGGGACATCATCGGCAAATCGGTAGAGCAGCCGGTGTACAACCTGATGGGCGGGAAGGTCCACCAGCGCTTGCGAAGTTACACCTACCTCTACCCCGCCGACGGCGAGGGCGACGAGTTCTACCACGACCCCGAGCGCTCCGCCGAGCGCGCGGCCGAGTATGTTGAACAGGGTTTTACCGGCATCAAATTCGATCCAACCGGCGGTTATTCTGCCTACGATCCCCGGCAACCCACCCAGGAGGCGTTGGAGCGCACCATCCGGTTGGTGCGGCTGGTGCGCGAAGCGGTGGGCCGCAAGGCCGACCTGTTGGTGGGTACCCACGGTCAATTCACGACCTCGGGCGCCATCAGGTTGGCCAGACACCTCGAGGCCTACGATCCCCTGTGGTTCGAAGAACCGGTACCGCCCGAAATGCCGGAACAGATGGCGCTCGTGGCGCGGGGCACACGGATTCCCATTGCGACCGGCGAACGACTCACGACCAAGTACGAGTTCGCCCGAGTATTGGCGGCCGGCGCAGCCAACATTCTGCAACTCAACCTCGGCCGCGTCGGCGGATTGCTCGAGGCCAAAAAAGTGGCAGCCTTGGCGGAAGTTCACTATGCGCAGATCGCGCCGCATTTGTATTGCGGGCCGGTAGTTGGCGCCGCCAACATTCAACTCGCCACCTGCTCGCCCAATTTCCTGATATTGGAAAGCATTCAGCAATGGGGAGGATTCCACGCGGAAATCCTGAAGACGCCCATTCGCTGGGAAGACGGGTTCGTGATTCCGCCGACGGCGCCGGGTCTCGGCGTGGAACTGAACGAAAAGGTAGCGCTGGCCAACCCTTACCCGTCGGACGGCGCACTGCATCTGGAAATGATCGATCGCCCGTTGGGATAACTAATGCGTTACGGATTCATCGGACTGGGTCATCTGGGCAAACATCTGGCGGCCAATCTGGCGCGTAGCGGGTTCGAGGTCGCCGTGCATGATTTGCACCGGTCGGCCGCCGACTTGGCGCTCGCTGCGGGTGCGCATTGGGCGGAATCGGTACCGGCGCTAGCGGCAAACTGCGATGGCCTCATCACCTGCCTGCCGTCTCCGGCCGCCAGCGCCGCGGTTCTGAACTTGGCGCTGCCGGCGATGGCTCCCGGAAGTACCTGGATCGAGATGAGCACCAATGACTTCGTGGAAGTCGAGAAGCTTGCCGTGCGAGCCGATGCACGCGGAGTCACCACCTTGGTTTGCCCCGTTACCGGCGGTGTGCATCGCGCCGCGGCCGGCGACATCACGGTGCTTGTGGGGGGTGCACAACACGTTTTTGCGGCTCACGCGCCCGCGCTGCACGCCATGGGCGGCCGGGTCATTCACTTGGGGGGAATCGAACAGGCCGCCGTCACCAAAGTCGTGACCAACATGCTGGCGTTCATCCATCTGATCGCTGCAGGCGAAGCGCTGATGCTGTGTGCGAAGGCGGGTATCGATTTGCGGGCGGCCTACGACGCGATCGCCGCCAGTTCGGGCAACAGCTTCGTTCACGAGACCGAGAGCCAGGTCATTTTGAACGGCAGTTACGATATTGGTTTCACCATGGATTTAGCCTGTAAAGATGCGGGATTTGCCGTGGAATTCGGGCGCCGATTCGGTGTGCCGTTGCGCCTCGCCGGCATGATGGAACAGACGTTCATCGAAGGGCGCGCAAAATACGGTGGCGGCGCCTGGTCATCGATGATCGTCAAGTTGCTTGAGGACTCGGTGGGCACGGCGCTGCGAGCGCCTGGATTCCCTGCGCGGTTGGGTGCCGACGATGGCTAGCCGACGATAGGGGCATGCCATTTTCGCATGGCCGGATCGAAATTCAGCATACGCCGATGCGTCGATACAACAGAATTCAGCTAGCGCTTTGCGAGCGCGATGCTATTCTCGGAACTGATAGTGAAATAAATAAGAAACAAATGCTTCAGCGCATTTGCCTATCCGACACTGGCTCCAAATTCAGCGAAGGGATGTAACTAATGAATTCAAATCAGACGTTGTCGTATGCGATTGCCGCGATCTTGAGCGGCTCTGCCATAGGGGTCGCCCATGCCGCCGCGGCGATCGATACGAGCGATTCTGAAGGGATTCAAGAAATCACGGTGACCGCGCAGCGCCGCACGGAGAACATGCAGGACGTGCCCATCACGATCCAGGCACTGACCGCAGATACCCTTAAAGAACTCAGCGTCACGACGCTGGATGACTTCATCAAGTACTTGCCGAATGTGACTCAGGCCAGCGGTGGTCCTGGTCAGAGCGACATCTTCATGCGCGGCCTCTCCATCGGCGCCACCGGCAACCAGGGCAGCGGCACCACCGGCCAGATCCCGAACGTCGCCGTGTATCTGGACGACCAATCGGCATCGCTGCCGGGCCGCAACCTCGACGTGTACGCAGCAGATCTCGAGCGCATCGAAGTGCTGGAAGGCCCGCAGGGCACGCTGTTCGGCTCGGGCGCCGAAGCGGGGGTGCTGCGCTACATCACCAACAAGCCGAAGCTCGACGTGACGGAAGCGAACGTCAACGCAGGCTATAGCTACACCGCGCATGGCGATCCGAACAGCAATGCCGATGCAATGTTGAACCTGCCGCTGATCCCGGACACCTTGGCGGTACGCGGCGTGGCGTACACCGACAGCCGCGGCGGCTACATCAACAACGTCCCCGGCACGTTCGCGCGTTCGAGCACGGATTTGGGCATAGCGGCCGGCAACGGCGGGGTAGTGCCCACCGACAGTGCGGTCATCAACAACAGCAACATCGTCGGCAGCGCGATCAACCCGGTCACCTACCAGGGCTTGCGTCTGTCGGCGCTCTACAAGATCAACGACGATTGGAACGCACTGCTCTCGCAGAGCTACCAGACCATGAATGCGCAGGGCGTGTTCTACGAGATGCCCTACGCGTCGCAGGGCACCACGTTCGGCCCGACCGGCAAGCCCATCGGCAGCGAACCGCTGCCGCCGCTGTCGGTGAGCTTGTTCAATCCCTCGTACGATAAGGACAAATTCGAGAACACGGCACTGACCGTCAACGGCAAGGTCGGCGACCTGAAGCTGGTGTACAGCGGCGGCTACCTGGTGCGCAACGTCGAACAGATCCAGGACTACACCAACTACGCGCGCGGCGTCTACGGCTACTATTATCAGTGCGCCGGCTATTCGGCCAAGTCGGCAGCCGCGGGCACCTGCTACACGCCGAGTGCGACCTGGCAAGATACGGAGAAGAATACCCACCAGAGCCACGAGATCCGCTTGAGCACCCCGGACGACTGGCGGGTCCGGGCGATCGGTGGCCTGTACTACGAACAGTTCATCATTACCGATGATACGGAATGGCTGTACAAGACCGTTCCGACCTGTTCGGCGGCGCTCGACGTCAACTGCTTCAACAACGTGCAGCCGTGGCCGGGCGCCTTTGCGAGCAATCCGGGCGTGCGCAACGACAACGTCGGCTTCTTCGACAACTTCCAACGCACCATCGATCAAAAGGCGGCGTTCGGTTCGGTCGACATCGACATCATTCCCAAGGCGCTGACCCTGACGCTGGGCACGCGCTACTACCGCTTCAACGAAAAGGAAATCGGCGGCGACGTCGGCAGCTTCTATTGCAAGGCGTTCACGCCCACGACCTACTTCGGGCCGTGCTTGACGCCGTACGGCTCGGACCTGAATACCCAGAACCCCAACAGTTCGAAATATTCCGGCTTCCGCAGCCGCGCCAATTTGAGCTACAAGGTCACGGACGACGTCTTGGTGTACTACACCTGGTCGCAGGGCTTTCGGCCGGGCGGATTCAATCGCGGCGTCTCCGGCCACTTGGCGGCCGGCGGCGTGGATCAGTATTTCACGCCGGCCACCTATGCCCCGGACTCGCTCACCAACAACGAGCTGGGATTCAAGACGCTATGGATCAACCACCGCTTGGAACTCAACGGCGCCGTCTATCAAGAGGACTGGAATAACACGCAGGTCAATTTTTTCGATCCGCAAGGCGGCCTGGGTAACCTGACGTTCGCCACGAACGGTCCGAAGTATCGTGTCCGCGGCGCCGAACTGCAAGCCATCGCACGGGTGACCGACGGGCTGACGGTGCAGGCGTCGACCTCGTACAACGATAGTCGGCAGACCAACTCGCCGTTCCTCATCAACAACAATCCGCTCAGCCCCACGTTCGGGCAGTCCATCACGTCCATTCTGAATCCGTATGGCGCCGTCGGCACGCGCCTCGCGAACTCGCCGCTATCGCAATGGAATCTGCGCATTCGCGACGAGATCCCGGTGGGCGACTACAAGACATTCTGGCAGGTGGGAGCCTCGCACATCGGCGACTCGCTGTCCGCGACCGGCAACGTCATCACCTACGATCAGCCGGGCTATACCACCTACGATGCCGCCATCGGTGTCTCGAAGGATGCGTGGAACGTGCAGTTCTTCGGACAGAACCTGACCTCGGTGAATGCGAGTACGTTCACGAACGGTGCTCAGTTCGTCCAGACGGAGACCGTGACGCGTCCACGGATAGCGGGCATCAAGTTCGGCTACAAGTTTTAGTCTGATAGGGTCCCCTCGCGTCAACTGGCGCGAGGGGACCATGATGTCTAGCCGCGCGCGGCTCACCGGCCGCTGACGCACCGCGGCCGGCTGTGCCAAACTAAAGGCGGGCCGGTACCCGCCTCTTTTTAAGGAAAAATGGAAGCAGCGACTCTCAACGTTCCACCCACGCGCCTGGAGACGGAGGTTCGACGCGTTCGCGAACTCTTGGAACGAAGCCAGTATGCACCCGCGCTGGCGGCCGCGGAGGCGCTGCTGGCGGAGGCGCCCGACAATCGCGATGTCCTCTATATGCGCGCCGTCAGCCAGCGCTATCTGGACCGCATTCCCGACGCCTTGGCGACCCTGGCTGAGTTGGAAAAGCACCACCCGGGATACGCCAGGCTATTCCAGGAACGCGGCCACTGCTATGTCGCAAAGCGCCTGCCCGGACCGGCCATCGAGGCATTCTCGCGTGCCGTCACCCTGAACCCGTCGCTACCCGCGAGTTGGAAATCACTGCAGGCGCTGTATCGAATCACCGGACAACCGTCCCATGCCGAGGACGCCGGCCGCCATTTGGCGAACCTGGCCGCCCTTCCGCCTGAAATCGTGACCGCCTTCAGCATGTTTGCGGATGGTGAAATCCAGGACGCCGAACGGGTGGTGCGTCAGTACCTGCTGGTCCACGGCAATCACATCGAGGGTATGCGCCTATTGGCGCAAATCGGCATGAAGCTCGATGTGGTCGACGATGCCGAACTGCTGCTCGAGAACGTCCTAATATTGGCCCCTGATTATCATGCCGCCCGCTACGAGTACGCTCTCGCCCTGCTGCAGCGGCACAAACACGTGCGCGCCCGGGAGGAGATGGAAAAGCTATTGAAGATCGATCCGAACAACCGGGTTTATCGCACCACGCATGCGACGATCTGTACGGGATTCGGCGATTACGCACAGGCGCTGCCGCTGTACCGCGACATCCTGGCGGAGACGCCGAACGACGCAGAATTGCATCTCTCGATCGCGCATTCGTTGAAGACCCTGGGCAGAACCCAGGAAGCCATCGAGTCCTATCGAGCGGCCGCCGCGGCGCGTCCCAGCTTCGGCGAGGCGTACTGGAGTCTCGCCAATTTGAAGACCTATCCGTTCACCGATATCGAAATCGCGCGCATGCGAAGCGAGGAGGCCTCGCCGAAAATTCGGCTCAACGACCGTTATCACCTGTGCTTCGCGCTCGGCAAGGCGCTCGAGGACCGCGCAAATTATGCGGAATCGTTTGCGTATTACGCACGCGGCAATGCGCTGAAGAAGGCCGAATGCCGTTACCGCCCGGAGCTCGTCGAACGCAATGCCCGCTTGCAGGCGTGCCTCTGCACACTGGAGTTTTTCGCCGCCCGGGAAGGCTTTGGCTCACCGGATCGCTCGCCCATTTTCATCGTCGGGTTGCCGAGGTCGGGCTCCACGCTCATCGAACAGATACTGGCATCGCATTCTCAGGTCGAGGGGACCATGGAACTGGCGGATATTCCGCGTCTGGTACAGGACCTTCAAGGCCGCGAGAGCAGCGTGTCGGATCCGCGCTATCCACGCGTGCTCGGCGAACTGAGCGCCGAGGATTGCTGCCGCTACGGCGAGAAATATCTTGCCGACACGCGCGCATACCGCATGGGAAAGCCCTTCTTCATCGATAAAATGCCGAACAATTTCCGGCACCTTGGTCTCATTCAGCTGATCTTGCCGAATGCGAAAATCATCGACGCGCGGCGCGAACCGCTGGCGTGCTGCTTCAGTAACTTCAAGCAGCTTTTCGCCTCCGGGCAACAGTTCACCTATAGCATCGAGGACATCGCCCGCTATTATCGAATGTACCTGGAACTCATGGCGCACTGGGACGCCGCCCTTCCCGGCAAGATCCTGCGCATCGAACATGAATACGTCGTCGATGATCTCGAAGGGCATGTGCGGCGCATCCTCGACTTCTGTGAACTCGATTTCGAGCCGGCCTGCGTGGAATTCCACAAGACGGATCGACGGGTGCATACCGCGAGTTCCGAGCAGGTACGGCGACCCATCAATCGCGACGGCGTCGACCAGTGGCGCCATTTCGAGCCTTGGCTGGAGTCCTTGAAGGCCGCTTTGGGCCGCGGTACAAGAGATAGATGAGGCATCGCGTCGTAGCGCCGGTACGACATTGAACGGCCGAATAATGTCGTGACCAGCAATAAAGAGCTGTATTTCTTTTTACGATTGCAATATAAGGACTTGAAATGTATAACGAAATAAGGGTTTTTTTATTAACGTGATTATGCAGAGCTTTCCGAAGGGACCGGTTGCAGTTAGTATCTTGAATGTATTGATTGTCCGTTCAACCGCGATGGTAGTGAACGGCGATCGAGGGAACTAGAACAAGCAGAGGGATACGACTGCGGATCATGCCGGCTGAATGAATCTTGACCTGTCCGTATTGAAGATCCGTCATAACTAATTGGGGATGCAGCATGAATCACAATCCAACGTTGACTTATGCCATAGCGGCAATTTTGAGCGGCAGCGCCGCCGGTCTGAGTTTTGCGGCGCCGGCGACCGATACGGATACTTCCGACATGATTCAAGAAATCACCGTCACGGCACAGCGCCGCACGGAGAACATGCAGGACGTGCCGATCTCGATTCAGGCGATGACCGCGGAAACCCTGACGCAGTTGAACGTCCAGACCCTCAACGACTACATCAAGTATCTGCCGAACGTTACCACGGCGAACAACGGGCCGGGCCAGAACGAGGTTTTCATGCGCGGCCTCTCCGCCGGTTCGCAGCCCAGCCAGGGCAGCGGTTCGACGGGCTTGTGGCCGAACGTCGCCATCTACCTGGATAACCAATCCGGGCAGCTGCCGAATCGCAATCTCGACGTCTATGCCGCCGATCTAAATCGCATCGAGGTTTTGGAGGGCCCGCAGGGAACGCTGTTCGGTGCCGGCGCCGAGGCCGGCGCGATCCGCTACATTACGAACGAACCGAAGCTCGACGTAACCGAGGGGAGCGTCAAAGCCGGCTACGGAGTGACCGCTCACGGCGATCCGAATTCCGACGTGACGGCGGTGTTGAATCTCCCGCTGATCGCCGACACGCTCGCCGTGCGCGGCGTGATCTACGACGACAGCCGCGGCGGCTACATCAACAACGTGCCGGCGA
>JBKQSA010000096.1:0-34990 GCA_052143815.1 Steroidobacteraceae bacterium | reverse complement strand
AGGAGTTACTAATGCTTAAGCAAATGCAAAAAGGCTTCACCCTCATCGAATTGATGATCGTGGTTGCCATTATCGGTATCTTGGCCGCGATCGCCATCCCGGCGTATCAGAACTACACGATCCGCTCGCAGGTCACTGAAGGCTTGTCATTGGCCGACGGCTGGAAGACGGGGATCGCCGAGTTCTACGCCCAAAATGGAACGTTCCCGATATGCGCATCGGCGACCGGCAGCGCGACTTGTATGATCGCGGCGGGCGCCACGACCGGTAAGTACGTGGCGGGCGTCACCGTCGGACCGACCGCAGGCCAGATCGTGATCACCTACGGCCTCCTGGCCAATGCCAAGATCGGCGTCGCCGGTTCCAACACGTTGGACATCTCTCCGGGCCTGAGCGCCAACAACGATATCATCTGGGTGTGCGGTAAGGGAGCCGTCCCGGCCGGCGCGGTCGGCGTACCCGCCGATGCCAGCAACGTTCCGGTGCAGTATCTGCCGGGTGCCTGTCATCTGTAAGTTTGCCTCCGCGCACGCTGCGTGCGCCGTATGCAAGGCCCCTCATGAGAGGGGCTGTTTTTTTTGCGATGTCGCGACAATCGCGATGCGAGCGCCCATGATGCACTACGACCCTCGGCCAGGCGGTAATTCGAGCAGAAGCGAGATATTGGGAACAAAGTCACGTAGCTAACCCGTCTGCGTGTGCGACCATTGCCCAGATTTGACAATTGTTCGACTGTCCACAGGTTGTAAACTAGTGAAAACTAGCACCCGGGGTTCGATATAAGTCCATGAGTGATAACGCAATAGCATCAGTGAGCGGTGCGGGCCGTGCGGCCTTGGGCGGCCTCGCGCAGCGGCTCGTTCAAGACGGACTCCTCGATGAGTCCGCCATGCAGGATGCTGTCGTCAGGTCGAAGGAAAAGCGGATCAGCCTCGTAAGCCACCTGGTGGGCACCAACCTGTTGACGGCCCGCGACATTGCGATCTCGGCGTCCAACGAATTCGGCGTTCCGCTGCTCGATTTGGACGCCATTACCGTGGACATGGATGCGGTTCGCTCGGTCAGCGAAAAGCTAATGCAAAAGCATCGTGTCATGCCGCTGCTGAAGCGCGGCAAGCGGCTGTTCCTGGCGGTGGCGGATCCGACCAATCTGCACGCTCTCGATGAGATCCGGTTTCAGACGTCGATGAGCATCGAGTTCGTCGTGGTCGAAGATGACAAGTTGCAGGCGGCGGTCACGAAAGCGATCGACCAAGCCGAAGCCGTCATGCCCAACTTGAGCGACGATGACTTCGATCTTGAGAACCTGGAGGTCACCGGCGGTGACGAGGATCCCAATGGCGATGCCTTGGCCCGGGACGATGTCGAGGACGCGCCGATCGTGCGTTTCGTCAACAAGATCCTGCTCGACGCGATCAAAAAGGGCGCCTCGGACATCCATTTCGAGCCCTACGAGAAAATCTTTCGTATCCGCACGCGCTTGGACGGCGTGTTGAAGGAAGTTGCGCTGCCCCCCGTGCAGCTCGCGGTGAAGATCGTGGCGCGCCTCAAGGTGATGGCGCGGCTCGATATCGCCGAACGCCGGGTGCCGCAGGACGGCCGCATCAAGATGCGGCTCTCGAAGAATCGCGCCATCGATTTCCGCGTCAGCACCTGCCCCACGCTGTTCGGCGAAAAAGTCGTCACGCGTATTCTCGACCCCTCCAGCGCGATGCTGGGGATCGACGCGCTCGGTTACGATCCGGTGCAGCGCGAAACTTATTTGCGATACCTTGCCAAGCCGCAAGGGATGATCCTGGTCACCGGCCCGACGGGCAGCGGTAAAACCGTGTCGCTGTATACCGGTCTCAATATCCTGAATACCGAGGATTGCAACATTTCAACCGCCGAGGATCCGGCGGAAATCAATCTTCCCGGAATCAACCAGGTCAACGTCAACCCGAAAGTAGGATTGACCTTTGCCGCCGCACTTCGCGCATTCCTTCGGCAAGATCCCGACGTCATCATGGTCGGCGAAATCCGCGACCTCGAGACGGCCGAAATCGCGATCAAGGCCGCACAGACGGGTCACTTGGTGCTCTCGACGCTGCACACCAACGATGCGCCGCAAACATTGACGCGTCTGGTCGACATGGGCGTCAAACCCTATGCGATCGCAACCTCCGTGAGTCTCATCATCGCCCAACGGTTGGCGCGCAAACTGTGCAGCAACTGCAAGCAGCCGATCGATATTCCCGCTGAGGCTCTTAAGAAAGAAGGCTTTGAGGATGCCGATATCCAGCGAGGCATCAGAGTCTACAAGGCGATCGGTTGCGGCCAGTGCACCGACGGCTACAAGGGCCGCATGGGTATTTATCAAGTCATGCCGGTCACGGAAACCATCGGCCGCATCATCATGGAAGGCGGCGGTGCGATCAATATCGGCGATCAAGCGGCCAAGGATGGGATTTGGAATCTCCGGCGCTCGGGATTGCAGAAGGTGATTGACGGCGTCACGAGCTTGGAAGAAGTCAACAACGTAACTATCGAATAGATAGCTCACGCAAGGATGGATTTATGGCGATATCGGCTACCGCAACCAAGAAAGAAACTCAATTTCTTTGGGAAGGCAAAGACAAGCGCGGCAACAAAATCCGCGGCAAGGCTCTGGCGGCCAATGAGGCTACCCTACGTGCCGATCTGCGGCGCCAAGGCGTTGCTGCAACACGAGTAAAGACGCAAAGCAACTTATTTCGGTCCGGCGGCAAGGTCAGCAACGAAGATATCGCCATATTCAGTCGTCAGTTGGCGACCATGATGTCCGCCGGCATCCCGATGGTGCAGGCCTTCGAGATCATCGGCAACGGTCATGAAAAACCGGCGATGCAGAAGCTGGTGCTCGACATCAAGAGCAACATCGAAGGCGGCAGCACGCTGCACGAATCGCTCGCGAAATTTCCGCTGTATTTCGATAGTCTTTTCGTCAACTTGGTCGAGGCCGGCGAACAGGCCGGTGCGCTTGAATCGCTGCTCGACAAAATCGCGACCTACAAGGAAAAGACGGAGGCTTTAAAGAAAAAGATCAAGAAGGCGCTGTTCTATCCGATCGCGGTTCTTTGCGTGGCCGTCATCGTGTCGATCATCTTGCTCATATTCGTGATTCCGCAATTCGAGGAGCTGTTCAAAGGTTTCGGCGCCGATCTGCCCGCCTTCACTCAAATGGTCGTCAACCTGTCGCGGTTTGTTCAGCATCAAGGCTGGTGGGTCGCGCTCCTTATCGGCGGCGGGTTTTATGCGTTCTTCTACTTCCTGAAGCGCTCCAGGAAAATGCAGCTTGCGGCCGATCGCATACTGCTCAAGTTTCCCATCATCGGACCGATCCTGGTCAAGGCCGCGATCGCGCGCTTTGCGCGCACCTTGTCGACCATGTTCGCCGCTGGCGTGCCGCTGGTCGAAGCCATGCAATCGGTCGCCGGCGCCACCGGCAACATCGTCTACGAAGAAGCCGTGCTGCGCATGAAGGACGAAGTCGCGACGGGTCAACGATTGCAGCGCGCGATGGAAAACACCGGCTTGTTTCCGAACATGGTGGTGCAAATGATCGCCGTGGGCGAAGAATCGGGTTCGCTCGACACGATGTCGGGAAAGGTCGCGGAGTTCTACGAAGCCGAGGTGGATAACGCGGTCGACAGCATGTCGAGCCTTCTCGAGCCGTTGATCATGGCGATTCTTGGCGTCCTCGTCGGCGGCATGGTGATCGCGATGTACCTTCCGATCTTCAAGCTCGGCCAGGTCGTCGGATAGGGATTAGTTGGCAGACCAAGATCGGCTTAGCCCATGCTGAACGATCTGGCCGCCTTGTATTCCGAACACGCGGACCTGTTCGCGGGTTCGGTATTCGTGCTCGGCCTCATGGTCGGCAGCTTTCTCAACGTGGTCATTTATCGGTTGCCCATCATTCTGGAACGCGAATGGCGGCTCCAAGCGACCGAGTTACTGCCGCCTGCCGCTGCGGACACGATGCTCGCAGGACCGGATGTCCCGGCTCGCTTTACGCTCAGCGTGCCCCGCTCGGCATGCCCCGCCTGCCGGGCGCCCATCACGGCCTGGCAAAATATCCCCATCGTCAGTTGGTTGGTGTTGCGTGGGCGCTGTGCGGCGTGCAAGGCGCCGATTTCAGCGCGTTATCCCTTGGTGGAGCTCGCCACCGCGGCGCTGTCCGCCGCGGTCGCATGGCATTTCGGCTTCAGTGCCAGTGCCGCGTGTGCGCTGCTGATGACATGGGCCTTGATTGCGCTCACCGGCATCGACATCGACCACCAACTGTTGCCGGACACCATCACGCTGCCATTGATGTGGGCTGGATTGGCGGCAGCCGTCATCCTCGGCGCCGCCGACGGACCCGCGCTGCCGGTTTCGCCGCGGGACGCCATCATCGGTGCGGCCTGCGGATACTTGAGCCTCTGGTTGGTGTTCCATCTCTTTCGCCTCGTTACGGGCAAGGAGGGCATGGGATATGGCGACTTCAAGCTGTTTGCCGCATTGGGCGCTTGGTTGGGATGGAAATTATTGCCCTTGGTGATCCTGTTGGCCGCTGCCACCGGCGCGGTGGTGGGCATCCTGATGATCGTGTTGCGCGGGCGTGATCGGGCCGCACCCATGCCTTTCGGCCCCTACCTGGCCGCCGCCGGATGGCTTGCGATGATGTACGGCAATAGCCTCGTCAGCGGTTACTTGCGTTTGTCGGGCCTGCAGCGCTGACCCCATGTCCCCCCGGCTACGAATCGGGCTCACCGGCGGCATCGCCAGCGGCAAGAGCACCGTTGCCCAGCGATTCCTGGAATTAGGGGTTCCGGTCATCGATGCGGACGAGTCAGCTCGATCGGTCGTGGCTTGCGGGAGTCCGGGGCTGGCTGAAGTAATCCGCGCGTTCGGTACGAATATGCTGACGGAGAATGGCGAACTTGACCGACGTGCCTTACGCAACCTGATCTTCGCCGACCCAGAGCGCCGCCGGGAACTGGAATCCATACTGCATCCGCTGATCCAAGCCGACATGGAAAGCCGCGCAGCGGCCGCTGTAGGACCCTACGTCGTCATGGCCATTCCGCTCTTGGTCGAGGGCGGGCGTCGCGACCGCGTTCACCGCCTATTGGTTGTCGATGTGGATGAACAAACTCAATTGCAACGCCTCATGGCCCGCGACGGCGGCACGCGTCAGCAAGCCGAAGCGATTCTCGCCGCACAGGCTAGCCGCGCCAGTCGCTTGAAAGCCGCGGACGATGTCCTCCTGAATGCCGGCACCGTCCCTGATTTGCGACATGCGGTCGATCAGCTGCACCAGCGCTACTTGAGCTTGTCGGAGACGTTGGCAGCCCGCGACGGTCACTTAACTTGAAATCCAAGGTTTACCCTGGCCCCACGGTTGCCTCAGAATAGGGCCATGATCTCTCATCCCGAAACACTGACCAATGCCGAGCCCGATTTGGCGCCGGTGGTTTACGAGCAGCCGCTCAATGAGCGCATGCGCACCTTCCTGCGCCTGGAGTTTCTCTATACGCAAGCCACCTATCACAGCGAACTGCCCAACCCCTGGAGTGCCCGCGCTGCAGTCGCCAGTCTGTTGGAGATCCTGGCCATCACGGCACGTGGCGATTCGCGCAGCGATGTGCTCAAGGAGCTGGAGCGCCACGTCAACGTCCTCAAGGAATATCAGAGCAAGACCGGCGTGGATCCCAGCCGTTTGCGATCGTTGATGTCGAACTTGTTGAAGTTGCGTGAGGATTTGTCCACGGTGGGCGGCAATTTTATGGGTCCGTTGCGCGACTCTGAGTTTTTGAGCGCCATCAAGCACCGCAGCGCCATACCCGGCGGCACCTGTGACTTCGATCTTCCCGACTATTCCTACTGGCTCAACCGACCGGCCGAGGTCCGCGGCGCCGAGTTTGCCAGCTGGCTCGCCCTGATAAGGCCTCTGTGCGACAGCATTGCGGAGCTGCTGTGGCTGACTCGGCAAAACGCCAAGCGCAAGTCCGAAGCGGCGGTCGGCGGGATATTCCAACTGCAGTTCGACCGCGAGAATCCCTGCCAGTTGGTTCGCGTCACACTGCCGGCCGACACCGACTTGTTTCCAGAGATCAGCGGCAGCCAGCATCGCTGCACCATCCGGTTCTTGAACTGGACGGACGCTACCAGCCGGCCGGCGCACGTCGAAAGGGACGTGCCGTTTCTGCTGACTTGCTGCTCGTGAGTTGGCAGGCCCGGTTGCCGTGGTAACGACGGTCCAGTGTCCTACCTGTAAACGGCCGGTGGCGTGGTCGGAGGAATCGTTGTACCGGCCATTTTGCAGCGATCGCTGCCGGCTCATCGATCTCGGCGAGTGGCTCAGCGAACAGCACAAGATCCCCGACGAGAGCGGCACGGGGGAGGAAGTTCCCGGCGACCCGCCGCCCTAGGAGCCTAGCGATGCAGCCTGATTTTTGGCATGAGCGCTGGCGCGGCGGCCAGATCGGGTTTCACCAGTCAGCGGTCGAGATAAGCTTGCGTCAGTGTTGGCAGGCGCTCGCTGTGCCTAAATCCTGCCGCGTCCTCGTTCCGTTGTGCGGCAAAAGCCTCGATCTGCTGTGGTTACGCGATCAAGGCTACTCGGTGATCGGGGTTGAGCTTTCGGACATCGCGCTGCAAGCGTTCTGCATGGAAAACGGTGTTCCGGCACGTCGCCGGCGATTGCCCGAATTCGACCTCTACGCAGCGCCAAACCTCGAGCTCTATCGGGGCGATTTTTTTTCCGTGGACTTGCCGATGCTCGGAAACGTGGCGGCCGTCTATGACCGTGCCGCGCTCATTTCGTGGGCGCCGGCGCTGCGAGTGCCTTATGTCGAGCACTTGGCCATGCTGACGCAACCGGGAACCGAGACGTTGTTGATCACGCTCGAGTATGCGCAGGGGCAAATGGCTGGACCGCCGTTTTCCGTTGACGGTAACGACGTTCAACGTCTGTACTCGCCCCATCACGTCATTCGCGAGTTGGCTCGGCGGGATGTGTTGGCGAACGAGCCTCGCATGCGCGCGCGTGGAGTAACCCGCGTGGCAGAGGTGTGCTACCGGATTACGCGTCTGTAAAATGATCTCAGCCGCCCATTCCCGTTAGTACAGAGGCTCATATTCATGGTCGATTCACGGAAGCCCGGCCATTACCTCGCGCCTGCGGTCGCCGCCTGCGCGGTCGCCGCCGCGCCGCATGCTGCTGACCTCACGATCGACCGACTCTTCGATGCGCCCGCGCTATCGGGGCCGAGCATCGTCGAGTTGCAAATATCGCCCGATGGCTCTCGTGTCACCTATCTACAAGGCAGAGCCGACGACAAGGACCGGCTCGACTTGTGGGAATACGGCATCCACGACCGACAGGCGCGGGTGTTGGTGGATTCGGCGGTATTGGAACCCATTCATGGAAAATTATCGGATGAAGAGCTGAATCGACGGGAGCGCCAAAGAACCGCCGCCCTGTCCGGAATATTGGAGTATTCCTTCGCCCCGTCGGGCCAGGCGTTGCTGTTCCCGCTAGGTGGGAACATCTATTACTACGATCTCGCGAAATCCCCGCACGACGCGTTGACGAAGATCACCCAGGCCCGAGGGTTCGCCACCGATGCGAGCGTCTCGCCGAAAGGCGGGTATGTCGCCTATATCCGTGATCAGAATCTCTATGCTTACGATCTGTCGAAACGCACGGAAAAGGCACTGACACGGGATGGCAAGGGGCCCATCAAGAACGGTATGGCCGAATTCGTGGCGCAGGAAGAAATGCGCCGCGCGACCGGTTATTGGTGGTCGCCGGATGATGCCCACATCGCCTTCGTGCGCGTCGACGAGACACCCGTCAAAGTCACGCAACGCTTCGAGATTGCGGCGGACAACGTGGCCACGTTTGCCCAACGCTACCCGGCGGCCGGCGGCGCCAACGTCTTGGTCCGCGTCGGCGTCATAGACGTCCGCGGCGGCGCGACAACCTGGCTCGACCTCGGACCTCAGAGCGATATTTATTTGGCGCGCGTGAACTGGTTACCCGACGGAAAGACCGTCGCCATACAGCGTGAGAGCCGCGACCAGCGCCGGCTGGATCTCCTGTTCGCCGACATCAAGACCGGCAAAAGCCGCGTCATTCTCACCGAGACCAGCGACAGTTGGATCGATTTGAACGACGAACTCACATTTTTGAAGGACACCCCCGAGTTCGTATGGGCCTCGGAGCGCGACGGCTTCAACCACTTGTATCTCTACAGTATCGATGGCCGGCTGCTGCGGCAGCTCACCGCCGGCGAATGGAACGTGGATGATTTTCGAGGCCGAGCGATCAAATCCATAGACGAAGCGAAGCGTACAATTTATTTCACCGCGACCGAGAAAACCCCCATCGAGCGGCAGCTGTACAGCACCTCGCTCGACACACCCGATCCTCACAATATCAATCGGATCTCACAGGAAGACGGTTTGCACAGCATCTCGATGTCGCCCGACGCTCGATTTTATGTCGATACGTTCAATAGTACCGCGCAGCCCCCGCAAGTGAGCCTGCACAGTGCGGATGGCAAGCTCGTATCGTATCTTCTCGAGAACCGATTGAATGACCAGCATCCCGACGCACCTTACGTCGCGGACAATTCGGTCCCGGAGTTCGGCACGCTGACCGCAGCGGACGGACAATTGCTGCACTATCAAGTGTTCAAGCCCCGCCATTTCGATCCTGCAAAGCGTTATCCCGCCATCGTGGACGTCTACGGCGGACCCGACGTGCAGCGCGTCGTCAATCGCTGGACCGGCAGCACCTTCACCCAGATCCTGACTCGCTCCGGTTACGTGGTCTTTCAACTCGATAACCGCGGCACGGCGTCTCGAGGCACGGCGTTTCAAGCCGCCATTCACCACCACGTCGGCGACGTCGACGTCGCCGACCAGGTCCAAGGCGCGCGCTGGCTCGCGTCGCAGACATTCGTCGATCCGTCGCGGGTGGGCGTATGGGGCTGGAGCTACGGTGGCTACTTGACGTTGAT
The DNA here is from genome assembly GCA_052143815.1 of Steroidobacteraceae bacterium. Taxonomy (GTDB): domain Bacteria; phylum Pseudomonadota; class Gammaproteobacteria; order Steroidobacterales; family Steroidobacteraceae; genus Bog-1198. The sequence goes on along the minus strand of JBKQSA010000096.1, from coordinate 25,958 downwards.
GCTCATGTTCAAAGCACCGGATGTGTTCAGCGCCGGTGCGGCTGGCGCACCGGTGACGGACTGGACGCTCTACGACACGCATTACACCGAGCGCTATCTCGGCAAGCCTCAAGACAATACCGCGGGCTATGAGGCCAGTTCCGTCTTGCCCTACGCCAAGGACCTGCGCGGCAAGCTTCTGGTCATCCATGGCATGGCCGACGACAATGTGCTGTTTCTGAACAGCACGAAGCTATTCCGACGGCTTCAGGATCTCGGCAAGCCGTTCGACATCATGATCTATCCCGGAGCGAAACATGGGTTGACCCGGCAGCATGACGGGCGCCATGCATATGCCACGATCCTGCGATTTTTCGATCGAAACCTGCGTTCTTCGGCTATTGATTAGCCAAGTCCACGGAATCAGGCATCGAGCATGCTGATTCCGCTCGCTCCCAGCACCCAGGCTGCCTCCGGTCGGATTCCGCGGGCAAACACTGGGACCGGGACCGATTCGCACAAGTGCTGAAGATGCTCTGCGGGCAATTCGCGCCGCATGACGAGAAAATCCGGCCTGCCGTCCCCATTTGCAGCAGACACGGCTTCCTCCACCGTCGAACACAGCACGCCGCGAAGTTTCCGATCGATCCGCATTCTCGATTCGCCGATATCGTAGTACGGCGTACACGCCGCGGTTAACCGCTCCGGCAACCTCAAGGCGCGCACGATCGGCCGGTCGGCCGGCAGTAAGTCCGCGGTCGCAAGCTCATCTTGAGTGCACCATCGCAACGCCTGCCCATCCAGCCCCCGTGGCTCACCCTCGTAGCGAGTCACCACCCACATGTCGATGAGCACTTCGCCATAGGGATAGGTGTGGCGCACGCGCACGAGGGGACGTGGATCCCGAATCGTGATATCGAGTTCTTCCTGCAACTCGCGCGCCAGGCCCGCTGCCCGCGCCTCGCCCGGCTCGAGCTTGCCGCCGGGAAATTCCCAGCTGCCCGCAAGCTGCTTGCCCGGCGGCCGCTGCGCGATGAGGACCCGGCCATCCGCACGGGTCACCGCGCCGGCGACCACGTGAATCATCCGCTCGCTTGCTGCAGAGAGCCGTGGCAGTGCTTGTATTTTTTGCCGGAACCGCAGGGGCAAGCCTCGTTGCGCCCCACCTTCGGCATATCGCGCACGAACGGCGTCGCAGCCGGCGTGGACGCGCGCGGATCCGGCTCCAACGGCGCGCCGTCAGCTGATCCGAACCCGCCAAAGCTAGGGTTCGGGGCTGCCCCCTGCTCGAGCCCACCCGGCACGTGAATCGGCGAAACCGCCTCGGCATGCTGCATCTGCAGCGCTCGCGCCAACCGGCGCTGCCGCTCCAATTCCTCTCGCTCGATTTCCTCCTGGCTGCGCACTTGGATCTTCGACACCGTGGTGACGGTATCGAACTTGATGCGGTCCAGCATGGCGGAGAACAACTCGAACGCCTCGCGCTTGTATTCCTGCTTCGGGTTCTTCTGGGCGTAGCTGCGCAAGAAGATTCCCTGCCGCATGTAGTCCATCGCCGCCAGATGCTCGCGCCAGTGCTGATCGAGGGTGCGCAGCATCACTTCTTTCTCGATGTAGCGCATGACCTGCGGACCCACATTGACCTCTTTTTGCGCGTAAACGTCTTCCAGCGCCTGCAGGATCTTTTTCTTCAATCCGGACCCGTCGCCGGCTTCTTCAGCTTTGACCCATGCGTCGACGGGCAGCACCGGTCCGAAATCCCGCTCGATGGCTTGGGCCAATCCGGGCACGTCCCACTGTTCTTCCGCAGCACCTCCCGGTACGTACTGGTCCACCAACTGTGCGACCACATCCTCGCGGATGCCCTTGACGGCCTCGGCAACATCTTCCGCACTCATGAGATCGGTGCGCTGCTGGTAGATCACGCGGCGCTGATCGTTGGCCACGTCGTCATATTCCAGCAATTGTTTGCGCGCGTCGAAATTGTGCTGCTCGACGCGCCGCTGTGCGCGCTCGATCTGCCGCGTCAGCATGCCGCTCTCGATGGCTTCCCCGGCTTTCATTCCGACGCGCGTCATGAGCGCCTTCATGCGGGTCGGGTCGCCGAAAATGCGCATCAAATTGTCTTCGAGGGACAGATAAAATCGGCTCGAACCCGGATCGCCCTGCCGTCCGGACCGGCCTCGCAACTGATTGTCGATGCGGCGGGATTCATGGCGCTCGGTGCCGACGATGTGCAGACCGCCGGCGGCAAGCACTTCATCGTGCCGCTTGCGCCAGTCTTCGTGGATCTGCTTGAGCTCCGCCTCATTCGGCGTATCGATCGCATCGATCTGGGTCTGCGGGCTGCCGCCGAGGACAATGTCGGTGCCGCGGCCGGCCATGTTGGTGGCGATGGTGATGGCGCCGGGACGACCCGCTTCGGCCACGATATGAGCCTCGCGCTCATGCTGCTTGGCGTTCAGCACCTCGTGCGGAATCTTGGCCCCCGCCAGCAACTTCGCCAGCCGCTCAGAGGTTTCGATCGAGGTGGTGCCGACCAGCACGGGCTGACCACGCTTCACGCAATCCTGAATGTCTTCGAGAATGGCTTGGAACTTGTCTCCCTCCGATAAGAACACCAAGTCCGACTTGTCCTTGCGGATCATCGGTTTGTGGGTGGGGATGACCACCACTTCCAGCCCGTAGATCTGCTGGAACTCGAAGGCCTCGGTATCGGCCGTGCCCGTCATGCCCGACAATTTCGAATATAGCCGGAAGAAGTTCTGGAATGTGATGGACGCGACGGTCTGGTTCTCTTCCCGAACCTTCACCCCTTCTTTCGCTTCCACCGCTTGATGCAAGCCGTCGGACCAGCGGCGGCCTTGCATGGTGCGGCCCGTGAATTCGTCGACGATGATGACTTCGCCCTGACGCACGATGTATTCCACGTCGCGCTTGTAGAGAGCGTGCGCTCGCAGCGCAGCGTTCAAGTGATGCATCAACCGAATGTTGGTGGCATCGTAAAGACTCTCGCCTTCGCGCAGCAGCCCGATTTCCGACATCAAATCTTCGACTTTCTGATGTCCGTCCTCGGTGAGCGTGGCCTGCTTGGTTTTCTCGTCCACCGCATAATCGCCGGGACCGTTTTCCTCTTTCTGTTTCACGAGCCGGGGGATCAAGGTGTTGATCTTGATATAGAGCTCGGTGCTCTCCTCGGCGGGACCGGAAATGATCAACGGCGTGCGAGCCTCGTCGATCAAAATCGAGTCCACTTCGTCGATGATGGCGAAGGACAGCTTGCGCTGAGCACGATCCTCCAATCGAAACGCGAGGTTGTCGCGCAGATAATCGAATCCGAATTCGTTATTGGTACCGTACGTGATGTCGCAGGCGTAGGCGGCACGCTTCTCGTCGGGGGACTGTGCATTCTTGATGACGCCCACGTTGAGGCCCAGAAAGCGGAAGACCGGGCTCATCCAATCCGAGTCGCGCTGCGCCAAATATTCGTTAACGGTCACCACATGCACGCCCTCGCCGCTGAGCGCGTTCAAATACGCCGGCAGCGTCGCCATCAACGTCTTGCCTTCGCCCGTGCGCATCTCGGCGATCTTGCCCGCATGCAGGGCGAGGCCGCCGATGAGCTGCACATCGAAATGACGCAACCCGAGCTTGCGGCGGGACGCTTCGCGCACCAACGCAAACGCCTCGGGCACCAAATCGTCGAGCGGGGTACCGGCCGCATATCGCGCCTTGAGTTCCCGCGTCTTCTCGGGAAACTGTTCATCAGTCAACGCACTGACGCTGGCTTCGAAGCCATTGATCGCCGAGACCGTGCGGCTCAGCTCCTTCACGAGTCGCTGATTACGGCTGCCAAAAACCTGGGTCAGAAGCTTCCACACGAGGGGGAGTCCTTGAAAAACTGGGTATTGTACGGATAGACCGGAGGACCGGGAAATCGTTTCGTAGGGCGCCGAACTCGCGGGCCAGGGGGCCGCCCGACGCTATGCGCAATCTGCCGCTCAGCGCCTGGCCAGCCTACCGATCCTCGCCGATGAAGCGCAGCGGGTCGACCTGCACCCCATTTTTCAGCACCTCAAAGTGTAGGTGAGGGCCGGTCGAATGGCCGGTGGACCCCATCAACGACACTTCCTGACCCTTACGCACCATGTCACCCTGTTTCACCAACAACTTCTCATTGTGGCAATAACGGGTGGCCATGCCGTTACCGTGGTTGATTTCCACCATCTGCCCGAATCCGGTTCGTTCGCCGGCGAAGGTTACCAAGCCCGCCGCGACCGACGACACCTTAGTGCCCTCGGGAGCGGCAAAATCAAGGCCCTTGTGCACCACGGAATAGCCGGTAAACGGGTCGGCGCGACTCCCGAAATAGGAGGAAATAAACCCCTCCTGTACGGGTCGGCCTTCCGGATACACCTGCTTGTTCAGTTCTCGGCTGAGGATCAGGTTCTCCAAGACGCCCAACTGCTGCTCGCGGCTGGACAGCTGGTTTTGCAAATCGTCGACCATGGCCGTAAGGTTCGGGATCTGCGCCGGCTGACCGTCGGCGGCTTCAGCGCCGCCCAGCGCCGGGGGGTTGCCGAAATCGAACTCGCCATCGTCCAAGTTTGCCATGCGCGTCAAGCGCTTACCCAGGGCATCGAGACGAATGACATTGGCGTTCATCTGGCCCACACGCATGGCGAGCGCATTGACCTTTTCCTGAAGTACACGCCGAACATCCTCGATCTGCGCCTTCTGCCGCAGCAGGTCGGCCGACCAACTACCCAGCTGATCGATCGGATTGGAGCTGCGATGATTGGAGCCCAAGCTGATACCGATCGAAAAAGCACCGCCCACGATAGCGATGACCAGACCGATCGCCGCCGCGACGACCAAGGGATGCTGCAGATCCAATTGCTTGACTCGGCCTGTTTTGCGGCCAACGAAGATGACATTCATAGGGATTTTCGCTCCAATGCCGGCATCTGAGGGCTACCCTCCCTAAGGCTTGGGTTTCAAAGGGCGTAAACTATGCAGAATACGGCGGATCAAAACAAGGAATTTAAGCACGCTTCGGAGGATCATTTCCCGGGACGGGTGGACGGCAGAGTGGAAAAACCGAGAAGCATCAATGAGTTACTACGGGTAGGCAGTGGGCGTCTCGGCGCACTAAAAGTGCGCGCTGACGAGCGAACCGTGGCCCTCGAGCACGTTTGCAGAGCGCTGCCTCCCCATCTCGCCGAGACCGTGGTGAGCGCAGGCCTCGAGCGCGGCCGGTTGACCGTCGGTGTGTCGGGCGCCGCTTGGGCCGCCCGCTTGCGCTACCTGACCGACACTTTGGCTTTGCGGGTGGGGTCGTCCATGGGCATCGATATCCAGAGTGTTCGAATCAAGGTCGTTCCGCCCCGCACCTGAGACTTTTTGGTTACGCCTACGCCCTGACCGCTGCCTGGACATAATGCAACATCCTACGACCAAGGCCGGCGCGGGCCAGCTAAGCTAGGGCGCCCGGCTAGGCGCCCCCGCTGTTGGCCCCGGGCTACGCTGCGCGTCCCGGGCTAGGCACCCCCCGGCCCGGCCACGCGCGCCCGGCTACGCGCCCCGGGCTTGGCGCCCCCGGCTAAATCCTCGCGGCCGCCGCGACGTACGAAATTGGCGCATCCGCCAGGCTTTCGAACGTCACTTCCTTCCACGCACTTTCGGTGTCGATGAGGACACGCAGCAATTTGTTGTTGAGCGCATGCCCGGATTTGTAGCCGCTGAATTCGCCGATGAGGCTGTGTCCAAGTAGATACAAGTCGCCGATAGCGTCGAGAATCTTGTGCTTGACGAACTCGTCCTCATAGCGCAAGCCGTCTTCGTTGAGCACGCGGTAATCGTCGAGAACGATGGCGTTATCCATGTTGCCGCCGAGCGCAAGATTGCGCGCCCGCAGGCTTTCCAGATCGCGCATGAAACCGAAGGTACGCGCACGGCTTACTTCACGCAGGAACGACGTGGTCGAAAAGTCCATGGACGCGACTTGCGAGTGCTTCTTGAACGTCGGGTGATTGAATTCGATTTCGAAATTGACCTTGAAACCGTCATACGGGTCGAAGCGCGCCCACTTGTCGCCATCCTCGACTTGGAGACTTTCGAGGATGCGAATGAAGCGCTTCGGCGCCTTCTGCTCCTCGATGCCCGCAGACTGCAGCAGAAACACAAAAGGCCCCGCACTGCCGTCCATGATCGGCACTTCGCCGGCGCTTACCTCCACCAGGGCGTTGTCGATGCCCAACCCCGCCAGTGCGGACAGCAGATGCTCCACCGTCGAAATCCTCACGCCGCTGCTGTGCAGAGTCGTGCCCATGGTGGTGTCCCCGACGTTCTCGGCACGGGCTTTGATATCGACGGGCTGATCGAAATCCGTGCGGCGGAAGACGATGCCCGTATCCGGCAAAGCAGGCCGCAAAGTCATCAAGACTTTCTTGCCCGTATGCAGACCCACCCCGGTGGCACGAATCGAATTCTTCAGTGTTCTTTGGTTCAACATGGGAAACCGGACTACCGACCTATGTTAATGAGCGCCAAAGGTACCACAGGCCGGTAAGAAGGCTAAAATTGAAAAAGCTCAATCACGCTCGCGAGTTCAAACGGGCGTTCGCGGCGGCCCCAAGCTGCCGCGAACGCCAAACTGGATTGTCAGAACCTTAAAGCCGAATCAATCCGCCTGTCGGCGCAGAAATGCCGGGATGTCCAGCAAATCCTCCGATTCCATCTCCGTCCGCAAACCGTCGCCGACGGCCCGCTGCCGCTGTACGGTCGGACGATCCAACATCGCATAGTCGGTGGGCGCCATCGGTGACTTCTGTCGCACGACCCGCATCGTGGGCGGTGGCGCGATGGCCGCCGCCGCCGGGGCCGGAGCGGTGGACCTCATCACGGGCTTGCCCAGCCCCGTCGCCACCACCGTGACGCGGATCTGGTTCGACATCTCGGGGTCGATGACCGTGCCCAAGACGACGGTGGCATCATCCGAAGCGAACTGTTTGATGACGTTGCCCACTTCCTGGAACTCGCCGATGGACAGATCCATGCCTGCGGTGACGTTCACCAAAATGCCCTGTGCGCCCGCGAGATTGATGTCCTCGAGCAGCGGGCTCGAGATCGCCGCCTCGGCTGCTTCGCGCGCCCGGTCCTCGCCCGACGCGGCCCCCGATCCCATCATGGCCATACCGGTTTCCGACATGACCGTGCGCACGTCCGCAAAGTCGACGTTGATCAAGCCCGGCCGCGTGATGAGTTCGGCGATGCCTTGCACCGCGCCTTGCAGCACGGTGTTCGCCGCCTTGAACGCGTCGAGAAGCGTCGTGCTGCTGCCCAACACGGCCAGCAATTTCTGGTTCGGAATGGTTATCAGCGAATCCACATACTTCGATAATTCCAGCATGCCCTGATCGGCCACTCGCGAGCGCTTGTTGCCTTCCATCTCGAACGGCTTGGTCACCACCGCAACCGTCAAAATGCCGAGTTCCTTCGCCACTTGCGCGACCACGGGAGCCGCGCCCGTGCCCGTGCCGCCGCCCATACCGGCGGTGATGAACAGCATGTCGCACCCTTCGATGAGTTCGATGATGCGATCGCGATCTTCCATCGCGGCTTGACGACCCACCTCGGGATCGGCGCCTGCCCCCAGGCCCTTGGTGATGTTGCAGCCGATCTGCAGCGCCGTACGCACCTTGGAGTGCTTCAAAGCCTGCGCATCGGTGTTGATGCAAATGAATTCCACGCCTTCCAGGCCCGCGGTGACCATGTGCGAGACGGCGTTGCCGCCGCCGCCGCCTACACCGAGCACCTTGATAATGGCGCTTTGACTATAAGAGTCCATCAGTTCAAACATTCCAGTTCTCCTTACGGTTGTATTCAATGTTTTGGGGTTTTAATCAAAAATTACCCTGAAACCACGCCTTCATCCGTTCCAAAATCGACTTCATGCCGCCCGACAGCAGCGGTACGTCCATTCGCCTCAAATCCATATTGCTTTTTGCATACAGCAGCAGCCCGACGCCGGTGGCATGAATCGGGTTGCTCACTACGTCGACGAGCCCGCTGACGTACTGCGGCACGCCCAAGCGCACCGGCATGTGAAACACTTCTTCGGCGAGTTCGATCGCGCCTTCCATCTTGGAACTGCCGCCGGTCAGCACGATGCCGGTAGCCACCGACTCCTCCAGGCCGGCGCGGCGCAGCTCATCGCGAATCAACCCGAATAGCTCTTCGTAGCGAGGCTCGACGATCTCGGCCAGGGTCTGGCGCGCCAGACGACGCGGCGGCCGATCGCCGACGCTGGGCACTTCGATGGTTTCATCGGGATTGGCCAACTGCGACAATGCGCAGGCGTACTTGATCTTGATGTCCTCGGCGTATTGCGTCGGCGTGCGCATCGACACCGCAATATCGTTGGTGACTTGGTCGCCGGCGATCGGTATCACCGCCGTGTGCCTGATCGCCCCGCCGCCGAATACCGCGATATCCGTGGTGCCGCCGCCGATATCGACCACGCACACACCCAGGTCCTTCTCATCCTCGGTGAGCACGGCGTAACTCGACGCCAGCTGTTCGAGGACGATGTCGTCGACCGCCAGGCCGCAGCGTTGCACGCACTTGACGATGTTCTGTGCCGCGCTGTCGGCGCCCGTGACGATGTGCACCTTGGCCTCGAGCCGCACGCCCGACATGCCGATCGGATCGCGAATGCCTTCCTGCGTGTCGATGATGTATTCCTGCGGCAAGACGTGCAGGATTTTCTGATCGGCGGGAATGGCGACCGCCTTGGCGGCGTCGATCACGCGCTCGACGTCGCCCTGCACCACTTCTTTGTCCTTGATGGCGACGATGCCGTGCGAATTGAGGCTGCGGACGTGACTGCCGGCGATACCCGCATACACGGAGTGGATTTCGCAGCCGGCCATGAGCTCCGCTTCTTCGACCGCGCGCTGGATGGATTGCACGGTGGACTCGATGTTGACCACCACGCCCTTCTTCAGGCCCCGCGACGGATGGCTGCCGATGCCGATGATTTCCAGCGTGCCGTCGGCTTTGATTTCGCCGACGATGGCCACCACCTTGCTCGTGCCGATGTCGAGGCCTACTACCAGATTGCGGTCAGAACGCTTAGCCATGGCTTTTCAGAATTTCCTTACACTTCGGCATCGTCGGAACGTTTGGCCGGTGCCGACGCCGGCGCCGCAGGAGTGCGCCAGCCGATGGCAAAGCCGTTGGAATAGCGCATGTCCACGTAAGTGATGTCGCTCAAGCGATGGGAGATCACTTGCGACGCCGTGCGGATGAACCGATCCAGCCGTTCCTCGACATCGCGGCGTCCTAGCCGCACGGTCACGCCGCTGTCCAAATCCATTTCCCACGCACCGCGCTCATCGAGACGCAGCGCGGCGATGCGCATGCCGGCCTCGAGCATCCGGCCCTGCGCCGACAGATAACGCTGGGCGACGAGCGACTCCGTGCCATCGGGTCCGCTCAAGCGCGGCAGTTCCGCCGGCACGTGCGCCGCTTGCCGGACGAACAGTTCACCGCGCGTATTGAGCAATCCGGATTCGCCCCACCGAGCCATCGCGGTTTCCTCGACCACGGTGACGTGCAAGCTGTTGGGAAAGCGCCGCTGCACTCTGGCATGGTCTACCCACGGCACCGACTCGACCGCACGCTGTATGCGGTCGAGGTCCGCCGACATGAATCCGGCGTGCGTGAAGGGCGCGACCGCCTTCTCCACTTCGCCGGGCGACACGCGTTGAAAAGCGCCGTCCATGGAAATGACGTGGATCGGCCGGTCCAGCGCCCACGTGAGCGCAGCCAACGCGCCGATGCTGACCACGAGCAGCGCGATACGCCGCGCATAGGCGCGCCACTCGCTGAAGAATTTGGGCCACTGCCGCTGCGCTTTTTCAGGCTGAGCGCGCTTCTTGAAGCGATTGCGGCGGGTGAGCCATTGCAGATTCATGTTTTTCTCTGTCTCGCGAAACTCGTTTCCAGAACGCGCCACACCAATTCCTCGAAATCCATCCCCGCCTGGCGCGCGGCCATGGGCACCAAGCTGTGATCGGTCATGCCGGGCGTGGTGTTGATCTCGATGAAATAGAACTGTGCGGTGTTCTTGCTCCGCATGAAATCGACCCGGCCCCAACCGAAGCAGTCCGTGACCTGAAACGCGGCGAGCGCCGCCGCCTGCAACTCGGCCTCGGCCGCGGCGGACAGGCCGCTCGGGCAGTGATACTGCGTATCGTTGCGGAAGTACTTCGCCTGATAATCGTAGAACTCCGTGGCCGGCTGGATGCGGATGGACGGCAAGCCGCGGCCATGCAGCACTCCGACGGTGTATTCGTCCCCCGTGATGAAACGCTCGGCGAATACGATGGGATCGACCGCCCTTGCTTCGGCGTAAGCGCGCGGCAATTCTTCCGCTGTCTTGACCTTGGTGATGCCGACGCTCGAACCCTGTGAGGCCGGCTTGACCATCAGGGGCAAACCCACCGAAGCCAGCGCGCGCGGGAGATCGGCCGGGCTCGACAACACCGCGTATTCGGGCGCGGCATAGCCGGCGCCCACGACCACGCGTTTGGTCTTGAGCTTATCCATGGTGAGAGCCGAGGCGAGTACGCCGCTGCCGGTGTAAGGAATACCCAACCATTCGAGGGCCCCCTGCATCACACCGTCCTCGCCCCCGGGCCCGTGCAGCGCGATCCACGCCCGATCGAATTTTTCGCTCACAAGGTTCTGCACCGGCGTCTCGCGCGGATCGAAGGGATGCGCATCCACGCCGCGCCGCTCGAGGGCGGCGAGCACCGCGTTGCCACTCAGCAGAGAGATCTCGCGCTCCGTCGAATCGCCGCCCAGCAACACGGCGACCTTGCCGAAGTCGCCGGGTGACCTCGCGCTACGCAGCGCCGATTGCGTGAGCAAGCTCATGCCGGATCTCCGACGATGCGCACTTCGGTGGTCAGATCGATGTGATGGACTGCGGCGACGGTTCGCTGCACGTGCAGAATCACCGCCTCGATGTCGGCGGCGCGCGCCGCGCCGTGATTGATGATGAAGTTGGCGTGCTTCTCGGACACGGACGCATCGCCGATACGAAATCCTTTCAGCCCCGCGCTCTCGATCAGGCGCGCCGCATGATCGCCCGGCGGATTGGTGAACACCGAACCGCAGCTCCATTCGCCGATCGGTTGCGTTTGCCTGCGCTTCTCGAGCAGTTCGCGAATGGCGGCCTCATTGGCGCCGGGTTTGCGTTCGAACTCCATGCGTGCGGCGATGAACCATTCGTCCGCAGGTCCGCGCACCTGGCGATACCCGATGTCGTAGTCGGCCGGGGTTCGCGTGTGGCGCGTGCCGCCGCGATCCAGCACGTCGACCTCGACGACGTGGCGCCAGGTCTCGCCGCCCCAGGCGCCGGCATTCATGGCGAGCGCCCCGCCGAGAGTCCCGGGGATTCCCGCAAAGAATTCCGCGGGACCTAAGCCCCACTTCACACACTGGCGTGCGATGCGCGCGCAGGGCACACCGGCCTCGGCGTAGATTCGCGTGGCGCTGACCCGCTCCAGCGCACCCAACGCGCCGTGCGTCACCACCACGGCGCCGCGCACGCCGCCGTCGCGGACCAGCAGATTGCTGCCGAGGCCAATCCACAGCATCGGCACGCTGGGCGGAAGCTGCCTGAGGAACGAGGCCAAATCCGTGGCGTCGCGCGGCGCGAAGAACAAATCGGCCGGTCCGCCGGCATGCCACGAGGTATGTTTCGACATGGGTACGTCGTGCAACACCCGCGCATTGAATTCCGGCGCGAGTTGCGGGAGGTCGGCATGCAAGGTGCCGTTCATGCGGCAGCTCCCGACGCAAACCGGCTCTTCAGTTCCTGCGCCACCGCGCCGATGTTGCCGGCGCCCATGGTGAGCACCACGTCGCCGTCATGCAATATGCCGCGCAGCGACTCCGCCAAATCGTCGGCGCGCTCGACGAACACCGGTTCCATCACGCCGCGCGAGCGTACTGCGCGGCAGATGGCGCGGCCGTCGGCGCCCGCGATCGGCGCCTCCCCGGCCGGATAGACTTCGGTCACCAGCAGCACGTCGCAGTCACCGAGCACGCGGCCGAAATCGTCCAACAGATCGCGCGTACGGGTGTAACGATGCGGCTGAAACACGAGGACCAGCCGGCGCGACGGCCAGCCCTGGCGCACGGCATCGATGGTCGCCGCCACTTCGGTCGGGTGGTGGCCATAGTCGTCGACCAACAAGGCACGGCCACCCGGCCAGACGATCTCGCCGAGTTGCTGTAAGCGCCGATCGATGCCCTGAAAACCCGCCAACGCTTTCTGGATGGCCGCGTCGGAGATCCCAAGTTCGGTGGCCACCGCGACCGCCGCCAGCGAATTGAGCACATTGTGGCGCCCTGGCAGATTGATGGTCACCGCGAGCGGCTCATACCCGGCACGCAGCGCTTCGTAGCGCGACTGCAGCCCATCGCGGACCACATTGACGGCGCGAATATCGGTGCCCTCGGAGAAGCCGTAGGTCACGAACGGCCTGCCGACAGCTTCGAGGATGCTCCGCACGTATTCATCGTCCGTGCACAAAACGGCCAGGCCATAGAACGGCAGGTTGTGCAGAAAATCCACGAAACTCTGCTTGAGCCGCGAAAAATCGCCATCGTGAGTGGCGAGATGGTCGTTGTCGATGTTGGTGACGATGGCGATCATCGGCTGCAGGTGCATGAACGACGCATCGCTCTCGTCGGCCTCGGCGACCAGATACCGCCCCGCGCCCAAGCGCGCATTGCTGTCCGCGCTCTTGAGCCGTCCGCCGATGACGAAAGTCGGATCGAGGCCGCCTTCGGCCAATATGCTGGCGACCAAGCTCGTGGTGGTCGTCTTGCCGTGCGTGCCGGCAACGGCCACCGAGTAGCGGAAGCGCATCAGCTCGCCCAGCATTTCCGCGCGCGGTACCACGGGAATACGATTCGCCAGCGCCGCTGCAACCTCGGGGTTACTGCGGTTGACGGCGCTCGAGACGACGACGACGTCGGCTTGGCCCAAATGCTCGGCCGCATGGCCGATGAAGATCTTGGCGCCCAAACGGCCCAAGCGGTCGGTCACGGCATTGGCTTTGAGATCGGAGCCCTGCACGTCATAGCCCAGGTTCAACAACACTTCCGCGATGCCGCCCATGCCGCTGCCGCCAATGCCGACCAGGTGAATGATGTGAATGCGGCGCATTCGATCGTTCAAGCGATGGTTCATGGGATGGCTCATGCCGAGGCTCCGGCAGCCAAGCAGAGATCCGCGACCTGCGCCGCGGCGTCGATGACTCGCACGCGACGCGCCGCCTGCGCCATCCTCAACAGGCGAGCACGGTCTGCCGTGAGTTCGGCAATGCAGGCGCTCAAGGTGTCGGCGGTCAAATCGCGCTCTTGCAGCACGCGTCCGGCGCCGATGCTCACCATGGCTTCGGCATTCTTGGTCTGATGATCGTCCGTGGCCGCCGGGAAGGGGACCAGTATCGCGCCGAGGCCGGCCGCTTGCAGTTCAGCAATGGTCATCGCGCCGGCGCGGCACAGCGCGACATCGGCCCAGGCGTATGCCGCGGCCATGTCATCGATGAAGGGCATCACTTCCGCCTCGACCTGCGCTTCATGGTAGGCAGCGCGTGCAGCATCGATGCCGCGCTCCCCCGCCTGATGGCGCACCTGCGGACGACGCTCGGGGGCCAAACGCGACAGTGCCTTCGGCACCATGGCGTTCAGGCGCTGCGCACCCTGGCTGCCGCCGAACACCAGCAATCGCGCGCGTCCCTCGCGATTCGTAAACCGCGCTGCCGGCTCCGGGATGGCGGCAATATCGGCGCGCACCGGATTGCCGACGGTGCGCGCATTGACGCTGGGTTTGAAACTGCCTGGAAATGCCTGGAGCACCTGGCCTGCCACGCGCGCCAGCCAGCGATTGGTCAAACCGGGAACGGCGTTCTGTTCGTGGATCAACAACGGGATGCGCAGCAACCATGCCGCAATGCCGCCGGGGCCGCTCACATAGCCCCCCGCCCCCAGCACCGCGCGCGGCCGCACGCGGCGCAGTACCGCCATGACCTGCAGCACGGCATTCACGATGGAGAGCGGCGCCATCACCCAGGCGGTAAGACCCTTGCCGCGAATCCCCTTGACCCGAACCCATTCGATCGGGAATCCATTCGCCGGCACCACCCGCGATTCCATGCTGGCGGGTACACCCAGCCAGACCACCGCCACGCCACGATCGCGCAGCACCTTCGCCACCGCGAGTGCGGGGAATACGTGCCCGCCCGTACCGCCGGCCATGATGAGCACAGGGCCGCTCAAGGCCGGCGAGCCGGGAGCCTCTCCGGGTAAGGTCGTGCCACGGCGGGTCGCTGCGGACATTATCGAGGTCCTCCCGGCATGCGCATCACCGCCGAGCGAGAGTTGCACTTCACCTCGTGATAGATGCGGAGTACCACGCCGAGCCACGCCAGGCTCACGATCAGGCTGCTGCGGCCATAGCTGAGCAGCGGCAAGGTCAGTCCCTTGGTTGGCAACACGCCCATGTTGACGCCGATGTTGACGATGGTCTGCAGGCCCAGCCACATGCCGAACGCCAATGCGAGATACGACTGGAATTTGAGGCCGGCCTTGAGCGCCATTCGCGAAATTTGAAAGGCCCGCCACACCAAGGCCACGAATAGGCCAATCACGCCGATGACGCCCACCAGGCCCAATTCCTCGGCCAGCACGGCGAACACGAAATCGGTGTGCGCTTCCGGTAAATAAAAGAGTTTTTGAATGCTGCTGCCGAGACCCACGCCGAACCAGCCGCCGCGGCCGATCGCGATCAGCGACTGCGTCAACTGAAAGCCGCCGTTGAACGGATCGTCCCACGGATGAAGGAATACGGTGAGCCGCTTCAGACGATATGCCGACGTCAACGCCAGCACGGCAAAGGCGGCGGCCACCGCAGACACCAGCATGAACACGTAGCGCAGACGTGCGCCGGCGACGAACAGTACCGCAAAGCCGGTGGCGAACAGCACCGTCGTCGCACCGAAGTCCGGCTCCAACAGCAGCAGCACTCCGGCCACGCCCAACAGCCCCACCGGTTTGAGAAGGCCGGCGAACGTCTGTTCGAGTTCTGCGCGCTTGCGCACGCAGTAGCTGCAGATCCAGGTCAGCACCAGCACTTTGGCGAGTTCCGAGACTTGGAAATTCATCGGTCCGATCCGCATCCAGCGGCGGGCGCCGTTGATCTTCGCGCCCAATCCCGGAATGAGCACCAGCAACAGCAACGCGAGACCCAGCAACAGCAGCGCGAGACTGTGCTTTTCCCATTGCTCCGCCGGTACGCGGGTCACGACCCACGCCGCCAAGACACCGCACAGACCGAACAGGAACTGCCTTTCCAAGTAGTAGAATGGATCGCCCAGGTCCTTCGCGGCCACCGACATGGAGGCAGACGTGACCATCACGAGGCCCACCAGCAGCAGCGCAGCCACCAGCCCCAACGTGATGATGTCCCATGCGAACGGCATCCGCTCGCGTGCCCGCACGCCGTAGCCCATGGTGGTTGCGTTCATCATGATCGCACCGCCAGTGCGCGCACCGCCGCGGCGAACACATCGCCGCGATGACCGTAGTCGCGAAACATGTCGAGACTGGCGCAGGCGGGAGACAGCAGTACCGTATCGCCCGGCAGGGCAGCGCGCGCCGCCGCGGTCACGGCGTCCTCCATCGATGCCGCGCGCTCGGTGCTGCACACCCCCGTGACCACTTGCTCGATCGCCGGCGCATCCTTGCCGATCAGGACCACGTGCCTGACCTTGTCTTGGAACGCCTCGGCCAGCGGCGCAAAGTCCTGACCCTTGCCCGCCCCGCCCGCGATCATCACCAAAGGTCCTTGCATTCCCTCGACCGCGGCGATGGTGGCGCCCACATTGGTGCCTTTCGAATCGTCCACGTAGCGCACGCCCGCGATGTCCGCGACCCATTGAGAACGATGCGGCAGTCCCGGAAAGCCTTCGAGCGCGCACTGCATCGCGGCGAGCGGCAAGCCCGCCGCATCGCCCAGTGCCAGCGCGGCAAGCGCGTTGGCGGCATTGTGCAGGCCGGTGATTTTCATGCGTGAGAGATCGAGCACGCCCTCGCCGTGGCGGCCCAACAGAGTTTGATTCCCTGAACGTACCAAGGAATAGTCGGCATCGGGACGCTGCGTCGAAAAGGTCACGACCCGCCTGTTGCCGCGCTCGACTGCGGCCGCCGTGCGGGCGGCCGCCCCGCGTGTACACGCCGTGCGGATGGCCGCCCCGCGCATACCCGCGACCAGCGGATCGTCGGCGTTGAGCACCACGGTGGCGGCATGCGCAAAAATTCGTGACTTGGCGCGGGCGTAGTCCGCGACCGACGCATAGCGGTCCATGTGATCCGGGGTGACGTTGAGCACCACCGCCCCCAACAACTCGAGCGACCAGGTCGTTTCCAGCTGAAAGCTCGACAACTCGAGGACGTAGAGATCCGGAATCGGTTGGTCCAAAAGATCCAGTGCCGGAACGCCGAGATTGCCGCCGGCAAGGACGCGTCGCCCCGCGGCGCTCGCCATGCTGGCGACCAAACTGGTCACGGTGCTCTTGCCGTTGGTGCCGGTGATGCCGATGACCGGCGCACGCACCCCGCGCGCGAACAGTTCGATGTCGCCGAGCACTTCGATGCCGCGGGCACGCGCCGCCTGGGCGATAGGCTCCTCGAGCGACACGCCGGGCGATATCAACAGCTGCGACGCGCCGTCGAGCAGCGACAGATCGAAACCGCCCAATCGCATGTCGATCTCCTGGGCGAGCGGCCCCAGCTCGGCGAGCCCCGGCGGCGTCGGGCGTGAATCGGTGGCGGACGCGGCAATTCCGTGTTTCGCGAAGTAACGCAAGCATGAAGCGCCCGTCTTGCCGAGGCCGACCACTACGCTTGCCATCAGCGGATCTTCAAGGTCGCGAGACCCGCCAAAACGAGCACGAAACTGATGATCCAGAAACGCACGATGACCTTCGGCTCGGCCCAGCCCTTGAGTTCGAAATGATGATGCAGCGGCGCCATGCGAAAAATGCGTTTGCCCGTGAGCTTGAACGACGCCACTTGGAGCATCACGGACACGGTCTCCAACACGAACACTCCGCCCATCACAAACAGCACGATTTCCTGGCGCACGATGACGGCGATCGTTCCCAGAGCGGCGCCGATGGCCAACGCGCCGACATCGCCCATGAAGATTTCCGCGGGGTAGGCGTTGAACCACAAGAACCCGAGACCGGCGCCCGTCAGCGCGGTGCAGAAGATCAGCAATTCCCCGACGCCGTTGATATAGGGAATCTGCAGGTAGGTTGCGAACTTGATGTTGCCGGTGGCGTACGCAAAGATGCCGAGCGCCGTTGCCACCATCACGGCGGGCATGATGGCGAGACCATCGAGACCGTCGGTGAGATTCACGGCGTTGCTGGTGCCGACGATCACGAAATAAGCGTACGCAACGAACCCGATGGTGGTCATGGGCACCGCCACGGTCTTGAAGAACGGCACGTACAGCGTGGTTTCAGCCGCCGTCTGATGGAAACTGTGCAAGCAATACGCCGCGACCAACGCCGCCAAGGATTGTGCCAGATATTTATAGCGCGCCGCCAAACCCTTTGAATTGCCCACCACCAATTTCAGATAATCGTCGTAGAAGCCGATGGCGCCGAACGCGAGCGTGGTCGCTACGACTATCCACACGAAGCGGTTCGATAGATCCGCCCACAGCAACGTACCGATCACCGTCGCCACCAAGATCAGGCCCCCGCCCATCGTGGGCGTGCCGGATTTCTGAAGGTGCGACTGCGGCCCATCAGTGCGCACTCGCTGGCCGATCTGGTAACGCGTCAGCACGGCGATCATCTTTGGACCCATGAACAGCGCCATTGCCAGCGCCGTCAGCGCCGCAAGAATGCCGCGCAGCGTCAAATACTGAAAGACGTGGAAGCCTGAGTAGTACTTGGCGAGATATTCCGTGAGATACAACAACATGCGATCAGCTCCCGCCAGCGGTGAGCGCCTGCACCACCCGCTCCAAGCGGTTGACGCGCGAGCCCTTGATGAGCACCGTCACACCCGGCGCCAATTCGGCTTGCAGACGCCGAATCAGGGCATCGGTGTCGGCCAACCATTCGCCGCCGGCGCCGAAGGTCTCGACCGCACGCGAGCTCTGCGGCCCCATGGCGAACAAGCGCTTGACGCCGCAATCACGCGCATAGCTGCCCATATGAGCGTGGCTGTCCGAGGTATGTTCCCCTAGCTCGGCCATGTCCGCGAGCACCAGCCAGGTGACGCCCGGCAGCGCACGCAACACCTCGAGTCCGGCGCGCACCGAACTGGGATTCGCGTTGTACGAGTCGTCGATGATCCAACTGTCGCGCACGCCGGCCTTCAGCTGCAGCCGGCCGGCCACCGCCCGGAAATCGGCTAGGCCCGCTACGACGTGCTCGAGGGACGCCCCTGCGGCGGTCGCGGCGGCCGCTGCCGCCAGCGCGTTGACGATGTTGTGCGCGCCGCCCGCCTTCAGCAGGATCTCGCGCTCGCCCAGCGGGCACACCAGGGTGAAGCGAGTCGTGAATTCGCCGCGCTCGATGGCCTGGGCAGAATTCTTCGCGGTGAAGTCTGCAGGTCGGCTAACCGCGGGGCGGCCAACCGCAGGACCGCGGCCGGCCGAGCCATCCGCCGCGGCGTGCACGCCGAAGGTGAGGACGCGGCGCGCGCTCGCGACGCTCCGCCAATATCCGGCATAGGGATCATCGGCGTTGATGATGGCGGTGGCCTTCGGCTCGAGACACTCCACCATTTCACCCTCGCCTTGGGCCACGCCGTCCAGGTCGCCGAATCCCTCGAGGTGTTCCGCTCCGGCGTTGGTGATGAGGCCGACCGTGGGCCGCGCCAGCTTGACCAGCTCGGCGACGTCGCCGATGCGGTTGGCGCCCATCTCCACCACCGCGCTGCGCTGCGCCGGATCGAGCCGCATCAAGGTCAACGGCACGCCGATGTGGTTATTGAGATTGCCTTGCGTCGCCATGCACGTCCCCATGCGCGACAAAATGGCGGCGGTCATTTCCTTCGTCGTCGTTTTCCCGTTGCTGCCGCCGATCGCGACGATGGGTATATCGAAGTCGGCGCGCCAGATCGCCGCCAGCCGCTGCAGGGCGCGCAACGTGTCGGGCACGATGATTTGCGGGAGCGCAACCGGCATCGCCCGGTCCACCAATGCGCCGACAGCGCCGCGCGCCGCCGCCGCGGCGACGAATTCCGCGCCATCGAAGTTCGGACCGCGCAGGCCCACGAACAGCGCGCCGGGTCCCAGGGTGCGGCTGTCGCTCGACACGGCGCCGTAGCGAAGATCCTCGCCGATGAGCCGGCCGCCGAGCTCAGCGCCCAGCGCGTGCGCCGCGTCGCCGAGCGTGCGCTTCATCGCTGCTCCCGAATCATGCTACCGCCCCTAAACAGCGCAGCGCTTCCTGCCGATCGCTGAAGCTGCGTCGCACCTCGCCGTATATCTGATAATCCTCATGACCCTTACCGGCGATCAACACGATGTCGATGGACGCGGCCTCGTTGAGCGCGGTCGCGATCGCTTCGCCGCGATCGTGGATGATGCGAACGGCGTGCGACTTGATGCCGCCCGTGATGCCGCGCGTAATACTTTGCGGATTCTCAGATCGCGGATTATCGTCGGTAACGATGATTTGGTCGGCGAATTCGTCGGCGACGGCGCCCATTATGGGGCGCTTTCCCGGATCCCGATCGCCGCCGCAACCGAACACGCACCACAAAGCGCCGCGGCAATGCTCCCGCAAGGCTCGCAGCGCCTTGGTCAAAGCGTCCGGAGTGTGCGCGTAGTCGATCACCGCCAGAGGTTTGCCGCGGCGTGCGGGTTCGATCACTTCCATGCGTCCCGGCGGCGGCGTGCAGCCCGCGAGTGCCGTCGCCGCGTCGTCGAGGGGCACGCCCAGCCCAAGCAAGCACGCGATCACGATGACCGAATTCTCGGCGTTGAAGCGGCCCAGGAGCTTGGTGGTCAAGCGGCACTTTCCGAAGCTGCCGCCCAATGCCATGGATATGCCGTGCAGATCGAGCACCACGTCGTCGGCATTCAGCGATCGATCGGCAAGCCAGCCGGAATCGCCCGCGCCCACCCACACCGCGGTGAGCGGCACGCGCCCGCTGTAGCGGCGCGCGAACTCGCGGCCGAAGGCGTCCCCGATGTTGACGATGATGTGCTGCAAATCGGCGACGGCGAACAACCGCGTCTTGGCGTCGCCATACGCCTCCATCGACGAGTGATAGTCCAAATGATCGCGCGTCAAATTGGTGAACGCCGCCGAATGAAAACGCACGCCATCGACGCGACCTTGATCGAGCGCATGCGAGGATACTTCCATCGCGACGTCGCGCACGCCCAGAGCGCGCAGCTTCGACAACTGACGATGCACACTCACCACGTCGGGTGTGGTGTGCGCGTCGCGACGCCCGGTCGGCACCTCGAGCGCGCCGATGCGTCCGCAACCGATGGTGCCGATGTACGCGGCATCGGACTGCAACCGCGTCAAGGCTTGCGCGAGCAGATACGCGCACGTGGTCTTGCCGTTCGTTCCGGTGATCCCGACAATGCGCAAGTGCGATGAAGGCCAACCGAAGAACCGATCCGCGATCCGGCCCACCAATCGGCGAAGCCCCGCCACGGGGGCCACGAACACTGCGGCGTCCGCGGCAAGGGTGCTCGTACCGAGCCCGGGGTGCTCGTGGGGGGCACCCTGGGGATCCCACAGCACCACGCTGGCGCCGCGCGCCGCCGCTTCCGCGGCAAATGCCAGGCCATGCGACCTCTGGCCGAGCAACGCGAAGAACAGACTGCCGGTGCGCACGTCGCGGCTGTCGAGCGTCAGATCGGTGACGCGCGCATCGTTCGCCGGCAGTGTCGCGATGCCGTCGAGCAACCATGTCAGGGAAACGCCGGGCGCCGGTACGCTCATGGCATATCGTTCGCTTGTACCAGCGTCGCCGCAGGCACGTTTTGCAGATCGTCCGGCGGCACGTCCATGAGCCGCAGCGCGCCCGACATGACGTTGGAGAACACCGGCGCGGCCACCTGGCCGCCCTGGTGCAAATCGCCGCTCGGTTCGTCGATCACCACCACGGTTGCGATCTTCGGATGGCTCGCCGGCACCAGGCCGGCGAACACCGCCATGTACTTGTCGGTGGAGTAGCCGCCGGCGATGGACTTGAACGCCGTGCCCGTCTTGCCCGACACGCGATACCCCACCAGCGCGGCGCGCGTCGCGGTGCCGCCCTTCTCGACCACCTGCTCCATCATGTGCACGAGTTCATGGGCGACCTTCGGATCGAGCACCTGCTCCCCGGGCACGGGACCGGAGACCCGCTCGAAGGTGAGCGGCCGCTTGATGCCGCCCGCGCCGATGGTGGCGTACGCGTGCGCGAGCTGCAGCGGGGTCACCGAGATGCCGTAGCCATGCGACAGCGTCGCGATGCCGATGGGACGCCAATGCGCGTAGCTCGACAGCGTGCCGGCCGACTCGCCGGGGTAGCCGCTGCCGGTCACCTGCCCCAAGCCCAGTCCATGCAGGGTTTTCCAGATCTGCTCGGGCCGCAGCGACAGCGCCACCTTCGCGGTGCCGACGTTGCTCGACTTGGCGAGGATGGTGGCGAGGTCGATGATGCCCAGATTGGTTTCATCCTCCTCGACCTTGGTGCCCACCTTGAAGAAGCCCGGGGAGGTGTCGACGACGCTGTCGGCGCGGTACTGCCCGGAGGCAAGCGCCGCAGCCATGATGAAGGGTTTGACGCTCGAGCCGGGCTCGAAAATATCGGTGGCCGCGCGGTTGCGATACAGACCGGGCTTCAGCTGATCGCGATCGTTGGGATTGTAGGACGGCTGGTTCACCATCGCCAATACCTCGCCCGTATCGACGTCGATGACGATGACGGATCCGGCCTGGGCGCGGTATTCCTGCATCGCCGCTTTCAGCTCGCGATAGGCAAGATACTGAATGCGCAAATCGATGCTCGTGACCAAGTCGCGGCCCGGCCGCGGCGCACGAATGCTTTCGACGTTTTCGACATAGCGGCCGTACAGATCCTGAATGACGCGCTTCGCGCCGTCTTCGCCGTTCAATAACTGGTCGAATCCGAGTTCGAGACCCTCTTGCCCCGTATCATCGACGGTCGTGAAGCCGACCACGTGTCCCGCAACCTCCCCCGCGGGGTAGTAGCGGCGGTATTCGCGCAGCAGATTCACGCCCGGAATCCCCAGCGCCTTGATGTGCGCCGCTTGGTCGGGCGGCATGTGCCGCACGAGATAGAGAAACTCGCGGTCCAGGTTGCTGGTGATGCGCCGAGCCAGGAATTGCGGATCCTGTTTCAGCGCTTTCGCGAGTTTCGGCAGTTGATCGATGTTGTCATTGAGTTCCTGCGGGTTGACCCACACGCTGTCGACCGGCGTGCTGATGGCCAGCGGTTCGCCCGAGCGATCGGTGATCGCGCCGCGATGTGCCGCGATCTTGACCACGCGCATCGACCGATCATCTCCCTGCTTGGCGAGAAATCCATGGTCCAACAGCTGCAATTCGACGGCGCGCGCCGCGAGACCGACGGCGCCCAGCATCACCAATGCGAGCACCACGGACGAGCGCCAGCGATAACTCTTCGCCTGAGCCTCGTTTTCGCCGGAGCGCGGCTTGAAGCCGATACGAGATTTCACGGTCGCACGATCCGCACGTCACGGGTTTGCGGAAGATTCATTTGCAGCTTGGCGTTCGCCACCCTCTCGACGAAGGCGTGCGACGACCAGTAGCTCTGTTCCAGCTGCAGGCGGCCCCACTCCATCTCGAGCGAATCGCGCTCCGCATTGAGCTTCTCCAGATGCACGAACAGGTCGCGCGCCTTGTGGCGGGCGTAGATCACCTGCACTGCGGAGCCCAGGACGGCGAGCCAGAGGATCGGAAGAGCGATTGGCGCCAGGTTGCGAATTTTCATGCGGCGAGCTCTTCATTCAAACGTTCGGCAACCCGCAGGCGCGCGCTGCGGGCGCGCGGATTGCGCGCGGTTTCCTCTGCGTCGGCCTTTACCGACTTCCCGACCAACTTGAGCGTCGGTGCTGCGTGTGCGGGAACGAAGGGAAGTCCCGCATACACCGGGTCGGTCGACGCATGTCGCCGCATGAAGTGCTTGACGAGTCGATCCTCCAGCGAATGAAAGCTGATCACGGCAAGACGCCCGTGCGGCGCCAAGCGCTCGAATGCGGCGTTCAGCGCCGCTTCGAGCTCGTCGAGTTCGCCATTGACGTAGATGCGCAGCGCCTGAAAAACGCGCGTCGCCGGATGTTTGTGACGGGCGCGGCCGCCGGTTGGCCGCCCCCCCGCATCGCGGCGGCGCGCCACTCGGGAAATCATCTCGGCGAGTTCCAGCGTGCGCTCGAACGGCTTGGTCTCCCGGTCCGCGACGATGGCGCGCGCGATGCGCGGTGCGAGCGGTTCTTCGCCGAATTCGCGGAAGATGCGAATCAGCTCGGCTTCCGGTGCACCGTTGATGACATCGGCTGCGCTCATGCCTTCACCCTGACTCATTCGCATGTCGAGGGGCCCGTCCTGCATGAAGCTGAAGCCGCGGGAGGGTTCGTCGAGCTGCGGCGAGGAAACGCCCAGATCGAACAGAATGCCGTCGAATTTGAGGCCGGGCGCGATTTGATCGGCGCACGCCGCCAGTGATGAAAAGCGCGCAAGAAACACCGACACGCGCGGATCGGCAGCGAAGCGATCTCGGGCCTCGGCGACGGCGACCGGGTCGCGATCGAGGCACAGCAATCGACCGTCAGCGACGAGCTTCTGCAATATAGCCCCTGCATGTCCGCCTCGCCCAAAAGTGGCGTCCAGGTAGACGCCACTCGCCCGTATATTCAATGCGGCCAGCACTTGAGGTAACAGTACCGGCATGTGCTCCGCGGCCGTAGTGCGCATCCTTGAACTACAGCGACAGCGTTTCGAGATCGGCAGGCAGGTCGCCGGCAGGCTCTTCGCTCGCCAGCCACTGGTCGCGACGTTCATTCCACCGCGCCTCGTCCCACAACTCGAACTTCACTCCCTGCCCGATCAACACCGCGTCGCGCGTCAACAAACCAAATTCCCGCAAATTGGGGGGCAGCAAGATCCGGCCGTGATTGTCGATTTCCAAATCGGTGGCATGACCCACCATCAAGCGCTGCAACTGCCTCGCCTGCGTGTTGAACGCCGGCAGACGCATCAACTTGCGTTCGACCTCTTCCCAGTCCGGCAACGGATAAATCAACAGGCACTGATCTTTGTCGACCGTGACCACCAATTTCCCACCGCAACGTTCCTGCAGCCGCTCTCGATACCGGGTGGGCATCACCATCCGGCCTTTCGCATCGAGAGTTAGCTTATTGGCGCCCCTGAACATTGCTGGATGGGCTCCGCAACCCATTTTCTCCCACTTTTTCCCACCGGGCTCCACTATAGGGAGCGCAGCGCTTCACTGTCAACGTCTTAAGTTAAAAAAAACTTGGGACAACAGTGACTTAGGTCACAGTTCCTCGGCACTCATGCATCATCGAGCATGACTCTGTTTTGAATCAATCTGTTAGCTGGCATTTCTGATCCAAGCGCTTACGCTGGTCCAAGCGCTGGCGCGCTGGACCTACGGCGTATAAGACACCCCGAGACACAGGCGCTCGCTTCGCGAGCGGACTAGCGCGAGGCGCGGTCTCCTTGCTCCTTGCCCTCGCCGCTTTTCTGACCGCGCGTTTCGCGCGCCTAACCGTCGGGGGCGGTCTTCCGCCCCCGTTAATAGGGTGCGTCAGCACTAAGAAGGAGTCGGCCGTTAAGCCGGGTTCTGTCGTGGGCAGTCATTCCTCTGGGATGCGCGTCGCCGCGCAGCTCTAGCGACCTACCCGGAAGCCTGTATGTGGGCCACACACTGCGGCCTTGACGCGCCGCTTGCTTCCCTATTTGGTCTTGCTTCAGGTGGGGTTTGCCGTGCCACTGATGTTGCCACCAGCGCGGTGCGCTCTTACCGCACCATTTCACCCTTACCGGCACCACTTGCGCGGTACTTAGGCGGTATCTTTCTGTTGCACTTTCCGTAGGCTCGCGCCTCCCAGGCGTTACCTGGCACCGTGCCCTATGAAGCCCGGACTTTCCTCCATGCGCTTGCGCGCACAGCGACTGCCTGGCCGACTCCGGCGTGCACCATACGCAGGTATGGCGCCGAATGCGAGCGCGATCACTAGGAGCCGGCTTTCAACAGCAAGGCGCGCTTGTAAGTCTCGTTGTCGCGTACTTGCACGATTTGCGCAGCCAAGCGGGCCGCCTGTTTCAGCGGCAGCTCGGCGAGCAGCACGCTGAGCACCCGGTCGAGCGCACCGCCGTGGCCATCCGCGCCACCCTCGGCGACCGCTGCCTGCGCCGGCGCCCCGGCCACCACCAACACGATCTCTCCGCGCGCGAAATCGGCATCGGCCGCCGCGCGCGCCGCCAATTCGCCCAGCGAGCCGCGGTACGTGGTCTCGTGCAGCTTGGTGATCTCGCGCGCCGCCGTGGCGGCACGTTCGGTACCGAACGCGGCCGCGCAATCCTCGAGAGTTTCCGCCACGCGGTGCGGTGATTCATAGAACACCAAGGTCCGCGGCTCGAGCTTGAGCGACTCCAGCCGCGCACGGCGAGCGCTGCCGCGCGCCGGCAGGAATCCTTCGAAACAAAACCGATCCGTCGGCTGAGCCGCAATCGAGAGCGCTGCCACCGCCGCGCACGGACCGGGAACCGCCACGATGTCGATGCCGGCCGCTGCCGCCGCGCGCACCAGCTCGAACCCGGGATCGCTGATGGCCGGGGTTCCGGCATCGCTCA